>NZ_JBWKPN010000025.1:0-90807 GCF_059418265.1 Variovorax sp. GW821-FHT09B05
CGCGCTGCTTCGCCAAGGGGCTGGATGCAAGGCGCCCGCGCGCAGCAAGGCGTCCGCCTTGCAAGCGCGGGCAACGCTGCAGACGGCCCCTTTGCGGGGCAACCCGGAGGGAAGCTCGCCAAAGCCCGCCCCTCGGCGTTGCGCTCCTAGCGTGTGCGGACGCACACGCGTCGTCACGCGCCTTGATGGGCGGGCTTTGGCGAGCTTCGCGACCCCTTGCATAGTGTTAACAGGCCCTAGAGCAGCGGCGCCGCCTCGCTCTTCTGCAAAGCCCACATCTGCGCATAGCGGCCCTGCTTCGCGAGCAGCTCGCCATGGGTGCCGCGCTCGACGATCACGCCGGCCTCGAGCACCAGGATCTCGTGCGCGTCGACCACCGTCGAGAGGCGGTGCGCGATCACCAGCGTGGTCTTGTCCTGCGCCGCGCTCTTGAGCTCGGCCTGGATCGCGCGCTCGTTGGCCGAGTCGAGCGCCGAGGTGGCCTCGTCGAAGATAACGATCGGCGGGTTCTTCAGCAGCGTGCGCGCGATCGCCACGCGCT
Source organism: Variovorax sp. GW821-FHT09B05 (assembly GCF_059418265.1). Taxonomy (NCBI): domain Bacteria; kingdom Pseudomonadati; phylum Pseudomonadota; class Betaproteobacteria; order Burkholderiales; family Comamonadaceae; genus Variovorax; species Variovorax sp. GW821-FHT09B05. The sequence continues at coordinate 542 of NZ_JBWKPN010000025.1, forward strand.
GCTTCTCGCCACCCGACAGCTTCAGGCCGCGCTCGCCCACCGTGGTCGCGTAGCCCTGGGGCGTGGCGGCGATGAAGTCGTGGATGCGCGCCGCGCGGGCCGCTTCCTCGACCTCCTCGCGCGTGGCGCCCGGGCGGCCGTAGGCGATGTTGTATTCGACCGTGTCGTTGAACAGCACCGTGTCCTGCGGCACGATGCCGATCGCGCGGCGCACGCTGGCCTGCTGCACTGTGCGGATGTCCTCGCCGCCGATGGTGATGCGGCCCTGCTGCACGTCGTAGAAGCGGTAGAGCAGCCGCGCCAGCGTGGACTTGCCCGAGCCCGAAGGACCGACCACGGCCACCGTCTTGCCCGCGGGGATCTCGAAGCTCACGTGCTTGAGGATCGGCCGCGCGGCCTCGTAGGCGAAGCTCACGTCCTCGAAGCGCACCGTGGCGTCGGCACCGGCCAGCGGCTTCGCGTCGGGCGCGTCGCGCACCTCGCGCTCCTTCTCCATCAGCACGAACATCTTGTCGAGGTCGGTCAGGCTCTGCTTGATCTCGCGGTAGATCACGCCCAGGAAGTTGAGCGGGATGTAGAGCTGGATCATGAAGGCGTTGACCATCACCAGGTCGCCCAGGGTCATGCGGCCCTCGACCACGCCCGAGGTGGCGCGCCACAGCATCAGCACCAGGCTGACCGCGATCAGCGCCTGCTGGCCCGCGTTGAGCATGCTCAGCGTGCGCTGGCTGGTGATCGCGGCCTTGCGGTAGCGGTCGAGGCTGGCGTCGTAGCGCTTCGCCTCGAAGGCCTCGTTGTTGAAGTACTTGACGGTCTCGTAGTTCAACAGCGAATCGACCGCGCGGCTCTGCGCCAGCGAGTCGAGCTCGTTCATGGTCTTGCGGAACTGGGTGCGCCACTCGGTCACGGTGACCGTGAAGCCGATGTAGAGCACCAGTGCCGCCAGCGTGATCCAGACGAACAGCGCATCGAACTTCACGCCCAGGATGGCGAGCACCAGCACCAGCTCGATGATGGTCGGCACGATGCTGTAGAGCGACATCGAGATCAGCGAATGCACGCCGCGCGTGCCGCGCTCGATGTCGCGCGTCATGCCGCCGGTCTGGCGCTCGAGGTGGAAGCGCAGGCTCAGCGAATGCAGGTGGCCGAACACCTCGAGCGCGATGCGGCGCGCGGCGCCCTCGGTGGCCTTGGCGAAGATCAGCTCGCGCAGCTCGTTGAACAGCGACGTGCTGAAGCGCAGCAGCCCGTAGGCCACCAGCAGCGCGATCGGCACCACCAGCAGCGCCTGCGCCATGTCGGGCTTGGGCGTCATGGTGTCGACCAGGTTCTTCAGCAGCAGCGGCACGCCGACGTTGGCCACCTTGGCCGCCACCATGAAGCCCAGCGCGAACAGCACGCGCCATTTGTAGTCCCAGAGGTAGGGAAAGAGGCGCCGCAGCGTGGCCCAGTCGGAGCGGTCGGCGCGCGCGGGTGCGTGGCCGCCGGCATGCGGTGGGGAGGAGGTGGGGGTGGAAACAGCTTCGCCGGCGCGGCGCATGAGGGACAATCGTGGTCGTTTTTCTGCCCTGATTGTTGCCCATGTCCGATTCCCCCAGTGCCGACGCCGCCGCCACCCTGAAGAGCCTGCCCACCGACATGGAGCTGGTGCTCAAGGTGATCCCGATGCCGGCGGACTGCAATGCCAACGGCGACATCTTCGGCGGCTGGGTCATGGCGCAGTGCGACCTGGCCGGCTCGGTGATCCCGGCGCGCTACGCCAAGGGGCGCCAGGCCACGGTGGCGGTCAACGAATTCATCTTCAAGCAGCCGGTGCGCATCGGCGACATCCTGTCCTTCTATTCGAAGCTGGTGCGCATCGGCCGCACCTCGATCACCGTGACCGTGGAGGTCTTCGCCGAGCGCTTCCGGGCCCAGGGCGAGTACATCAAGGTGACCCAGGCCACCTTCACCTACGTGGCGATCGACGACAGCGGGCGGCCGCGGGCGATCGAGCAGCCGGCGGCCTGATCGGCCCGGGCAGCCTCACAGCGCCGGATCGCGCACCTTCTCGAAGCGCTCGAACTCCCTGTTGATCCAGCGCCCGTCGCGGCGCTCGGTGCGGCGGATGTAGACCGTCTGCACGATGTCGCGCGTGTAGGCGTCGATCTCGATCGGGCCGCGCGGGCTCTCGAGCTTGAGGCCGCGGAAGGCGTCGATCAGCTTCTCGGGGCTGCCGCCGCCGCGCATCAGCGGCGAGGCCATCGCGAGGTCGAGCGCCGCGAAGGCATCGTGCGCGGCCACCGCGAAATAGCCGGGCCGCAGGTGCGAGCCGTACTCGGTCTCGAAGGCCGCGGCGAAGCGGCGGTTCTCGGGCGACTCGTGCGCGTACGAGTAGTGGTGGCTGGTGACCAGCCCCTCGGCCAGCTCGCCGATGTTCTGCAGGTAGTGGTCGTCGGTGGCCTCGCCGGTCGACAGCAGCCGGATGCCGGTGTCGGCCATGCCGCGGTCGCGCCAGGCGCGCAGGAAGCCGGCCGGCATCTGGCCCGAGGGCAGGAAGAAGAACACCGCCTGCGGCTTGAGCTCGCGCAGCCGCAGCATGTAGGCCGTGTAGTCCTGCGTGGCCAGCGGCACGCGCAGCATCGCGCCGACATTGCCGCCGCCGGCCGTGATGCCCGAGACGAAGGCGGTCTCGGCATCGACGCCCGAGGCGTAGTCGGCCGTCACGGTGCAGACCTCGCGCAGCCCCTCCTTGAGCGCCCAGCGCGCCAGCGGCAGCGTGACCTGTGCGATGGTGAAGGACACGCGCACCGTGTAGGGCGAGCGCGCGGTGATGCCCGAGGAGGCCGCGTTCATGATCACCGTGGGCACCTTGGCCTGCGTGGCGACGGCCGCCACCGCGTAGGCGTTGGAGCTGAAGTGCAGGCCGGTCAGCAGGTCGACACGCTCGTTCTCCACCAGGTCGAGCGCGAGCCGGCGCGCCATGTCGGGCGCGCTCACGGGCACGTCGCGCCGCAGCAGCTCGACCGGGCGGCCCGCGATCTGCTGGTTGTGCGCGGCCAGCCAGACCGCCATGCCGGCATCGAACTGCCGCCCGCCGCCCACGTAGGCACCCGACCAGGGACCGAGCACGCCGATGCGCAGCGGCCGCACGCGCGCGAGCACCAGCGACGGTGCCGCCAGGGTGGCGCCGAGCAGGCCCAGCGCCTGCCTGCGCGTCGGCCGAATTGCTACCTTTTTAGTAGCATCGAACGACCGCTGGGTGCGGGCTGCTGGCGTGTGTAACTGGAGGACTGGCACGCGGACCAGTGTACGCGTGCGACCCCGCCGAAGGGGCCTCGGCGGCTTGTGGAAAGCCCGTAGAACGCAGGTTGTAGGTACGGACCCGCGCCGTGCTCAGAGCTTGGAGAAATCCGGCTTGCGCTTCTCCATGAAGGCGCCGAAGGCCTCGCGCGCCGCGGGCTCGCGCAGCATGCGGCCGAAGCTCGCGCCCTCCTCGTCCATGCGCTCGATGACCGCGGGCAGTTGCGCCTTCTTGAGCAGCCGCTTGGTCTCGACCAGCGCGCTCAGCGGCTTGGCCGCGAGCTTGCGCGCCTGGGTCTGGGCGATGGCGTTGGCCTCGGTCGGCGGCACCACGCGGTTGACCAGGCCGACCTCGAGCGCGGCCTCGGCCATGAAGGGTTCGCCCAGCAGCAGCGCCTCGGCCGCACGGTGGTAGCCGAGCATCTGCGGCACCAGCAGGCTGGAGGCCGCCTCGGGGCACAGGCCGAGGTTGACGAAGGGCATCGAGAAGGCCGCGTTGTCGCCCGCGTAGACCAGGTCGCAATGGAACAGCATCGTGGTGCCGATGCCCACGGCCGGGCCGCAGACCGCCGCGACGATCGGCTTCGGGAAGGTCGCGATGCCGCGCAGGAAGCGGAACACCGGCGAGTCCTTGCCCGCGGGCGGCGCGTTGAGGAAGTCGCCGATGTCGTTGCCGGCGCTGAAGATGGTCGGGTCGCCCTGGATCAGCACGCAGCGCACGGCCGCGTCGCCCTCGGCCCTGGCCAGCGCATCGGCCAGCTCGGCGTACATCGCGCTGGTGATCGAGTTCTTCTTGTCGACGCGGTTGAAGGTGATGGTCATCACGCCGGCTTCGGCGTGGACGAGGATGTCGCTCATGGCTTGTGTCCTGTGGAAAGAAGAAAGAGGGAAGGGATCAGGCGGCCAGCGCCTCGCGCACGAAGTCGAGCCGGTCCTGGCCCCAGAACATGTCGTCGCCCACGAACATGGTGGGCGCGCCGAACACGCCGCGCGCCACGGCCTCCTGCGTGACGGCCTTCAGGCGGTCCTTGACCTCCTGCTGGCCCGCGGCCGCGAGCAGCGCCGCGGGATCGAAGCCCGCCGCCTGCAGCACCGCGCCCACCTCAGCCGGATCGTTGAGGTTGCGCGGCTCGACCCACATCGCGTGGTAGATCGCGTCGACGTAGGCATCGAAGCGCGCCGGCTGCTGCAGCTGGATCGCGGTGGCACCGCGCATCAGCAGCAGCGTGTTGATCGGGAAATGCGGGTTGTGCACGAAGGGCACGCCGTAGCGCTTGGCGAAGCGCTGCAGGTCGGTCGTCATGTACGAACCCTTGGGCGCGATCTCGGCCGGCGAGTGGTTGCCCGTGGCCTGGAACACGCCGCCCAGCAGCATCGGCTTCCAGACCAGCTCGGCGCCGGTGTCGGCGCACACGTGGGGCAGCTGGGTCGCGGCGAGGTAGGCGGCGGGGCTGCCGAAATCGAAATAGAACTCGACGGTCTTCGTCATGCGGCGTTGTCTCCTGGGTGGGCTGGATTCTCTCCGGGCGGCCGCGGGCCTTGCGAAACCGGAGGCTATTCCTTGTAGTAGACGATCTGGTTCGAGGTCGCGAGCAGCACGCCGGCCTCGCTCCACAGCTGCGCGGTCTGGTCGAAGAAACCGTTGAAGAACTGCTGCCCCGTCGCCTGCCCGAGCAGGAAGCCGGTGCCGACCTCGGCCAGTTGCGCCACGTCGGCGTGGAAGTAGGTGGTGATCGACACCGTGCCGGCCGGCACGTGCTTGGCGCGGCGCAGCCAGATGCGCGGATAGAACACGTCGCTCATCGCCGCGAGCGAGGGCAGGTCGAGCGGCCGCGCCTGCGCGTCGCGCACCCAGATGCGGGTCTCGCTGTGCTGCAGGCTGCCGTCCCACTGCGCGGGAATGCCGCCGCTGAACGGGCGCATCTCGTACTGCTGCACCCAGGCCACGCCGGCCGGGCCGATGCGGATCGGCTCGACCGCCTCGGGCTTCGGCACCTCGGGCATGGCGAGGTCGCTCCGGCTCCAGGTCTCGCGCCGCGCGGCCGTCACCACGGTGGCGGTGGTCGTCATGTTCGGCGCGCCGCCCGCGCCGGGCTGCGTGATCTGCACGGTCCAGTGCTGGGTCGAGCGGTTGGTGCGCACCGCGGTCGCCTGCACGTCGAAGGCACCGGCCTCGAGCGCGGCCGCGTAGTTCACGGTCAGCGCGATCGGCGTGCCCAGCAGGTCCGGATGCTGCAGCACCGACTGCAGCGCGACCGCCGCGGTGGTGCCGCCGAAGGGACCGACCATGTTCCAGTAGTCGGGGCTGGTGGTGCCCGTGAAATGGCCCGCACGCAGGTCGCTGTGCTGCAGCGCGATGGCCTTGTCGAAGGGGTGGGAGGTGCTCGTGCTCATGGCCGCAGTGTGCTCCGGCGCGCGGCCTCAGGCAGTCGTGTGCGGGACGCCGGGCGCCGTGCCCGATGCTGTCAGCGCGCCCAGTCGATGCAGCTTGTCGACCGTGGCGGGCCACAGGCTCTGGCTGAACTGCTCGCGGAAGAAGCCGAAGTGACCGATGCGCCGCGCCTGCACGTCGGCCGGCGCGATGCGCTCGATGGCGCGCGGCGCCTGGTCGTAGAAGCTCACCAGGCTGTGCGTGCCGGCCAGCGTCATCAGCTCGTCGTCGGTCATCGACAGCGCGAGCACCGGGAAGCGCACGCGGCTGTAGCTCTTCTGCGCCAGCTCGCCCTCGGCGCCCACGCTGTAGCGCGGGTTCAGGCACCAGCGCCGCCATTGCAGGATCACGCCGCGCGGCAGGTCGCCCACCTTCCTGAGCTTGCGGCCCGGGAAGTAGCCGCACAGCCGCGTGACCAGCGGCACCAGCACGAACCAGAAGTAGAGGATGCTGCGCTTGAGCCGCGGCGCGTTCTCGCGCCAATAGCCGCTGCCGGCCGCGATGCTCACCAGGCCGTCGACCTGCTCGGGGCGCTGCAGGAAACCCGGCAGCTGGGCGCCGAGGCTGTGGCCCAGCAGGTAGAGCGGCTGCGCGGGCAGCGCGGCCTTGGCGGCGTCGATGACCGCCTCGTAGTCGCGCGCCCAGTCGAACAGGTCGGCCTCGAAGCCGCGCAGCGAGGCGGCGCCACGCGAGTCGCCCGAGCCGCGGTAGTCGAAGGTCCAGACGCGCAGCCCCTGGCCCGCGAGCCAGCGTGCGAAGGCTTCGTAGAAGGACTGGCGCACGCCCATGGCGCCACCGATCACGATGCTGGCGCGCGGCGCGCCCGCGGGTTCGTAGCGGCGCACCGCCAGTTGCTGCGCGCCACCGTCGACCGGAAGCTGCTGCTGCGTCTGTTCCATCACTGTCCTGTCTCCTGGTTGCACCGGCACTCGTCGCGTTGCCTGGTGCGTGATCGATCAGACGCGCTCGAAGATGCCGGCGGCGCCCTGCCCCATGCCCACGCACATCGTGACCATGCCGTACTTGAGCTTCTCGCGCCGCAGCGCGTGCACCACCGTGGCCGAGCGGATCGCGCCGGTCGCGCCCAGCGGATGGCCCAGCGCGATCGCGCCGCCCATCGGGTTGACCTTCGACGGGTCGAGCCCCAGGGTGTTGATGACCGCGAGCGACTGGGCCGCGAAGGCTTCGTTGAGCTCGATCCAGTCGATGTCCTGCTGGCTCAGGCCTGCATAGCGCAGCGCCGCGGGAATCGCCTCGATCGGGCCGATGCCCATGATGTGCGGCGGCACGCCCTTGCTCGCGAAGCTCACGAAGCGCGCCAGCGGCGTCAGGCCGAACTGCTTGACCGCCTTCTCGCTCGCCAGGATCAGCGCGCCCGCGCCGTCGGAGGTCTGCGAGCTGTTGCCGGCCGTGACCGTGCCGCGCGCGGCGAACACGGTGCGCAGCTTGGCGAGGCCTTCGATCGAGGTGTCGGGGCGCGCGCCTTCGTCGAGGTTCACGGTGCGCGTGGTCGCGATCGCTTCGCCGCTCTCGAGATCGGGCGCGCGGTCGGTCACCTCGATCGGCGTGATCTCGTCCGCGAACTTGCCGGCCTTCTGAGCGGCCAGCGCCTTCTGGTGCGAGGCCAGCGCGAACTCGTCCTGGGCCTGGCGGCTCACCTTCCACTGCTGCGCGACCTTCTCGGCCGTCAGGCCCATGCCGTAGGCGATGCCCACGTCGCCGTCGCGCTCGAAGATGGAGGGCGACAGCGAAGGCGAGTTGCCCATCATCGGCACCATGCTCATGCTCTCGACACCGGCCGCGATCATCACGTCGGCCTCGCCGACGCGGATGCGGTCGGCCGCCATCTGCACCGCCGACAGGCCCGAGGCGCAGAAGCGGTTGACCGTGATGCCGCCGACGCTGGTCGGCAGGCCCGCGAGCACCGCGCCGATGCGCGCGACGTTCAGGCCCTGCTGCGCCTCGGGGATCGCGCAGCCGCAGATGATGTCCTCGATGGCCTTCGGATCGAGACCGGGCACCGCCGCCAGCGCGGCCTTCAGCGTGGTCGCGAGCAGGTCGTCGGGACGGTGGTTGCGGAAGTAGCCGCGGTGCGACTTGCCGATGGGGGTGCGGGTGGCCGCGACGATGTAGGCGTCTTGTACTTGCTTGCTCATGAAATCCGTCCTCAGTTGCGCACCGGCTTGCCGGTGCTGAGCATCCCCATGATCCGCTCCTGCGTCTTGGGGTGCACGATGAGCGAGCAGAACGCCTTGCGTTCCAGCGCCATCAGGTATTCCTCGGTCACGAGCGAGCCCGCGTCCACGTCGCCGCCGGTGACCACGTTCGCGATCAGGCTCGCGATGTGGAAGTCGTGCGCGCTGATGAAGCCGCCGTCGCGCATGTTCACGAGCTGGCCCTTGATCGTCGCGGCGCCGCTGCGGCCCGCCACGCGGAAGCTGCGGCGCAGCGGCGGGCGGTAGCCGGCGTCGGCCATGGCCTTGGCCTGCTGCAGCGCCACGTAGAGCAGCTCGTCCTTGTTCGGCACGATCACGTCGCTGTCGAGCAGGTAGCCGAGCTTCCTCGAATCGAGCGCACCCGTGCCCACCTTCGCCATTGCCGCGGCCGTGAAGCCTTCGGTGAGGAAGGGCAGCAGGTCGGTGCCGGTCGAGGCCGAGGCGTTCTCGGCCGCGCGGCGCGCGATGTAGGTCAGACCGCCGGCGCCGGGGATCAGGCCCACGCCGACCTCGACCAGGCCGATGTAGCTTTCCATCGCCGCCACGCGCTTCGACGAGTACACGGCCAGTTCGCAGCCGCCGCCCAGCGCCAGGCCGCGCACGGCCGAGACCACCGGCACGTTGGCATAGCGGATCTTGAGCATCACGTTCTGCAGCTCTTCCTCCGCGCCCTCGACCGCGCCGATGCCCGCGACCACGAAGGCCGGCAGCATCGCCTGCAGGTCGGCGCCGACCGAGAACATCTCGTCGGGCGACCAGATCACCAGGCCCTTGTATTCGGCCTCGGCCAGGTCGACCGCGGCGCCGAGCGCCTCGGCCACGTCGGGGCTGATGGCGTGCATCTTCGAGTGGATGCTCGCGATCAGCACCTCGCCGTCGAGCGTCCACACGCGCACGTCGCCTTCGTCGCTGATCGTGGTGCCGGCCTTGTTGGCATCGGCCGCGTTCGCGCCGAGCACACTCTCGGGGAACAGCTGGCGGTCGTGCACCGGCAGCTTGCGCTGCGGCACGAACTTGTTCTGCGAGGCGCTCCACGAGCCTTCGGGCGTGTGCACGCCGCCGGCCTCGGCCACCGGGCCTTCGAACACCCACTTCGGCAGCGGCGCGCTGCTCAGCGCCTTGCCGGCGTCGATGTCTTCCTGCACCCACTTCGCGACCTGCGCCCAGCCGGCTTCCTGCCAGAGCTCGAACGGGCCCTGCTTCATGCCGAAGCCCCAGCGCATCGCGAAGTCGATGTCGCGCGCGCTCTCGGCGATGTCGCCCAGGTGCACGGCGGCGTAGTGGAAGCCGTCGCGCAGGATCGCCCAGAGGAACTGGCCCTGCGGCCCTTCGCTCTCGCGCAGCAGCTTCAGGCGTTCGCCCGCGGGCTTCTTGAGCATGCGGCCGTAGACCTCGTCGGCCTTGGCGCCGGCGGGCACGTAGTCGCCGCTCTGGAGGTCGAAGCGCAGGATGTCGCGGCCCACCTTCTTGAAGAAGCCGGCCTTGGTCTTCTGGCCCAGGTTCTTCAGTTCCAGCAGCTTGGCGAGCACCGGCGGCGTCACGAAGTTGGCGTAGAAGGGATCGGTCTCGGCGTTGAGGTTGTCCTGCAGCGTCTTCACCACGTGGGCCATGGTGTCCAGGCCCACCACGTCGGCGGTGCGGAAGGTGCCCGAGCTCGCGCGGCCCAGCTTCTTGCCCGTGAGGTCGTCCACCACGTCGGGCGTGAGGCCGAACTTCTCGACTTCCTTCAGCGTGGCCAGCATGCCGGCGATGCCGACGCGGTTGGCGATGAAGTTGGGCGTGTCGTGCGCGCGCACCACGCCCTTGCCGAGCGTGCTGGTGACGAAGGCCTCGAGGTCGTCGAGCACCTGCGGCTGCGTGGTGGGCGTGTTGATCAGCTCCACCAGGAACATGTAGCGCGGCGGATTGAAGAAGTGGATGCCGCAGAAGCGCGGCTTCAGTGCTTCGGGCAATGCCTCGCTGAGCTTGGTGATCGACAGGCCCGAGGTGTTCGAGGCCAGGATCGCGTGCTTGGCCACGTGCGGCGCGATCTTCTTGTAGAGGTCGAGCTTCCAGTCCATGCGCTCGGCGATCGCCTCGATCACCAGGTCGCACTCGCCGAGCAGGTCGAGGTTGTCGTCGTAGTTGGCCTGTTGGATCAGGCCCGCATCGGCCACGTCGCCCAGCGGCGCGGGCTTGAGCTTCTTGAGGTTGTCGATGGCGCGCGTGACGATGCCGTTCTTCGGGCCTTCCTTGGCCGCCAGGTCGAACAGCACCACCGGCACGCGCACATTGACGAGGTGGGCCGCGATCTGCGCGCCCATCACGCCGGCGCCGAGCACGGCGACCTTCTTCACTTGAAATCGGGACATGTTTGGTATTTCTTGGATAGGTTGCGCGCAGGCTTACTGCACACGGTTCCAGGTTTGGGTGCGCCAGAAGGGGCCCAGATAGCCGCGCACTTCCAGCTTCTTGCCGCCGTCGATCGGCGTGAAGCTCGCGCGGTATTCCTTGCCGTTCTCGGGGTCGAGGATCTTCCCGCCCTCCCAGACGTCCTTGCCGTCAGCCTTCTTGCCGCCGCGGATGATCTCCAGGCCCGCGATCGGCTGGCCCTTGCGGTCGTCCGAGCATTCGTCGCAGACCGCATCGGGCTTGCCGTCCTTCTTCAACGACTTCTCGATGCGGCCCAGCAGCGCGCCGCCGGCCTCGCCGATGCGGATCTCGGCCTTGGCCTCGCCGGTCTTGTCGTCGACGTTGCGCCACAGGCCCACCGGGGTGGTCTGGGCCAGGGCCGTGACCGAGGTCGCGACGAGGACGAGGGCTGCAAGCGTTGCTTTCATGGTCGGCTCCGGGAAGTGGTCGAAGAGGGGAAGCGCGGACTCAGACCAGCGCGGCGTCGGTGTCCATCAGCACCTTGCTGCCGGCACGGGCCGTGCGCATCAGCGTCGCGGTCTCGGGGAACAGCTTGGCGAAGTAGAAGCGCGCGGTCTGCAGCTTGGCGACGTAGAACGGGTCGGTGTTGCCGGCCGCGATCTCGCGCAGCGCGACCTGCGCCATGCGGGCGAACAGGTAGCCGAACACGAAGTGGCCGGCCACGCGCAGGTAGTCCACCGCGGCGGCGCCGACTTCGTCGGGGTTCTGGAAGCCCTTGAAGCCGATCTCGGTCGTGAACTTGGTGAGCTGGTCGCCCAGGCCCGCGATCGGGTTGATGAACTCGGCCATCTTCTCGTTCACGCCCTCTTCTTCCACCAGCTTCGCGACCAGCTTGCCGAACTTCTTCAGCGAGGCGCCGTTGTTGCCCAGCACCTTGCGGCCCAGCAGGTCGAGCGACTGCACGGTGTTCGTGCCTTCGTAGATCATGTTGATGCGGTTGTCGCGCACGTACTGCTCCATGCCCCATTCCTTGATGAAGCCATGGCCGCCAAAGACCTGCATGCAGGCGTTGGTCGCGATGTGGCCGTTGTCGGTGATGAAGGCCTTCACGATCGGCGTGAGCAGCGCGACGAGTTCGCCGCTGTCCTTGCGCACCTTCTCGTCGGGATGGTGGTGCTCCTTGTCGAGCAGCAGGGTGCAGAACACCTGCAGCGCGCGGCCGCCCTCGGCATAGGCCTTGGCGGTCAGCAGCATCTTGCGCACGTCGGGGTGCACGATGATCGGGTCGGCTTCCTTGTCCTTGGCCTTCACGCCCGACAGCGAGCGCATCTGCAGGCGGTCCTTGGCGTAGACCAGCGCGTTCTGGAACGCCACCTCGGTCAGGCCCAGCGACTGGTTGCCCACGCCCAGGCGCGCGGCGTTCATCATCACGAACATCGCGGCCAGGCCCTTGTTGGGCTCGCCCACCAGCGAACCGGTGGCGCCCTCGATCACGATCTGCGCGGTGGCGTTGCCATGGATGCCCATCTTGTGCTCGAGGCCGGAGCAGAAGATCGGGTTGCGCTCGCCGAGCGAACCGTCGGCCTTGACCTTGAACTTCGGCACCACGAACAGGCTGATGCCCTTGCTGCCCTTGGGCGCGTCGGGCAGGCGGGCCAGCACCAGGTGGATGATGTTGCCGGCCATGTCGTGCTCGCCGGCCGAGATGAAGATCTTGTTGCCGGTGATGCGGTAGCTGCCGTCGGGCTGCGGTTCGGCCTTGGTGCGCAGCAGGCCGAGGTCGGTGCCGCAATGGGGTTCGGTCAGGCACATGGTGCCGGTCCATTCGCCGCTCACCAGCTTGGGCAGGTAGGTCTTCTTCTGCTCGTCCGTGCCGTGCGCCACCAGCGCCTCGTAGGCGCCGTGCGAGAGGCCCGGGTACATGGTCCAGGCCTGGTTCGCGCTGTTGAGCATCTCGAACAGGCACTGGTTGACCACGAAGGGCAGGCCCTGGCCGCCGAAGGCCGGGTCGCACGACAGCGCGGGCCAGCCGCCCTCGACGTACTTGGCATAGGCCTCCTTGAAGCCCTTGGGCGTCTTCACTTCGTGCGTGGCCTTGTCGAGCACGCAGCCTTCCTCGTCGCCGCTGATGTTGAGCGGGAAGGTGACTTCGGCCGCGAACTTGCCGGCCTCCTCGATCACCGCGTTGATGGTGTCGGCGTCGGTCTCGGCATGCGCGGGCAGTGCCTTGAGTTCCTCGGCGACGTTGAGCACTTCGTGCAGCACGAACTGCATGTCGCGCACGGGTGGGTTGTAGCTGGGCATCCGGAACTCTCCTGGTCGAACTGAAAGATGAAAGGGAAAAGAAAAAGGGAAAACGGTGCCGCGCGCTCAGCGCACGGTCTTGAGGCGGCGCACGCGCGAGGGCGCGGCGGCGGTCGTGGTCGGTGCGGGCGTCCCGGCCGCCGCATAGCGGCCGAGGATGTTGTCGAAGCCGGTGTTGGCGCGGCCGATGGAGCCGGGCACGCGCAGGAAGCGGGCCTCGTAGTGCAGCGCGAGGATCAGGCCGTGGATCTCGAACGCGACCTGGCGTTCGTCGGCGTCGGCGTCGAGGTGGCCCTCCTCCTTCGACTGCACGATCGCGCGCAGCACGGCGGCCTGCCAGATCGAGACCGACTCCACCAGCGCGTCGCGCACCGGCCCCGGACGGTCGTCGAATTCGGAGGCGCCGCTGATGTAGATACAGCCCGAGTCGATCTCGGTCGAGGTGCGCTTCATCCAGTTGGCGAACATCGCGCGCAGCCGCGGCATGCCGCGGCCGGCCTCGATCGCGGGGAAGAACACTTCCTGCTCGAAGCGTACGTGGTACTCGCGCACCACCGAGATCTGAAGTTCCTCGCGCGAGCCGAAGTGGGCGAACACGCCCGATTTGCTCATCTTGGTGATTTCGGCCACGGCGCCGATCGACAGGCCCTCGAGCCCGATCTGCGCGGCGAGCGCCAATGCGGCGTCGACGATCACGGCCTTGGTCTGCTGGCCCTTCTGGGCGGCGCGGGCCGGCTTGGCGGAAACGGCATTGACGGACATCGTGGGGTTCCAGACAAAAACGAACGGTCGTTCTATTTTGCAGGGGCTTTCGATTTTTGGCCGGCAAAGACCTTGAGCCGGAAAAGGTTATCAACGAAAAGCAACCCGCCGATGACAACCGGCGCCCAAGGCCCGCCGCGCGGGGCTTCGCCGATAATGAGAAGAGTTCCCATCCACGATGCGCGCAAGGTCAGCCGCCGCCACATCCCAAGCCAGCCTGTCGACGGAACGCTTCCTTCCATGGCATGGGTCGATCGTGCTCGAGCGCTACTACCGCGAACTGCTGAACTTCCTTTCCCGCTCGGTGAACGACCGCGATGCCGCGGCCGACCTGGCGCAGGAGAGCTATGCGCGCGTGCTCGCGCTGCGGCAGTCGGGCGAGGCGATCTCCAACGTGCGCGCGCTGCTCTACCGCACGGCGCGCAACCTGGTGATCGACCGGCACCGCCGCGCCGTGCTGCGCGACCACGAGGACATCGACGCGCTGGCCGATGCCGACCACGCGATCGCGCCCCGGCATGCACAGCCCGAGGAGGCCTATGCGTCGGCCCAGCATGCCCAGGCCATCCTGGCGGCGATCGAGGCCCTGCCGCCGCGCTGCCGCGAGGCCTTCGTGCTGAACCGCTTCGAGGGCCTGTCGCACCAGGAAGTGGCCGAGCGCATGGGCATCTCGAAGAACATGGTGGCGCAGCACGTGATCCGCGGCGTGCTGGCCTGCAAGGCCTGCGAGGACGCCTTCGGCACGGGGACCAGCGACCACAATCGATAGCGCGGCGTCGTGCCGACCTCCACTTCGAGGCGGCCCGCGCGTCTACATCCAGAACAGAGAAATTCCCCGCATGACAGCCACCCCGACCACCGATCCCGCGCCGGATGCCGATCAGGCGGCCGCGCGCTGGCTGGTGCGCCGGCAGGACGGGCTGGCGCCGGACGAGGCGACCGAATTCGAGGCCTGGCTCGCGGCCGCGCCCGCGCACCGCGCCGCGCTCGAGCGGCTCGAAGGCACCTGGCGGCGGCTCGACACGCTGCCCGCCGCCGAGCTGGCCGCGCTGCGCGCACGCACGCAGGCCGCCACGCAACCGCGCCGCGGCTGGCAGGGCACGCGCCGCTGGATGCCGCTGGCCGCGGCGGCCTGCGCGCTGTTCGTGGTGGCGGGCGGCTGGGTGCTGTGGCAGCAGCAGCCGGTTTATGCCAACAGCTTCGCCACCGCGCGCGGCCAGCAACTCGACGTACAGCTGCCCGACGGCAGCGTGCTCAGGCTCGACACCGCCACGCGCGCCGAGGTGACGCTCTACCGCCAGCGGCGCGAGGTGCGGCTGCCCGAAGGCCAGGCCCATTTCAGCGTGCAGGCCGATGCCGACCGTCCCTTCGACGTGCTGGCCGGCCCGCTGCGCATCACGGTGGTCGGCACGCGTTTCGCGGTGCGCCACACGCAGACCGGGCTCGACGCCGGCGGCGTGCGCGTGACGGTGGAGGAAGGCCGCGTGCGCGTGGCCTCGGCCGACCCCGCGGCCGGCGCCGAGTCGCGGCTGCTGGGCCCGGGCGAAGCCGTCGCCGCCGACGCGGGCGGCCGCCTGCGCAGCGCGCCCGCCGCGCCCGCCCCAGCCGCGGACGCGCTGCTCTGGCGCGAAGGCCGCGCCAACTTCGAGAACACGCCGCTCGCGCAGGCGCTGGCCGAGTTCGAGCGCTACGGCCCGACCGGCCTCACCGTGCGCGACCCCGCGGTGGCCGCGATGCGGATCAACGGCAGCTTCGACCTGCGGCAGTTCGGCGCCTTCGCCAAGGCGCTGCCGCAGGTGCTGCCGGTACGGCTGCAGCCGCGCGACGGCACGACCGAGATCGCACCGCGCTGACGCCCCGCCAGGCCCGCGCCGAAATTTCTTCAAAAAAATTCGCGACGGACCTCCACTGCGCCGGAACTGATGCGTCTGCATGGGTAGTTCTTTCCATCTACCCATCGATCTTCCGGAGTCCGCCTTCATGCCGCACCCGCGCTTCCGTCCCGCCGCCACCGCCTTCGCGGCGGCCCTTGCCCTCGCCACCTGGGGCACCTCGCCCGCGCACGCCCAGCCCGCGCCCGCCGTGCAGGCGGCAGCGGTCTACCCGATCGCCCTGCCCGCCCAGCCGCTGGGCTCGGCGCTCAACGAACTCGCGCGCCAGGCCCGGCTGCAGCTGATGGTTCATCCCGACCTGGTCGCCGGCAAGCAGGCGCCGGCGGTGTCGGGCAGCCTCACGGCCGGCCAGGCCCTGGAGCGGCTGCTCGCGGGCAGCGGCCTGGGCGCGAGCCTCGACGGCAACGCGGCGGTGGTCCGCGCACTGCCCGCGGCGGCGGGTGGCGCGACGCTGCCGCCGGTGGTGGTGAACGCTTCGGCCATCGACGCGACAACGGAGCTGCAGCAGGACGGCAGCGCCGCCGACGGCTACCGCGCG
This sequence comes from Variovorax sp. GW821-FHT09B05, assembly GCF_059418265.1. Classification (NCBI taxonomy): domain Bacteria; kingdom Pseudomonadati; phylum Pseudomonadota; class Betaproteobacteria; order Burkholderiales; family Comamonadaceae; genus Variovorax; species Variovorax sp. GW821-FHT09B05. Next base: position 16,319 of record NZ_JBWKPN010000025.1, read on the forward strand.
AAGACCGTCTCGTCGGTCGGCGCGCTCGGCAGCATGGCGCTGCAGGACACGCCGTTCTCGATCAGCGTGGTGCCGCGCGAGCTGATACAGAACATCCAGGGCCAGTCGCCCGACGACATCTACAAGCTCAACCCCTCCACGCGCACCGCCACGCCACAGATCACGAGCTGGACGCCGGTGGTCAGCATCCGCGGCTTCAACAGCTCGGACACGGCCGAGGACGGCCTGCGCCGCGCCTACAACCATGCCGCGGTGGTCGAGGACAAGGAGCGCGTCGAGATCCTCGGCGGCCTCTCGGGCTTCCTCTACGGCGCGGCCTCGCCGGGCGGGATGATCAACTACGTCTACAAGCGCCCGACGCTCGAGCGGCTCAACAGCCTCACGGTCGGCAACTACGGCGGCAGCCAGGCCTACGTGCACGGCGACTTCGGTGGCCGCTTCGACGAAGCCGGCCGCGCCGGCTATCGGCTGAACGTGGTCCGGCAGAACGGCAACACCGCGATCGACGACCAGAAGATCGACCGGACGCTCGTCAGCGCGGCCTTCGACTGGCAGGCCACCGACCGCCTGCTGCTCGAATTCAACGCGGTCTACAACAAGTACCGCACCGCCGGGACCTCCGCCTACTGGTTCTACGACGTGCCGCACGGCCGGGCGCCGGATGCGCGCCGCAACTGGAGCCAGCCCTGGGTGCGCGACGAGTTCGTCAACACCAAGCTGATGACCAAGGCCACCTACCGGCTCAACGACAACATCACGCTGCGCGGCGCCTACATGCGCGACGGCATCGATCGCCGCGTGCAGGACCATTCGATGAACAGCGTGAGCACGCCCGGCGAGTTCACGCAGATCCGCCTGCGCTCGGGACGCACCGAGGACACCTTCGAAGCCGGCTCGGTGCTGGCCGACATCCGCTTCGACACCGGCGTGCTCTCGCACAAGCTGACGCTGGGCCACTACATGTACTCCGACAAGTCGTGGACCACGGACAACAACCCCAACACCGGCTGGCAGGGCCCGTATCCGCTCTCGCAGCCGACCTACGTGCCGGAGCCGTACTTTCCCCGGGTGGCCTACATGCCCTACTACGCGGGCCGGGTGATGAACCGCAACCACGTGATCGGCGACCACATCCAGTTCGGCGAGCAGTGGTCGATGCTGCTGGGCATCACGCGCAGCAACATCCGCACCGTGACGCTCGACGGCGAGGGCGCCAAGCCGCAGCCCGACTACGACAAGAGCCGCAACTCGCCATCGGTCTCGCTGATGTACAAGCCCGTGCCCTGGCTGACCACCTACGTGAGCTACATCGAGGGCCTGGAGCCGGGCGGCACCGCGCCCGACACCGCCGCCAACTTCGGCACCGTGCTGGCGCCGATGGTCAGCCGCCAGAAGGAGATCGGCCTGAAGGCGACGGTCGGCGAGCTGCTGCTGACCACCGCGCTGTTCGACATCGAGAAGGCCTACGAATACACCGACGCAACCAACACCTACACGCAGAACGGCCGCCAGAAGCACACGGGCCTCGAGTTCAACGTCTCGGGCAAGCCAGCCGACAGATGGACGGTGGTGGGCGGCATCACCGCGCTCGACGCCAAGGTGAAGGGCTCCGACTTCGACGGCAAGTCCCCGATGAACGTGGCCAAGGTGGTGGCCAAGGTCTATGCCGAGTACGAGTTGCCGGTGCCCGGCCTGGTGCTGACCGGCGGCCTCTACTACACGGGCCGCCAATGGGCCAATGCCGACAACACCGACCGCCTGCCCGCCGTGACCACCGCCGACCTCGGCCTGCGCTACGCCATGAAGCTCTCTGGCCGGCCGCTGATCCTGCGGCTGAACGTGAACAACGTCGCCAACAAGAGCTACTGGCTCAACAGCTACTACGTGGGGACGCCGCGCAGCGTGGCCTTCTCGGCGCAGATGCCGTTCTGAGCGGCATCCGCGCCATCCCGGTGCCAGGATCAGAAGTCCTGCGCCACCGGCCGCAGCACGACTTCGTTGATGTCCACGTTCGCCGGCTGCTCCACCGCGTACACCACCGCGCGCGCCACCGAGTCCGAGGGGATCTGGCTGGCCTCGTAGAAGGCCTGCACGCCCGCGGCGGTCTCGGCATCGGTGGTGCCGAACTTCAGTTCGGACTCGACCGCGCCGGGCGAGACGATGGTCACGCGGATGCCGGTGTTGCCGACCTCCACGCGCAGGCCTTCCGAGATGGCGCGCACCGCGTACTTGGTGGCGCTGTAGACGGTGCCGATCGGCGTGAACACCTTGATGCCGGCGATCGAGGCCACGTTGACGATGTGGCCGCTGCCCTGCGCCTGCATGCGCGGCAGCACGGCGGCGATGCCGTAGAGCACGCCCTTGATGTTGACGTCGATGGTGCGGTCCCATTCGTCGACCTTGAGCTTCTCGAGCGGCGACAGCGGCATCACGCCCGCGTTGTTGACCAGCACGTCGATGCGGCCGAAGGCCTCGACCGTCGCGGCGGCAAGCCGCTCGAGGTCCTCGCGCTTCGCCACGTCGGTGGCAACGGCGATGGCCTCGCCGCCGGCTTCGCGGATCTCGGCGACCACCTTCTCGAGGCGGTCGGTGCGGCGCGCGGCCAGCACCACCTTCGCGCCGCGGGCGGCCAGGTGGCGGGCGGTGGATTCGCCGAGGCCGCTGCTGGCGCCGGTGACGATGGCAACCTTGCCGCGGATGTTGTCTTGAACGGAAGTCATGGTGTTTTCCTTGGGGTGGGCGTTGAAGAACTTGAAGAAGTGCATGCAGTGTGGAAAATCCGGGCGTTCCCGTAAATGAAACTCTCACGACTTCAGAATTCCTGATTCAGGAACACTCAACCCCAATCAACCCACCCATGTCGAACCGGCTCGAAGCCCTGCGCGTGTTCTGCGCCGCCGCCGATGCGGCCAACTTCCGCGATGCCGCAGTGCGCCTGGCGGTCTCGCCGCAGGTGGTCACGCGCGCCGTGCGCGAGCTCGAGGAGGAACTGGGCGAGCCGCTGTTCCACCGCAGCACGCGCGGCGTGCAGCTCACCGACTTCGGCCGCCAGCTCGCGCAGCGCGCGCGTACCGCCGTCGGCGGCGTCGATGCGCTGTTCCACCGCACCGACCGGCGCGCGCTGTCGCAGCACGCGGGCACGGTGCGCGTCACCGCGCCCAACGTCTACGGCCGGCGGCTGATTCCCGAGGCGCTGGCGCCGATGCTGGCGGCGCATCCAGGGCTGGTGCTCGACCTGCGGCTGTCGGAGGAACATGCCGACGTGGTCGACGAGCAGATCGACATCGGCGTGCGCGCCGGCCCGATCCGCGATGCGCGCTTCGTCGCGCGCACGGTCGGGCGCATGCAGCTGCGCGTGGTGGCGGCGCCGGCGCTGATCGCGCGCACCGGCATCCCCGAGAACATCGAGGCGCTGCCGGGCTTTCCGCTCACCGCGCTGCTCGACCGCAGCGTGGGCCGGCCCTGGTCCTGGTTCTTCAGCAAGGGGCGGCAGATGCCGGTGGCGGCGCCGGCCTTCATCAGCGACGACGTGGAGGCCGAGTGCACCGCCGTGCGCGCGGGCCTGGGCTTCGGCCAGCTCGCGGGGCCGCTGGCCGAGCCGTTGATCGCGTCGGGCGAGCTGGTCGAGGTGCTCGAGGCCGAGGCGCCCGAATCCTGGCCGATCCATGTCTACCGCTCGCAGCGCGCGCCGGTGCCGGCGCGCGTGCGGCTGGTCTACGACGAACTCGTGCGCGCGCTGCGCTGAGGCCTATTCGTACTTCTGTCCTTCGAGCATCAGCTCGGGCGTGCCGATCACCGCGTTGAGCGCATCGAAGTCCAGCATCTGCGGCCGCCACGGCTGCGTGGTGCGGTGGCGGTGCAGGCTCGCGTAGTAGCCCTGCAGCGTGTGCGTCACGGCGCGCGCCGTGCCGCCCGGGAAGATCGCGATGCGAAAGCCGTGGCGCTGCAGCGCGTCGGCATCCTCGATCGGCGTCTTGCCGCCTTCGACCATGTTGGCCAGCAGCGGCACGCGGTCGCCGAAGCGCCGGCAGGCCACGTCCATCTGCTCGGGCGAGCGCAGCGCCTCGATGAAGAGCGCGTCCACGCCGCAGGCGAGATAGGCCTCGGCGCGATCGAGCGCGGCCTCCATGCCCTCGACCGCCACCGCGTCGGTGCGCGCGAGGATCAGGGTTTCGCTCGAGCTGCGCGCGTCGAGCGCGGCCTTGAGCTTGCCGACCATCTCGCGCTCGGACACCACGGCCTTGCCGTCGAGATGGCCGCAGCGCTTGGGAAAGGTCTGGTCCTCGATCTGCACCATGGCCGCGCCCGCGCGCTCGAAGCCGCGCACGGTGCGCTGGGTGTTGAGCGCATTGCCGAAGCCGGTGTCGGCATCGACGATCACCGGCACGCGCACGCGCTCGGTGATGCGCGCCAGCGTGTCGGCCACCTCGGTGAAGGTGGTGAGGCCGACGTCGGAACGGCCGAGCCGCGTGTAGGCGATGGAGGCGCCCGAGAGGTACAGCGCCTCGAAGCCGGCCTGCTCGGCCACCAGCGCGCTGAGCGCGTCGTACACGCCGGGCGCGAGCACGATGTCGTTGCGCGCGAGCCGGGTCTTGAAGGAAGGATTCGTCATGCGGAGTTCGTCCTGGTTGGGATGGATGCGGCGAGCGTGCGCGCCGCGATGTAGCCGCCGGCCACGGCGCTCAACAGGCCGTTGCCGGAGAGATAGCCCCAGACCGCGTCGCCCGACACGCCACCCGCCGCGCCGCCCGCGGCCAGCAGGTTGTGAAAGGGCGTGCCGTCGTGGCGCAGCACGCGCATGTCGGGCGCGGTGTCGAGGCCGCCTTGGGTGTGGAACAGCGCGCCCGTGACCTTGACCGCGAAGTACGGTGCCTCGAGGCCGCGCGCGAACACGCGGCCGTCGGGCGTGGGCGTGCCGGTACGCATCGCGTCGAGCGTGGCCTGCAGCACCGCGGCCTCGCAGCCGATGCAGTCGGCGAGCGCTATCACCGACTCGCAGCGCCGCACGGCACCCGCGGCCTCGGCCTCGCAAAAGTCGGGAAAGCCGCGCGCCAGCGCGAGCAGCGGCGCGTCGAACACGTTCCAGGCGATGCCGCCCGGCTGCGCGAGCACATGCACCGCGGCTTCCGAGTAGCCCTGGGTCTCGTCATGGAAACGCCGGCCCTCGCAATTGAGCTGCACGCCGCCTTCCATCATCACGGCCCAGGACATCAGCGCGCCCTGCGGCGTGACCCAGGAGCCATGGCCCTGGTAGCCGCCGAGGTCGCGCAGCCGCGCGCCCAGCGCCTCGCCCCAGAGGATCGCGCTGCCGTCGTTGCCCACATGGCCGCCGAACGCGGCCTCGGCCATCTCGGGCAGCAGCGCGCGCACCATCCGCGCATTGCCGCCGAAGCCGTTGCAGGCCAGCAGCAGCGCATCGCAGCCCAGCGTCTCGCGGCTGCCGTCGGGGCGCGCGTACTCGACGCCGACCACGCGGTCGCCGTCATCGAGCACCAGCGTGTCGACCAGCGCCTGCGTCAGCACCGGAATGCCGGCCGCCTCGGCGGCCGACTGCAGCGCCGCCATCAGCGCGGCGCCGGTCTTCTGTTCGAGCGCATGCATGCGGTGCACGCCATGGCCCGGGTAGAGGAAGCCATCGAGCAGCAGCCACCGCAGCCCGTGCCGCGCCTGCAGCGCATCGAGCGCCGGGCCGATGGCCCCCGCATAGGCCGCGACCAGCGCGGGTGCCGCGCGGCCGTGGGCCTTGGCCTGGATGTCGGCGGCGAAGCGCTCGGCGCTGTCGTCGAGCACACCGTGCGCGCGTTGGGCGAGCGTACCGGGCGCGGGGATGAAGCCCGAGGACAGCGCGGTCGATCCGCTCGGCAGCGCATCGCGCTCGAGCACCACGCAGTCCACGCCCGCGTCGGCCAGCATCAGCGCGGCCGTGAGCCCGCAGGCGCCGCCGCCGACGATCGCCACCGGCACGCGCACCTCGGCCTCGACCGACGCCGCGCGGCGCACCGGTCGCGACGGGTTCGAACTCATGCGAGCGACGCGGCGAAGGCCGCGCAGTCCGTCACCTCGGCCACGTTGCGCATGTCGGCCAGCGAGGTCTGGTGGCGCTCCTCGCCGAAGGCCGCGCAGCCGTCGGCCAGCACCAGCGTGCGGTAGTCGCGCATGTGCGCATCGCGCACCGTGCTCGCGACGCCGCCGTTGGTGACGATGCCGCAGACCGCCACCGTGTCGATGCCCGCGCGGCGCAGCACCCAGTCGAGCTGGGTGTTGAAGAAGGCCGAGTACGCGACCTTGCTCACGTTCACGTCGACCAGCCCGGCCAGCGCATCGACGTTGGCCTGGCCCCAGCTGCCGGGCGCGAAGTCGCCCTTGGCGAGGTAGGGGCGCAGCGCCTTCAGGTGCGGCGACACCATCGGCTCGCCCGAGGCATCGGGCCACAGCGTGAACTGGCTCGCCACCACCATGCCGCCCGCGGCCTTGAGCGCGCGCGCCACCGCGGCCACGCGCGCCGGCAGCAGCAGCGCCGGCGGGTTGGTATCGCCGCCGCGCGCATAGGCGCCCCGGGCATCGAGGAAGTCGTTCTGCAGGTCGATGATGACCAGCGCGGTGCGTGCCGCGATCGGTTGCCTGGTTTCGCTCATGACAGCCTCACGAGAAGGTTGCCGTGCGCATCGACCTCGGCATGGAAGCCGGGTTCGAGCCACACGGTGGTGTCGGCCTGCTCGAGGATCGCGGGCCCCTCGATGCGCGCGGCCACCGGCAGCTCCAGGCGCGCATAGCGTTGCGCCTCGTGCCAGCGGCCGTCGTGGAACACGCGCTGCGTGCCCAGCGGCGCGGTGCTGCCCTGCTCCTCGGGCGCGAGCACCTTGAGGTCGAACTTGGGCCGCACGCCGATGCGTGCATAGCGCAGGTTCATCACGCGGATCGCGATGCCCTCGAGCACGCGGCCGAAGGCGGCCGTGTAGCTGGCCTCGAAGGCAGTGCGGATGGCCGCGGCCGTGAGCGGAGCGCTGCCCAGCACCACGGGCAGCGTGTGGGTCTGGCCCGCGTAGAGCATGTCGAGCGCGATCACCTCGCGCACCTCGTCGAAGCGCACGCCCGAGGAGTCGAGGCGCTGCTGGCAGCTCGCGGACAGCTCGTCGATGCGGCGCTGGACCTCCGCCACGTCGAGTTCGGCCAGCGGCTTGTTGAGGGTCTGCACCGCGTCGTGGCGCATGTCGGCGATCACGCAGCCCAGCGCCGAGGTCACGCCGGGATAGCGCGGCACGATGCCGGTGGCCACCCCGACCTCGCGCATCATCGCGCACACGTGCAGCGCGCCGCCGCCGCCGAAGGGCATGTAGGCGAAGCGGCGCGGGTCGTGGCCGCGTTCGATCGACACCAGGCGAATGGCGCCGGCCATGCGCGCATTGGCGACCGTGAGGATGGCCTCGGCGGCCGCATGCACGTCCAGGCCCAACGGGCGCGCGACGTGCTCCTCGATGGCCTGGCGCGACTTCTCGCCGTCGAGTGCCGCGAGCAGCCCGCCGCCGAGCGGCCGGTCGGCAGCGATGCGGCCCAGCAGCACGTTGGCGTCGGTCACCGTGGGGCGCGTGTTGCCGCGCCCGTAGCAGGCCGGGCCCGGCACGCTGCCGGCCGACTCGGGGCCCACCTGCAGCATGCCGCTCGCATCCACCGAGGCGATCGAGCCGCCGCCCGCGCCGATGGTCTCGATCTGGATCATCGGCGAGCGGATCACCATGCCGAACTCGATCGCGGTCTGCGCCGCCAGCGCGGCCTCGCCGTTGGCCACCAGCGAGACGTCGAACGAGGTGCCGCCCATGTCGCCGGTGATCGCGTTCGGGAAGCCGGCCGCGCGCGCGATGGCCGCGCAGGCGATCACGCCGGCCGCCGGGCCCGACAGCGCGGTGCGCACCGGCAGGTCGCTCGCGGTCTGGCGCGACATCACGCCGCCGTTGCTCTGCACCACCAGCAGTTCGCCCGCGAAGCCCTGCGCGCGCAGGTCCGACTCGAGCCGGCCGAGGTAGCTGCCCACCACCGGCTGCAGCGCGGCATTGAGCGTGGCGGTCGAGCAGCGCTCGAACTCGCGGATCTCGGGCAGCACCTCGCTCGCCGAGGTGACGTGCGGATTCGGCCAGAGCTCGCGCACCGCCGCGACCGCGAGCCGCTCGTTCGCCGGGTTGGCGTAGGTGTTGATGAAGAACACGCAGACCGCCTCGCAGCCGGCCTCGAGCAGCGCGCGCGCCTCGGCGCGCACCTGGTCGAGATCGACCGCGGTGTGCAGGGTGCCGTCGGCCAGCACGCGCTCGTCGACCTCGCGGCGCAGGTCGCGCGGCACCACGGGCAGGAAGCTGCCGCGCAGGCCCCAGGTCTGGGGCCGGTCGCGGCGGCGCATCTCGAGCACGTCGCGGAAGCCGCGCGTGGTGATGATGCCGGTGCGCGCCACCTTGCGCTCGAGCAGCGCGTTGGTGCCGACGGTGGTGCCGTGCACGATGGTGGCGATGGCCGCGGCCGAATCGGCCACGCGTGCCACGCCGTTCATGAAGCCGCGCGCTTCCTCGCCGCGCGTGGACGGCACCTTGACGATGCGCGCCGTGCCGTTCGCCTCGTCGAGCACGAACAGGTCGGTGAAGGTGCCGCCGACATCGACGCCGACGACCAGGGAATTGCGGGAGTTGCCAGGGGAGCTCATTCGGATGCCTCGTCCTTGTCGTTCTTGTCGTTGCCGGTCGTCACATAGCCCATCGCGCGGTCGGCCGCGCGCTGCGCCGCGGGCCGCTCGGCGGCCTCGCCCCAGCCGCCGCCGCCCGGCGTCTCGAGCCGCACGCGCTCGCCGCGCTCGAGCCGGATGCCGCGCATCTTCGAGACCATCGGCGGCACGTGCCATTCGCCCGCGTTCTCGTAGCGGAACACGTTGACCGCGCCTGCGCCGCCGCCCGCGATGCCCTTGGGCGGCGAGGTGCCGCGCTCGCCGAACACGAAGACCTCGGCGTCCTGCTCGAGCAGCTCGATCTCGTAGACGGCGCCGAGGCCGCCGCGGTGCCGGCCGTCGCCGCCCGAATCGGCGCGCAGCGACCATTCGGTGAAGCGCACCGGATAAGCCGCCTCGAGGATCTCCAGCGGCGGGATGGTCGCGGTCGAGATCGGCGCGTTGCCGTGCGAGAGCCCGTCGCCGCCCGAGTGGCCGCCATGGCCGCCGCCGAAGAAGCTGAACATCACCCAGCGCTGGCCCTCGCGGCCCTTGTCGCTGCGGTGGCCCGCAATCGACAGCGCGTTGATGGTGCCGTAGGCCTGCGCGACGGCGCGCGTGGGATCGGCCTGCGCGGCGGCGCTGAAGATCACGTCGATCATGCGCAGGATGGTCTCGGTGTAGCCGCCGACCGGGCGCGGGCGCTCGGCGCTGATCACCAGCCGGTCGGGGATATCGAACTCCACCGCGTCGAGCACGCCGGCATTGGCGGGCACGTCGGGGAACAGGTGCTTGAGCGCGACGTAGCAGGCCGCCACGGCGGTCGCGCGCGAGATGTTGACCGGCCCCGCGCATTGCGCCGAGGTGCGCGAGAAGTCGAGCAGCAGCCGGTCGCCGGCCACCGTCATGTCGAGCGCGATGGTCAGCGGCTCGTTCACGATGCCGTCGTTGTCGAGCAGGTCCTCGAAGCTGTAGCGGCCGTCGGGCAGCGAGGCGATATGCGAGCGCATCAGCCGCAGCGCGCGGCCGCGCAGTTCGCCGAGCGCGGCCAGCACCAGCTCATCGCCGTACTCGTCGAGCAGGCCGTGCAGCCGCTTGGCGCCGAGCTCTAGCGCCGCGAGCTGCCCGTTGAGGTCGCCCCAGAGGCTGTCGGGCAGGCGCGTGTTGGCCTGCAGGATCGCGAGCACGTCGGCATCGAGCTTGCCGTCGCGCACGATGCGCACCGGCGGGATCTGCACCGCCTCCTGCCAGCACTCGGTGGCCGCGGGGTTGTAGTTGCCGGGCACCGCGCCGCCCACGTCGTGCCAGTGCGCGGCCGAGGCCATGTGGCAGTAGAGCTTGCCGTTGCGGAAGAAGGGCTTGACCAGCTTGAAGTCGTTGGCGTGCGTGCCGCCGTCGTAGGCATCGTTGCTGATCCAGATGTCGCCGTCCTTCATGCCGCCGCGCGGCTCGGCCGCGGCGACGGTGGCGCGCACCGCGAAGGCCATGGCGCCCACGAACACCGGCAGGCCCGACTTGCCCTGCACCAGCGTGTCGCCGCTGGTCGCGTCGTACAGGCCGTGGCAGGCGTCGTGCGCCTCGGCGATGATGGGATTGAACGCGCTGCGGTAGAGCGTGGCGTCCATCTCGTCGGCCACCTGCTCGAGGCGGCCGCGCAGCACGGCGAGCGTGACGGGGTCGAGTGTGTCGTTCATGGTCAGTCCACCTTCGCGCCGCTGGTCTTCACGACCTTGGCCCATTTTTCGATTTCTTTCTTGACGTGGGCGGCGAATTCCGCCTGCGTGGAACCCACCGGCTCGGCGCCGAGCGCGGCCAGCTTCTCGCGCACCTCGGGCAGCTTGAGGATGCGCTGCACCTCGGCCGAGAGCTTGTCGACCACCGGCTGCGGCGTGCCCTTGGGCGCGAACAGGCCCGACCAGGCATCGGCATAGAAGCCCGGGTAGCTCTCGGCGATGGTCGGCAGATCGGGCAGCGAAGGCGAGCGGCGCAGGCTGGTGAGCGCGATCGCGCGCAGCTTGCCGGCCTTGACGTGCGGCAGCGCCGAGGGCAGCCCGTCGACCATCATCTGCACCTGGCCGGCCAGCAGGTCGGACACCGCCGGCGCGCTGCCCTTGTAGGGCACGTGCGTGATGTCGACGCCGGCCTCGGCCTTGAGCATCTCCATGCCCAGGTGCGCGGCCGTGCCGTTGCCCAGCGACGCGTAGTTGAGCTTGCCGGGCTCCTTCTTCGCGAGCGCGACCAGCTCGGCCAGGTTCTTCGCGGGCACCGAGGGATGCACCACCAGCACGTTGGGCACCACGGCCACCTGGCTGATGGCGACGAAGTCGGCCACCGGGTCGTAGGGCATCCTGCTGTAGAGCGAGGTGTTGATGGCATGCGAGCCGGTCACGCCCATCACCAGCGTGTAGCCGTCGGCCGGCGCCTTGGCCACGAGGTCCGAGCCCACGTTGCCGCCCGCGCCCGCGCGGTTGTCGACCACCACGGGCTGGCCCCAGTGCTCGCTCATCTTCACCGCGACCAGCCGCGCCGCGGCATCGGTGGCACCGCCCGGCGGGAAGGGCACGACGATGCGGATCGCCTTGTCGGGAAAGCCGCCGGCCTGGGCGGCGGCGACGAGCGGCAGGCACACGAGCAGCGTGCTGGCGAGGTAGCGCAGGAGTTTCATGATGGGGTGGGCGTGAAGGTGGTGAAGAGGAATCGGGTCAGAGCCGTTGCCACAGCGCGCCGAGCGCGGTGCCGGCGGGCGCGTCGAGCACGCCGTCGCAGAAGGCCTGGGCGCGCGCGGGCGCAACGGACGGCGCGGCGTAGTGCGTGAACTTGGCGAGCAAGTTTGCGCGGTCGAGCGGGTTCTGAGCGTCGCCCGCGATGGTGGTCACGCTCTCTTCGTGCGTGCCACCGTCGTGCGTCAGCGCGAGCGTGGCACCGCGCTCGCGGCGCGCCGTGAGACCGGCATCGACCTCGAGCTCGACCAGCGCCTCGAGCCGGCGCAGCTCGGCGTCGTCGAAGCGCGGCGCGGCATAGACCGAGGGATCGACGTCGCCGAAGCGCAGCATCGCCGCGAGGCCGAAGCTCAGGCTGAACTGCGCCTGGATCGGCGTGCGCGGCGCGCGGTTGCCGCAATAGACGATCGCCTCCTCGTAGACCGTGAGCACGATGCGGCGGATGCCCGTGGTGTCGCCGCCCAGCCGTTCGCGGATGGCGCGCGCGGCGGTCGCGCCGTAGTGCACGTGGCGCACGGCCGCGAAGGGCTTGAGGTAGGCGTCGCGCAGCAGCAGCGTCGATGCATCGGGCAAGGGCTGCGCGGCGGCCGCCGCATGGTTCGCCGCGTAGTGGGCCAGCGCCCCCTCGGGCGCGTCGATGCCGGCCGCGCTCGCGAAGGCCGCCTGCAACCCCAGCGAAGCGCTGTGGCCCAGGTAGGTGTTGCGGGCGGTGCGGCCCTGCGCCACCGGCAGGTAGAGGCTGGTGGCGAGCTGGCAGGCCGCGATGTCGATGGCCTGCACGATGGCCTCGGGCGCCAGGCCCAGCAGCCGCGCCGCGCCCGCCGCCACGCCGAGCGCGGGCCAGTTGGCATCGACGTGCATGCCGGGACGGATGCGCAGCCAGGCGCCGCAGCGCGCGCCGACCTCGTAGCCGAGCACGAAGGCATCGACGAAGTCGCCGAGGCTGGCACCGCGCCGCAGCGCGAGCGGCAGCAGCGCCGCCACCAGCGGCACGCCGGGCCGGCCGTGCGCGAGCGCATGGCCTTCGCAGGCCTCGTCCCAGGTCGCGGCCATCGCGAGCACCTGCGCGGCCGCCTGCACGGCCAGCGACGGACCGGCGGGGAACGCGAAGCCGCCGGGTTCGCAGGCGGCGAGCGCAGCCTCGAGCCGGCGCACCTCGCCCGCCTGCCGGCCCGCGAGCGCGCAGCCGACGGTGTCGACCAGCAGCCGGCGCGCCTGCGAGGCGCCTTCGGCGTCGGCCGGCCGCACTGCGTGCAGCGCCACCACGGCCTGCAGCACCGCGCGTCGTGGATCGATGTCAGGCGGCATCGGCTTCCTTCTTCGCCGCCATGCGACGGCGCAACAGCGGCAACAGGCCGCCGGCCTCGACCATCTCGGTCAGGAAGCCCGGCACGGGTTCGCAGGCCAGCGTGCGCCCGTCGGCGCCGCGCAGCGCGGGCGTGCCGATGTCGAGCGCGATCTGTTCGCCGTCGTGCAGCGACTCGGCCTCGGCGCAGGTCAGCAGCAGCAGGCCGACATTGAAGGCATTGCGGAAGAAGAGCCCGCTGTACGAGGGCGCGATCACCGCGGCCACGCCCAGCTGCACCAGCACGGCCGCGGCCTGCTCGCGCGAGGAGCCGATGCCGAAGTTGGGGCCGGCCACGATCACGTCGCCCGAGCGCACCTCGCGCGCGAACTCGGGGCGGATGGCTTCGAGGCAGTGCTGCGCGATGCGGTCGATGCCATGCTTCATCGCATGGCCGGGCGCGAGCGCGTCGGTGTCGATGTCGGCGCCCAGGCGCCAGACACGGTGCAGCCGATTCAGGTCCTGACCGCTCATGCCAGCACCTCGCGCGGATCGGTCACGCAGCCGCGCAGCGCGGCGGCCGCCACCGTGTAGGGCGAGCCCAGGTAGACCTGCGCGGTCGGCGAGCCCATGCGGCCCTTGAAGTTGCGCGCGGTGGTCGAGATGACGGTGATGTCGTCGCCCATCGGATCGCCATAGCCCGAGCAGGCGCCGCAGGCGGTGGGGAACAGCTCGGCGCCGGCCTCCATCAGCACCTGCAGCACGCCCTCCTCGCGTGCCTGTTCCTGGTCGCGCAGGCTCGCGGGCGCCACGATCAGGCGGATGCCGTTCGCGACCTTGTGGCCGCGCAGCACCTGCGCGGCGGCGCGCAGGTCGTCGAGCTTGGCGCCGGTGCAGGCGCCGATATAGGCCACGTCGACCGGCGTGCCGACGAAGCGGCTCACGCCATGCGCATTGGCCGGGCTGTGCGGCGCGGCCACATGGGGTTCGAGCGTGGCGGCATCGAAGCGGTGGTCCGTGAGCGCGGCATCGGCGTCGGTGAACCATGGCGCCATGTCGACCGGCGGCGCGCCGGCACCGGCCAGGAACGCGGCCGTGGTGGCATCGGGCGCGATCAGCCCGGCCTGCGCGCCGAGCTCGGCGCTCATGTTCGAGAGCGTCATGCGCTCCTGCATCGACAGCGCGACCACCGCCGGCCCCGCGAACTCCACGGCCTGGTAGCGGCCGCCGTTCATGCCGAAGCGGCCGATCATGTGCAGCATCATGTCCTTGGCGGTCACGCCCGCGGGCAGCGCGCCGTCCCACCACATGCGCAGGGTCTCGGGCACGCGCAGCCAGATCTCGCCCGTGACCACCACGCCGAGCATCTCGGTGCTGCCGACGCCGAACATGTAGGCGCCGAAGGCACCGCCCGTGGGCGAGTGCGAGTCGCCGCCCACGCACAGCATGCCGGGGCGGATGTGGCCGTGCTGCGGCACCACCACGTGGCAGATGCCCTGGCTGTCGTAGACGTGCGGCAGCTGCTGGTCGCGTGCCCAGTCGCGCGCGATGCGAACGATGCGGCGCGAGTCGTCGTCGCGCTCGGGCACGTAGTGGTCCATCACGAGCACCACGCGCGAGCGGTCCCAGATCTGCGCGCCCAGTTCCTCGAGCATGGGCTGCAGGCGGCGCGGTCCCGAGGAGTCGTGGAACATCGCGAGGTCGACGCCGCAGGTCACGATCTCGCCCACCGCCACCCGCTCGCGGCCGCTGGCGCGCGCGATGAGCTTCTGCGCCAGGGTCTGTGCTGAAGCCGTCGAGGTCATTCGGGCTTGGCTCCCGAGAACTTGACCACCTTGGCCCAGCGCACGATCTCGCTCTGCACGAAGGCCGAGAACTGCTCGCTCGAATTGCCGACGGGGATCGCGCCCTCGATCTCGAGGCGCTGGCGCATGTCGGCCTGCTGCAGCGCATGGCGCGCGGCATCGCCGATCTGTTTGATCCGCTCGGCCGGCATGCGCGCCGGGCCGAACAGGCCGAACCAGGCGCTCGACTCGTAGCCGGGCAGCGCCTCGGCGATGGCCGGCACCTCGGGGAAGGCAGGCAGCCGCTTCGCCGTGGTCACGCCCAGCGCCTTGAGCTTGCCGGCCTGGATGTGGGCCTTGACGTTGCCCACGGCCGCGAACATCAGCTGCACCTGGCCCGCGAGCACGTCCTGCACCGCGGGCGAGGTGCCCTTGTAGGGGATGTTCACGATGTCCACGCCCGACTGCATCTTGAAGGCCTCGCCCGCCATGTGCAGCGACGAGCCCACGGCGCCGATCGCGAAGTTGAGCTGGCCCGGCTTCGCCTTGGCGAGCGCGATCAGCTCGCGCACGTCCTTCGCGGGCAGCGAGGGATGGGCCACCAGGATCGAGGGCGAGGTCGCGACGCAGGTCAGCGCGGTGAAGTCCTTGACCGGATCGAAGGGCAGGCTCGGATAGAGCGTGGCGTTGATCGCATGGCTGGTGAAGCTCATCAGCAGCGTGTTGCCGTCGGGCGCGGCCTTGGCCACGGCATCGGCCGCGATGTTGCCGCCCGCGCCGGGCTTGTTCTCGACGATGACGTTGCGGCCCAGCGCCGGGCCCATGCTCACGGCCAGCGAGCGCGCCAGCGTGTCGGTGGAGCCGCCCGCGGGCGCGCCGACCAGGATGCGCACCGGCGCGCCGCCGATCTGCGCCAGGCTGTGGCCGGCCCATGCGGCGGCCAGCGACGAGAGGAGGATGTCGCGTCTTTTCATGTGTTGTTCTCCGGAAGATCGTGGGGGGAACGCGCGCCTCAGAGTCCCAGGTAGGCGCGCCGCAGTTCGTCGCTCACGAGCAGTTCGCCGGGCAGGCCCGAGAAGCGCACGCTGCCGTTCTCGAGCACGTAGGCGCGGTCGGCGATCTCGAGCGACTGGCCGACGTTCTGCTCGACCAGCAGCACGGCCAGGCCGCCGTCGCGCAGTTCGCGGATCAGCGTGAACATCTCCTCGACCAGCAGCGGCGAGAGGCCCAGCGAAGGCTCGTCGAGGATCAGCAGCACCGGCTCGGCCATCAGGCCGCGCGCGATGGCCAGCATCTGCTGCTCGCCGCCGCTCATGGTGCCGGCATGCTGGTCCATGCGCTCGCGCAGGCGCGGGAACAGCGCGAACGACTTCTCGAGGTTCTGCGCCCGGCGCTCGCGCGCCCGCGTGAACGAGCCGAGCTCGAGGTTCTCGCGCACGCTGAGGTTGGGAAACACCTTGCGGCCCTCGGGCACCTGGATCAGGCCGGCCTTGACGACGTCGCGGTAGTGCGCGCCGCTCAGGTCCTTGCCGTCGAAGCGCACCGTGCCGCCCCAGGCCGGGCAGAGGCCGCAGACCATCTTGTTGAGGGTGGACTTGCCCGCGCCGTTGCTGCCGAGCAGCGCGACCATCTCGCCGGCATTCACCTTGAGGTCGACGCCGCGCAGCACCTCGACGCGGCCATAGCCACCGCGCAGCCCTTCGATGTCCAGCAGTGCGCTCATGCTGCGGCTCCCGTTGCGGCCTTGCGCAGCCGTGCCGCGGTGCCATGGCCCAGGTAGGCCTCGACCACCCGGTCGTCGGAGGTCACCTGCGCCGGGCTGCCCTCGGCGATCAGCTGGCCCTGCGCCAGCACCCAGACATGCTCGGCGAGGTTCATCACGGCCTGCATCACGTGTTCGATCATCAGCACGGTCACGCCGCTCGCAGCGATGCCGCGCACCACCGGCATCATCTCGGCGATCTCCTGCGGGTTGAGGCCGGCGAGCACCTCGTCGAGCAGCAGCAGGCGCGGCCGGGTGGCCAGCGCGCGCGCGAGCTCGAGGCGCTTGCGGCCGGCCACGGTGAGGTCGGAGGCCGGCTTGTCGAGCTGCGGTGCGAGGCCCACGCGCTGCGCCACGGCCTCGGCCTCGCGCAGGGCCTCGGTGCGGCCGCGCAGGTGCAGGTGCGCGCCGACCGCGATGTTCTCGCGCACGGTCTGCGCGGCGAAGGGCTTCACGATCTGGAAGGTGCGGGTCATGCCGAGCGCGGCATTGCGGTGCGGCTCGCGGCCGGTGATGTCCTGGCCCGCGAAGCGCACGCTGCCGGCGTCGGGCTTGAGAAAGCCCGACATCAGCGCGAACAGCGTGGTCTTGCCCGCGCCGTTCGGCCCGATCAGCGCGCTGAGGCTGCCCTCGCGCACGGCGAGGCTCACGTTCTGCACCGCCTTGAGCCCGCCGAAGGAGCGCGAGACGCCCTCGAGCACCAGCAGGGAAGCGTCACTCATCGCGGCCTCCCTTCGCGCTCCAGAGCTGCCGCACCGATTGGCCGATGCCCGCGATGCCGCGCGGCACGAAGATCACGATCAGCACGAGCACGGTGCCGTAGATCACCATGTTGATGCCCGGCAGCTCGCCGAACAGGTTGCGCGTGAAGTCCGACAGCAGGTGCAACACGACCGCGCCGAGCACCGGGCCCCACACCGTGCCCATGCCGCCGACGATGGCGGCCACCAGCGCCTCGACCGACACGGCCGGGCCATAGGCGATGCCGGCATCGATGTACTGGAACACCTGCACGTAGAAGGCACCGGCCGCGCCCATGAAGGCGGCCGACAGGCCGATGGCCGCGAGCTTGATGCGGAAGGGATTCACGCCGACGGCGCGCGCCGCGTCCTCGTTGTCGCGCACCGCCTGCAGGTAGGCGCCGAAGCGGCCGTTGCGCAGCCAGCAGGTGACGAGCAGCGCCACCACGACCATCGCGAGCACCACCCACAGGTAGCCGGCGCGCGTGGCGAACTGCAGGTTGGCGACCGATTCGCGCAGCGGCACCATCAGGCCGACGCCACCGCCCGTGAAGTCGACCGACAGCGCGAGGATGCGGAACACCTCGGCGAAGGCCAGCGTGACCAGCGCGAAGTACGAGCCCTTGAGGCCGTAGCGGAAGCTCAGCGCGCCGATGAAGAGCCCCACCAGCGCGGCACCGGCGATGGCCAGCGGCAGCGCGATCCAGGCATTGATGCCGCCCTGCAGTTGCGCGATGGCCTGGATGTAGGCGCCGGTGCCGAAGAACAGCGCATGGCCGAACGAGAACTGGCCGCCGAAGCCGCCGAGGATGTTCCAAGCCTGCGCGATCAGCGTGGCGTAGAGCGCCATCATCACGAAGTTGAGCGTGACGCCCGAGGTCGTGACCAGCGGCACGCACGCCACCAATACCGCGAACAGCGCGATGCCCGCGAGTTGCTTTGCGGCGCTCATGCCTTGGCTCCGAACATGCCCTGCGGCCGGAACAGCACCACGCCGATGAAGATCGCGAAGATGCCGATCTGGCCCAGCGATTCGCCGAGGTAGAGGCCGCCGAGCGACTCCACCACGCCGACCAGGAAGCCGCCGATCAGCGCGCCGACGAAGCTGCCCATGCCGCCGAGCACGACGATGGTGAAGGCCACGAGCACGAAGCCGCCGCCGACCTGCGGGTTGACGTAGTAGGCCGGCAGCAGGAAGCAGGCGGCCGCGCCGAGGCAGGCCAGGCCGATGCCGAAGCTCATGGCGTAGACATGGTCGACGTCGATGCCCATGAGCTTGGCGCCCTCCTTCTCCTTGGCGACGGCGCGGATGGCGCGGCCGAGGTCGGTACGGCCCATGATCCAGAACAGGATGCCCGAGACCACGAGCGCGCCCGCGAAGGCCACCAGCTTGGGCACGGCGATCATCGCGGGGCCGATGGCCACGGTGCTCAGCGAATAGGCGGTGTCGATGTTGCGCGTGTCCGACTTGAAGAACAGCAGCGCGAGGTTCTCCATCACGATCGCGATGCCGAGCGTGGCGAGCAGGATGTTCTCGTCCTTGCCGTGGCCCGCGCGGTTGATGACCACGCGCTGCAGCGCATAGCCGAGCGCGAACATGCCGAGCACCACCACGGGCAGCGCGAGGTAGGGATCGATGCCCAGCCGCTCCTTGAGGAAGTACACCGCGTACAGTGCCACCATCAGGCAGGCGCCGTGCGCGAAGTTGATGATGTGCAGCACGCCGTAGATCAGCGTGAGGCCCAGCGCGATCAGTGCATAGACGGCGCCTGTCGTGAGGCCGTTGAGCACCGAGGGGAAGAGGATGCTGGGGTCTAGCATTTTTTGTCGTCGCGCGTGGGATGGAGGCCGCCCGGCATGCGGTGCGGGTCGAGCGACCCCACTGCGCCGGCCGCTTCGCGGCTGCCCTGCGGTGCTCGCGTTTCGCGGGGTCTCGCAGAACTCGCTTCGCTCAGACAGCTGCGAGCCCTGATCCGCGAAACGCTGCGCTCCTCGGCGGCGCAGAGGGGATCGCCCGCCCCGCACCACATGCCGGGCTCCGCGCCTGTTCGACGGCTGCAGGGGCCCCAGGGGATCACTTTTTGCACGCTCATGCCTTCAGCGGGAACAGCGGCTCCACCTCACGGTAGTCGCGCGGGATGATGACCTTGATGTCGTTCTTCACCACCTGCGTCATCAGCGGCTGCGCGCCCTCGTTCTGGCCATTGACGAACTTGGTCGGGCCATAGGGCATGAAGTGGTTCGAGAAGGTGCTCTTCTCGAGCGCGTCGACGATCGCGGCGCGCTCGCCCGACCTGGCACGTTCCAGCGCATCGGCCAGCAGCCACATCGAGGCATAGGTCATGAAGACCTCGTAGCTGAAGAACTGGCCCTTGGCCTCGACGCGTTTGCGCAGCTCCTGCGCGCGCTTGTCCCTGGGGTTGAACCAGTGGTTGCAGTCGATGATGCCGTTGGCCGCGTCGGGAAACTCCTTCACGAACTTGTAGCTCGAGGCCGCGCCGCCGAGCACCGAGAAGATCGCCTTGGGCACCACCTTCTGCTGCTGCATGGTGCGCACCAGCAACGCGTACTCGTTGTAGTAGTTGGCCGGGATCACGATGTCGGGGGTGATCGACTTCATGCGCAGCACGATGTTGTTGAAGTCGCGCGTGGGGTTGGCGTGCTTCACCACCTCCTTCACCTCGAAGCCGTAGCCCGGCAGCTCGCGCGCCAGCAGCTGCGCGGTGCCGGCGCCGAACAGCGACTCCTCGTGGATCACCATCACGGTCTTGGCCGGGTTGCCCGCGGCCTTGTTGAGCACCAGCAGGTTGGCCATCGCGACCTCGGTCGACTTGCGGTAGCCGGGACCGAAGCGGAAGGTGTTCTTCAGGCCGCGCTCGACGATCTGGTCGGCCACGCCAACGTCGACCACGTGCGGCAGGTTGTACTTGGCCGCGGCCTGCGTGGTGGCCAGGCAGATCGCCGAGGCGTAGGCGCCGACGATGGCGCTGACGCCGGCCTCGTTCATCTTCTCGACCTCGGCCGCGCCCGCCTGCGGCTGCGACTGCGCGTCGCCCAGCAGGGCCTCGAGCTTCGCGCCGCCGAGCGACTTGATGCCGCCCGCGGCATTGATGTCCTCGATCGCGAGCTGCGCGCCGAGCCGGCACTGCTGGCCCGAGTAGGCGAGCGCGCCCGTCACCGGGTGCAGCACGCCCACCTTCAGCGGCTTGGGTTGGGCCCCGCCGATCAGCGGGAAGGCGAGCGCGGAGGCCAGGGTGGCGGACTGCGAAACGAAGCGGCGGCGGGTCTGCATGGGGCGTTTCCTTTTCTTTGTCTTCAGTTGAACTTGGCCGACACGTCCCGGCTGACCCAGACCTTGGCGTCGATGCTGCCGACGCGGGACAGTTGCATCTCGTAGGTGTAGCGGTCGGGGCGGTAGAAGCCGTGCAGCCACTGCACCGGGCGCTCGGCTTCGTCGTAGATCAGGCGGCGCACCGCGAGCAGGGCCGAGCCGACCGAGACGTCGAGGTGCTGCGCGAGCACGTTGTCGGCCAGGCGCGCGGAGATGGTCTGGTGGGCCCGGCCCACCTTCACGCCCGACTCCTCGAGCAGCACCAGGATCGGCTTCTTCGAGAGCTCGCGGCGGCCGAAGCGGCGCGCGATCGTGTCGGGCACGTAGGTCGTGATGTGCGAGAGCGGGCCTTCGCGCGTGGAACGCACGCGCACCGCCTTCTGCACCGGGTCGCCGAGCTGCAGCTGCAGCGCCTCGGCCACCTGCGAGGAGGCCGTGATGGTCGCGACCTCGAGCACCTTGACCGAGGTGTGCAGGCCCATGGTGACGAGGTTCTCGAGCAGGCCGCGCAGGTTGGCGCGCTCGCTGGCCGGCGCGGTCGGCGCCTCGCCCGCGACCGGGCCGATGGGCCGCGTGCGGCGGCCCGGCGTGCGCGAGATCAGCCCTTCGGCGGCGAGCTGCTCGAGCGCGCGCCGCACGGTGACGCGCGCCACGCCGAACTGCTGCATGAGCGCGAGCTCGCCCGGCAGCCCGTCGGCGGCGAAGCGGCCCTCATGCAACTGCTCCCGCAGCACCAGGTAGATCTGGTGGTACTTGGGCAAGGGCATCTGCGACATGCAGGCGATGTTTTTGCAGTTTCAATGTTCTGTCAATGGGACATTTAAAGGCGCGCGGAAACGAAAAACGGCCCCCGCGGGGGCCGTCGATGGCAAGAAGCGAGAGGCTCAGCAGCCGCCGGACTCAGAGCTTGAAGGGCACCACTTCCTGGCGCTGCTCGCCCAGGCCCTCGATGCCGAGCGCCATCACGTCGCCCTTCTTGAGGAACAGCGGCGGCTTCATGCCCATGCCCACGCCGGGCGGGGTGCCGGTGGTGATCACGTCGCCGGGTTCCAGCGTCATGAACTGGCTCACGTAGCTCACGATCTTCGCCACGCTGAAGATCATGGTCTTGGTGCTGCCGGTCTGCACGCGCTGGCCGTTGAGGTCGAGCCACATCGCGAGCTTCTGCGGGTTCTCGACCTCGTCGCGCGTCACCAGCCAGGGGCCGATGGGGCCGAAGGTGTCGCAGCCCTTGCCCTTGTCCCAGGTGCCGCCGCGCTCGATCTGGAACTCGCGTTCGCTGACGTCGTTGATGACGCAGTAGCCGGCGACGTGGTCGAGCGCGCTCTTCTGCGAGACGTAGCGCGCGCGCGTGCCGATGACCACGCCGAGCTCGACTTCCCAGTCGCTCTTGACCGAGCCCTTGGGCAGCATCACGGGATCGTTCGGTCCCTGGATGCAGCTCGTGGCCTTCATGAAGACCACGGGTTCCTTGGGCACCGGCAGGCCGGACTCGGCCGCATGGTCGGCGTAGTTGAGGCCGATGGCGATGAACTTGCCGACGCGGGCCACGGGGCTGCCGTAGCGCGGCTTGCCCTTGACCGGCGGCAGCTTGTCGGTCTTGAGCTTGCGCAGCTTGGCGATGGCGGCATCGCCGAGCTGCTCGGGACCGATGTCCTTGACGACGGCGCTCAGGTCGCGCAGCTGGCCGTTGGCGTCGACGAGGCCCGGCTTCTCCTTGCCGGGGTTGCCGTAGCGGACGAGTTTCATGCTTGCTTTTCCTTGGGTGGTTGGATGGTTCTGTGGGAAGGGGCGATCAGTAGGTCGAGCGGCCGCCCGAGAGGTCGAACACCGCGCCGGTCGAGAACGAGCAGTCGTCGGTGCACAGCCAGCCTACCAGCGCCGCGACCTCCTCGACGGTGCCGAAGCGGCCCTGCGGGATCTTCGACAGCATGAAGGCGATGTGGTCGGGCGTCATCTGGTCGAAGATCGCGGTCTTGACCGCGGCCGGCGTCACGCAGTTGACGCGGATGCCGGTGTCGGCGAGCTCCTTGCCGAGCGACTTGGTGAGGCCGATCACCGCGGCCTTGCTGGCGCTGTAGGCGCTGGCATTGGGATTGCCGTCCTTGCCGGCCACCGAGGCGATGTTGACGATGCGGCCCTGCCCGCCCTGCGCGCGCATCTGCGCCACCACCTCGCGGCAGCACAGGAACACGCCGTTGACGTTGACCTCCATCACCTGGCGCCAGTCGTCCACCGGGTAGTCCCAGAGCTTGGCGTTGGGGCCGGTGATGCCGGCGCTGTTGACCAGCGCATCGATGCGCGGCGCATGCGCGAGCGTGGCCGCCACCGCCTTGGCCACCGAGGGCTGCTGCGAGACGTCGACCTTGAGCGCGCGCGCCTTGCCCGGGCCCAGCGACTCGGCGGCGCGCGCGGCCGCGGCTTCGTCGCGGTCCCACAGCGTGACGGTGCCGCCCGAGGCGACCAGCCGCTGCGCGATGCCGAAGCCCAGCCCGGTGGCGCCGCCGGTGACCACCGCGTGGCGGCCGGCGAAGTCGAGCTGGTTCATATGGTGATGCCGCCGTCGACGGTGAAGGCCTGGCCGGTGGCGAAGATGGATTCGTCGCTGGCGAGGAACACGACCACGGGCGCGATCTCCTCGGCGCGCGCGAGCCGGCCCATGGGCTGGCGCGCGACGAAGGCCTTGCGCGCGGCCTCGGGATCGGCATTGGCGTTGATGCGCTCGCCCAGCGAGGGCGTGTCGACCGTGCCGGGGCACACCGCATTGCAGCGGATGCCGCGCGTGACGTAGTCGGCCGCCACGCTCTTGGTGAGGCCCAGCACCGCGGCCTTGGTGGTGCCGTAGACGAATCGGTTGGGCAGGCCCTTCATGCTCGAGCACACGCTCGCCATGTTGATGATGCTGCCGCGGCCCGCTGCGAGCATGCCGGGCAGCACGGCCTGGATGGTCCACATCTGGGCACGCACATTGAGCGCGAAGGCGAAGGCGAGGTCGTCGTCGCTGGCCTGCTCGATGGTGCCGTTGTGCACCACGCCCGCGCAGTTGAACAGCACGTCGAGCGGCGGCAGGGTCGACACCAGCGCGCCGATGGCGGCCTTGTCGAGCACATCGAGCTTCGTGGCCGTGACGTTCGGCACGCCGGCGTAGCGCTCGAGCAATTGCGCGTTGACGTCGGTGGCCCAGACCTGCGCGCCCTCGGCCGCGAGCGCGAGCACGCTCGCATGGCCGATGCCCTGGCCGGCCGCGGTGACGAGCGCGGTCTTTCCCTTCAATCTCATGGTGTCTCCGATTCGGGTTTGGCCCGATGGGTGGCACGGGCCGCGCATCGTATTCTGAATTGGCCTTACCACTTGTCCAATTCAGGACAACCCTTAAACCTGCTCACCTTCTCTTCTCCGTGCCCCTGCAGACCGTCGAACCCCAACGCCTCTATCGCCAGATCGCCGACCAGCTGCGTGCGCTGATCGGCCAGGGCGAGTTCGCCGTGGGCGCGCGCCTGCCGGCCGAGCGCGACCTGGCCAAGCAGCTCGGCGTGAGCCGCCCCTCGGTGCGCGAGGCGCTGATCGCGCTCGAGGTCGAGGGCTGGGTCGAGGTGCGCACCGGCTCGGGCGTGTACGTGCTCGACCGCTCGCACCGCGCGAGCGCGCCGGTGGCCCCCACCGAGTGGGGCCCGCTCGAGCTGATCCGCGCGCGCCGCGTGATCGAGGGCGAGACCGCGGCCATCGCGGCGCAGATGGGCAAGCGCAAGGACGTCGACGCCATGACGCGCGCCATCGAGGTCATGCGCGAACTGGCCGACCGCACGGTGATGCCGCTCGAGGGCGACCGCGCCTTCCACCTCGCGATCGTCGGCGCCAGCGGCAACGCGGTGCTGATCGAGACGGTGCAGAACTTCTGGGACTCGCGCAAGGGCCCGATCTTCACGCGCCTGGGCGGCTACTTCGAGACGGTGTCCTCGTGGCGCTCGGCCATCGCCGAGCACGAGGCGATCCGCGACGCGGTGGCCGCGCGCGACGCCGAGGCCGCGCGCGCCGCGATGCACGAACACATGGACAAGTCCCACCAGCGATTCAGCGCGAGCTGGCGACGCGCGAAGCCTTCCTGACACCTCGCCAGCATTCCTGCCACTGCCAACTAATACAACGGAGACAAGCCACATGATCAGAGACAGCAAGAACAGCAAGCGCACCGCCCTCAAGGCCCTGGCCGCCTGCGCGCTCGCGGCCGGCGCGCTCGGCGTGTCGGGCCTCGCCTCGGCCCAGACCAAGCTCAAGTGGGCCCACGTCTACGAGACCTCGGAGCCCTTCCACAAGTACTCGGTGTGGGCCGCCGAGGAGATCAAGAAGCGCAGCAACGGCAAGTACGACATCCAGGTCTTCCCGGCCTCCAGCCTCGGCAAGGAAGCCGACATCAACCAGGGCCTGACGCTCGGCACGGTCGACATCGTGCTGACCGGCGCGAGCTTCGCGGGCAACAGCTACAAGCCGCTGGCCATCACCTACTTCCCGTTCATCTTCCGCGACGCCGAGCACCAGCTCAAGTACGCCAAGAGCGACGTGTTCAGGGAACTCGCCAAGGGCTACGACGACAAGACCGGCAACCACATCACGGCGCTCAACTACTACGGCGCGCGCCACGTGACCTCGAGCGCGGCGCGGCCCGTGAGCAAGCCGGAAGACATGAAGGGCCTGAAGATCCGCGTCCCCGATGCGCCGGCCTACCTGGCCTTCCCCAAGTCGCTGGGCGCCAACGCCACGCCGATCGCCTTCGCCGAGGTCTACCTCGCGCTGCAGAGCGGCACGGTCGACGCGCAGGAGAACCCGCTGCCCACCATCGAGGCGAAGAAATTCTTCGAGGTGCAGAAGAACATCTCGCTGACCGGCCACATCGTCGACTCGCTGCTGACGGTGGTCTCGGGCCAGCTCTGGGGCAAGCTCAGCGCCGACGAGAAGAAGATGTTCAGCGACGTGATGCAGGAAGCGGCCGAGAAGACCGGCCGCGAGATCATCGCCTCCGAGGCCCGGCTGGTGGAGGAGTTCAAGAAGAAGGGCAACAACGTGATCGTGGTCGACAAGAACGCGTTCCGCGAGGCCGTGCTGAAGAACACCAAGCCGACCGACCACGGCTACCGCCAGCAGGACTACGACCGGATCATCGCCATCCAGTGAAGCCGCGCGCGGCCGGCCGCCATGGCCGGCCGCCCTTGCACGACAACGAGGAGACACGATGAGCGATGAAAAGCTGCTGGGCGACGACGGCGAGTTCCACGTCACCGACGAGGCCGTCGACCTGTCCGGCACCACGATCGAGGGCTGGGTCGCGCTGGGCCTGTTCTGGGTGCTGGGACTGACCGTCCTCTACCAGTTCATCACGCGCTACGTGCTGAACGACTCGGCCTCCTGGACCGAGGAGATCGCGCGCTACCTGCTCGTGGGCACGGTGTTCGTCGGCGCCGCGATCGGCGTGGCGCGCAACAACCACATCCAGGTCGACTTCTTCTACCGCCACCTGCCGCTCAAGGTGGGCCGCGCGCTGGGCCTGCTGGTCGACGTGCTGCGCACCGCCTTCTTCGCGGCCGCCGTGGTGATGACGGTGCAGATGATGATCAAGATCGGCAACAACGCGAGCATGACCATCGTCGACCTGCCGATGAACATCGTCTACGGCGTCTGCCTGCTGGGCTTCGCCGCCATGCTGGTCCGCTCGGTGCAGGTCAGCGTGGTGCACTGGCGCCGCGGCTACTGCGTGCTGGAACGGCCCGAATCCACGATCGACGACCGCTGAGGTCAGAACCATTCCCACGACATGCTGAAGATCGTCTTTCTGCTGTTCATGAGCGCCGGTATCCCGGTCGCCGTGGCCATGGCCGGCGCCTCGCTGGTCTACATCCTCTGGAGCGGCAACCTGCCGGGCTTCGTCGTCATCCACCGCATGGTGAGCGGCGTCGACAGTTTCCCGCTGCTGGCTGTTCCCTTCTTCATCCTCGCCGGCAACCTGATGAACAACGCCGGCATCACCAACCGCATCTACAACTTCGCGCTCGCGCTGGTGGGCTGGCTCAAGGGCGGGCTGGGCCACGTCAACATCCTCGGCTCGGTGATCTTCTCGGGCATGAGCGGCACCGCGATCGCGGACGCGGCGGGCCTGGGCACGATCGAGATCAAGGCCATGAAGGAACACGGCTACTCGACCGAGTTCGCGGTCGGCGTGACCGCGGCCTCGGCCACGCTGGGCCCGATCATTCCGCCGAGCCTGCCCTTCGTGATCTACGGGATGATGGCCAACGTGTCGGTGGGGGCGCTGTTCATCGCGGGCCTGATGCCGGGCCTGATCATGACCCTGCTGATGATGCTCACGGTGGCCTACTACGCGCACAAGAACGGCTGGGGCGCCGACGTGAAGTTCCAGTGGCCGCGGCTCATGAAGGCGCTGGTCGAGCTGCTGGTGGTGTGCCTGTGGCCCACGCTGCTGTGGTTCGCGGTCGACAAGTTCGGCGCGCCCGCGCAGCCCGCGGTGCTGATCGCGCTGGCGATCCTGTTCGTGGCCGACAAGGTCTTCAGGTTCGAGGCGGTGCTGCCGATCATGACGCCAGTGCTCTTGATCGGCGGCATGGCGACCGGCCTGTTCACCGCCACCGAGGGCGCGATCGCGGCCTGCGTGTGGGCGATGGTGCTGGGCTTCTTCTGGTACCGCACGCTCAAGTGGAAGATGTTCGTCAAGGTCTGCCTCGAGACGGTGGAATCGACCTCGACCGTGCTCTTCATCGTGGCGGCCGCCTCGATCTTCGGCTGGATGCTGACCGCCACCGGCGTCACGGCCGACATCGCGAGCTGGGTGCTCAACTTCACGAAGGACGCCTGGGTCTTCCTGCTGCTCGCGAACCTGCTGATGCTGTTCGTCGGCTGCTTCCTCGAGACCACGGCCGCGATCACGATCCTGGTGCCGATCCTGCTGCCGATCTCGAACCAGCTCGGCATCGACCCGGTGCACTTCGGCGTGGTGATGGTGCTCAACCTCATGATCGGGGTGCTGCATCCGCCGATGGGGATGGTGCTGTTCGTGCTCGCGCGCATCGCCAATCTCAGCATCGAGCGCACGACGATGGCGATCCTGCCCTGGCTGGTGCCGTTGCTGCTGAGCCTGGGCATCATCACCTACTGGCCCGCCACGGTGCTGTGGCTGCCGAAGATCATGCAATGACCCCGACCGGCGATCCCGCGCCGGCCCCCACACGATGAATCCCTACATAAGACTCCACCCCGCCGACGACGTCGTCATCGCGCGTTCGCAACTGCTCGGCGGCACCGTCGTCGAGGACGTCAAGGTCCATGGCCTGATACCGCCGGGCCACAAGGTCGCGATGCGCGCCATCGCGGCCGGCGAACCGGTGCGCCGCTACAACCAGATCATCGGCTTCGCGAGCAAGCCGATCGCGCCCGGCGAGCAGGTGCATGTGCACAACCTCGACATGGGCCCTGACAAGGGCGACTTCGCGCGCGACTACGCCTTCGGCGCCGACGTGAAGCCCGCGCCCGCGAAGCGCGAGGCGAGCTTCATGGGCATCAAGCGCGCCGATGGCCGCGTGGCCACGCGCAACTACATCGGCGTGCTGACCAGCGTGAACTGCTCGGCCACGGCCGCGCGCGCGATCGCCGACCACTTCTCGCGCAAGACCAACCCGGCGGCGCTCGCGGCCTATCCCAACGTCGACGGCGTGATCGCGCTGACGCACGGTACCGGCTGCGGCATGGACACGCAGGGCACGGGCATGCAGATCCTCGAGCGCACGCTGACCGGCTATGCCACGCATGCCAACTTCGCGGCCGTGCTGGTGGTGGGCCTGGGCTGCGAGGCCAACCAGATCAACGCCTGGCTCGCGACCGGCAACCTCGCCGAGGGCGAGAACCTGCGCGTCTTCAACATCCAGGACACGGGCGGCACGCGCAAGACGGTCGACAAGGGCGTGGCGCTGATCGAGGAGATGCTGCCGCGCGCCAATGCCGTGACGCGCGAACCCTGCAGCGCGGCCCACATCACGATCGGGCTGCAGTGCGGCGGCTCCGACGGCTACTCGGGCATCAGCGCCAACCCCGCGCTGGGCGTGGCGGTCGACCTGCTGGTGGCGCACGGCGGCACCGCGATCCTCAGCGAGACGCCCGAGGTCTACGGCGCCGAGCACCTGCTGACGCGGCGCGCGGTGCGGCGCGAGGTGGGCCAGAAGCTGGTGGACCGCATCAAGTGGTGGGAGCACTACACGGCCATCAACGAGGGCGAGATGAACAACAACCCCTCGCCGGGCAACAAGGCCGGCGGCCTCACCACCATCCTCGAGAAGTCGCTGGGCGCGGTGGCCAAGGGCGGTACCAGCAATCTCGAGGCGGTCTACGAATACGCCGAGCCGGTGACGGCGCATGGCTTCGTCTACATGGACACGCCGGGCTACGACCCCGTGAGTGCCACGGGCCAGGTGGCCGGCGGCGCCAACCTGATCTGCTTCACCACCGGCCGCGGCTCGGCCTACGGCTGCGCGCCCTCGCCTTCGCTCAAGCTCGCGACCAACTCGGCGCTGTGGAAGCGGCAAGAGGAAGACATGGACATCAACTGCGGCGAGATCGTCGACGGCACGGCCTCGATCCAGGAGATGGGCCAGCGCATCTTCGAGCTGGTGCTGGCCACCGCCTCGGGCACGCCCTCGAAGAGCGAGCAGCACGGCTACGGGCAGAACGAGTTCGTGCCCTGGCAGGTCGGCGCGGTGATGTAGGAGCGCACGGCCGATGACGACACTCCCCTTCGGTGCACTGGAAGGCTTCGGCTTCGAGGCGCTGGACCCGCGCTTCACGGGCCTGGTGCCCAAGCCCGAGCGGCTCGAGCGGCTATGGACCGGCGGGCGCTGGTGCGAGGGCCCGGCCTGGTTCGGCGCGCTGCGCACGCTGGTGTGGTCCGACATTCCGAACGACCGCCTGCTGCGCTGGGACGAGCGCAACGGCCAGGCCGCGGTGCTGCGCGAACCCGCGAACAACACCAACGGCAACACCGTCGACCGCCAGGGCCGGCTCGTGAGCTGCGAGCACCTGGCGCGCCGCGTGGTGCGCACCGAGCACGACGGCTCGATCACCGTGCTGGCCTCGCACTGGCAGGGGCGGCGGCTCAACTCGCCGAACGACGTGGTGGTGCATTCGGACGGCGGCGTGTGGTTCACCGACCCGAGCTACGGCATCCTGTCGGACTACGAGGGCCTGCGCGCCGACAGCGAGATCGGGGCCTGCCATGTCTATCGCATCGATCCGGCCAGCGGCGCGGTCGAGCGCGTGGCCGACGACTTCGTGAAGCCCAACGGGCTGGCCTTCTCGCCCGACGAATCCCTGCTCTACATCGCCGATACCGGTGCGAGCCATGACCCGGACGGGCCGCGGCACATCCGCCGCTTCTTCGTCAACCCCGACAACAGGAGCCTGCGTGGCGGCGAGGTGTTCGCCGAATGCACCGCGGGCCTGTTCGACGGCTTCCGGCTCGACACCGAAGGCCGGATCTGGACCAGCGCCGCCGACGGCGTGCATGTCTACCACCCCGACGGCACGCTGCTGGGCAAGCTGCGCGTGCCCGAGCGCGTGGCCAATGTCTGCTTCGGCGGGCCCAAGCGCAACCGCCTGTTCGTCTGCGCCACCACCTCGCTCTACGCCATCACCGTGAACGCCAAAGGAATCTGAACCATGCCGAGAACACTGCAGGCCGACAGCCTGCAATCCACCGTCGCGAGCATCCTGCGCGCCGCGGGCAGCCAGCAGGCCGAGGCCGAACAAGTCGCGGCCAACCTCGTGATGGCCAACCTCAGCGGCCACGACTCGCATGGCGTGGGCATGCTGCCGCGCTACATCGACGCGGTGGCCGAAGGCGGGCTGCATCCCAATGCCTCGGTGCGCATCAACCTCGACATCGGCACCCTGCTCTCGCTCGACGGCCAGCACGGCTACGGGCAGGTGGTGGGCGTGCAGGCGATGGAGCTCGGCATCGAGCGCGCGCGCCGCCACGGCAGCTGCATCCTCACGCTCGCGCATGCGCACCACCTGGGCCGCATCGGCCACTTCGCCGAGATGGCGACCTCGCACGGGCTGGTGTCGATGCACTTCGTCAACGTGCTCTCGCGCCCGGTGGTCGCGCCCTGGGGCGGCGGCGACGGGCGCTTCGGCACCAACCCCTGCTGCATCGGCATCCCGCTCGCGGGCGCCGAGCCCTTCGTGCTCGACTACGCCACCAGCCGCGTGGCGCAGGGCAAGATGCGCGTGGCCCACAACAAGGGCGAGCGCGTGCCCCCGGGCTACCTCATCGACGAGAAGGGCGCGCCCACCGACGACCCCGGCGTGGTGGTGGTGCCGCAGGGCAACGGCCTGTTCGGCGCGCTCATGACCTTCGGCGAGCACAAGGGCTACGGCATGGCGCTGGCCTGCGAGCTGCTGGGCGGCGCGCTGACCGGCGGCGGCACCTGGCACCGGCCGGCCGACACCAGCCGCAGCGTGCTCAACGGCATGCTCACCGTGCTGATCGATCCCGAGCGCCTGGGCACCCAGGCCAGCTTCGACCAGGAGTCGCGCGAGTTCGTCGAGTGGCTGCGCCGCAGCCCGCCGGGCCAGGGCTTCGACGCGGTGCAGATCGCGGGCGAGCCCGAGCGCAAGGCGCGCGCGGCGCGCCAGCGCGACGGGATCTGGGTCGACGATGCGACCTGGGGGGAGATCGTGGCGGCGGGGGCGAAGGTGGGCGTGCAGGTCGCCTGACTGGCCCGGCGGACGCTAGCAGCGCCCGAGCACCTTGCGGATGTCTTCGATGAAGCGATCGGCGCTTTGTCGGCCGGTGATGTCGGTTTTGGGGTAGCTGATCCGCAGCTTCACGAAGTTGTTGCGCACGGCCGTGAGGTAGGTGTTCGACACGATCAGGTTGCCATCGAGGTCCATCTCGAAGGCCTTCCAGATGAATTGCGGGCCGCAGCCTGCGAACTGCGTGACCTGCCCGGGCGTGGCGGGCACCGTCACCTTGCTTGCATGGCCCATGGCCTCCATCTGCTTCGCCTCGTCGATCACCTGGGCGAAATGCTTGCGCACCACAGCGGATTCGGTGCCCTCGGGAATGCTGCTCAGGCCACCGGTGTAGACATACGTCGAAGCGAGCAGATGGCCATCGCTGCGGTAGCGCGTAGCGCTGCCCAGCGCTTTCTGCGCAAAGGTCTCCCTGCCCTGGAGCTGCAAGCCGCCGACCCGGTCGGGAAAGGACACGCCGATCGCATCCTCGAACACCGCCGCCGAAGCGAACGGCGGGAGGCACAGCAGCGTGAAGACGAGGATCAGCGAGCGCATGGCGAGGTCGTCCCTGGATGGTTCATGTTGGAAATGCGGCCCGTGCGAGCTTAGCGACTTCCTGCGACATGAACGAGCGACGCGCCCCACCGAAGCGGGAGCGCGCCGCACCGCGCACCTTGCCGCTCAGCTCCTGCTCGCGTCGTGCGCCGGCTTGCCGACCTGCACGCTGTTGTCGTCGCCCTTGATCCTGGCCTGCACGGCCTTGATCGCCTTCTCGAGCCGCGCGCCGTAGTCGGCATCGGCCTGGCGGAAGTAGCTCACCGAACGGTCGATGATGTCCTGGCGCGTGACCGCGCCCAGGCCGCCCGCGATGCTCTGGACCAGGCGCTCCTTCGCGGCCTCGTCCATCAGGCGGTAGAGGTCGCCGGCCTGCACGAAGTCGGTGTCCTCCGGGTGCTGTTGCCACTGGTGGCTGCCGGTCCAGCCGTGGATCTGCAGCGGCGCGTAGACCGGCTCGTTGCTCTGCTTGGGCGCATCGCTGAAGCTGTTGGGCTCGTAGTTCGGGCCGCGGCCGCCGTTGCCGTCGCCACGCATCGCGCCGTCGCGGCCGTAGTTCTGCGCCGTGGTCGCGTGCGGCCGGTTCACGGGCAGCTGCGTGTGGTTGATGCCCAGGCGGTAGCGCTGCGTGTCGCCGTAGCTGAACAGGCGGCCCTGCAGCATCTTGTCGGGCGAGGGGCCGATGCCGGGCACGAAGTTGGCCGGGTTGAACGCGGCCTGCTCGATCTCGGCGAAGTAGTTGTCGGGGTTGCGGTTCAGCGTGAGGATGCCGATGTCGATCTTCGGGTAGTCCTTGTGCGACCAGACCTTGGTCAGGTCGAAGGGATTGAAGCGGTAGGTCTGCGCCTCGGCCACCGGCATGATCTGCACCTGCACGCGCCAGCTCGGGAACTCGCCGCGCTCGATCGAATGCAGCAGGTCGAGGTGGTGGTGGTTCGGGTTCTCGCCGCCCACGCGTTGCGCTTCTTCCGCGACGAAGGTCTCGATGCCCTGGTTGGTCTTGAAGTGGTACTTGACCCAGAAGGCCTCGCCCTGCGCGTTGACCCACTGGAAGGTGTGCGAGCCGAAGCCGTCCATGTGGCGGTAGCTCCTCGGAATGCCGCGGTCGCCGAACAGCCAGGTGAACTGATGCGTGGCCTCGGGCGAGTGCGAGAAGAAGTCCCAGGCGTTGTTCGGCTCCTGCACGTGGCTGTAGGGGTCGCGCTTCTGCGAATGGATGAAGTCGGGGAACTTGAGCGGATCGCGGATGAAGAAGATCGGCGTGTTGTTGCCGACCAGGTCGTAGTTGCCTTCCTCGGTGTAGAACTTGAGCGCGAAGCCGCGCGGATCGCGCACCGTGTCGGCCGAGCCCAGCTCGAGCGCCACGGTCGAGAAGCGCGCCAGCACCTCGGTCTTCTTGCCGACCTGGCCGAGGAATTTCGCCTTGGTCCATTTCGTGACGTCGGCCGTCACCTCGAAGGTACCGAAGGCACCCGAGCCGCGCGCATGCACCACGCGCTCGGGGATGCGCTCGCGGTCGAAGCGCGCGAGCTTCTCGATCAGGTGATGGTCCTGCATCAGCACGGGGCCGTTCACGCCGGCGGTCTGCGACTGCTGGTTGTTCTCGACGGGCGCGCCGTTCTCGGTGGTGAGCTTGCGGGGATCGGTCATTGGGCTTTTCCTATCGGTTGTGGGAGCCCGTTTATTTTCAGCAATCGAATGACCAGTTTCGATTGCGATTACCTATGCCGACGATAAGCCATGCCCGCTGCGCGACCCTGTCCTCAGCGGTTCAGAGCACCAGCGCGAGCAGCGCGTCGAGGTGTTCGGAGGGTTCGCGGCGAAAGCCCGAGCGCGCGAAGCGCTGCAGGCGGCCGACCGCCAGCGAGGTCAGCGCCGAGGCGCGCACCTGCGCATCGACGCTCGGCGTGGCCGAGCCTTCGGCGGCGCGGTCCTCGCGCAGCGCCTGGCGGATACTGGCTTCGATCTTGTCGAAGAACTGGTTCATGCGCTGCTGCAGCCGCTCGTTCTCGTAGACCAGCGCATCGCCGACCATGACGCGCGTCATGCCGGGGTTGCGCTCGGCGAACTGCACCAGCATCGCGATGATGCGGGCCGCCTGCTCCTTGCCCGTGGCCTCGCGCTCGAGGATCTGGTTGACCAGGGTGAACACGCTCTGCTCGATGAAGTCGATCAGGCCCTCGAACATCTGCGCCTTGCTCGCGAAGTGGCGGTAGAGCGCGGCCTCGCTGACCTCGAGGCGGGCGGCCAGCGCCGCGGTGGTCACGCGCTCGGCGCCGGGCTGCTCGAGCATCGCGGCCAGGGCCTGCAGGATCTGCACGCGCCGCTCGCCGGGCTTGGGACGCTTGCGCGCCGGAGCGGCCGGCGCGGTCTCGGCCTGGGTCTCTGCACCGGGGACGACTGTCTCTTCGTTTTGCATGGGAGGCGCGTGCGGAAGATGTAAACAATTGATTCTCGCACAGCAGTGAGCGCGCGCCTCCCCGCGCGCCCGCTGGCCGCCAGCCCGCCTCGGGGCCGGCCCCCACGCGCTCAGCGCGCGCGGATCATCGTGCCGTAGGCCTGATCGGTCAGGATCTCGAGCAGCATCGCGTGCGGCACGCGGCCGTCGATGATGTGCACGGCATTGACGCCGCTCTTGGCCGCGTCGAGCGCGCCCTCGATCTTCGGCAGCATGCCGCCCGAGATCGTGCCGTCGGCGAACAGGTCGTCGATCTCGCGCGCGCTCAGGTTGGTGAGCAGCTTGCCGTCCTTGTCGAGCACGCCGGGCGTGTTGGTCAGCAGCATCAGCTTCTCGGCCTTGAGCACGGTGGCCAGCTTGCCGGCCACCACGTCGGCGTTGATGTTGTAGCTCTCGTTCTCCTCGCCAAAGCCGATCGGGCTCACGACGGGGATGAAGGCATCGTCCTGCAGCGCCTTGACCACGCTCGGGTCGATCGAGACGATGTCGCCGACCTGGCCCACGTCGTGATGCACATTGGGATCGGCGCGGTCGGCCAGCTTGAGCTTCTGCGCGCGGATCAGGCCGCCGTCGCGACCGGTCAGGCCCACGGCCTTGCCGCCGGCCTGGTTGATCAGGCCCACGATGTCCTGCTGCACCTCGCCGGCCAGCACCCATTCGACGACTTCCATGGTCTCGGCGTCGGTCACGCGCATGCCCTGGATGAAGCTGCCCTTCTTGCCCAGGCGGTTGAGCGCGGCCTCGATCTGCGGGCCGCCGCCGTGCACCACCACCGGGTTCATGCCGACCAGCTTGAGCAGCACCACGTCTTCCGCGAAGTCGGCCTGCAGCGCCGGGTCGGTCATGGCGTTGCCGCCGTACTTGATGACGATGGTCTTGCCGTGGAACTTGCGGATGTACGGCAGCGCCTGGGCCAGGATCTCGGCCTTGTCGCGCGGGGGAATGTTGAGGACGGGGTCGGTCATGGGCGGTCAGGCTCCGGGACGGTGGACGATGGGACGGGATTCTCGCAAAGACGAACGATCAGGGCCGCAGCCAGCGCGGCACCTTGAATCGCACGATCATGAGGTAGGCGCCGACATAGGTCGTGACGAACAGAAGACAGAAGAACATCAGCACCCAGGTGTTGTTCCAGAACAGCACCGCGGGCACCACCGACATCGCGGCGAAGATCCACAGGTAGGGCGAGGTGCGGTTGTTGCGCGCGAGCAGCTGGCGCGCCTCGTCGTCGGCGAAGGCCACGCGCACGATGCGGCGGAAGATCAGCTGGTGGAAGTGCAGCGCGTCGGCCGTGCCCGGCGACTGGCCACGCGCGAGCTTGCGGTAGATGGAGAACAGGGTCTCCCACACCGGGTAGATCAAGAGCAGCATCGGGAACCAGGGCGAGACCACGCGGTGGCGCTGCACCAGCGTCACGCAGGCCACGGCGATCACCATGCCCCAGACGTAGGCGCCGCCGTCGCCCGCGAAGATCTTGCCGCGCGGGTAGTTCCAGATCAGGAAGCCGAAGGTCGCGCCGACCAGGCAGACCATCATGGCCGCGAGCTGGCGGTCGCCGAGCTGCAGCGCCACGTGCGAGATCGCGAGGCAGACCAGCACCGCCACCGTGCCCGCGAGGCCGTTGTAGCCGTCGATGATGTTGAAGGCATGCGGCAGGCCGCCGATGGCGAGCGCGGCGAACAGCACCGAGGCATAGGGCACGGCCGCGAGCCAGCCGTCGACCAGCGGGATGCCGGTGCGCGCGAGGCTCAGGCCGTGCACCCAGCACACCAGCAGCGCCGCGCCCAGGGTGAGCATCAGCCGCCAGCGCACCTGCACGCGCTGCGTGACGTCCTCGACGATGCCGCCGAGCACGGCCGGCAGGATGCAGACCAGCATCAGCATCGAGGCCGAGGCGGGCCACGAGACGTTGAACGGGTCGGTGCCGGTGATGCCGGCCGCGAGCCAGGCCACGCCCATGCCGAGGATGATGCCCGCGCCCCCCAGGCGCGGCACATGGCCCTTGTGGAAGCGCTGCGGCATGTCGGCGCCGTACAGCCGCGCATGGCGGCGCGCGCGGCGCATGAAGATCTGGACCGCGAAGGCGGCGACGAAGAAGCTGATGACGATCAGGGCAATCATGGGTGGTAGCGGGGCCCCTAGAATCCCCGGGCGAAATTAGACCATGGCCACCCCCGCTACGACCTCCCCCGCCGTCACGATTTCGATCGTGAGCCACGGGCAGCTCGAACTCGTGCGCCCCCTGCTCGACCAGATCGACCGCTTCAGCCGCGAACAGGTGGCCAAGGTGGTGCTGACGCTGAACATCCCCGAGTCCGACGCGCCACTGGCTGGCGCCGCCTGGGGCTTCGCGCTCGAACGCATCGAGAACGCGCAGCCCAAGGGCTTCGGCGCCAACCACAACCAGGCCTTCGAGCGCTGCGCCACGCCATGGTTCCTGGTGCTCAACCCCGACATCCGCTTCGATACCGACGTGCTGGCGCCGTTGATGGCGCTGGCGGCACCCGACGCGGGGTTGCTCACGCCGCGCATCATGGAGCCCGGCAAGCGCGAGCCCGAGCAGCACCGCGACATCCTGACGCCGCTCGAGATCCTCACGCGCAAGAAGCCCGGCTATGCGCGCCCGGCCGTCCCGGCCTGGGTGCCGGGCCTGTTCATGCTGTTCCGCGCCGAGGCCTATGCCGCCGTTCGCGGTTTCGACGAGCGCTTCTTCATGTACGGCGAGGACTTCGACATCTGCGCGCGAGTGCAGCTGGCCGGCTGGCGGCTGCAGGTCGGCGAGCAGCTGCGCGCGCGGCACGACGCGCAGCGCGCGAGCCACCGCAGCAGCAAGTACCTCTACTGGCATGTCACCAGCCTGCTGAAGATCTGGGCTTCGGGCGCGTTCTGGCGCTATCGCCGGCTGCGCCGCCAGGCAGCCTGATCGGCCTCGACCCTCAGCCCAGCAATCGCCGCAGCGAGCGCACCCCGGGCAGCCGCGTCAGCTTGCCGATGGCGCGGATCAGCCCCGGCGGGCTGTGCTCGGCCATGAAGACGGTGGCGCGCAGCTCGAGCTTCTTGCGGCCGCTGACCGCCGGGCTCGCATAGACGATCGCCGCGTACTCGGCGAGCACCGCGCTCATCTCGGCGCGGTTCGGGTCGTTGGCCTTCACCGCCTCGATCACGTGGTCCATGAAGAAGCGGCCGAAGCGCGGCATCAGGCAGTCGCGCAGCACGTAGCGGTTGCGCTTCGGTTCGTCGGGGAACATGCCGACCAGCTTCTTGAAGTACTTGAAGCGGCTGCGGATCATGCGCATGTCGAACGAGGTGCTGCCGGTGTGGATGCACCAGACCGTGACCACCTTGTCGATGTAATGGTTCGTGAAGCCCTTGCGGAAGATGCGCAGGAACAGGTCGTCGTCCTCGAAGCCCATGAACTGGGTGTCGAAGCCGCCCACCGCGTCGAAGGCCTTGCGCGTCACGATCGCGGCCGAGGGCAGCACGAAGATGTCGTGGCGCAGCATCTCGAAGATGTTGGTCTTCGGATGGTGCAGCGTGTGGTCCTTGACCATCGTCGCGCGGATGATGTTGCCCTCGCCGTCGGCCTCGGCCAGGTCGGCGTAGACGAAGCCCAGGCGCGGGTCGTCCGCCGGAATGCCCTTGACCAGGATCTCGATGTGGTTCGACAGGTAGAAGTCGTCCTGGTCGAGGAAGCAGATGTACTCGGCCGTCGAGGCCGCCACGCCGGCGTTGCGCGCCGAGCCCTGGCCGCCATTCTCCTTGTCGAGGATGCGGAACGGGAAGCGCGCGGCCAGCGCGTCGAGGCTGGCGCGCTCCTCGGGGCGCGAGCCGTCGTTGACCACGATGACCTCGCTGGCCGGCATCGACTGCGCGAACACGCTCGCCACCGAGCGCTCGATGAAGGCCGCGCCGTTGTAGAACGGGATCACGACCACCACGGTCGGCGGCACGGGGACGGAGGTCTGGGGGATGTGGCTCACGGATGGCTCTGGAATGGATCAGACGGATTCGAACAGATCGCGCACCACGCCGCGAAAACCGCGGCCGAACCGGTCGTAGCGACCCGTTCGGGCCTCGCGCAGGATCGGCAGCACGCGCGCCCAGCGCGAGGCCGGCAGCTGGGTGCGGAAGCGCTGGTGCACGATCTTGCCGCGCAGCTTGTCGAGGGTGTCGGGGGCCACCGGGCGGCCGGCGCGCGCCACCTGCTCGAGGCGTTCGAGCAGCAGTTCGGCCTTGCGCGCGCGCTCGACGTGGGTGGTACCGCGCGAGGCCAGGGCCTTGCGCACCTTCTCCATGAAGGTGTCGCGCCGCGCGCCGATCTGGTTGCCGCCATGCTGGCGGTAATCGATCAGCTGCGCCTCGACGGTGTCGATGCGCGCGAAGGCCGAGGCCACCGTGGCGATCCACTCGTCGTGCACCCATTCGACCGGGAACGGCAGCACCGCGTCGAGCAGCTCGCGATGGAACACCGTGGTCGCGCCGGTGACGATGTTGCGGCGCAGGAGCACGTCGAAGGCTTGGCCCGCATGCATGCGCGCGAGCTCGCTGGCCGTGACCTCGATCGCATGGAACAGCGTGCCGCCCAGCGGCGCGCCCTGGGCGTCGACGAGGCGCGCGTCCGAGTGCAGCAGCCGCAGCTCGGGCCGGCGCTCGAACTCGGCCACCAGCCGCTCGAGCCGCTCGGGCACCCAGGCATCGTCCTGGTCCGACAGCGCGATCAGCGTGCCGCTGCAGGCGCGCACCGCCTGCTCGAAGTTCTTGACCACGCGCAGGCCGACGGGATTGACGCTGACGCGCAGCGCGATCGCGAGGCCGGGCCGCTCGCGCAGGCATTCCTCGACGGTGGCGCGCGCCACCTCGACGCAGGCATCGCGCGAGGCGTCGTCGGACAGCACGATCTCCATCGGCGGCCGGGTCTGCAGGCAGATGCTGCGGACCTGCTCGCGCACGAAGCGCTCGCCGTTGTAGGTGCACAGGGCGACCGAGACGGTCAGCGCCTCGGCGGCGGCGGCCGGGGCCGCGCTCATGGCGCCGCCACCTTCGCCGCGCGCGGCGGCCAGGCATAGCTGAAGTCCTCGATCGCGAGGCTCAGGTTCGGGTTGTAGGCCGGGTCGTTGAAGAGCAACTCGCCCCAGCGCTGCTTCATGTAGCCCTCCTCGCCGAGGAAGCGCTGGATCTGCGCCTCCGACA
Organism: Variovorax sp. GW821-FHT09B05; assembly: GCF_059418265.1. Taxonomy (NCBI): domain Bacteria; kingdom Pseudomonadati; phylum Pseudomonadota; class Betaproteobacteria; order Burkholderiales; family Comamonadaceae; genus Variovorax; species Variovorax sp. GW821-FHT09B05. Next base: position 55,618 of record NZ_JBWKPN010000025.1, read on the forward strand.
GGTCCGAGGGCCGCGTGGCCGATTCGTGGTGGTAGAGCTCGGCATGGGGCGTCCAGACGTTGCGGTAGCCGGCCTCGCGCAGCCGCAGGCAGAAGTCGACGTCGTTGTAGGCGACCTTGAGGTTCTTCTCGTCGAGCCCGCCCACCTGTTCGTAGAGCGCGCGCCGCACGATCAGGCAGGCGGCCGTCACGGCCGAGAAGCCCTGCAGCAGCGCCGCGCGCCCGAAGTAGCCGGCGTCGCCCTGGCCGAGCCGGCGGTGCGCATGGTCGGCCACGCCGCCACGGTAGCCCAGCACCACGCCCGCATGCTGCAGCGTGTTCTCGGGGTACCAGAGCCGCGCGCCCACCGCGCCCACGCCGGGCTGCAGCGCGATCGAGACCATCTCGCCGAGCCAGTCGGGCGAGATCACCTCGATGTCGTTGTTGATGAGGCCGAAGACCTCGCCCCTGGCGACCGCCGCGGCCTGGTTGTTGAGCGCCGAGTAGTTGAAGGGGCTGTCGTCGCGCAGCACGCGCACGCCCGCACGCGCCGAGATCTCCTCGAAGTAGCGCAGCGCCTCGGGATCGTCCGAGCCGTTGTCGATCAGGATGATCTCGTAGCGCGGGTACAGGGTCTTCTCGAGGATACTCTCGATGCACTGGCGCACCAGCTTCAGGCCGTTGCGCGTGGGAATGAACAGCGACACCAGCGGCGGCTCGACCGGCAGCGCATGGCGCACGCGGAAGCCCGCGCCCGCGCGCTCGGCCGTGGCCTCGATGCCGCCGCGCGCCAGGTGCGCCTGCAGCGCGCGCTCGCCGCCCTCGGGCGCGTACTCGGCCGGGTCCATCGCATGCACCGCCTCTTCGGAAGCCACATGACGGTGGTACAGCGCCTTCGGCACGTGGACGATGCGCGCCGCATCGAGGCGCTCGGCCGCGCGCAGCACCAGGTCGTAGCGCGCCGCGTCGCCGAAGCGCTCGTCGAGCCGGCCCACCTCGCGCAGCAGCGGCGCCGCGAAGAAGGCCAGCCGCGAGACGAAGTCCTGCGAGCGCAGCAGGTCGAGGTTCCAGTCGGGCTTGAAGTACGGCGCCGAGCGCTGGCCGTCGGCCGCGATGCGGTCCTCGTCGGTGTAGATCAGCGCGGCCTCGGGCCGGGCCACGGCGACCTCGGCCACGCGCCACATCGCATCGGCGGCCAGCGCATCGCGCGCGTCGCAAGCGGCGAGCCAGCCGTCGGCACCGGGGTCGGCGGCATTGAAGGCCTGCGCGAGCGTCGCCTCGGCGAACTCGATGCGCGGCTCGGCCGCGGCCAGCCGGCCGGCCAGCGCCTTGACCGCCTGCGCCGTGCCCGGGCCGGCCGCGAGCACCAGCCGCCAATGCGCGAAGACCTGATCGCGCACCGAAGCCACGGCGCGCTCCGCCTGCTGCGCATCGGCGCCATCGAGCGCCATCACCAGCACGAAGCCGGGCTGGCGCGGCCAGCCCGCGGCCCGCGCTTCGAGCGCCTGGCGCTGCGCCGGCGCGAGCGGCGCATCATGGCGCTTGACCCATTCGCGGTACTGGAAGCGGTCGGGCCGCGAGGCATCGGCCATCAGCGGCGGGCCGTCGTTGCGCAGCAGCACGCTGACCGAGCGCACCACGCCGCGCAGGCCCGACTGGCGCAGGATCTTCACGGCGCGGCGCGCGGTGCCGCCGAGGCCGCCGCCCTTGTAGAGGGCGTTGGGGATGAAGCTCAAGGCCCGCAGGAGACGGTTCATGGCCGCACCTCCGGCAACGGCCTCGGTGGCCAGGCCAGCGCGAAATCTTCCGAAGCCAGGCTCAGATTCGGGTTGTAGGCGGGATCTCGTTCGAGCACGGCGGCCCAGCGGGTCTTCATGTGGTTCTCTTCTCGCGCCGCGCGTTCGCGCTGGGCCGGGTCCAGGTCGCGTGGCCGGGTGGCCGATTCATGGTGGTAGAGCTCCGCATGCGGCGTCCAGACGTTGCGGTAGCCGGCCTCGCGCAGCCGCAGGCAGAAGTCGATGTCGTTGTACGAGATCTTGAGGTTGGCGGCATCGAGCCCACCCACCTGCTCGTAGACAGCCTTGCGCACCACCAGGCAGGCGGCGGTCACGGCCTCGAAGGACTGGATCAGCTGGGCGCGGTTGAAGTAGCCGCCCTCCGCGCGCGGCAGGTGCTTGTGGGCATGGCCGGCGATGCCGCCGATGCCCAGCACCACGCCCGCATGCTGCACCGTGCCGTCGGGATAGAGCAGCTTCGCGCCCACCGCGCCCACATCGGGCTGCAGTGCGATCGCCACCATCTCCTCGAGCCAGTCGGGCGTGATGACCTCGATGTCGTTGTTGATCAGCGCCACCACCTCGCCGCGCGCCTGCACCACGGCCGCGTTGTTGAGCGCCGCGTAGTTGAACTCGCCGTCGTCGCGCAGCACCCGGAAACCCGGCTGTTCGCGCAGCTCGGCGAAGTAGCGCAGCGCCTCGGGATCGGTGGAGCCGTTGTCGACCAGCAGGATCTCGTAGTCGGGATAGGTCGAGAGCGAGACGATGCTCTCGAGGCACTGGCGCACCAGGCCCAGCGCGTCGCGCGTGGGAATCACCAGCGACACCTTCGGCCACCGGGCAGGCGCCGCCAGCCGGGTGCGGTAGCCGTGTGGCGTGCTCTCGCTGCGCGCGGCCAGGCCGATGCGCTCGAAGTGCTCGTCGAGGGCCCGTTCGCCCGCAATCTCGGCATAGGGCTTGGCGCCGGCCGACTGGGCCGTGCTCTCGGCGTGCGCGCGCCAGTGGTAGAGCACGTGCGGGAGGTGCCGCACCTGCCGCGGGGGGTCGATGCGCTCGATGCAGCGCAACGCGAGGTCGTAGTCCTGCGCGCCCTCGAAACCCTTGCGGAAGCCGCCGACCTCGAGCACCAGCGCGCGCTGGTAGACGCCGAGGTGCGAGAACATGTTCTGCGAGCGGAACAACTCGGGGTTCCAGTCGGGCTTGAAGTAGGGGTTGTAGCGCCGGCCCGTGGCGTCGATCTTGTCCTCGTCCGAATAGACCATGCGCGCCGCGGGATCGGCATGCAGCACGTGGGCGACGCGCAGCAGCGCGTCGGGCGCGAGCAGGTCGTCGTGGTCCATCAGCGCCACCCAGTCGCCGCCGGCCAGCGCCAGTGCGCTGTTCGAGGCCTCGGAGATGTGGCCATTGACCGGCCGGCGCACCCAGCGGATGCGGCTGTCCTCGGCCGCCGCGGCCTCGAGGAGGGCCGCCACCTGGGGATCGGTCGAGGCATCGTCGGCGATGCAGAGCTCCCAGTGGTCGTAGGTCTGGGCGCGCACCGAGGCGATGGCTTCGCGCAGCCAGGCCGGCCGGGGATTGTAGGTGGGCATCAGCACCGAGATCAGCGGTCGCTCGGGCCAGCCTCGGGCCCCGGCCGCGAGCGCCGCCAACGGCGCTGCCTGCAGGGCCGCAGACTGCGCGATCCATTCCGCGTAGTTGCCGCCCGCGATGCCCGCCGGCAGTGGCGGCCCGCCGCGCAGGCGCTGCACCACCCGGCTGGCCCAGCGCACCGGGGTCGTGAGCCGCCAGCTGGTCGAGCGCTCCATGGCGGCCACCTGCTGCTCGAGCGCATGCACGCGAGCCTGCAACTGGGCCTTGGTCAGCTCGGCGGGGCGTACGGGTGGGCGTCTCCCTGTGGGTGCGGCGGGCAGCGTGGGCCTCATAAAATACGGTCGATCATCCCGAAAACTCGCGCCGAGGCCATGGCCGCGCGAAGAAAAGGCCGGTGGTGCGCATTCAGCGCCGGGCGTCGCAACGAACGCCTGCTCACGGCTCGCCCCGGCAGGGGCCGGTAAAATTATCGCTCCTCCATAAAGAAACAAGGTTCGAAAAAATGCAGGTGCTTTCAGTGGTGCTGTCGGGAGGCGCCGGATCCAGACTATGGCCTGCCTCGCGACAGGCCTTCCCCAAGCCATTCATGAAGCTCGGGGGCACGACGCTGCTTCAGCAGGCGATCGAGCGGGGCCAGGCCTGTGGCACGGGCGACCTGATGATCGTGACCAACAAGGACCACTTCTTCCTGACCAAGGACGTGCTCGACGGCATGAGCGATCCGCCAGACACCACCTACCTGCTCGAGCCGAAGGGGCGCAATACCGCTCCGGCCATCGCCCTTGCTGCACTGCAATGCGAGCAGCAGTTCAGTAGCGACACGGTGATGCTGGTTCTATCGGCCGACCACCTCGTCCCCGACGTCGAGGCCTTCGTCGCGAGCGCAAGCGAGGCCTTCCGCCTCGCCAGCGAAGGCTCCCTGGTGCTGTTCGGCATCGCGCCGACCACACCCGAAACCGGGTTCGGCTATGTCGAGGTCGAGCGCGTCTCGCGCCAGAGCCAGCCGGTCAAGCGCTTCGTCGAGAAGCCCGATCTCACGACGGCCCAGGAGTACCTGGCAACCGGTCGCTACTACTGGAACAGCGGCATGTTCTGCTTCACCGCCGCGAGCATCCTCGGGGCGCTCGAGAAGCAGGCGCCCGAAGTGCTGCGTGCCGCCCGTTACGCGATGGTCAACGCCAGGCGCAACGGGCAGGCCGTGGATTTCGACCTCCACAGCTTCGGCCTTCAACCCGACATCAGCATCGACTACGCCGTCATGGAGCGCGCAGACAACGTCCACGTGGTACCGGCCAAGTTTTCCTGGAACGACGTGGGTTCTTGGCCTGCCGTGGCGGGCGCCCTGCCGGCTGATGCCAACGGCAACACACTGCCTGACGACGTGGTGGCGGTGGACACTACAGGCACGCACGTCCAGGTCGAGAGCCACGGCGCGAAGGTCGTCGCAACCCTCGGCGTCCACGATCTCGTGATCGTCGACACCCCCGACGCCCTGTTGGTCGCGCACAAAAACAGCGCGCAGCAGGTCAAGAAGATCGTCGATATGCTGAAGTCGCGCAAGCACGAAACCGTCGAGTTGCCGGCCACGGTCCACCGCCCCTGGGGCACCTATGCGTCGCTCAAGGAAGAGGATGGCTACAAAGTCAAACGCATCACGGTCAAGCCCGGCCAGTCGCTCTCGCTGCAATACCACCATCAGCGAGCAGAGCACTGGGTCGTGGTCCAGGGCAAGGGCATCGTGCAGATTGGCGAAGTCGAGCACGAGACCGTGCGCGGCCAGTACCGCTACATTCCACTCCAGGAAAAACATCGCCTCACGAATACCGGCAGCGAAGAACTGGTGCTGATCGAGGTGCAGTGCGGGAACTACCTGGGAGAAGACGACATCGTCCGCCTCGCGGACACCTATGGACGAGCATGAGCAGTACCGCGCATTCAAACTTACATCGCAATGCTTGGGCGGACTGGTGGGAAGGTACCCGGCGACCCGACATCTGGTGGACCCTGGCTTGGTTTGATATCGTCCTTCGATACCGCCGCTCGCTTCTCGGCCCACTGTGGCTGACTTTGAGCATGGGAGTCATGATCGGCGGCATGGGTCCGCTGTACAGCGCGCTTTTCGGCACGGAGCTCTCGAGATTCTTTCCTCATCTCGCGCTTGGGGTGATTTTCTGGGGCTTCTTCTCCAACATTGTGACCGACGCCTGCCATACGTTCGTCAATTCATCGCACTATCTAAAACAGGGCTACTTCCCCATCACCTTGTTTGTCTGGCGCGCCTTGGCGCGCAACGTCATCCAGTTCGCACACCAGATAGTACTTTACATACCGGTCGCACTTTGGGCCGGCATCGCGCTTTCCTGGCATGCGCTGCTGTTCTTCCCCGCATTTCTGCTGCTAATCATCAACGCGCACATGGTTGGCTTGTTGCTTGGCCTGATCTGCACGCGCTTTCGCGATATCACCCAGATCGTGACCAGCCTGATGCAGATGCTGATGTTCCTCACGCCGGTGTTCTGGCTACCGGAAAGTCTTCCCGGTCGCGCAAGGTACGTACTGTGGAATCCCCTCGCACAGATGCTCGATCTACTCCGCACGCCGCTGATGGGCGGGGTGGCCAGCATGCATGATTGGCTCGGCATTCTCTGTTGGACGATAGGCACCACCGTGGTCGCCGGGCTGCTTTTCATGAAATACCGCCGTCGCGTCGTCTACTGGCTCTGAGAACTCATGGCACTGATCTCACTCAAGAATGTCTCGGTCAATTTCCCGATCTACGGGGCTGGAGCCAGCTCTCTACGAAGCACATTGGCAGCGTCCGTAACCGGCGGCCGTCTCGGCAAGGAGACGGGCGTCACGGTCGTGCAGGCGCTACACACTATTAATATCGAACTGCGCAGCGGTGACCGACTCGGGCTCGTTGGCCACAATGGTGCCGGCAAATCGACCCTACTTCGCACCCTGGCGGGCGTCTACGAACCATCATCCGGAGAATTCACGCGCGAGGGCACCGTCTCCAGTTTGATCGATCCGGTGCTAGGCATTGAAGTGGATGCCAGCGGCCTCGAGAACATCATGCTGCGTGGCCTCGTAATGGGTATGAGCAGGAAGCAGGTGGACCAATTGACTAGGGATATCTGCGAGTTCAGCGGCCTTGGCGAGTACGTGAACATGCCGGTGCGAACGTACTCGACGGGCATGCTGATGCGCTTGGCGTTCTCGATCTCCACAAGTGTTCAGGCAGACATTCTGCTGATGGATGAATGGCTTTCGGTGGGCGACGCCGAATTCACCGAAAAAGCCGAAAAACGGATGCGCGATGTCGTCGCTAAATCAGGCATATTGGTCTTGGCATCTCACTCCCCCGAACTCATCGCAAAGGAGTGCAACCGCGTGATTCACCTGGAACATGGACGAATCGTGGCAGCATCCTAACGATTCGATGGCCTCTTCTGGGCCATTGCCCGCTTGGATGCCGACCGACGAGAACAGCTACTTGCGATCGCCGCGGCAGATAAGAGCCTCCTGAATCTCCGCGAGCCTGGTCGCGGCCCTCTTCCCGGCCACCTCCACCGACAATGTATGCAAGGCGCTTTCGCGAGCCTTTGATCCAATCTCCGCGGCGAAAAGGCGATCATCGAAGACCCTTCGCATCAGCTGTGCGGCATGCGCTTCGGAGGGTTCTGCCCACTCCATGCCCGCGCTATAAGGCGGAACATCGGCTTGCAAGGTCACCAGTTCGCAATCAACTAGGAGGCTGTTGTCTTCATTCATGAAGTCGACATTTCCCGAAAATCTCGTGGCGATGACCGGTTTTGCCATCAGCATTGCTTCCGCCATCGTAAGCCCCAATCCTTCGCTTCGGTGCAACGAAACATAAGCATTGCAAGCACTCATCAGGGACATTATTCGATCGGCGGCATATATCTCGTCGATCAACAGAATATTGTGGCCTTCTATCGCAGCTTGCAACTCGGCAAGCTGATCAGGGTGCTTGTCTCCATAAGATGTCTTGATGACCAATGTCGCCAGTTCCGATGGAGCGAATGCCCGACGAAATGCACGCACCAAACCCAGAGGATTTTTTCGCTCCATCACGCTCGCCATATGGAACGTGAAGAGAAACATGAAGTGTTCGTCGGGAACGCCGAAGCTCTTCGAATCCGCCTTTTCATGCTCGGCCAGCGAAAGCCCCGGGAAAATCGTTTTCACCGGCTTCGTCAAGGTCTTGCGCATGCCCTGAGCGACGAATTCGGTTGCAGCCCAAACTTCGTCCACCTCCTCCAGGCGATCAATCCATTTCGAAGGAATCGTATCGAACTCCCAGTACCAGTAGGCTATGCGAAAAGTTCGAGGGTCTCGTGGGAAAAGATCGGCTCGCTGAAAGGCCTCAGCAAAGAATGGATCCGGCTGCACATGCACGATCGTGATATCAAAGCATTCGAGTCCATCGAACGCCAGATGATGCGGATCGTCCTTGGGATGCGTCCGGACATCTCGCAATGACGTCTGAACGCCAACGGCATTGAGGCCATTGACGAGCGACTCCACCGATACCCGAAGGCCGGAGGGATAGCAGAAGTGACCGAGCACATTGACACCCGGCCGCAGCAATTCGACTACCGTCTTTTCCACATCCAAGAGTCGGCACCAGGCAATGGCTTCATCGTGCAGGCCAGCGTGCCCCGATGTCAGCCATAAAAGAAAAACCTCCGCACTTTTCGTATCCCAAAGTGCATGCGGGTGTTCCGCCTGCCAACTGGAACGCGCGAGGTAGGCAAGCCTTATCGAATTCGCCGCGCTATAGGGTTCGGGCCAATCATGCGAATCGAGCCAATCGCCGGACTCTCCATAGGTCCGCCTGAACCATTCAACGAGCCGCGCTCGACCAAAAACCGTGGCACCGTCTGGAAACTGCTTTTGCCATTCCGGCGTAAAAACCAAGGCCCGAACAAGCTCGAGCCGTGGCTGCTCGGAGGCTTGCCAGAAAAGCCACCAGATCTCCTCTAGCGAAAGACTCGAATCATGTCTCTCGAACTCAACAAACCATTCGAACAACACCGGATGACCCGGAATAACAAGGCCGTGAGGCATCACATCTCGAACGCGGCCACTATTCAGAAATGCTTGCCTCGCCCTGGCTCCAAATTCAGAAGCGAGCAGCTTGCCAACGCAAGCCTTCCCTTCATGTGTAAGGCCAAGCTCGCTACCCGACTCGCCTGCTATCCACTGCGCGAAAGCGGAGTCAACTCCGCCTGTCGTCGCGTCTGGAAAGGCAAGTCGCAAATCTTCCCGCCGCGACAGCAGGTCCAAGCAAAACCGCACCGCTCCGCCAACATCCTCAATCTGATCTGCCCGCTGCCTCGGCAGCAGGAAGTGTTCGCCCAGATGTCCCAGGCGCTTCAAGGCAATGCGCGAATCCCATCGAGGTGCCGAGGACCCGACTCCGACGTTGTGCCCATTGCCGCCTTGACGCTGCACCGCTTCTGCCCGATGAAGCAACGACTGAATCCTTTGCTCCCGGGTTGCCGCGAGTCTGCGCGTGCTCAGGAAGCGAAGCCTCTGCGGAATCTGCCAAGGTGTGATCAACCACCAAATAGCCTTAAAAGCACGCCTCATCTGTTGACGTACAGCATGTCTCATGGGGTTCGTAGAGTCGGCATCTGAAACTATCATGTTTATTTGTTACGAACCTGCTGACGGCGCCGACGTGCCCCTGCCCGCACATGTAGGGGCTTCTACAATCTCAGCCACCGTGGCGATACGCGCACGCACGGCTCTCCAGAGGCGGCGTCAAAATCATACAAGGTTAAAACATGGCTTTCCTGTCCTACGCTCAAAACTTCGAGGACGTTGTTTTGTGGCGAGCCCTCCAACATGTCAGCGACGGTTTCTACATCGACATCGGTGCGCAGCACCCCATCGACGACTCGGTCAGCAAGGCGTTTTACGAACGGGGATGGCGCGGCATTCATGTAGAACCCGTGCCCGCGTATGCCTCGCTGCTGAGGGACGACCGTCCAGATGAATTGGTACTGCAGCTGGCACTTTCAGATAAAGAGGGCGAGGTCGAGTTTCATGTGATCTCCAACACAGGACTGAGCACTCTGATGCAAGGCTACGCGAATTCGCATGAAGTCGAGCACGGATTCGGTCACCAAGTGTTGCGCGTTCCGACGCGACCAATTCGGAGTGCATTTTCCGCCTACGAAGGCCGCGACATTCACTGGATGAAGATAGACGTGGAGGGCGCCGAGGAGCTCGTCCTAAGAGGATGGGATCCCGCTCGCCTGCGTCCATGGATCATGGTTATCGAGGCGACGGTCCCGATGTCCCAGACTCCTTCGTACCACAGCTGGGAATCCATTCTTCTGGATGCTGACTATGCATTTGCGTACTTTGACGGACTGAACAGATTCTATGTCGCCGTCGAGCATCAGGAATTGGCCGCGGCGCTGAGTACGCCTCCGAATGTGTTCGATCAAGTCCGGATCGGGACACGGGCGGGCTCTTGGTGCGAACACTGGGTTGGTCGCTTCGATCAGGCACAGGCGGATCGAGAACGCCTCGAGGGGGAGTTGAGCGTTTCGAACGAAAGCCTGAGCGCGTTGCGCGATCTATTGAAGGAGTCCACGCTCAATTTAAAGCGACTCGAATCAAGGGAACGGCAACTCATTCAAAGGGCCTCGCAAGCAGAAGCCCACGCGAGCGCGCTGGCGCTGCAAGCCCAGAGCATCTATCGAAGCACTTCGTGGCGCATTACTGCTCCAATGCGCATGGCGGGGCACCCATTTCGCCGGATTAGCAGTGCTCTTCGAGAAGATAGGGTTCTATCTGGCCTGCGGCGTCGTGGCATCGGACTCATTCGGCTTGCGGCCTTGGCAAGCCAAAAAAGTCCCGGCACCCAGAAAGCTATACGCCTCTTGCTTCGAATAGCTCCTAAATTGCACATGAAACTAAAAACGGAACTGGAGCCCGCTCAGGCGCATTCGCCTCGGCCGGTAACTCTTGATGGGCACGCCTTGAATCCCGCCGCTGCGGAAATTTTTGATCAACTGTCCAAACTGATACCTCCAGAACATCGGAAATAACGGATTAAGGGAATGGGATGAGAATTGTTGTAGATTTGCAGGGCGCCCAGACCGGCAGCCGCTTCAGAGGCATCGGTCGCTATTCACTGGCAATTGCCAAAGCTCTTATCCGGCAAGCCAATCATCACGACATTTGGGTCGTTGCCAATCAGGGTCTTTCGGGACCACCCGAGTACTTTCAGTCGGAACTCGATATCTCTCCAGACCGGATCAAGTACTTCGCCTGCGCAAATGCCGTCAGTTGGCATGACATGGCAAACAGTTGGCGACGCGAGGCGATGGAGATCTCACGGGAAAGCTTCATCCAGCGCTTGCAACCCGACTCGGTATTTGTTTCCAGCCTCTTCGAAGGCGGCCTCGATGATGCAGTCCTTTCGATCGGCCGGCTGTCGACCGCTCACAAGACATCAGCGGTTCTGTACGACCTGATTCCGTTCACCGATCCCGCGAAGTACCTGCCCAGCCACTGGTCTCGGGCTTGGTATGACGAGAAAGTGGCAGATCTGCAGCGAGCGGACATGCTTTTTTCGATCTCGAACTACTCGACTACCGAAGCGCAGCGGCTTCTGGGTCTGCCATCCGATCGCATCACAACAATTTCTGCCGCGGTCGACTCGAAGTTCCGCAAGCTTCCTCCGGGTGACTCAGGCCTCCTGACAATTAGGTATCGACATGGCATCGAAGATAAGTTCATCTTCTGCACGGGCGCAATGGACGAGAGGAAAAACCTGTCCCGCCTGATCGAAGCATATGCCCGGCTTCCTAGAAGCATCATTGGTTCCTATCAACTTGCTCTGGCCGGAAAATGGAATTCGAGCGAGGCGGACCAGATAAGGAGCATTGCCGAAAAACTGCAAATCGCTGGCAGAGTATTGGTCTTGGACCATGTATCCGACGATGACCTCGTTCTCCTGCTGAATGCCGCCTCCTTGTTTGTCTTTCCTTCGCTCATAGAGGGATTCGGCCTTCCTCCATTAGAAGCAATGGCTTGCGGAACAGCAACCATTGCTTCCAATACGACCAGCCTGCCCGAGGTCGTTGGATGGTCAGAAGCACTTTTCGATCCAACCGATGTGCTTGCAATCAGTGCGGCGATGGAAAGGGCGCTGAGCGATCGAGGCTTCCACGACGCGCTTCGGGAGCACGCCACCAATCAGGCCTCCAAGTTCTCTTGGAGTCGCTCGGCAGATATCGTGCTCAACGCCCTGGACCGCCTTCATGCGGATGGATCAGGAAAGACGCACGCGACTTTTCAGCCTAAATGGTCACGGGCCCTTGAGAATTGGCGACACGAAAGTGGCGCACTGGTCGCTCGAGTGGCCGCGATCTCAACCACGGTTCGTCCCAGTACGAATGACTTGCAGCAGTTGGCGCGCGTCATCGCGACCGACAACGAATCCACACGCTGGATGCTTTGCGAGACGCAGGCATCGAGTACCGATCAATGGCGCCTCGAAGGGCCATTCGACAGCAGTTACAGCTTGGCGTTGGTTAACCGGGAACTCGCGCGAGCCATCGATGATTCGGGATTCAGCGTTGTGCTTCACTCGACCGAAGGCCCTGGAGATTTTGCTCCGAACCCAGATTTCCTTGAGCACAACCCCGAAATTCAACGGCTCCATGAGCGGGAACCGTTGTATCCCCCAGAAGACTGCGTGATCTGCAGTCGAAATCTCTTCCCGCCAAGGGTTGCGGACATGCACAGCCGCATCAATCTGCTGCACGCCTACGGCTGGGAGGAAAGCGGATTTCCAGCGGAATGGATAGACGACTTCAATGAAAACCTCCAGGGGGTCGCGTGCGTTTCGGAACACGTCCGCAAGACACTCGTCGACAATGGCTTGAGAGTGCCGGCGTGGGTCGTCGGTGCCGGAACCGATCATTGGGAGCGCATCAGGGCAACTGCGAATTTTTCGGCACCTGGTAGCGGATTCCGCTTTCTGCACGTCTCTTCCTGTTTTCCGCGCAAAGGGGCGGACATTCTGCTTCAGGCCTACGGCGACGCGTTCTCGATCAATGACGATGTCTGCCTCATCATCAAGACCTTCGCGAACCCTCACAACCGAATCCATGATTGGCTTCGTGAGGCTAGGGCTGAAAAGCCCGGCTTTCCCCAGGTCATCGTGATTGAACAAGATCTTTCGGACGAAGAATTAAAGGCGCTGTACCTCTCTTGCGACTGTCTCGTGGCGCCGAGCAAGGCCGAAGGCTTCGGACTTCCTTTGGCAGAAGCCATGCTGTGCGGAATGGAAGTGATTGTTACTGGGTGGAGCGGCCAGTTGGATTTCTGCACCGATCAGACCGCTTGGATACTTGACTACGATTTCGAGAGTGCGAACTCTCACCTCGGCGCCTTCGATTCGGTGTGGGCACGTCCGAGCAGAAGACACTTGGCGGCGCTCATGAAAGATGTTCGGTCGTTGACTGGTGAAGAGAGAGGCCGTCGTTCGAGACATGGTCGGCTGCTTCTCGAGGAGAGGTTTCAATGGAAACACGTGGCGGATCGGATGAAGACGGGTGCCTTGCGTATCGCATCCGGAATCAGCCGCTTCGAACCGCGGGTGGGATGGATCAGCACTTGGAATACCCGCTGCGGAATAGCCACTTATTCTGCACATCTGGTCGGGCACATGCCGTCGTCGGTTGCCATCCTGGCCCCCGATGCACAGGAATTGACCGAGGAAGATACAGCAAATGTAGTTCGTTGCTGGGACCAGTATGCTTCGCCCAACCTCTCACGACTTCAAGGTCAGATCGACAAGCTTGACCTAGACACACTCGTTATTCAATTCAACTACGGATTCTTCGACTTCGATCAGTTGACCGCATTTATCGCGCATCAGGTCGATCAGCGAGGCCGACGTATCGTCGTTGTACTGCACTCGACCCAGGATCCACCTGACGCGCAGGCTCAAAACAAGGAGTTGAGGACCCTGGTGGAGGCATTGCGGAAATGCCAACGCGTGATTGTTCATTCAGTCAACGATCTCAATCGGCTAAAAGCTCTTGGAGTAGCAAGCAACACCCTACTTTTTCCCCACGGACTCCTCGATCACCACCCAACCAAGAAGACAAGCCCTGCGAGCTCTTTATTCACAATTTCGACCTACGGCTTCTGCCTTCCGCACAAAGGTCTGCCTGAAATAGTGCAGGCTTTTTCCCTGCTAAGAAAAAAGGGAGTTCCGGCGCAACTCAAGCTGATCAATGCGGAGTATCCCGCCGAGCCCTCTCGCCAGTTGCTCCTCGAACTGCGGAAATTAGTTGCAGAACTAGGATTGAAAAAGGTAGTCGAGTTCCATTCCTCTTTTCTCTCGGACAGCGAGAGCCTGTCGCTTCTTGATCAATCCGATCTGGTCGTATTCCCCTACCAGAACACCGGGGAGTCGGCCAGCGGAGCAGTGCGTTATGGACTTGCGAGTCGCCGTCCGGTTGCCGTAACACCTATCTCCATCTTTGACGACCTCGCTCAAGCTGTACATAGGCTGCCGGGAGCCTCCGTAGCCGACCTAGCGAGGGGCTTGGAAGATCTGGTTACGCGCATCAAGTCCGGCGATGACCGCATGGCAACCATCGAACGCCAAGCGAGTCGATGGGTGGACGCCCATGTCTATTCAAAGCTGGGACACCGCTTTTCCAATCTTCTTTTCGGATTGCGAAATGAATGAATCTCGACGCGCGCCACAGTGCTGATGACAGGGAAGAGTTTTTCCGCACTCGCGTGCTCGCCACCATGAAAGACCGACTCCCAGTAGGGCAGAATCGATCCATCATTGAAAGAGCCACGAGCTTATCGGCGCAGAAGGATTTACATGCAAAAACGTGCAGTGGTAACTGGTATTACAGGACAGGACGGCGCTTACTTGGCGAAGTTACTGCTCGAAAAAGGCTATGTGGTCTTTGGCACCTATCGCCGAAACAGTTCGGTCAACTTCTGGCGCATCGAGGAACTCGGCATCCAGGGTGCCCCTAATCTGCATCTGGTCGAATACGACTTGACCGACCTCGGCAGCTCCATCGGCCTGCTCAATCGTTCGCAACCCGACGAGGTCTACAACCTCGCGGCCCAGAGCTTCGTCGGCGTGAGCTTTGATCAGCCGGCCACCACGGCCCAGATCACCGGAGTGGGTGCATTGCATCTGCTCGAGGCCATCCGCTTAGTCAACCCCAAGATCCGCTTTTACCAAGCCTCCACCTCCGAGATGTTCGGCAAAGTCCAGGCCATCCCGCAGATCGAGGAAACCCCGTTCTATCCGCGCAGCCCCTACGGCGTGGCGAAGCTGTATGCGCATTGGATGACCATCAACTACCGCGAAAGCTACGACATCTTCGGTTGCAGCGGCATCCTGTTCAACCACGAGAGCCCTCTCCGTGGCCGCGAATTCGTTACCCGCAAGATCACGGACAGCGTGGCGAAGATCAAGCTCGGCAAGCTCGACGTGCTCGAGTTGGGCAATCTCGACGCCAAGCGCGACTGGGGCTTCGCCAAGGAATACGTCGAGGGCATGTGGCGGATGCTGCAGGTCGACGAACCCGACACTTACGTGCTGGCAACCAACCGGACCGAAACCGTCCGCGATTTCGTGCGGATGGCATTCAAGGGCGCCGGCATCGACGTGGACTTCAAGGGCTCCAACGAGGCCGAGACGGCCGTGGACACTGCGACCGGCAAGACCGTGATGCGCGTGAATCCCAAGTTCCATCGCCCCGCGGAAGTCGACCTGCTGATCGGCAACCCGGCCAAGGCCAAGGCCAAGCTCGGCTGGGAACCGGCTACCACACTCGAGCAACTCTGCCAGATGATGGTGGAGGCCGACTTGCGCCGCAACGAACAGGGGTTTTCGTTTTGAGGATTCTGCTGACCGGCGCGGATGGATTCACCGGCCGCCCGTTCGCTCGCCACGCCGAGTCGGCGGGCCACGAGGTGATCCCGCTGCGCGCCGATCTCACGAATCCGGATGCGGTGAACGCCGAGGTCGGCGCCACGGCACCAGATGCCGTTGTCCATCTCGCGGCGATCAGCTTCGTGGGGCACGCCAACGATGGCGCGTTCTATGCGGTCAATGTGGTCGGAACGACGAATCTGCTGAATGCACTCACGCGGCTTGCCGTTGCGCCGCGCCGAGTCCTGCTGGCGAGCAGCGCGAACATCTACGGCAACGCGGCCACTTCACCCATCTCGGAAGCCCAGCCTCCGGCGCCGGTCAACCACTACGGCATGAGCAAGCTGGCCATGGAATACATGGCCAGCACCTACGGCGACAGACTCAACCTGCTGGTCACGAGGCCTTTCAACTACACGGGCCCCGGACAAGACGCCAACTTTCTTATTCCCAAGCTGGCCCTGCACTTCGCCCGCCGCTCGGAGTCGATCTCCCTCGGGAACCTGGACGTCGAGCGAGAATTCAACGACGTGCAGATGGTGTGCGATGCATACCTGGAGTTGCTGACCGTCGGCGAGGCGGGCCAAGCCTACAACATTTGCTCGGGCCGGCCCTACGCGCTTCGGTCGGTGATCGAGATGCTGGCGAAGATGACCTCGCACAACCCGCGCATCGAGGTCAATCCGGCTTTCGTGAGAGCTAACGAAGTCCATCGGCTGTGCGGCGATCCCGCCAAGCTGCATGGACTCCTGGCTCGCCATGGCCGCACGCTGGCCGAGCCGGCGCTCGAGGACACGCTGCGGCGCATGCTCGCCGCAGCCGCAGATCAGGCGAAGGCTTCCGCCTGACCGAGCGAAAGGGCAGCCATGTCTTTCGCCGAAAGCTGTGGCACCACCCCGACGTCGGGCCAGACAATACCGAGCGCGGGATCGTTCCAGACGATCGCCCGCTCATGCGCCGGCGCGTAGTAATCGGTCGTCTTGTACAGAAACTCCGCCGTCTCCGTCAGCACCAGGAAGCCATGCGCGAAACCCGCGGGCACCCACAGCTGCTTGTGGTTGTCCTCGCTGAGCTCCTCGCCCACCCACTGGCCGAAGGTCGGCGACGACCTGCGGATGTCCACCGCCACGTCGAACACCGCGCCGTGCACGCAGCGCACCAGCTTGCCCTGCGGCTGCTGGATCTGGTAGTGCAGACCGCGCAGCACGCCCTTGGCCGAGCGCGAATGGTTGTCCTGCACGAACTCGACGTGGCGCCCCACGGCCTCGTCGAAGGCCTTGCCGTTGAAGCTCTCGAAGAAGAAGCCGCGCGCGTCGCCGAACACCTTCGGCTCGATGACGAGGACTTCGGGAATGGCGGTGGGCGTGGCCTTCACGAGCGCACCTCGTCCTTCAGCAGGCGTTGCAGGTACTTGCCGTAGCCGCTCTTGGCCAGCGGCGCGGCGAGCTTCTCGAGCTGCGCGGCATCGATGAAGCCGTTGCGCCACGCGATCTCCTCGGGGCACGCGATCTTCAGGCCCTGGCGATGCTCGAGCGTGGCGATGAACTGGCCGGCCTCGAGCAGGCTCTCGTGCGTGCCGGTGTCGAGCCACGCATAGCCGCGCTGCATGATCTGCACGTTGAGCTGGCCGAGGTCGAGGTAGGCTTGGTTGACCGCGGTGATCTCGAGTTCGCCGCGCGCGCTGGGCTTGACGGCCTTGGCGATGTCGACGACCTGGTTGTCGTAGAAGTAGAGCCCGGTCACTGCATAGCTGCTCTTGGGCTCGAGCGGCTTCTCCTCGATGCTGCTGGCCTTGCCCTGCGCATCGAAGGCCACCACTCCGTAGCGCTCGGGGTCGTGCACGTGGTAGGCGAAGACGGTCGCGCCCTTGGCCTGCGCATCGGCGTCGGACAGCAGGTGCACGAAGTCGTGGCCGTAGTAGATGTTGTCGCCCAGCACCAGCGCGCTCGGCGAATTGCCGACGAACTTGTCGCCGATGATGAAGGCTTGCGCCAGCCCGTCGGGACTGGGCTGCACGGCGTACTGCAGGTTCAGGCCCCACTGGCTGCCGTCGCCCAGCAGCTGCTGGAAGCGCGGCGTGTCCTGCGGCGTGCTGATGACGAGGATGTCGCGCATGCCGCCGAGCATCAGCGTGCTCAACGGGTAATAGATCATGGGCTTGTCGTACACCGGCAGCAGCTGCTTGCTGATCGCGAGCGTGGCCGGATGCAGCCGCGTGCCCGAGCCGCCGGCCAGGATGATGCCTTTGCGCTGCGTCGTCTGGATGGTCATCGTTGGTGTCTCTTCTCTTCGGGTGTCGTGTTCGGCACGGATGCCGGACTCAGAGGATCTCGCGCAGCATGCGCGCGACGCCGTTCTGCCACGGCGGCAGCACCAGCCCGAAGGCGGCCTGCAGCTTCGAGGTGTCGAGGCGCGAGTTGTGCGGCCGGGTGGCCGGCGTGGGAAAGGCGCTGGTGGGCACGGCCTCGACCTGCTGCGGCCCGGCCTTGAGCTCGACGCCGGCCTGCTGCGCGAGTTCGAGCACGTAGCGCGCGTAACCGTACCAGGTGGTCTCGCCGCCCGCGATCGCGTGGTAGAGCCCGGCCTTGGACGGGTCCTGCAAGGTGGCGCGAATGGCATGGGCCGTGATGTCGGCCAGCAGTTCCGCGCCGGTGGGCGCGCCGAACTGGTCGTCGATGACGGTCAGCTTGTCGCGCTCCTTGGCCAGCCGCAGCATGGTCTTGGCGAAGTTGCCGCCGCGCGCCGCATAGACCCAGCTGGTGCGAAAGATCAGATGCTTGGCGCAGTGCTGCGCCACCAGTTGCTCGCCTTCGAGCTTGGTGCGGCCGTAGACGCTCAGCGGTCCGGTCGCATCGTCTTCCTTCCAGGGCTTGCTGCCGCTGCCGTCGAAGACATAGTCGGTCGAGTAGTGGACCATCAGCGCGCCGATCTCCTGCGCGGCCTGCGCCACCACGCCGGGCGAGGTGGCATTGAGCTTGCGCGCGAACTCGGGCTCGCTCTCGGCCTTGTCGACGGCGGTATGGGCGGCGGCATTGACGATCACGTCGGGGCGCACCTGCCGCACGGTGTCGGCCAGCTGTTCGGGCCGGCTGAAGTCGGCGTGGAAGTCGGTGCTGTCGAAATCGAGCGCGACCAGCTCGCCCAGCGGTGCGAGGCTGCGCTGCAGTTCCCAGCCGACCTGCCCGCCCTTGCCCAGCAGCAGCAGCTTCATGCGGAAGCCTTCGCGTCGTACTGCTTCTCGACCCAGGCGCGGTAGGCGCCGCTTTGCACGTTGCGCACCCAGTCGCCATTGGCGAGGTACCACTCGACCGTCTTGCGGATACCGGTGTCGAAGGTCTCGGCCGGCTTCCAGCCGAGCTCGCGCTCTAGCTTGCGCGCGTCGATGGCATAGCGGCGGTCATGGCCGGGACGGTCGGTGACGTAGCTGATCTGCTCGGCATAGCCCTTGCCGTCGGCGCGCGGGCGCAGTTCGTCGAGCAGCGCGCACACGGTCTTCACGATCTCGATGTTCGGCTTCTCGTTCCAGCCGCCCACGTTGTAGGTCTCGCCGAGCCGGCCGGCCTCGAGCACGCGGCGGATCGCGCTGCAATGGTCCTTGACGTAGAGCCAGTCGCGCACCTGCATGCCGTCGCCATACACGGGCAGCGGCTTGCCGGCCAGCGCGTTGACGATCATCAGCGGGATCAGCTTCTCGGGGAAATGGAAGGGGCCGTAGTTGTTCGAGCAGTTGGTGGTGAGCACCGGCAGGCCGTAGGTGTGGTGCCAGGCACGCACGAGATGGTCGCTGGCGGCCTTGCTGGCCGAGTACGGGCTGTTGGGCTCGTACTTGTTCTCCTCGGTGAAGGCCGGGTCGGTCTTCGAGAGCGAGCCGTAGACCTCGTCGGTCGACACGTGCAGGAAGCGGAAGGCCGCCTTCTGGTCGGCCGGCAGCGCGTTCCAGTAACCACGCACCGACTCGAGCAGCCGGAAGGTGCCGAGCACGTTGGTCTGCACGAAATCCTCGGGGCCGTGGATCGAGCGGTCCACGTGCGACTCGGCCGCGAAATTGATTACCGCGCGCGGCTTGTGCTCGACCAGCAGGCGGTCGAGCAGCGCGCTGTCGCCGATGTCGCCCTGAACGAAGATATGGCGCGGATCGCCCTTGAGCGAAGCCAGGGTCTCGAGATTGCCGGCGTAGGTGAGCTTGTCGAGGTTCACGACCGGTTCGTCGCCTTGCGCGATCCAGTCGAGGACGAAATTGGCGCCGATGAAGCCGGCGCCGCCGGTAACCAGGATCATGGAGTCCCCTGTGCTGTGTGATTGCTGAGTCGCGTGGTCGAAAGCCCGAAGCCGCGCGGGCGCGGCCGGGCGTGGATTATCCCACCCGTGCGCAAGGCCGAATCCCGGGGTTGGCCGGTGCCCGCGGCCCGCCTACAATCGCCACCCATTGCAGGAGAGCGGGCCGCATGCATCGCGCAGGCAGCCCCACCGAAGGCGCAAACTCCCATAAACGCTCAGGTCGGCTCCACGCTTCGCGCGGGGCCTGTACTGCAACCACTGAAACGCCGTCTGGAGAGCCAGCACATCGCCCATCGCGGCCGTGCTGCGCCGAAGGAGCAAGTCCGCTGCGAGGTGCAGCGGATGAAACTCTCAGGTACCGAGGACAGGGGGAGCGGCAATTGGACGGTCGTCCGGTTGCGCGCTATCTATTCAGTAGCACGACCTTCACGCCGTTCAAGCGCTTCAACCTCGAAAGGTACTTGAAATGCGCGTGATCGTATTGGGCGCCGGCCTGCTCGGCGTGACCTCGGCCTACTACCTCCAGCAACTCGGCCACGA
The DNA here is from genome assembly GCF_059418265.1 of Variovorax sp. GW821-FHT09B05. Lineage (NCBI taxonomy): Bacteria > Pseudomonadati > Pseudomonadota > Betaproteobacteria > Burkholderiales > Comamonadaceae > Variovorax > Variovorax sp. GW821-FHT09B05. The sequence goes on from NZ_JBWKPN010000025.1 coordinate 75,750, forward strand.
CGTGACCGTGATCGACCGGCAGGCCACGCCGGCCGCCGAAACCAGCTTCGCCAACGGCGGCCAGATCTCGGTGAGCCATGCCGAGCCCTGGGCCAATCCCAGCGCGCCGCTCAAGGTGCTGCAGTGGCTGGGCAAGGAAGACGCCCCGCTGCTGTTCCGCATCCGCGCCGACATGCGCCAGTGGCTCTGGGGCCTGCAGTTCCTGCGCGAATGCACGCCCGCGCGCACGCGCCACAACATCGAGCAGATCGTGCGCCTGGGCACCTACAGCCGCGACACCCTGCAGCAGCTGCGCCGCGACACCGGCATCCGCTACGACGAGCGCACGCAGGGCATCCTGCACTTCTACACGACGCAAAAGGAGTTCGACGGCGCCCTCGCGCCCGCCGAGCAGATGCGCGCGCTGGGCTGCGAGCGCCAGGTGATCTCGGCCGACGAGGCCGTGAAGCTCGAGCCCGCGCTGGCCCACATCCGGTCGCAGCTGGCCGGCGCCACCTACACGGCCGAGGACGAATCGGGCGACGCCAACCGCTTCGCGCGCGAACTCGCGCGGCTCGCGGCCGAGGCCGGCGTGAAGTTCCTGATGAGCCACACCATCACCGCCCTGCGCGAGGTGGGCGGCGCGATCGACCACGTCGAGGTCACCGATGCCGAGGGCCGCTTCCAGCGCATCCGCGGCGATGCCTTCGTGATGGCGATGGGTTCGCTGAGCCCGCTGCTGGCGGCACCGCTGGGCATCCGGCTGCCGATCTATCCGGCCAAGGGCTATTCGGTCACGCTGCCGGTCAAGGACGCGAGCAAGGCCTACCAGGTCTCGCTGACCGACGACGAATACAAGCTGGTGTTCTCGCGCTACACCTCGGAATCGGGCGACCGCATGCGCATCGCCGGCACGGCCGAGCTCAACGGCTACGACCGCGACCTCAACCGCGTGCGCTGCGAAGCCATCGTGCGCCGCGTCGAGCAGCTGTTCCCCGGCGCCGGCGACACCGCGCAAGCCCAGTTCTGGACCGGCCTGCGCCCGGCCACGCCGAGCAACGTGCCGCTGATCGGCCGCACGAAACTCGCGAACCTCTATCTCAATACCGGCCACGGCACGCTCGGCTGGACCCATGCCTGCGGCTCGGGCAAGTCGATCGCGCGCATCGTGAGCGGGCTGGTGCCGGAGGTGGATTTCGCGTTCGCGGGGATGCCCAGGGGCGTTGCGGGCGTCGCCCAGCCCGCGCTGGGCTGAGCCTCCGAAGCAAGGCGGACGCTCAGTCGTCCGCCGTGAACACCGTCAGCACCCCCGTGTAGCCATACACGTGGTGCCGCGCGATCTCGCCCGCGGCGAAGAAGCCGACCAGCGGCACGTCGCCCAGCGCATGGCGCACGATCTGCAGCTCGGCGCCGGGTGCGCCGAAGTGCGGGCCGCCGCGGCCCGAGCAGCTCACGTAGACGGCGCCGGCGATGCGGCGCGCGGGATGCGGCGCCGCCTCGGCCTCGCCGGCGGCGACGGCGCGCGCGGTGGCCAGGGTCTGTTCCTCGGGTTCGAGTTCCTCGCGGATCTCGGCGCAGATGCGCATCAGGTCGGCGCGCGCGGCCTGGGCGTTGCGGCGGCAGAAGCTCAGGCGCATGCCGGCCTCGGCCACGTCGGCGATCGCGATGCCGCGGCGCGTGGGGTCGAGGCCGATGATGTGGCGCACCAGCACGTCGGCGCCGAGGTCGCCGGTGCGGCGGATGCCGTCGCTGCCGGCATCGACAAGGCCCACCAGGGTGGCGCGCACGGCCTCGATGGCTTCCTGCGGCCGCTCGAGCGAGACCTGCAGGTCGGCCAGCAGCACGTCGAGCGCGGGCTCGCCATCGAGCTGCAGCACCAGGTTGCCGTCGGCCTCGGTGATCTCGCGCTCGCGCGCGCTGCCCGAGCGCAGCGGCTGGCAGCCCTGCGTGACGCGCGACACCAGCCGCACGCCCTCGCCGAACACCACGCCCGACAGGCCGCCCGAGAACACGCCGCCGGCCGCACCCTGGCCGCGGATGTTGCCGTTGCCGCCGACCGCGAACTGCAGCGCGCCGCCGCGGCCCGACGAGAGGCCGCCGAACAGGTAGCCGGTGTCGGTGCGCCCGGCCATCTCGCCGATGAGCTCGGTCAGGTCGGGGGTGGCGGGATCGGCATGCACCAGCGCCGTATGGGCCTCGAAACCGCTCATCTCGGAGCTGGCGAGCGGCGCCACGCCCGAGAACACGCGGTACTGGTCGCTCGGCAGCGCGCAGAGCATCAGGCTCAGGCCGGGTTCGTCGAAGTACTCGGCATTGTTGGCCGACACGCCGATGCCCACGGTGCCGGCCCAGTCGGTCACCTCGGGCAGCTCGGCGCTCAGGTGGTCGAGGATCTCCTGCGCGTCGACCGCATAGTGGTCGGTGATGTAGAGCAGCCCGAGGGTGGGTGCCGAGGCGTAGTCGGGCAGCGCCATCTGCGCGCGCAGCTGGGCCAGCACGAGGCCGGCCGCCATGCGCCATTGCGGATGGGTGGCGTGACCGGAGGGAAACAACTTCATCGTGCCAACCTGCTTCGTTCGATGTTCAGGACAAGGCGGCTCAGCGTCGGCCGCCCGTTCGCTTGCGGGCCGCGGGCGCCGCGGCCGGCTTCTTCGCCGCCGGTCGCTTGGCGGCCGTCGAGGCCTTGCGGGGGGTGGACTTGCGCGAGGCGCTCGGGGTTCCCATGGCCTTGCCGACGGCGTCGGCCAGCGGCTGGGTCACGGCCGGCATCTTGAGCTGGGCCGCGTCCTGCAGCGCGGTGCTCGCGATCTGCTGGAACTGCTCGGTCAGCGAACCCCACCACTTGAGCGGGTCGACCGCGCCGCCGGCGGCATCGCCCGCGGCGGACTTCGAGGTGGCCTTGGCGGCCGGTTTGGCCTTGCGGCGCGGCGGCGGTGCCTCTTCCTCTTCTTCCTCCTCCTCGTCGAGTTCCTCTTCGTCCTCGAACTCGACCTCGGGTTCGGGCGCCGCGGCCGGCGCGGCTGCCGGCGCCGGGCTGACCGCAGCGGCCGCCGCATTCGCCTGCCGCGTGAACACGCCCGCGAGGTCCTCCATGCGCACGTTCATGCCGCGCAAGGTGGACAGCGTCATCTTCTGCACCTCGAGCGCCTGGATCGTGGCCTTGAGCGCGTGGCCGTTCTGCTCGAGCCAGTACTGCACCGTCTTGAGTTCCTGGATGCGCTTGTCGACCTCCTCCACGCTCATGGTGGGCGCCACCCAGCTCGCCAGGCTCGGGATGCCGGGCACGGAACCGGCGCCGCTCGCGCCGGCCGCGAGGTTCTTGAGGAAGTCGAAGCCGGGTACGAACTGGCTGAAATCGAAGGGTTGGCTGGCTTTGTTCATGCGGCAGGTCTCCGGTCTGGCGGGTGTTGTGCTGCCAGCTTACTCCAAGGCAGGGCCCGCCCCGCCCCGGATCAGAGCTCGTCGCGCGTCTTGGCGAAGACCTTCCAGAAGCTCGCGTCCTGCGAGCTCGCGAAGTTGATGCGCATCAGCGTGGTGGGCGGCCGGCGCGCATGGAACAGCGAGCCCGGCGCCAGCAGGTAGCCCTGGTCGAGCATGCGCTGGGTCAGCATGTCGGTGTCGACGCCGGTGTCGACCCAGCCGAACAGCCCCGCGGGCTCGGACGCGAAGGTGCAGCCGTGCGCCAGCACCAGCTTGGCGGCGCGCGCGCGGGCGCCCTCGAGGCGGATGCGCACGCGCTCGGCGTGGCGGCGCAGCTGGCCCTGGTCGATGCACCACGAGAGCGCCCGCTCGAACAGCGCGGGCGAGGTCAGGGTGGCCAGCAGCTTGGTCTCGAGCAGCCGCTCCTTGAGCGCGGGCGAGGCGGCCAGGAAGCCGATGCGCCAGTTGGGCGCGAGGATCTTCGCGAAGCCGCTGACGTAGATGGTGCGCTGCAGCCCGTCGAGCGCGCTGAGCCGGGTCGCGTGCTCGGGCGCGAGGTGGCTGTAGGTGTCGTCCTCGACGATGTGGAAGTCGTGCTCGTTGGCCAGCTTGAGCACGCGGTGCGCGCTGTTCGGCGACAGGCTGTAGCCGGTCGGGTTGTGCAGCACGCTCACGCTGACGAACAGCTTCGGGCTGTGCAGCGCGCAGTACTGCGCCATCACGTCGAGGTCGGGCCCGTCGGCGCGGCGCGGCACCGGCAGGATGCGCATGCCCAGCGCCTCGAGGCGCGCGAACTCGAGCGCCCAGCCGGGCTCCTCGACCATCACCGGATCGCCGGCGCGCAGCATGGTGCGGCTCACGATGTCCAGCGCATGGGTGGCGCCGATGGTGGTCACGATCTGGTCGGGCGCGGCCGGCACGTTGATGCCCACCAGCTTCTGCGACAGGCTGCGCCGCAGCGCCGCGTCGCCCGCGGGCTCGCCGTACTGCAGCGACAGCTCCTGCAGCATCGCGGTGCTGGTCATGCGCCGCACCGCCGTCGGCATGAACGAGGAATCGAGCCAGTCGGGCGGAAACACGCCCATGCCGGGCTGCGGCTTGTCGCTCGGCCGGTGGAACATGCTGCGGATCAGCGAGCTGGCGTCGGCCGGCGTGCGCGAGGCCATCATCTGCGTGACCATCGACAGCGCGCTGATCTGCAGCGGGTCCCCGGCCGGCTGGGCCGGGTCGCGCGCCGGATCGCGGCCCGAATCGCGCACGAAGAAGCCGCGCTGGCGCCGCGCCTCCACCAGCCCGAGCGCCAGCAGCTGGTCGTAGGCGGCCACCACGGTGTAGGGGCTCACGCCCTGCTGGCGCGCGCATTCGCGCACCGAGGGCAGCCGTGCGCCCGGCAGCAGCAGGCGGTTGCGGATGCGTTCGGCCAGGCGATCGGCCAACTGGGCGGTCAGCGACTGGGACGAGGTTCGTGTCAGCATCGACGTTCGATCTGTGTTGTACGCAAGGCCGATACAGATTGACTGTGTGTACGGCCATCTGTACTGGAACTGTAATGGTCCAAAGTTTAGAGTGTGTGTCATGAACTGGCAAGAATTCACCGCGCTGCTGGTGCTGGCCACGGCGATGAGCTTCTCGCCCGGACCCAACACCACGCTGTCGACCACCCTCGCGGCCAACGGCGGCCTGCCGCGCGCGATGCGCTTCGTGATCGCGGTGCCCGTGGGCTGGACCCTGCTGCTCGCGCTGTGCGCGGCCGGCCTGGGCGCGCTGGTGATGGCGGCGCCCGCGCTGCGCTGGGCGATCAAGGCGCTGGGCATCGCCTACCTGCTGTACCTCGCGTTCAAGCTCGCCACCAGCACCACGCTGGGCCGCGCCGACGACGCGAACCTGTCGGTCGGCTTCGTGCAGGGCGTGATGCTGCAGTTCCTCAACATCAAGGCCTGGCTGCTGGCGCTCACGCTGGTGGCCGGCTGGATCGCGGGCCAGGCCGAGCCGCTGCACCGCTTCGCGATCGTCGCGCCGGTGATGCTGGTCTACGCCTTCGCGAGCAACTTCACCTATGCGCTGGCCGGCGCGCTGCTGCGCGACTGGCTGTCGAAGGGCCAGCGCCTCGCCTGGTTCAACCGTGCGATGGCCGCCGTGCTGGTGCTCACCGCCTGGTGGATGCTGCGCGTCTAGGGCCGCCATGAAGATCAAGGACGAAACCCTCGGCATGTGGCTCGGCGTGATCGGCGTGGCGCTGTTCGCGGTCACGCTGCCGATGACGCGGCTGGCCACCGGCACGCAGGCACAGCCGCAGCTCTCGCCGTGGTTCGTCACGCTCGGCCGCGCCGCGCTCGCGGGCCTGCTGTCGGCCGTGTTCCTGCTGGTCACGCGCTCGCCGCGGCCGGCGCCCCACCAGTGGAAGCCGCTGGGCATCGCGGTGCTCGGCAACTGCGTCGGCTTTCCGCTGCTGCTGGCCTATGCGCTGCGCGTGGTCACGGCCAGCCATGCGGCGGTGGTGACGGCGCTGCTGCCGCTGGTCACGGCCGCGGTCGCGGCCTGGGTGCTGCACCAGCGCGCGCGGCTCGGCTTCTGGCTCTGCGCCATCGCGGGCAGCCTGTTGGTGGTGGTGTTCTCGCTGGTGCGCGCGAGCCAGAACGGCCACGGCTTCGGCTTCGAATGGGCCGACCTGCTGTTGGTCGGCGCCGTGATCGCCGCCTCCTTCGGCTACATCTACGGCGCGCAGGTCACGCCCGCGCTCGGCGCCGAGCGCGTGATCTGCTGGGTCTGCGTGATGGCGCTGCCGGTCACCCTGCCGGCCACGCTCGCGCTGTGGCCCACGCAGCCGATCGCCACCGCCTCCTGGCTGGGCTTCGTCTACGTCGGCATGTTCTCGATGTGGATCGGCTTCTTCGCCTGGTACCGCGGCCTGGCCCTCGGCGGCGCGTTGCGCGTGAGCCAGACGCAGCTGCTGCAGCCCTTCCTCTCGATCCTGGTGTCGATCCCGCTGCTCGGCGAGCCGCTCGACGTGGTCACGCTGGGCTTCGCGGCCGCGGTGGTGGCCACGGTGGTGGTCGGCAAGCGGCTGTCGCAGCCGGCGGCGCCCGCCGCCCCGGTCCTGCGCGCGCCGATCGGCGCCGTGGACTGATCGCGCCCGCCGTCTTACCCTCGCATCCGCACCCCGTTCGTTCGCATCGCCCCTCACCGTCAGAAAGAAGACTCCCATGAACTGGAAACTCGCCGCCCGCGCCGCCAAGATGAACCCGTCGGTGCTGCGTGAAATCCTCAAGGTCACCGAGCGCCCCGGCATCATCAGCCTGGCCGGCGGCCTGCCCTCGCCCAAGACCTTCCCGATCCAGGCCTTCGCCGACGCCTGCGCCGAGGTGCTGCACAACGACGGCCAGGCCGCGCTGCAGTACGCCGCCAGCGAGGGCTTCGCGCCGCTGCGCCAGGCCGTGGCCGACATGCTGCCGTGGAACGTCGATCCCTCGCAGGTGCTGATCACCACCGGCTCGCAGCAGGGCCTCGACCTGGTCGCCAAGGTGCTGATCGATCCGGGCAGCAAGGTGCTGGTCGAGACGCCGACCTACCTCGGCGCGCTGCAGGCCTTCGGCCCGATGGAGCCCAACCCCGTGGGCGTGGCCAGCGACGACGACGGCGTGATCGTCGAGGACCTGGTCGCCAAGGCCAAGGACGCGCGCTTCATCTACCTGCTGCCCAACTTCCAGAACCCCACCGGCCGCACCATGACCGAGGAGCGCCGCGCCGCCGTGTCGGCGGCCGCCGCCGCGGCCGGCCTGCCGATCGTCGAGGACAACCCCTACGGCGAGCTCTGGTTCGACGAAGCCCCGCCGCCGCCGCTGGCCGCGCGCAACCCCGAGGGCGTGATCTACCTGGGCTCGTTCTCGAAAGTGCTGGCGCCCGGCCTGCGCCTGGGCTTCCTGGTGGCGCCCAAGTCCATCTACCCGAAGCTGCTGCAGGCCAAGCAGGCGGTCGACCTGCACACGCCGATCTTCACGCAGCGCATGGTGTCGGCCGTGATGAAGGACAACTTCCTCGAGCGCCACGTGCCCACCATCCGCGCGCTCTACAAGCGCCAGCGCGATGCGATGAGCGCCGCGCTCACGCGCGAGATGGCCGGCCTGGACGTGAAGTTCAACGCGCCCAAGGGCGGCATGTTCCTGTGGGCGCGGCTGCCCGAGGGCATCGACACCGTGACCCTGCTGCCCAAGGCGGTCGAGCGCAACGTGGCCTTCGTGCCGGGCGCGCCCTTCTATGCCGGCGAAGGCGATGCGCGCACGCTGCGGCTGTCGTTCGTGACCGCGAGCGTCGAGGAGATCGACACCGCGATCGCCGCGCTGGCGCAGACCGTGCGCGAGGAACTCGCACTGGCCGGCGACAAGCAGCTCGCGGCCGCGCAGATCTGAGCGCGCGCATTCACCGGAGCCTCCCTTGATCGGCCTCGCAACGCTCTCGCTGTTCATGCTCGCGGTGCTGGCGCTGTTCCTGTCGCCGGGCCCGAACATGGCCTTCGTGCTCTCGCACGGCGTGGCCCATGGCCCGCGCGGCGGCTTCGCGGCGGCGCTCGGGATCTCGGCCGCCGACCTGGTGCACACGCTGTTCGCCGCCACCGGCGTGACCGCGCTGGTGGCGGCCTGGCCGCCGTCCTTCGACCTGCTGCGCTATGCCGGCGCGCTGTACCTGCTGTGGCTCGCCATGCAGGCGCTGCGCAGCGGCGGCGGCCTGCGCCCGGGCGTGCAGGCGCGGCCGGCCGGCTTCGGCCGCATCGTGCGCATGGCCCTGCTGAACAACCTGGTCAATCCGAAGGCGCTGCTGTTCTTCATGGTGTTCCTGCCGCAGTTCGTCGATCCCGCGCGCGGCAGCGTGCCGCTGCAACTCGTGCAGCTCGGCATCGTGCTGTCGCTGGCCGCGCTGGGCTTCAACACCCTGCTGGGCGCCTGCAGCGGACAGGTCGGCCGCTGGCTGCAGCGCCGCCCCGGCGCCGAGAAATTCCAGCGCGGCCTGCTCGCCACCGTGATGCTGGCGCTCGCGGTGCGCCTGCTGTTCCTCGACCGGCCCGTGCCGCGCTGAAGAGATCCCTCATGAATGTCCTGAAGATCGCGGCCTTCTCGGATGGCGAGCAAGGCGGCAATCCCGCCGGCGTCGTCATCGCCGAGGCCCTGCCGCCCGAGGCGCAGATGCAGCGCATCGCCGCCGACGTGGGCTTCTCCGAGACCGCCTTCGCCGCGCGCACCGGCGACGGCTGGCGCGTGCGCTACTTCGCGCCGCAGTCCGAAGTGCCGTTCTGCGGCCACGCGACGATCGCGCTCGGCGCGGCGCTCGCGCTGCAGCAGGGCGACGGCGTGTTTCCGCTCACGCTGAACCAGGCGCGGATCACGGTCGAGGGCCGCCGCAACGGCGCCACCGTCGAGGCCGCGCTGCAGTCGCCGCCCACGCGCAGCGCCGCCGCCGTGCCGGCCCTGCTGTCGGCCGCGCTGGCGCTGTTCGGCCTCGACGCGGCCGCGCTCGATGCGCGCATTCCACCGGCCGTCGCCCATGCGGGCGCCGATCACCTGGTGCTGGCGCTCGAGAGCCGCGCGGCGCTGGCGGCGATGCACTACGAGCTCGAGGCCGGCCGCGCGCTGATGGCCCGCTTCGATCTCACGACCATCGTGTTGCTGCATGCCGAGAGCGCGCAGCGCTTCCACACGCGCAATCCCTTCGCTTCGGGCGGTGTCTACGAAGACCCCGCGACCGGCGCCGCCACCGCCGCGCTGGCGGGCTACCTGCGCGATATCGGCTGGCCGCACGGCGGCGCGATCGACGTGGTGCAGGGCGAGGACATGGGCATGCTGTCGCGCCTGCATGCCGACATCCCGGCCGCGCCCGGCAGCTCGATCCGCGTCTTGGGCACCGCGCGCATCATGCGGGACTGACCCGAACACGAACACCCAAGCTTCAAGGAAAGACGACGACATGCTCAACATCTGGGGCCGCATCAGCTCGATCAACGTACGCAAGGTGGTGTGGTGCGCGCAGGAACTCGGGCTGGACTTCCAGCGCACCGAGGCCGGCGGCCGCTTCGGCGTGGTGCAAACCGACGAGTACCTGGCGCTGAACCCCAACGCCATGGTGCCCACCATCGACGACGGCGAGGGCGCGGAGCGCGTGGTGCTCTGGGAATCGAACGTGATCGTGCGCTACCTCTGCGCCAAGTACTCGCACGGTGCCTTCTACCCGGCCGACCTGCCCGCGCGCTTCGACGCCGAGCGCTGGATGGACTGGCAGCAGACCACGCTCAACCGCGCGAGCCGCGATGCCTTCGTGCAATGGGTGCGCACGCCGCCGGCCGAGCGCCAGCCGGCGCTGATCGAGGCCTCGGTGCGCGAGAGCGAGGCACTGTTCGGCCTGCTCGACGCCCACCTCGCGCGCCATCCCTACATCGCCGGCGAGCGCTTCACCATGGCCGACATCCCGATCGGCTGCGAGGCGCACCGCTGGTTCAACCTGCCGGCCGCCGAATACCGCCGGCCCGGCTGGCCCCATGTCGAGCGCTGGTTCAACGACCTGCTCATCCGTCCGGGCGCGCGCGGCGTGCTCGATCTCCCTCTCGAGTAAGAAATGAAAACCCGCCCGTTCAAGCAAGTCGACGTCTTCACCGCCCATCCCTACTTCGGCAACCCGCTGGCCGTGGTGATCGATGGCAGCGAGCTCGACGATGCGGCCATGCTGCGCTTCGCGCAGTGGACCAACCTGTCCGAAACCACCTTCCTGCTGCCGCCCACCGATCCCGCGGCCGACTACCGGGTGCGTATCTTCACGCCCAGCGGCGAGCTGCCGTTCGCGGGCCATCCCACCATCGGCAGCTGCCATGCCTGGCTGCAGGCCGGCGGCAAGCCCAAGGCCCCGGGCCAGGTGGTGCAGCAGTGCGGCGCCGGCCTGGTGCCGCTGCGGCGCGAGGGCACGCGGCTGGCTTTCGCGGCGCCGCCGCTCAAGCGCAGTGCGCCGAGTCCCGCGCTGCTGGCCAAGGTGGCCGGCGCGCTGGGCCTGAAGGCGCAGCAGGTGATCGCCGCGCAGGTGCTCGACAACGGCCCGGTCTGGTTCGGCCTGCTGCTCGAGGATGCCGACGCGGTGCTCGCGCTCTCGCCCGACCATCGCGCGCTCAAGGAGCTGGGCGTGAAGGCCGGCGTGGCCGGCGTGCCCACGGTGCACGACACCTCGCTCTTGATCGGCCGCTCGAACCGCGAGGCGCGCGCCTTCGGCAACCGCCCCGCCGTGCCGCTGGACGACGGCGCGAAGATCGACCTCGAGGTGCGCGCCTTCGCCGAGCCGATCGGCGTGCAGGAAGACCCGGTCACGGGCAGCCTCAACGCGGGCCTGGCCGAATGGTTGATCGCCGACGGCCACATGCCCGCGCGCTACCTGGCGGCGCAGGGCCAGTGCCTGGGCCGCGCGGGCCGCGTCCACATCGAGCGCGACGCCGAGGGCCGGATCTGGGTCGGCGGCGATGCCGTGACCTGCGTCGACGGCAGCGTCGCGCTCTGAACGGAGACACCGCGATGCATGCCGAAGTCGACCACCTCGTGATCGCCGCCGCCTCGCTGGCCGAGGGCGTGGCCTGGTGCGAGGCCACGCTGGGCGTCGTGCCCGCGCCCGGCGGCGCGCATCCGCTGATGGGCACGCACAACCGGCTGCTGAACGTCGCGAGCGAAGCCTTTCCGCGCGCCTATGCCGAGATCATCGCGATCGAACCGGGCCAGGCGCCGTCGCGCCCGAACACGCGCCGCTGGTTCGACCTCGACGATGCCGAACTGCAGGCCGGGCTCGCGCAGCACGGCCCGCGGCTGATCCACTTCGTGGCGCGCGTGCCCGATGCGCGCGCCGCCATCCAGGCCCTGGCGCGCGAGGAGCATGCGCAGATCGATCGCGGCCACCTGCTCGAGGCCTCGCGCGACACCGCGGCCGGCCGGCTCGAATGGCAGATCGCGGTGCGCGACGACGGCCAGCGGCTGTTCTACGGTGCGCTGCCCACGCTGATCCAGTGGGGCCCGGTGCATCCGGTCGACGCCGTGCCGGCCTCGGGCCTCGCATTGCGCTCGCTGCATGCCACCCATCCGCGCGCGCCGGCGCTGTCGGCCGCGCTCTCGGCCATCGGCCTGCGCGCGCTGAAGGTCGAGGCCGGGGCGCCGAACCTCGTGGCCGTGTTCGACACGCCGCGCGGCCCCGTCACCCTGGAATCCCGAGGACTCTGACATGCTGACCCTGACCGAAATCGCCTGGTTCGCGCTCGCCTCGCTGCTGCTCGCGCTCACGCCCGGGCCGAACATGATCTATTGCGTCTCGCGCACCCTGATCCAGGGCCGCCGCGCCGGGCTGATCTCGCTGGGCGGCGTGCTGATGGCCTTCCTGGTGCACCTGTGCGCCGCCGCGCTCGGGCTCACGGCGCTGCTGCTCGCGGTGCCGCTGGCCTTCGACGCGATCCGCTTCGCGGGCGCGGCCTACCTGCTGTGGCTCGCCTGGCAGGCGGTGCGCCCCGGCGGCGCGGCGCCCTTCGAGGCCCGCGCGCTGCCGGCCGACCCGCCGGGCAAGCTGTTCCGCATGGGCTTCCTCACCAACCTGCTGAACCCGAAGGTGGCGATGTTCTACCTCTCGTTCTTTCCGCAGTTCATCCATCCCGAGCGCGGCTCGGTGCTGCTGCAGAGCCTGCAGCTCGGCGCCGCGCAGATGGCCAGCAGCGCCGTGGTCAACACCACGATGATCGTCGGCGCCGCGAGCATCACGGCCGTGCTGTCGAAGAGCGAAGGCTGGCTGCGCGCGCAGCGCTACGTGATGGGCAGCGTGCTGGCCGCGCTGGCGGTGCGCGTGGCCCTGACCGAAAGAAAGTGACCCCCATGCGATTCACCCGCGAAGAAATGGCAGCCGCGCTCGCCACCGTGCACGCGGCCATGCCGCCCACGCCGCAGTACGCCTGGCCGTTGCTCGAGCGGCGCCTGGGCGCGAAGCTGTGGGCCAAGCACGAGAACCACACGCCGGTCGGCGCCTTCAAGATCCGCGGCGGCCTGACCTACTTCGAGACGCTGGCGCGCGAGCAGCCCGGGGCGCGCCACGTGATCAGCGCCACGCGCGGCAACCATGGCCAGTCGCTGGGCTTCGCGGCGCGCCGCCACGGCCTGGCCGCGACCATCGTGGTGCCGCACGGCAACTCGGTCGAGAAGAACGCCGCCATGCGCGCGCTCGGCGTCGAACTGGTCGAGCACGGCGAGGACTTCCAGGCCGCGTCCGAGCATGCGGCCGTGCTGGCCGAGCGCGACGGATTGCACCGCGTGCCCTCGTTCCACCGCGAGCTGGTGCGCGGCGTGTCGACCGCCTACGTCGAGTTCTTCGAGGCGCTGAAGCACGCGCCGCCCGACGTGCTGTTCGTGCCCATCGGCCTGGGCTCGGGCTTCGCGGGCGCGGCCGCGGCGCGCGCGCACTGCGGCGTCGCCACGAAGATCGTCGGCGTGGTGTCGGCCCATGCCACCGCCTACCTCGATTCGTTCCGCGCGCGCCATCCGGTCGAGTCGCCGGTGAGCACGCGCCTGGCCGACGGCATGGCCTGCCGCGTGCCGGTGCCCGAGTCGCTCGAGGTGCTGCTGCGCGAGGCCGACGACGTGATCGCGGTCAGCGACGAGGAGGTCGGCAAGGCGATGCGCATCCTCTTCAGCGACACCCACAACGTGGCCGAGGGCGCGGGCGCCGCCGCACTCGCGGGCGCGCTTCAGCAGCGGGAACGCTGGCGCGGCAAGACGGTGGGCATCAGCCTGACCGGCGGCAACGTCGACTCGGGCATGTTCGCCGAGGTGCTGGCGAAGGACTGAGCGGCCGCCGCTCTTCCCTCACTCTTTTTCAGGGCAGTGGGCCGGTGTTCGCGGTGCTCAATGGCAGGCGCGACACCTCGGCCAGCAGCAGCGCGAGCTGCGCCGCCGCGGCATCGACGACCGCCTGCCCCGCCGGCGCCGTGGCCGCCGCCGCATTGCCCGCCGCGCCCTGCGCGTTGTAGTCCTCGATCGCCCAGCCGAGCTTCGCGCTCCTGCCGTTGCCGAGGATCGCGTAGTCGGCCGCGCGCTGCTCGGAGCTGGAGCGGAAATCCTGTGCCGCATCCATGCGCACCTGACCCGGCGCGAGCGCCAGCATCATCGAGGTCTCGATCTCGCCCGCATGCACGCCGAAGCGGTGCTCGTGCGCGCTGAACCGGGCACCCGCCTCGCCCAGCGGCAGGTTGAACCAGCTCGCGGAATAGACGATCAGCCCGTGCGCGGCGCGCAGCTCGCGCGCGACGATGTCCATCGCGCCCACGTGGCCGCCATGCGCGTTGAACAGCACCAGCTTCTTCACCCCGGCGCGCGCCACCCCGGCGCCGATCTCGCTCCACATGCGGATCAGCGTCTCGGCCGACAGCGTGAGCGTGCCCGCGAAGCGCGCGTGCTCGGGACTCAGGCCGATCTGCTGGGTCGGCAGGAACAGCACGGGCAGCTCGGGCGGCAGCAGCGGCAGCGCCGCCGCGACGATGCCGTCGGCCAGCACCGTGTCGACCCCGAGCGGCAGGTGCGGCCCATGCTGCTCGGTAGCGCCCAGCGGCAGCACCGCCACCGTGGCTGCCACATCGAGCGCGGCGAAGTCGCGCGTGGACAGCTGTGACCAGAAGCGGGGCAGGGATACCGTGGGAGCGTTCATCCGGCGATCTTAGAGCGGTGATTCAATCCACGCGACTCCGCCAACCAACCCAAGGACACCTTCATGGATCTCGAACTCCAGGACCGCCACGTACTCATCACCGGCGGCAGCAAGGGCATCGGCCTGGCCTGCGCGCTCGGCTTCCTGCGCGAGGGCGCCCGCGTGAGCCTGGTGTCGCGCGATCCGGCCAACCTGGAGCAGGGCCGCCAGGAACTGCTCGCGGCCCACGCGCAGGCCGAGGGCCGCGTCTCGCTGCACGCCGCCGACCTCAAGGACCCGGCGGCCGCCCTGGCCGCCCTCGACGCCGCCGAGCAGGCCTTCGGCCCGGTCGACGTGCTCGTCAACTCGGCCGGCGCCGCGCGCCGCACCCCGCCCGACGACCTCACGCCCGCCGCCTGGCACGACGCGATGGACGCGAAGTACTTCAGCTACATCCACATGATCGACCCGGTGGTCAAGCGCATGGGGCAGCGCGGCAGCGGCGCCATCGTCAATGTCATCGGGCAGGGCGGCAAGGTCGCGAGCCCCGTGCACATGGCCGGTGGGGCCGCCAATGCGGCGCTGATGCTGGTCAGTGCTGGGATGGCTGCGGCTTATGCCGCCAAGGGGGTGCGCGTGAATGCGGTGAATCCTGGCCTCACGCTGACTGCGCGGCTTGCCGAAGGGATGAAGGCTGACGCGAAGCTGCAGGGCATCGATACCGACGAAGCGCTGAAGCGGGCCACCGCTCGGCTGCCGCTGGGGCGCATCGCTACGCCGGAGGAGGTGGCGAATACGGTGCTGTTTCTGGCTTCGGGGAAGGCTAGTTATGTGACGGGGGCTATCGTGGCTATGGATGGGGCGGTTACGCCGATGATTTGAATTGCGTTTGGCGGGCTGGTTGTCAGTTTTTTTGTTGAGGCTGTTGGCCGGGTCTCGCCCCGGCGGGCGAGTCACTTTCTTTTGCTTCGCCAAAAGAAAGTAACCA
>NZ_JBWKPN010000026.1:0-89353 GCF_059418265.1 Variovorax sp. GW821-FHT09B05
AGGCCTGCGCTTCGCCATCCGCGAAGGCGGCCGTACCGTGGGTTCGGGCGTCGTGGCCAAGATCCTCGACATCTAAGTCGGGCAAGAGTACCGGAGGGGTATAGCTCAATTGGCAGAGCGTCGGTCTCCAAAACCGAAGGTTGTAGGTTCGATTCCTACTGCCCCTGCCACCTAGGGTGGCCTCCGAAAACGACCCGCCGGACTCCGGCGGGAAGGCAAAAAAGCCCGTCGAGACTCGACGGGCTTCGCCGTCTCAAAACGGCGGCATGAATTGAGGCCGAAAGGCCGCAGGAAATCAGCCGAACATGGCCACTTCTCAAATCGAAACCGTGAGCACCGGTGCCGACAAGGCCAAGCTGGCCGTGGCAGCACTGCTGGCAGTGGGCGCCATCGTGGCGTTCTATCTGCTGTCGCGCCAGGGCTCGCTGGTTCAGTGGGCCGCGCTGCTCGTGGGCCTGGCCGCCGCCGTGGCGACCTTCGGCAGCTCCGAGAACGGCCGCCAGCTCTGGGCTTTCGGCCGCGATTCGTGGCGCGAGGTCAAGAAGGTCGTCTGGCCGACCCGCAAGGAAGCGATGCAGATGACGGCTTACGTGTTCGCCTTCGTGGCGATCATGTCCGTCTTCCTCTGGCTCACCGACAAAACGCTCGAATGGGTGTTTTTTGACCTCATTCTGGGCTGGAAAAAGTAAGAACCAATGACCGACGACGCTGTTGAAACCACGCCGCCGGAGGAAAACGCCTCCGTCCTTGCGCCTGCTGCCAATCCCGATCTGCGTTGGTACGTGGTGCATGCCTATTCGGGCATGGAGAAGGCCGTCGAGCGGAACATCACCGAGCGCATCAACCGCGCCGGCATGCAGGACAAGTTCGGCCGCATCCTGGTCCCGACCGAGGAAGTGGTCGAGATCAAGAACGGCCAGAAGCGAACCACCGAGCGCCGCTTCTTCCCGGGCTACGTGCTGGTCGAAATGATCATGGACGACGAGAGCTGGCACCTGGTGAAGCACACCAACAAGGTGACGGGCTTCGTGGGCGGCGCCAAGAACCGTCCGGCTCCGATCTCGCAGAAAGAGGTCGAGGACATCGTCAGCCAGATGCAGCAGGGCACCGAGAAGCCGCGCCACAAGGTCGAGTTCACCGTGGGCGAACTCGTGCGCGTCAAGGAAGGTCCGTTCACCGACTTCAACGGCTCGGTCGAGGAAGTCAACTACGAGAAGAGCAAGGTGCGCGTCTCGGTCATGATCTTCGGCCGCGCCACCCCGGTGGAACTCGAATTCAGCCAGGTCGAGAAGACCTGACGCCCGCCCGGTCTTCGGATCGGGCCCCATTCCGGCAGCGCGCTATCCGACTCGGCGCGCGGCCTTGATCGAAGAGTCGTTCACCCCGGGGAGCCCAGGCCACAGGCCTCGGCGATATCACCCGCAAGGAGTAAAGCATGGCGAAAAAAATCGTCGGCTTCATCAAGCTGCAAGTGCCAGCTGGTAAGGCCAACCCGTCCCCGCCGATCGGTCCCGCACTCGGTCAGCGCGGTCTGAACATCATGGAATTCTGCAAGGCGTTCAACGCCCAGACGCAGAGCTACGAGCCGGGTCTGGCGCTGCCGGTGGTCATCACCGCCTTCGCCGACAAGAGCTTCACCTTCATCATCAAGTCGCCGCCCGCTGGCGTCCTGATCAAGAAGGCCATCAAGCTCGAGAAGGGCTCCGCGCGCCCGCACACCGACAAGGTCGGCAAGATCACGCGCGCCCAGCTCGAAGAGATCGCAAAGACCAAGATGAAGGACCTGACCGCTGCCGACATGGACGCAGCAGTTCGCACCATCGCTGGTACGGCCCGTTCCATGGGCGTGAATGTGGAGGGCGTGTAAATGGCCAAGATCACCAAGAAGCAGAAGTCGCTCGAAGGCAAGGTCGACAGCACCAAGCTGTACCCGCTGACTGACGCGATCACCATCGTCAAGGAAGCCGCCACCGCCAAGTTCGACGAATCGATCGACGTGGCCGTGCAGCTCGGCATCGACGCGAAGAAGTCGGACCAGGTCGTGCGTGGCGCCGTCGTGCTGCCCAACGGCACTGGCAAGACCAAGCGCGTGGCCGTGTTCGCCCAAGGCGCCAAGGCTGAAGAGGCCAAGGCCGCCGGCGCCGACATCGTCGGCATGGACGACCTGGCTGCCATGGTCAAGGCGGGCGACATGCCCTTCGACATCGTGATCGCCGCACCCGACGCCATGCGCGTGGTCGGTACGCTCGGCCAGATCCTCGGCCCGCGCGGCCTGATGCCGAACCCGAAGGTCGGCACCGTGACGCCCGACGTCGCGACCGCCGTGAAGAACGCCAAGGCTGGCCAGGTTCAGTTCCGCGTCGACAAGGCCGGCATCGTGCACGGCACGATCGGCCGTCGTTCGTTCGACACCGACAAGCTGCAGGGCAACCTCGCCGCGCTGATCGATGCCCTGGTCAAGGCCAAGCCGGCCTCGAGCAAGGGTATCTACCTGCGCAAGGTCGCCGTGTCGTCGACGATGGGCGTGGGTGTCCGCGTGGACACGCAGACCATCGCCGCTGCCTGATCGGGCAGAAGCGAAGGCAAATGTAGATTGGCCCGGCTCCGGCTCCGCAAGGATTCGGAACCGGGCGAATGTGGTGGGTCGCGGCGGCTTCGGTTGCCGCGGGCCATCCAAGACCGCTGGTGTGCAGGTCGCCTGCACTTAATCACCCGGCCCTCGCCGGGCAGCCAGCGCAGATGGCGATCCCGCTGCAAGGAATTCGAGTTTTCTGACGAATGGGTTCCGAAACAGTTGGTCGCTGCATGAGGCGCGGTCCGAGGTTCATGAAACAACCGAAGACCGCATTGAAAAGGAGTAGACCTTGAGTCTGAATCGCAGTGAGAAAGAAGCGGTCATCAATGAAGTGACCAGCCTCGCCGCAAAAGCTCAAACGCTCGTGATGGCGGAATACCGTGGCATCACGGTGGCCGACATGACCAAACTGCGCGCCGAAGCTCGCAGCAAGGGTGTGAGCCTGAGTGTTCTGAAGAACACCCTGGCCCGCCGTGCTGTGGCTGGCAGCTCGTTTGAGATCGTCGGCGACCAGATGACCGGTCCGCTGATCTATGGCTTCTCCGAAGACGCTGTGGCCGCCGCGAAGGTGGTGGCCGATTTCGCGAAAACCAACGACAAGCTGGTGATTCGCGGTGGCGCATTCGGTGGCAAGGCTCTGGACGTCGACGGCGTGAAGCAACTGGCCAACATCCCTTCCAAGGAAGTGCTGCTGGCGCAACTGCTGGGCTTGATGCAATCGCCGATCTCTCGTACCGCCCGCGTGCTCGCGGCGCTGGCCGAGACGCGCGGTGGTGGCGAAGCTGCACCCGCCGATGCACCGGCAGAAGCGCAGGCGGCTTGATAGCCCAAGCCTTGCGTTTGAAAAATTCAACCCAATTGTTAGGAAACCAAAATGGCATTCGATAAAGACGCATTTCTGACCGCGCTGGACAGCATGACGGTCCTCGAGCTCAACGACCTGGTCAAGGCCATCGAAGAGAAGTTCGGCGTGAGCGCCGCTGCAATGTCGGCTCCGGCCCAAGGTGGTGGCGCAGCCGCTGCCGTGGTCGAAGAAAAGACCGAATTCAACGTCGTGCTGGCCGATGTCGGCGCGAACAAGGTGTCGGTCATCAAGGCCGTGCGCGAAATCACCGGCCTGGGCCTCAAGGAAGCCAAGGATCTGGTGGAAGCCGCTCCCAAGGCCGTCAAGGAAGGCCTGTCGAAGGCTGACGCCGACGCTGCCAAGAAGAAGCTGGAAGAAGCCGGCGCCAAGGTGGAACTGAAGTAATTCAGACCCCCTCGAGGGCTGGAGGTGCCTGAAAAAGGCCCTCCAGCCTTTGCCGCTTTCAGAGCGCACTCAAAAGTCGGCTTGATGCCGGCTTTCCCGGAGACCGAAGGTCGACGGAAAAGCCAAATCAAGACGTTTTTTGAGTGTCTTCTGACCCCGACTGCAGAAGACCCCTTGGTTCGGGCGATGTGCAACGCATCGCTGTCCGCCAACGGCTGGTAGTGGCCAGCCGCCAAGCAGTGGTGCCGTTCGTCCCGGCATTGCTGACAAGTCGCTGAAGATCTCAAGCACCGGAGCTCTCATGGCCCAATCGTCCGCGTACAGTTACACCGAACGCAAGCGCATCCGAAAAAGTTTCGGCAGCCGCGACAGCGTCGTCGAAATTCCCTACCTGCTGCAGATGCAGAAGGACGCCTACACGGCGTTCCTGCAAGCGGGCATCGCTCCGCAAAAACGCACCGTCGAAGGCCTGCAGGCCGCGTTCGACGCCGCCTTCCCGATCGTCTCGCACAACGGTTTCGTCGAGATGAAGTTCCTCGAGTACAACCTGGCGAAGCCGGCGTTCGATGTGCGCGAGTGCCAGACCCGTGGCCTGACCTTCGCCTCGGCGGTGCGCGCCAAGGTCCAGCTCATCATCTATGACCGCGAATCGTCGACCTCGCAGTCGAAGGTGGTCAAGGAAGTGAAGGAGCAAGAGGTCTACATGGGCGAAGTGCCGCTCATGACCGAGAAGGGCTCGTTCATCATCAACGGCACGGAACGCGTGATCGTTTCGCAGCTGCACCGTTCGCCGGGCGTGTTCTTCGAACACGACAAGGGCAAGACGCACAGCTCGGGCAAGCTGCTGTTCTCGGCCCGCGTGATTCCCTACCGCGGTTCGTGGCTCGACTTCGAGTTCGACCCGAAGGACATGCTGTACTTCCGCGTCGACCGTCGCCGCAAGATGCCGGTCACGATCCTGCTGAAGGCCATCGGCCTGAACCCGGAATCGATCCTCGCGAACTTCTTCGTCAACGACAACTTCCGCCTGATGGACAGCGGCGCGCAGATGGAGTTCGTCTCCGAGCGCCTGCGCGGCGAAGTCGCGCGCTTCGACATCACCGACAAGTCGGGCAAGGTCGTGGTCGCCAAGGACAAGCGGGTCACCGCGCGCCACACGCGCGAACTCGAGCAGGGCGGCACCACGCACATCAGCGTGCCGGAAGACTTCCTGATCGGCCGCGTGATCGCACGCAACATCGTCGATGCCGATTCGGGCGAGATCCTGTCCAAGGCCAACGACGAGCTGACCGAAGCGCTGCTGAAGAAGCTGCGCGGCGCCGGCGTGCAGGACATCCAGGTCATCTACACCAACGAACTCGACCAGGGCGCGTACATCTCGCAGACCCTGCGCATCGACGAAACGGTGGACGAGTTCGCCGCGCGCGTGGCGATCTACCGCATGATGCGCCCCGGCGAGCCGCCGACGGAAGACGCGGTGCAGGCCCTGTTCCAGCGCCTGTTCTACAACCCGGACACGTACGACCTGTCGCGCGTCGGCCGCATGAAGTTCAACGCCAAGGTCGGCCGCGACGAGTCGACCGGCCCGATGGTGCTGACCAACGAGGACATCCTGGCCGTCGTCAAGATCCTCGTCGACCTGCGCAACGGCAACGGCGAAGTCGACGACATCGACCACCTCGGCAACCGCCGCGTGCGTTGCGTCGGCGAACTGGCCGAGAACCAGTACCGCACCGGCCTGGCCCGTATCGAGAAGGCCGTGAAGGAACGTCTGGGTCAGGCGGAGCAAGAGCCGCTGATGCCGCACGACCTGATCAACAGCAAGCCGATCTCGGCCGCGCTGAAGGAATTCTTCGGCGCCTCGCAGCTGTCGCAGTTCATGGACCAGACGAACCCGCTGTCCGAAATCACCCACAAGCGCCGCGTGTCGGCCCTTGGCCCGGGCGGTCTGACGCGTGAACGTGCCGGCTTCGAAGTGCGTGACGTGCACGTGACCCACTACGGCCGCGTGTGCCCGATCGAAACGCCCGAAGGCCCGAACATCGGCCTGATCAACTCGCTGGCCCTGTACGCCCGCCTGAACGAATACGGCTTCATCGAGACGCCGTATCGCCGCGTGGTCGACAGCAAGGTCACGAACGAGATCGACTACCTGTCGGCCATCGAGGAAGGCAAGTACGTCATCGCCCAGGCCAACGCGGCCCTGGACAAGGACGGCGTGCTGACCGGCGACCTGGTCTCGGCGCGTGAAGCCGGCGAATCGATCCTGGTCGGTGCCGAGCGCATCCAGTACATGGACGTGTCGCCCGCACAGATCGTGTCGGTGGCCGCCTCGCTGGTTCCGTTCCTCGAGCACGACGACGCGAACCGCGCGCTGATGGGCGCCAACATGCAGCGTCAGGCCGTGCCCGTGCTGCGCCCAGAGAAGCCGATGGTCGGCACCGGCATCGAGCGCGTCTCCGCGGTCGACTCCGGCACCGTGGTCACGGCCACCCGCGGCGGTATCGTCGACTACGTCGACGCGACCCGTGTCGTGGTGCGCGTGAACGACGACGAGGCCGCGGCCGGCGAAGTCGGCGTGGACATCTACAACCTGATCAAGTATCAGCGTTCGAACCAGAACACCAACATCCACCAGCGTCCGATCGTCAAGCGCGGCGACAAGATCGCCAAGGGCGACGTGGTGGCCGACGGCGCATCGACCGACCTCGGCGAACTGGCCCTGGGCCAGAACATGCTGATCGCGTTCATGCCCTGGAACGGCTACAACTTCGAAGACTCGATCCTGATCTCCGAACGCATCGTGGCCGACGACCGCTACACCTCGATCCACATCGAGGAACTGGTGGTGATGGCCCGCGACACCAAGCTCGGTGCCGAGGAAATCACGCGCGACATCCCGAACCTGGCCGAACAGCAGCTCAACCGCCTCGACGAGTCCGGCATCATCTACGTGGGTGCCGAAGTCATGCCCGGCGACACGCTGGTGGGCAAGGTCACGCCGAAGGGCGAGACCACGCTGACGCCGGAGGAGAAGCTGCTGCGCGCCATCTTCGGCGAGAAGGCTTCGGACGTGAAGGACACCTCGCTGCGCGTGGACCAGGGCTCGCAAGGCACCGTGATCGACGTGCAGGTGTTCACCCGCGAAGGCATCCAGCGCGACAAGCGCGCCCAGCAGATCATCGACGACGAGCTCAAGCGCTTCCGCCTCGACCTGAACGACCAGCTTCGCATCGTCGAGGCCGACGCGTTCGACCGGATCGAGAAGCTGCTGATCGGCAAGGCCGCCAACGGCGGCCCGAACAAGCTCGCCAAGGGCACCAAGCTCGACAAGGCCTACCTGTCGTCGGTCGAGAAGTTCCACTGGTTCGACATCCGTCCGGCCGACGAGGAAGTGGCCTCGCAGCTGGAGTCGATCAAGAACTCGCTCGAGCAGACGCGCCACAGCTTCGACCTCGCGTTCGAAGAAAAGCGCAAGAAGCTCACGCAGGGCGACGAGCTGCCCGCAGGCGTGCTCAAGATGGTCAAGGTCTACCTGGCCGTCAAGCGCCGCCTGCAACCCGGCGACAAGATGGCCGGCCGCCACGGCAACAAGGGCGTGGTGTCGAAGATCGTTCCGATCGAAGACATGCCGCACATGGCCGACGGCACGCCGTGCGACATCTGCCTGAACCCGCTGGGCGTGCCCTCGCGGATGAACGTGGGGCAGGTGCTCGAGGTGCATCTGGGCTGGGCCGGCAAGGGCATCGGCCAGCGCATCGGCGACCTGCTGCAGCAGGAGGCCAAGGCGGCCGAGCTGCGCAAGTTCATGGAGCAGCTGTACAACGGCTCGGGCCGCGAAGAGAACATCGCCTCGCTGAGCGACGGCGAAGTGCTCGAGATGGCATCGAACCTGCAAAACGGCGCGACCTTCGCGACGCCCGTGTTCGACGGCGCCTCGGAAGAGGAAATCCGCGGCATGCTGAAGCTGGCCTACCCGGACGACATCGCGAAGGCCAAGGGCCTGACCGAGACGCGCACGCAGGCCTACCTGTTCGACGGTCGCACCGGCGACCAGTTCGAGCGTCCCGTTACCGTCGGCTACATGCACTTCCTGAAGCTGCATCACCTGGTGGACGACAAGATGCACGCCCGCTCGACCGGCCCGTACTCGCTGGTCACGCAGCAGCCGCTGGGCGGCAAGGCGCAATTCGGCGGCCAGCGTTTCGGGGAAATGGAAGTGTGGGCGCTGGAAGCGTACGGCGCTGCCTACGTCCTGCAGGAAATGCTGACCGTGAAGTCCGACGACGTGCAGGGCCGTACCAAGGTCTACGAAAGCATCGTCAAGGGCGAGCATTCGATCGAAGCCGGCATGCCGGAATCGTTCAACGTGCTGGTCAAGGAAATCCGTTCGCTGGGTCTCGACATCGAGCTCGAGCGTTCGTAAACGAAGGGGATAGAGTCTTATGAAATCGCTACTCGACCTGTTCAAGCAGTTCACCCCGGATGAGCATTTCGATGCCATCAAGATCGGCATGGCTTCGCCCGAAAAGATCCGCTCGTGGTCTTTCGGCGAGGTGAAGAAGCCCGAGACGATCAACTACCGCACGTTCAAGCCCGAACGCGACGGCCTGTTCTGCGCCAAGATCTTCGGCCCGATCAAGGACTACGAGTGCCTGTGCGGCAAGTACAAGCGCCTCAAGCACCGCGGCGTGATCTGCGAGAAGTGCGGCGTCGAAGTCACGCAGACCAAGGTCCGCCGCGAGCGCATGGGTCACATCGACCTGGCCGCTCCCTGCGCGCACATCTGGTTCCTGAAGTCGCTGCCGTCGCGCCTGGGCCTCGTGCTCGACATGACGCTGCGCGACATCGAACGCGTGCTGTACTTCGAAGCCTACGTGGTGACCGACCCCGGCATGACCCCGCTGAAGAAGTTCAGCATCATGTCCGAGGACGACTACGACACGAAGCGCAAGGAATACGGTGACGAGTTCATCGCCAAGATGGGCGCCGAAGGCATCAAGGACCTGCTGGAAGGCATCGAGCTCGACAGCGAGATCGAGAAGCTGCGCGGCGACCTGACCGGTTCCGAAGTCAAGGTCAAGAAGAACTCCAAGCGCCTGAAGGTGCTCGAGGCCTTCCGCAAGTCGGGCATCAAGCCCAACTGGATGGTGCTCGACGTGCTGCCCGTGCTGCCGCCGGACCTGCGTCCGCTGGTGCCTCTGGACGGCGGCCGCTTCGCGACCTCCGACCTGAACGACCTGTACCGCCGCGTCATCAACCGCAACTCGCGTCTGCGCCGCCTGCTGGAGCTCAAGGCTCCGGAAATCATCGCGCGCAACGAAAAGCGGATGCTGCAGGAAGCCGTCGACTCGCTGCTGGACAACGGCCGCCGCGGCAAGGCCATGACGGGCGCCAACAAGCGCGCGCTCAAGTCGCTGGCCGACATGATCAAGGGCAAGAGCGGTCGCTTCCGCCAGAACCTGCTGGGCAAGCGCGTCGACTACTCGGGCCGTTCGGTCATCGTGGTGGGCCCGACGCTCAAGCTGCACCAGTGCGGCCTGCCGAAGCTGATGGCGCTCGAGCTGTTCAAGCCCTTCATCTTCTCGCGCCTCGAAGCCATGGGCATCGCGACCACGATCAAGGCGGCCAAGAAGGAAGTCGAATCGGGCACGCCGGTGGTCTGGGACATCCTGGAAGAGGTGATCAAGGAACACCCGGTGATGCTGAACCGTGCGCCTACGCTGCACCGTCTGGGCATCCAGGCCTTCGAGCCGATCCTGATCGAAGGCAAGGCGATCCAGCTGCACCCGCTGGTGTGCGCGGCCTTCAACGCCGACTTCGACGGCGACCAGATGGCCGTCCACGTGCCGCTGTCGGTGGAAGCGCAGATGGAAGCCCGCACGCTGATGCTGGCCTCCAACAACGTGCTGTTCCCGGCTTCGGGCGAACCGTCGATCGTTCCCTCGCAGGACGTGGTGCTGGGTCTGTACTACACGACCCGCGACCGCATCAACGGCAAGGGCGAAGGCCTGATCTTCTCGGACATCGGTGAAGTGCAGCGCGCGCTCGACGCCAACGTGGTCGAGCTGACCGCCAAGGTCGCCGTGCGCATCACGGAGTACACCAAGAACAAGGAAAGCGGCGAATTCGAGCCGTCGACCTCGCTCGTGGACACCACCGTGGGCCGTGCCCTGCTGTCCGAGATCCTGCCGAAGGGCCTGCCGTTCTCGAACATCAACAAGGCGCTGAAGAAGAAGGAAATCTCCAAGCTCATCAACGTGAGCTTCCGCAAGTGCGGCCTGAAGGAGACCGTGGTCTTCGCCGACAAGCTGCTGCAGAACGGTTTCCGTCTCGCGACCAAGGCCGGCATCTCGATCGCCATCGACGACATGCTGGTGCCCGCTGAAAAGCACGGCATCATCGACCGCTCGGCCAAGGAAGTGAAGGAGATCGAACAGCAGTACGTCTCCGGTCTCGTGACCTCCGGCGAGCGCTACAACAAGGTGGTGGACATCTGGGGCAAGGCCGGCGACGAAGTGTCGAAGGTCATGATGGCCAAGCTGTCGAAGCAGAAGGTCATCGACCGCCACGGCAAGGAAGTCGAGCAGGAGTCCTTCAACTCGATCTACATGATGGCCGACTCGGGTGCCCGCGGTTCCGCGGCCCAGATTCGCCAGGTGGCCGGCATGCGTGGCCTGATGGCCAAGCCGGACGGCTCGATCATCGAGACGCCCATCACCGCGAACTTCCGCGAAGGCCTGAACGTGCTGGAGTACTTCATCTCCACCCACGGTGCCCGTAAGGGTCTGGCCGACACGGCGCTGAAGACGGCGAACTCGGGTTACCTGACCCGCCGTCTGGTCGACGTGACGCAGGATCTGGTGGTGATCGAGCAGGACTGCGGTACGCACGACGGCGCGCTGATGCGCGCGATCGTGGAGGGCGGTGAAGTCATCGAATCGCTGCGCGACCGTATCCTCGGCCGCAGCGTGGCCGAAGACGTGCTGCACCCCGAGACGCGTGCCGTGCTGGTCAAGGCCGGCGACATGCTCGACGAAGACACGATCGACGCCATCGAAGCCGACGGCGTGGACGAAGTCAAGGTCCGCACCGCGCTGACCTGCGCCACGCGCTTCGGCATCTGCGCCAAGTGCTACGGCCGCGACCTCGGCCGCGGCGGCCTGGTGAACAACGGCGAAGCGGTCGGCGTGATCGCGGCGCAGTCGATCGGCGAACCGGGCACGCAGCTCACGATGCGTACCTTCCACATCGGTGGTGCGGCTTCGCGCGCGGCTGTCGCTTCGAGCGTCGAGGCCAAGTCCAACGGCGTGATCGGCTTCAACGCCACGATGCGCTACGTGACCAACAGCAAGAACGAGCTGGTGGTGATCGCACGTTCGGGCGAGATCGTCATCCATGACGAGCACGGCCGCGAGCGCGAACGCCACAAGGTGCCGTACGGCGCGACGCTGACGGTCAAGGCCGACCAGCAGATCAAGGCCGGCCACGTGCTCGCCAACTGGGACCCGCTGACGCGCCCGATCATCACGGAATTCGCCGGCAAGACCCAGTTCGAGAACGTCGAGGAAGGCCTCACGGTCGCCAAGCAGGTGGACGAAGTGACCGGTCTGTCGACCCTGGTCGTGATCGACCCGAAGCGCCGCGGCGCTGCCAAGGTCGTGCGTCCGCAGGTCAAGCTGATCGACGCCTCGGGCGCCGAGGTGAAGATCCCCGGCACCGACCACTCGGTGACGATCGGCTTCCCGATCGGCGCGCTGATCCAGGTGCGTGACGGCCAGGACGTGGGCCCCGGCGAAGTGCTGGCGCGTATTCCGGTCGAAGGCCAGAAGACCCGCGACATCACCGGCGGTCTGCCGCGCGTGGCCGAGCTGTTCGAAGCCCGTTCGCCGAAGGACAAGGGCATGCTGGCCGAGATGACCGGCACCGTGTCGTTCGGCAAGGAAACGAAGGGCAAGATCCGCCTGCAGATCACCGACCCGGAAGGCAAGGTCTGGGAAGAACTCGTGCCGAAGGAAAAGAACATCCTGGTGCACGAAGGCCAGGTGGTGAACAAGGGCGAAAGCGTGGTCGACGGTCCGGCGGATCCGCAGGACATCCTGCGCCTGCTGGGTTCGGAAGAACTCGCGCGCTACATCGTGGACGAGGTGCAGGACGTGTACCGCCTGCAGGGCGTGAAGATCAACGACAAGCACATCGAGGTGATCGTTCGCCAGATGCTGCGCCGCGTCGTGGTCGACAACGTCGGCGACACCAGCTACATCTCGGGCGAACAGGTCGAACGCAGCGAAATGCTCAACACCAACGACGCCCTGCGCGCCGAAGGCAAGATCCCCGCGACGTTCACCAACCTGCTGCTCGGTATCACGAAGGCGTCGCTGTCGACCGACTCGTTCATCTCCGCCGCTTCGTTCCAGGAAACGACGCGCGTGCTGACCGAAGCCGCGATCATGGGCAAGCGCGACGAGCTGCGCGGCCTGAAGGAAAACGTCATCGTCGGCCGCCTGATCCCCGCGGGCACCGGCATGGCGTACCACCTGGCACGCAAGGCCAAGGACGAGATGGACGAGGCCGAGCGCCGCGCCATCGCCGAGTCCGAAGCCGCCGAGCTCGCCGGTTCGTCCAGCGATGCCACCAGCACGGTCGACGCCAGCGAAGGCGCCGCGACCGAATAACTGGTTAGCATCGCCCGGCCGTGACCGGTCGTGAACGCCTCCCGGCTTGACGGTCGGGAGGCGTTTTTCATGGGGGGCCGCGGTTTTCCGCGCGTCCTTGCGTCTTCCTTCTGAGCTTTTCCTGGAGTGCCATCGATGAGCGTGTTGCCCGATTCGCTGGCCGGCTGGATCGTCGTGGCCGTGCTGCTGTTCTGGTTTGTCGGCGCTTACAACCGGCTGGTGCGCCTGCGGGCCGCGGTGCTGCAGGCCTATGCCACGCTGGACGCCGCGCTGACGCGCCAGCTCGAGTTCGTGCAGACCAGCCTGAGCGCGCCGTCGGCCGCCGAGGAGTCGACCGATCCCGCGGCGGGCGCCTCTTCGCTGCAGGCCGCGACCACGCAGATGGCCACCCTGCTCGGCGCGACCCGGCAGCGCCCGCTCGAGGCCGGCAGCATGTCGGCGCTCGCGACCGCGCTGCAGGTGCTGCTGACCGCCTGGCAGCGCCGGCATCCGGATGCGGTGACCTCCTTCCATCCCGACGGCACGCTGTCGCGTCCCGCGGGCCAGGCTTCGACGGCGAACGCGCTGGTGCCCGTGACGGCCACCGGCGCGATCGCGGCCGAGCCGATGGCCTGGCCCGAACCCTCGGCCGCCGCCGAGATCGCGCGCACCCAGTTCAACCTCGCGGTCGCCAGCTACAACGCGGCGCTCGCCCAGTTCCCGGCGCTGCTGGTGGCATGGGCCGTGCGTTTGAGGCCTGCGGCGCCGCTGCACTGAACTTCGGCCGCCGATTTCGTTCATGACATTGCCTGGGTGGCGGACATCCGGGCCCTTTAACATCGCCCGCATTGCCTGCTCTTCCTTCTGACCCCTCGCACGGCGGCGCTTCGCCGCTGCAACCTCCGCTCTGGCGCCAACTGCAATTGACCGCAGGGGCGCTGGCGTCGATCCGCGCCGGCACCTCGGGCTCGGTCGCCTTCGAGGCCGTCGAACCTGCGCTGCGCCCCGGCGTCCAGGCCCTGGGCTTCCAGGTGCTGCGCTGGCTGGGCCGCGCCGAAGCCCTGCGCCGCCACCTCGCCAAGCGCACGCCGCCGCCGCTGCCCGATGCGCTGCTGTGCACCGCGCTCGCGCTGGCCTGGGACGCGGGGCAGTCGCCCTACGAGCCCTTCACGCTGGTCGACCAGACCGTGGAGGCGGCCAAGCGCAACCCGGCCACGCGCGCACAGGCCAGCTTCATCAATGCCTGCCTGCGGCGCTTCCTGCGCGAGCGCGACGAACTCGTGGCCGCGACCGATGCCGAACCGGTGGCGCACTGGAACCATCCGCGCTGGTGGATCGAGAAGCTCAAGCGCGACCATCCGCGCGACTGGCAGCGCGTGCTGCAGGCCGACAACGCCCAGGCGCCGATGACCTTGCGCGTGAACCTGCGCAAGACGGCCGCCGGCCCTTACCGCAACGAACTTGCGGCACTCGACATGCCGGCCACGCCGGTCGCGGCCAGCGGATTGCAGCTCGCGCGCGCGCGGCCGGTGCAGCAGTTGCCCGGTTTCGCCGACGGCGCCTGCTCGGTGCAGGACGCCGCGGCCCAGCTCGCGGCGCCGCTGCTGCTCGACGGGCTGGCGGCGCCGGCCGGCCGGCGGCTGCGCGTGCTCGACGCCTGCGCCGCGCCCGGCGGCAAGACCGCCCACCTGCTCGAACTCGCGGGCCCCGATGCGCTCGAACTGACCGCGCTCGAGGTCGACGCCGTGCGCAGCCGCCGCATCGACGAGACCCTGGCCCGCCTGGACCTGCAGGCCAAGGTGGTGGTGGCCGACGCGGGACGGCCCGCCGACTGGTGGGACGGCCAGCCTTTCGACGCCATCCTGCTCGATGCCCCGTGCACCGCCTCGGGCATCGTGCGCCGCCATCCGGACGTGCGCTGGCTGCGCCGCGAGAGCGATACCGCCCAGCTCGCCCTGCAGCAGGCCGCGCTGCTGGCGGCGCTCTGGCCCCTGGTCCGGCCCGGCGGACGGCTGCTTTACTGCACCTGTTCGGTGTTTCGGGAAGAGGGTTCGCAACAGATCGATGCGTTTCTTGCACACAACACCGACGCCCGATTGCGGCCATCGCCGGGGCATTTGCTGCCTCAAAGCGGGGCGAATGCCCGTGCCGTCCAGGACAATCCCCTGGGTGACCACGACGGCTTTTTCTACGCCCTGCTTGAAAAGCACCCGGGTTGAACCGCGCAAGCCCCGGTGGCTGGTGCTGCTGGCGCTGGTGGTCGTGCTGCTCGTCACGGTGCTGGCGCCGCCCGTGCTGGCCCAGACGCGCAATGCCGCCGCCGTCACCCAGATGCGGCTCGAGCAGTCCGACGATGCCGTCTACCTCAATGCCGCCGTGCAGTTCGAGCTGCCCGCGCTGGTCGAGGACGTGCTCGACAAGGGCATCGCGATCTACTTCGTGGCCGAGGCCGAGATGTTCCAGGAGCGCTGGTACTGGACCGACCGCAAGGTCGCGCAGGCCACGCGC
Source organism: Variovorax sp. GW821-FHT09B05 (assembly GCF_059418265.1). NCBI lineage: Bacteria > Pseudomonadati > Pseudomonadota > Betaproteobacteria > Burkholderiales > Comamonadaceae > Variovorax > Variovorax sp. GW821-FHT09B05. The sequence continues at coordinate 14,987 of NZ_JBWKPN010000026.1, forward strand.
CACATGCGGCTGGCCTACCAGCCGCTGACCCGCCGCTGGCGGCTCAACATCTCGCCGCTGCCGCTGTCGGGCTCGGCCAGCTTCAGCCTGTCGCTGAACCAGAACTTCGACAGCCTCCCCGATGCGCTCGAGGCCGTGCGGCGCGTGGGCCGGCTGCGCATGGGCGATCCGGCCGAGATCGGCGACGACCCGCTGCACCAGGTCACCTTCCGCTTCCGGCTCGACACCTCGCAGCTGCCGCGGCCGTTCCAGATCGGCGTGGCCGGCCAGGCCGACTGGAACATCTCCGCCGAGCGCAGCGCGCGCCTGGCGGTGGAGAAGCAGCGGTGAGTTCCAAGCCGCGCAGCGGTGCCGCGGCCACGCCCGCCGCGCGCCGCTCGCGCGCGATGCGCTGGGCCGTGGGCGTCGGCGCCGCGCTGGTCACCGCCATCGGCCTGGTGCTGATGTTCCTGCTGGCCCAGGCCACCAACAATCGCGAGCTCTACGAGCGCTACTACGTGCGCCTGTTCGGCATCAACGTCGTGGTGGCGGTGGTGCTGGTGCTGGTGATCGGCTGGGTCGCGTTCCGGCTGCTGCGCCGGTTGCGGCAGGGCAAGTTCGGCAGCCGGCTGCTGATCAAGCTCGCCGCCATCTTCGCGCTGGTGGGCGTGGTGCCGGGCGCGCTGGTCTACGTCGTGTCCTACCAGTTCGTCGAGCGCTCGATCGAGAGCTGGTTCGACGTCAAGGTCGAGGGCGCGCTGAACTCGGGCCTGAACCTCGGGCGCGCCACGCTCGATGCGCTGTCCGACGACCTCGCGGCCAAGACGCGCGCGGCCGGCGGCCAGCTCGCGCAGGTCTCCGATGCCAGCGCGGGCCTCGCGCTCGAACGCATCCGCGACCAGCTCGAGGCCACCGACGTGGTGCTGTGGACCAATGCGGGCCAGCTCATCGCCACCGCGGGCGCGTCGCGCTTCCAGCTCAATCCCGAGCGGCCCACGCCGCAGCAGCTGCGCCAGGTGCGCGCCGACCGCGCGATCGCCCACATCGAGGGGCTCGACGAGCCGCCGCCGGGCATCCTGCTGCCGCCGGCCACCGTGCGCGCGCTCGCGATGGTGCAGCGCCCGGGCTTCGACCTCGATGCCGCGCCGCGCTTCCTGCAGGTCACGCGGCCGCTGCCGCCCAACGTGGTGGCCAACGCGCTCGCGGTCGACAAGGCCAACCGCGAATACCAGGAGCGCGCGCTCGGCCGCGTGGGCCTGCGCCGCATGTACATCGGCACGCTCACGCTGAGCCTGTTCCTCGCCGTGTTCGGTGCCGTGCTGCTCGCGGTGCTGTTCGGCAACCAGCTCGCGCGGCCGCTGCTGGTGCTGGCCGACGGCGTGCGCCAGGTGGCTGCCGGCGACCTGCGGCCCACGGCCGTGTCGCAGGGCAAGGACGAGCTCGGCGGCCTCACGCGTTCGTTCGCCGTCATGACGCAGCAACTGGCCGAGGCACGCACCGCGGTCGAGAAGACCATGGGCCAGCTCGATGCCGCGCGCGCCAACCTGCAGACCATCCTCGACAACCTGACCTCGGGCGTGATCGTGCTCGATGCCGGCGGCACCGTGCTGTCGACCAACCCCGGTGCCACGCGCGTGCTGCGCGCGCCGCTCGCGGCCTACGAAGGCCAGCTGCTCACCGAGGTGCCGGGCCTGGCCGACTTCGGCGCCGCCGTGCAGCAGCAGTTCGAGGACTTCCTCGTCGAGCGCATGCAGCATGGCCTCGACCACTGGCAGCATGCCTTCGAACTGCACGCCACCGGTACCGACCTGCCGCAGCAGGAGGGCGCCATCAACATCGTGGCGCGCGGTGCCGAGCTGCCGGGTGCCGCGCGGCTGCTGGTGTTCGACGACATCTCCGAGATCGTCTCGGCGCAACGCGCGCAGGCCTGGGGCGAGGTCGCGCGGCGGCTCGCGCACGAGATCAAGAACCCGCTCACGCCGATCCAGCTCTCGGCCGAGCGGCTCGAGATGAAGCTCTCGGGCAAGGTCGCCGCGCCCGAGCAGGCGGTGCTGGTCAAGTCGGTGAAGACCATCGTCGACCAGGTCGATGCGATGAAGCGGCTGGTCAACGAATTCCGCGACTACGCGCGCCTGCCGGCCGCCGACCTCAAGCCCGTCGACCTCAATGCGCTGCTGGTCGACGTGCTTCATCTCTACAACGTCGAGACCATGCCGATCGCGCTGCGCTTCGAGCCCGACGAGCGCTGCCGACCGATCCGCGGCGACGCGCAGCAGCTGCGCCAGGTCATCCACAACCTGCTGCAGAACGCGCAGGATGCCGCCGAGGCCGCGGCCGGTGCCACCGGACGGCGCGGCGAGGTCGTCATCCGCACGCGGCTCGGCGATTCGGGACAGCGCGTGCGGCTCACCGTGCAGGACAGCGGACCGGGCTTCGCCGAGAACATTCTCAAGCGCGCGTTCGAGCCCTACGTCACGACGAAAACAAAAGGTACAGGTTTGGGGCTCGCGGTCGTCAAGAAGATCGCCGACGAGCACGGCGCGCGCATCGAGCTGTCCAACCGCGTCGTCGACGGGGCTATAGCCGGGGCGCAAGTCTCGCTATCATTCGCGCTGGCAGGCGAGCCGCAGGCAGCGGCCGCTCACACCGAAGATTCGAAGTAAGTCTTCCGCCGCGCGGCGCGACCGAAAGAGGCCGTCGCACCAACACACCAGCGCATACAACAAGCAGCACTCATGGCAAACATTCTCGTGGTCGATGACGAGCTGGGCATCAGGGACCTGCTCTTCGAAATTCTCAATGACGAAGGCCACAACGTCGAACTCGCGGAGAACGCGGCCGAGGCACGTGCCGCGCGTCAGCGTGCGCGTCCCGATCTCGTGCTGCTCGACATCTGGATGCCCGACACCGATGGCGTGACCTTGCTCAAGGAGTGGTCCACCGCGGGTCTGCTCACGATGCCCGTCATCATGATGAGCGGCCACGCCACCATCGACACCGCCGTCGATGCCACGCGCATCGGTGCCTTCGCGTTTCTCGAAAAGCCCATCACGCTGCAGAAGCTGCTGAAGGCCGTCGAGCAGGGACTCGCGCGCGAGAGCGCACGCCGCGCCGCGGCCGGTGTCGTGCCCACGCCCACCGGCCATGGCCAGCCGAGCGCCATCACCACCACCGGCGACAGCCTGCTGATGGCGTCGCTCGCATCGGTGCCCGTGCCCGACCAGGGCCCGCAGTCCACGCAGAGCTTCGATCTCGATCGTCCGCTGCGCGATGCGCGAGACGGTTTCGAGAAGGCCTACTTCGAGTTCCACCTCGCGATGGAGAACGGTTCGATGACCCGCGTGGCCGAAAAGACCGGCCTCGAGCGCACCCATCTGTATCGAAAGCTCAAACAACTTGGTGTGGATCTTTCGCGAGGCCGCAGAAGCGCTGTATAATCGCAGGCTCCACACTGCAACACAGTGGTTGAACAGGCTCCAAAGCCGGTTTTCCTCCAGTGAATCGGTGAGGTGCCATACCAGGCCCGGTAGCTCAGTTGGTAGAGCAGCGGATTGAAAATCCGCGTGTCGGTGGTTCGATTCCGCCCCAGGCCACCAAATTGCAAGGCGCTGCAACTTTTCGAGTTGCAGCGCCTTTTGCTTTCTATCGGTCTTGGGTGGGATTCGCTGGTTTCGCTACAGCCAACAAGAGCCTGTCTCAGCGAGAAATATTCCTATTGCCTCTCACGTGTGCGGCCTGTAGATTCGCTATCTTGTCTGTGGATAACCCTGTGGACAGCCAGTTTGTAAGTTATACCGGTCGATGTCGAGGAGATGCCATGAACCCTTCCCGTGGATGCCACCATGACGGCTGATCTCCAGGTCGAGTTTCAGACGTACTGCGCCAAGTTGCCGGAGATGCTCGTTGGTCACGATGGCCACTATGTTGTGATTCGAGGTTCGCAGCCGGTTCATTTCTCGCTCACCTACGAGGATGCGTTGAACTGGGCTTATGAGAGGTTTGGTCTCGATCGCTTCTTCGTCAAGAAGGTGACGGAAGACCGGGCAACTGCACATTTCACTCGCGATTTGGGCTAGTGTCGGCGATCAGAGGCAAGTTCGGACCGCGAGGTCCTATCGTCGATGTGCGCATCGGCGTGAGCGAGCCACAGCAAAAATGGATGAAGTCTCGGGGACTCGAGATTCCGCCCTCCATCACAGTGCAACTGCTGATCGATACCGGGGCCGACACCACAACCATCGCGGAGATTCACATGCGATCTCTTGGCATCCAGGCAAGCGGCGTGGCTCCCGTTCGCACGATCACTACGGATGTCATTGGCGCCGACTGCTATACCTATGGCGCCAGTCTTCGAATAGAGGCTCCTCTGTTCGGAGACAAGCCGCATGAAATCCGAGCACTCGAGGTACTTGGGAGGGAGTTCCATAACGAAGGCATTGACGGACTGCTGGGCCGCGATGTCCTGAGCACCCTCGTGCTCACCATCGATGGGCCAAGGCGTCAGTTTGTTCTCCAATGGGCTTGAAGGCCTTGCGCGCTGGCACTGGCCAGGGAGCAACTTCTCTCATGCTGGTTCGAATTACAGCGCGCCAGAGGTGAGGACTGCTGACTCCGATGACGGTGCGGTGTTCCGAGGGAGGCTCTGGCGATATTCGAGTGCTTCGGGGATGTCCTGGAACTCGAGAAGCTCTCCCGCGAGTTGGAGAAGGTGCTCCTTCGCCACGGTGGCGGACACGTGGAAGAACTCTCGACGCCTGTTGATCACGTTCACTCGTTGAGCGGCCAGGCGGGTATGCATTGCTGTTTCGATACCAACTGCATCCTTCGAGAAGAAAAGCGCGTGGACATCAAAGTTGAAAGGTACTGAAGCGTCGCTGAGTTCTCGTATCCGATCCATCGGATCGAGGCGACGCGTCATGCCGATTTTCACCATCGCCTCCCCAAAGGAGCCGATGTTCGAAATCACGTACACGTAGCCCGCGCGAATGTTTGCCTCCCGGTAGTCGACGTCGCTCAACGCACGATCGACGTCTTGCAGTTGCTCACGGATCCGTGCCGCAGCCTCATCGTCGCCCTTGGCGACCAAAGCTTTGAGCGCATTCTCGAAGTGCTGACGTTCCTTGGTCAGGCGCTCTCGTTCTTTTTCCAGTTCTTCCTGCGCCTTGCGCTCCTCGCGCAAACGCTCGCGCTGTTCACGCTCGGCTTCCTTTTCCTCAGCTTGCTTTTGGAGAAAGTCGGCAGTGAGGCGAAGTTCCTGCACCCGCAGTTTGATAAATGGCTCTGATATCCGAATACTCATCGTCTTGCCCAGCCGCTCGATCGTTTGCGCCACCTTGAGCAGACGCTCCACAGCTGCATCCAACTTGTAGGGCTTCAGACCGCGTACCAATGTATCGGCCTCCGCGTTGAAGGCTCGCAACATCAGCTTGGAGAAGTCGCTCACCATGGCGCGACCTTTGGCGGCTGAGTTATCCACGGTCCAAGTGGTCGACGCCAGAACGGCGCCGCCATCCTTCTTGGCCATTTCTTTGACCTGACTCTCAATCCTCTCCAGTTCTGCTCGATACGCTACGGCATCGCTCAGCGGGTGGTGGTAGCGATAGATTCCAGCTTCCTGCAGGAGCGCAACATCCTCTGTTGCGACGATCGATCGGCGAACTTCTTCCACTCGTTGCAAAAGCAACTGGAGGGTCATCTTTGCCTCCTCCTTTTCCACGGTGAGCCTTTTCTCCTGCGAGGCGAGGGCCTCGCGAGCGGCGGCGGCCTTCTCCTCCAGTTCCATCAGCGTGAAGGCTCCTAGGCGACTCAATTGGTGTCTGGCTTCGGCCAGTTTCGCTCGAAGGTCTTGAACCTCCTTGAGTTGCTCTTGCGCAAACTTGCGCGCTCCAAAAAAAGGAATTTTGGGAGGGGTGTTGCTCATGGGGGAGGGGTCAAGGTTGCTCATATCGGTTGGCCATAGCCATCGGCGAAGGGCGGAAGCAAACCAGTGCAATGTAGAGCCCACGCTGCGCTCCGTACACGGTGAAGACCATGTGAGCCAGCATGTCCCGAGCGCACGCAAACGTCCGTCGCTGTGGCAAGTCGGGAGCGGGGAAATCGGAAAGCGAGGGTTTACGCGTCTCGGCGGCGATCTATTTGCAAGACCTCTACCATCAATGTCTACAAGACGCTGCCGCTATCAAGGTTGTAGCGCCCTTTGCTTCACTCCGTCGCTCAGCGATAGGCCACGAGCAGCAGCAGAATCAGCGTGATCCCCGCCGCGAGCATGCCGGCCTTCAGCAGCCTGCCGCCCAGCCCCTGGTGCGGAAGAAACTGCCGATCCGCGAGCGAGCGCAGGTCGAGGGCATCGGGGTCGAAGCGCGCCAGGCCGACGCGGCGCCGGGCCTCGGTCTCGAGCAGATGGGCCGTGCCCCTGGCGTGCAGCTCGCCCTCGAGCGCGCGTTTGCGCCAGACGCGTGCCTGCTCCTCGAGCTCGCGGTCTGACAGTCCCTCTACGTTTCGCATGCCTGGATTTTGCCTACGGAATTCGGTTGGCGTTGTCGCGCGCGCATTTGCGTCAAAAAGGCCGGTGGAACGCGGGCCGAAAAAAAGCCCGCACGAGGCGGGCCGAATGGTCCGTACTCGCATGGGACCAGGGAGGAAGCCCACCCGAGGGAGGAGGAGAGGTGGGCGGATGGATTCTGGCGATCGATCTGGGAGACATCTTGTCGATGCGGGGCCGGTCGAACTTTCATGGGCGTGACCGATACTGCCGCGCCGCCCCATGAACCCGCAGCAGCAATCCGACCCAGGCCCTTCCGTCGATGAAGGCCACGACACTGCCCGCGCACGCGGCTCGGTGCTCGAAGTCTTTCTCGCCTTCCTCCAGCTCGGCCTGACTTCCTTCGGCGGCCCGGTGGCCCATCTGGGCTACTTCCGCTCGGCCTTCGTCGAGCGCCGCGGCTGGCTCGACGACAGGAGCTACTCGGACCTGGTGGCGCTGTGCCAGTTCCTGCCCGGGCCCGCGAGCAGCCAGGTGGGCATCGCGCTCGGGCTGGGGCGCGCGGGCTGGGGCGGGGCGATCGCGGCGTGGATCGGGTTCACGCTGCCATCGGCCGTGGCGCTCGTGCTGTTCGCGGTCGGCGTCACGCAGTGGTCCGCGCTCTCGCAGTCGGGCGCCGTGCATGGGCTGAAGGTGGTCGCGGTGGCCGTGGTCGCGCAGGCGGTCTGGGGCATGGGCAGGACCTTGTGTCCCGATCGCTTGCGCGCGGGCGTCGCGATCGTCGCGGCGCTGCTGGTGCTCGCGGTGCCTTCGGCATGGGGGCAGATCGCGGCCATCGTCGCGGGTGGCGCGGTGGGGCGATGGGCGCTGCAACTGGGCCCTCTGCCCGCGGCGCGGCATCGCGATTACGGCGTGGGCAAGACGACCGGCGCCGTGCTGCTCGGGGTGTTCGTCGTGCTGCTCGTGGCGCTGCCCTTCGTGGCCGCCGCATGGCACTCGCGAGGGCTTGCCGTCGTTGCCGACTTCTACCGGGCCGGAGCTCTGGTGTTCGGCGGCGGGCACGTCGTGCTCCCTCTGCTGCAGGCCGGGGTGGTGCCGAGCGGGCTGGTGTCGAACGATGTCTTTCTCGCGGGCTACGGCGCCGCGCAGGCGGTGCCGGGCCCCTTGTTCACCTTCGCCGCATTCCTCGGCGCCGTCATGCCCGGCCCCTTCGGCGGCTGGCTCGGTGGACTGGCCTTGCTGCTCGCGATCTTCCTGCCCGCGTTCCTGCTGGTGGCGGGTGCGCTGCCGTTCTGGGAGACGCTGCGCCAGCGCGATGGCGTGCAGCGCGCGATGGCCGGCGTCAACGCGGCCGTGGTCGGCGTGCTGGTGGCCGCGCTCTACGACCCGGTGTGGATCAGCGCCATCCACACGCGCGCCGATTTCGGGTTGGCGCTCGCGGCCTTCGGGCTGCTGGTCTATGCGCGCATGTCGCCGGTGCTGGTGGTCGTGCTGGCGGCCGTCGCCGGCGGGCTGATGGCGCTTTGAATCAGGCGCCTACCAGCGCGAGCGTCGCTTCGTCGCGCACCCCGCCGTAGTACCGCCCCAGCACTTCGCCGAAGACCGGCTCGCCGCGTGCCGCGATCTCGAACAGCGTCATGCACGAGCACAGCTTCAGGTCGTCGGGCGAGCCGAAGATCTGATGCGCGCTCTTGCCCCGCACGTCGAGCACGAGCTGCGTGCACTGCCGCAGTCGCTGCGAAAGCACCGGATGCGCCCAATAGGCCGCCGCTTCATCGACACTCTCGAGCCCGAAGAAGCGCGCGGTCGAACTGCGCCCCAGTGCCGCGAGCTGCGGGAACACGAACCAGATCCAGTGGCTGCGCTTGCGCCCCGCGGCGAGCTCGGCACAGACCTCGGCGTACACCGGGTCCTGCGCGCTCACGAAGCGTTCGAGGTCCCACGGGGTCGATGTCATCTCGAGGTCCTTGGTGGATGCGGCGCGTGCATGCCCGCATCAGACGCAAGCCCGGCGCGCGCGTCAAGCCCGCGCGCCGGATGCCCCGTTCAGGACTTGATGAACGCGAGCAGGTCCGCGTTGAAGCGATCCTTGTGCGTGTCGGTCAGGCCGTGCGGCGCGCCGGGATAGACGATCAGCTTGTTGTTCTTCACGAGCTTGGCCGAGGCCAGGCCGGCGGCGCCGATCGGCACGATCTGGTCGTCGTCGCCGTGCACGATCAGCGTGGGCACGTCGAACTTCTTCAGGTCCTCGGTGAAGTCGGTTTCCGAGAAGGCCTTGATCGAGTCGTAGGTGTTCTTGTGGCCCCCTTGCATGCCCTGCGCCCACCACGAATCGATCAGGCCCTGCGAGGGCTTGGCACCGGGCCGGTTGAAGCCGAAGAAGGGACCCGAGGGCACGTCCTTGTAGAACTGCGAGCGGTTCGCGAGCTGCGCCGCGCGCAGGCCGTCGAACACCTCGATCGGCAGGCCACCGGGGTTGGCGGCCGTCTTGAGCATCAGCGGCGGCACGGCCGAGATCAGCGCGGCCTTGGCCACGCGCTTCGTGCCATGGCGGCCGATGTAGCGCGCGACTTCGCCGCCACCGGTCGAGAAGCCGACCAGCACCACGTTCTTCAGGTCCAGCGTCTCGATGACGGTGGCGAGGTCGTCGGCATAGGTGTCCATGTCATTGCCGTTCCACGGCTGGCTCGAGCGGCCATGGCCGCGGCGGTCGTGCGCCACGGCGCGGAAGCCCTGCGAGGCGAGGAACAGCATCTGCGATTCCCAGCTGTCGGAATTCAGCGGCCAGCCATGGCTGAAGACCACGGGCTGCCCGCTGCCCCAGTCCTTGAAGTAGAGCTGCGTGCCGTCCTTGGTGACGATGGTGTTGCCCGAGCTGCGCTGGCCCTTGGCCGCGCGCGCGGGCGCGGCCTCGGCGTTGCGCGCGAGGCCCGCGCCGACGAGGGCACCGGTCGCGAGCGTGGCGGCGCTGCCGGTCAGCAGGCTGCGGCGCGTGGTGGAAGAAGAGGTGGTCTGGTTCGAGGACATGGTGATTTCCTTTGGCTGGAGGGGAGGGAACGGGTGGACGGGAGAACTAGCGTATGAATGAATATCGTATGCGATATAAATGCCTTAAAAAAAGGCAGCCGGCAACGACTGCCTCGCGAGGGAGTGAAGTGGTCATGCGTTCCTGTCGAGGCTGGCGCGCAGCGTCTGCAGTTGTTCGCGCAGGCCGTCGATCTCGTCGCCCGACAGCTCCATCGCCTGCGCGACGCAGGCCGGGATGGCCTTGGCCTTGGTACGCAGCGCGCGCCCTTCGGCCGTGAGCGACACGATGACCTGGCGCTCGTCGAGCGCCGAGCGTGCCCGCACGATGAGCCCGCGGGCCTCGAGCCGCTTGAGCAGGGGCGTGAGCGTGGTGGTCTCGAGCGAGAGGCGGGTGCAGATCTCGGACACGTTGAGGCCGTCGCGCTCCCACAGCACCAGCATCACGAGGTACTGCAGGTAGGTGAGATCGAGATCGCGCAGCAGGCCGCGGTAGACCTTGTTGAGGCTCAACATGGTCGAGTAGACGGAGAAGCACAGCTGCTCGTCCAGCGTGAGCCGGTCGGCACTGGGGGCGACAGGCTGGACGGAGGAAGCTTTCTTGGCTGGCATGGGCCGAATATTAGATCGCATACGATTCAATTGCAAGCGGTTTATTCGGCGAGGTGCGATGCGGTCCACGAACAGGCACGCCCGCCTGCGACGGCGCCGCGCGCCTTTCTCCTACGGCATCGCGCCATTCGGCCGCTATCTTGAAGCTTCGCGGCGCAGGCCTTTGGCCTCCTTCGAGCCAGGCGGATCCTCGATCCGCCCGCCGGCGCCATTCCCCGATCCCAGCCTTTGCATCCATCATGAAGACTTCTCGCACCCTCTGGCCCCTGGGCCTCGCCGCCGCGCTCGCGCTCGGCGCCTGTTCCACCGGCACGCCCAAGGTCTCGGCCGTCGACAACCAGGCCGAGCCCACCGTGCTGCTCGTGCCGCTGCGCGTCGAGGACCCGGCCCACGGCTCCGGCTGCTGGGCCCAGTTCTATTCGAAGCGCGACTTCCAGGGCGACGTCGTGACCCTGGTCGGCCCCGCCACCCTGCAGAGCCTCGACAAGGGCACGGCGCGGCAACTGCAGCGCGACATCGACAGCGTGACCGTGGGCCCGCGCGCCACGCTCGAGGTCTACCAGCATGCGATGTTCCGCGACCGCACCGTGAGCTTCCCGGCCAACAGCCGCGAAGGCGGACTCGTCAGCCGGCTCGGCTTCGGCGGGCGCATCGAGGCGATGAAGCTCAACTGCAAGTAGTTGCCACGCGGCCCCCAAAAAAAGAGCCCGGCTGACCGGGCTCTTTTTCATGTCGATCGCGGCTCAGCGTTGCGCGCGTTCCGCATTCCGCAGGTCGCGGATCTGGTCATGGTTGCGCTGCGCCCCGCGTGCCTGCGTCGCGACGATCTCGCGCACGCCGGCCGGCAGCATCTGCTTGAGCGCCTTGCGGTAGCGCGCCACGGCCGTGTCCTCGCCGCGCTCGCATTCCTCGAGGATCGACAGCTTGCTTGTTGGCGCCGACCGCGCCCTTCACATGCACCCAGCCGCGATGCATGGCGCCGCTGGCCGTGCCGCCCGCGGCCGGCTGGCCGCCATAGGACTCCACGACGCGCACCAACTGCGCCGCCGCATCGGCGCATTCGACGGCGCGCGCCGCGAACACGCGCTTGAGTTGCGCGTCATCGACCTCCTCGGCGCAGACACGGAAGCCGTATTCGCCGTCGCGGCTGGTTTCGAGCAGGTCATTGATCACGTCGACCACGTCGTCGTTGGCCAGCGGAATTCCATCCACCGCGGGAATCGCGCTGTCCTCGTCGCTGTAGTAGAGACGGTCGGCCCGCTCCCACGCGGCCTGCGACGCGGGCCGGGCGCGCGTCCAGTCGAGCGTCGAAGCACCGCGGCGCGCTTCCCATTCGCGCGCGAGCGAGGGCTCGACGGACGCGAACTCGTCATGGCCCGCGGCACGTCCGCTCCAGCCCAGTTCGTAGGCCGGTGCGTAGTCGTCGAAGCTGCGGCCGGCCTCGTAGTAAGGCTCGCGTTCGTAGGCCGAGGCCCAGTGCTCGCGTTCCACGCTCGGGTTCACGCGTTCGGCGACGGCCTTGCCGCCCATGCCGCCGAGCACGGCACCCGCGATCAGGCCGGCCGCCGCGCCCGCGGGGCCGCCGACCGCGCCGACCGCCGCGCCCGCGAGCGCGCCACCGGTGGCGCCGACGCCGGTGCCCACCGGGTGCGAGCCGGGCTCGCCGGTGATCGGGTCGCGGTGCAGGTTGTTGTTCGTGTCGAGCAGATGCTTTTCCTTGGCCATGTCTGACTCCTTTCGGTGAGTAAGGTCGGTGGATGAAGTGGGGAAAGAAACTTCATCCTGGGACCGCACCGGCCGCGCATCGTCGGTGCGCCGCCTGCATCGCTGTAGGCGGTGGCGCGCGCCGCTCAGACGCGTCCGGTCGCGCGCGACGTGGCCGGGGGCTGCGCCGCCGGCGAACCCATCGACCTGCTCTCGCAGAAGCTCAGGAACTCGTTGATCTCTTCGGACTTGTCGAACACCGCGTCGGCGCCGAGCTGCAGGCACTGTGCGCGGTTCGCACGCGTGGCCGCGTTGGTCAGCGCGATCACCGTGCGGCCGTTCTTCATCGGCGCGAGCCACGACAACACGCCCAGGCCGGTGCCCTGCTGCAGGAACAGGTCCACCACCGCGAGCCGCCAGGCATCGTCGTGCGCCTGCAGCCACGAGATCGCCTCGGTCTCGCTGTGGGCCGAGCCCACCACCTCGGCACCGAGGAAGCCGCCGAGCACCACGCGCAGGCTGTCCTGCACCAGCGGCTCGTCCTCCACCATGAAGATGGAGAGCGGGCCGCGCGGCGGGCGCGCGCGGCGGGTCGTGGCGGATGCGGTGGGCATGGCAAAGGGGCGTGGAGCGGTGTGCTGGCACTGTGGGGCCACGCCGCCGCCCCACGAGGCGCCCTTCGTCGCGACAGCGCGTAGGACCGCGCCGCCGTGCGCGGCTCAGTCGCCCGGCGCGCCGCGCCACAGCGCGGCCCATGGCAGGCGTGCGAACAGCAGCGCGAGATCGACCTCGCTGCCCGATTCGACCGGCGCATCGGTCAGCAGCTCGGTGAAGTCCGCGCCCGCATCGGCCGCGCCTTCATCGGACAGCCACACCCGCGTGCCGCGCCAGGCCTCGCCCACCGGCAACTCCGGCGCGGCCTCGTCCGCCATGCCGCCGCACAGCCCCGCGAAGAAGCGCGCGGCCACCACCACCAGCGTGCGTCCCTCGTGGCGCCGCTCGAACGCGACCACGTGCCGCGCGAGCGGTCCTTCGACGCGCAACCCGCGGTAGTCGGCGTCGCGGAAGAACGCATCCTGCGCGCGGCGCAGCGCCAGCAGTCGCCAGGCGAACCAGAGCTTGGCGCGGCCGTCGTGCGGCGCGCGCGCGAACGCGCCCACGCTCTCGGCGGAGCGCGCGCCCGCCGCGCGCTGCTCGAAGTCCTCGAGCAGGTCTTCGCGGCACGCATAGTCCACGGCCCGCCGGTTGTCGGGGTCCACGAGCGTCAGCGGCATCAGCTCGGTGCCCTGGTAGACGTCGGGCACGCCGGGCGAGGCGAACTTCAGCAGCGTCAGCGAGAGGCTGTTCCAGGCCCCGAACAGCGCGATGCGCGACGCGAAGGCCCGCAGGTCCGTCCACCACGCGGCCGGCTGCGCCGCATCGAGCGTCAGTTCCACGAAGCGCCGCAGCGCATCCTCGTAGCCCGCGTCGGGCCGGGTCCACGCGGTGCGCAGCTTGGCTTCGCGCGCGGCCTTGTGCATGTACTGCACGATGCGCTCGCTGTAGTCGGCCAGCGCCTCGCCCGAGAGCCCTTCGGCTGGCAGCGTGCCGACCAGCGTCTGGCACAGCAGGTAGAGGTCGGCGCCCGAGGGCGCATCGACCGGCGCGCCCTCGGCGGCCATGCGCTCTCGCAGCGGCTGCTGCAGCCGGCGCCAGCGCATCAGCGCGGCGCGCCATTCGCGCGGGATCTCCGACAGCACGTCGATGCGCGTGCGCACGTCCTCCGAGCGCTTGTTGTCGTGCGTCGAGGTCGCGAGCATGGTGTGCGGCCAGCGCGCGGCGCGGTCGGCGCTCGCCGCGTGGAAGTCCTCCACGTCGACGCCGAACACGTCGGGATCGCCGCCCACCTCGTTGAGCGCGACGAGCGGAAAGTAGCGGTAGAAGGCCGTGTCCTCCACGCCCTTGGCCGCCACCGGCGCGCTGAACTGCTGGAAGCGCACCGCGAAGCGCCGCACCCGGTCGCGCAGCGCGGGGCCGGCCGTGGGCACGGCCTCGCCGCTCAGGGTCTGGCGCAGGAACTCGTAGACCGAGATGTCGCCGTCGCCGAAGTGCCGCTCGGCCGCGGCCACCGCTTCGTCGATGAAGCGGCGGTCCTGCGCCGAGGGCACGTCGACGATGTAGCTGCGGTAGACCGGCAGGCAGGCCACCACCGCCGCGAGCGCGCGGCGCAGCGTGTTGAGCGTGTGGTCGCGCGTGTCGCGGTCGGCGCGCGCGATGCGCAGCAGCGCGTTCGACAGCACCGAGAGCTCCGAGGCCAGCGCATGGCGCATCACGGCCGCCTTGCCGTCGCGCACATGGGCCTCGAAATGCGCGGGCGATCCGGTGAAGCGATGCCACAGCACCGCGAAGCGCCCGGCGGCGGCGGTGTCGATCAGCACGCCGTTGGCCACGTTCGCGAAGCGGTAGCCGGTGGTGCCGTGCACGTGCCAGTCCTCGGGCACCTCCTCGCCGCGCGCCACGATCTTCTCGGCCACCACGTACAGCGGCCGCGCCGGGCGGCCCCGCGCATCGTTGCCGGCCAGCGGCAGGCCGGCGCGGCGCGCATAGCCTTCCTGCAACTGGCGGAAGTAGCGCGCCGGATCGTGCAGGCCGTCGGGGTGGTCGATGCGCAGCCCGTCGACGATGCCCTGCGCCGCGAGGTCCAGCGCCAGCGACTGCGTGGCCTCGAACACCTCGTCGCGCTCCATGCGCAGCGCCGCGAGGTCGTTGATGTCGAAGAAGCGCCGGTAGTTGATCTCGTCGGCCGCCACGCGCCAGTAGGTCAGGCGCCAGTGCTGGGCCTCGATCAGCGCATGCAGCGCATCGCGCGCGCCGCCGTCGTTGAAGGCTGCCGTGGCTTGCGCCAGCGCCTGCGCCACCTCGGCATGCGCGTCGGCGAGTTCGCCCAGCCGCGCCTTCAGCAGCGCATGCTCGCGCGAGCGCGCCTCGCGCACGGCCGAATCGGCCGCGGGCGCATCGTCGGCGCTGGCATCGTGCACCGGCCATTGCGCCCAGGCCTCGGCCAGCGCCAGCAGCCGCGCGCGCGGTCCTTCCGCGAGCTGTTCGGCGGCGCGCGCCAGCACCGTGGCATGGCTGCGCGGCGCGATCGGGAAACGATGCTCGTAGTAGCGCAGCGCGAAGCCGGCCTCGCCGCGCGCCGTGCCCTCACCGCGCTCGAAGTGCAGCACCAGCGCTCCCTCGGCGAGCGCCTCGCCATAGGGCACGCCGAGCACCGGCAGCAGCACCTTGCCGCGCAGTTCCGGGTTCAGCGGCTCCCAGTCGATGTCGAAGTGCTGCGCATAGACCGAGGCCGGCCCGTGCTCGAGCACGTCCATCCACCAGCCGTTGTCGGCGCCGAACACGCCCATGTGGTTGGGCACCATGTCGAGCAGCAGCCCCAGGCCCTGCGCATGCAAGGTGCGCGTGAAGCGCTCGAAGCCCTCGGCCCCGCCGAGCTCGGGATTGATCTGGTCGTGCGCGACCACGTCGTAGCCGTGCATGCTGCCGGCGCGCGCGCGCTGGATCGGCGAGCAGTAGACATGGCTGATGCCCAGCCGCGCGAGGTAGGGCACGATCGCCGCTGCGGCATCGAAGCCGAAGTCGCGGTGCAGCTGCAGCCGGTAGGTGGCGCGCGGAATGCGCGCCGCTGGCACGCGCTGGCCGGTGTCCTGCGTGGGGCTCGCACGCGGCCGTTCGACGGCCAGCCGCGCCGCCACCGCGCGCACCGTCTCGCGCGTGGCCAGGGTCTCGAGCTCGGCCTCCAGCTTGCGCCGCCAGTTGGGCTGCAGCTCGTCGGTGGTGCCCGGCAGGTTCGCCTGGTCGAGCGTGCCCAGCAGGTCCTCGGGCTGCACCATCGCCAGCGTGCAGGGCGTGGCGCCGATGTAGGCATGCACGGCGGCCGTCAGCGTGGCATCGGGGTGCGTGGCCGTGGCGGCCGCGGCCATCTGCTCGGCCGACAGCAGGCCCTGCCGGTGCAGCGCGCGCAGGAGGCCCACGCGCTGTGCCGCGCGGTCGGCCTGCTGCTTTTCGAACAGCTCCTGCGAGGGGAACAGCCCGAGCTGCGCGCGCAGCCGCAGGTCGTGGCCCGACCACCAGCCGGCCAGGGTCGCGAGGTCGTGCGTGCCGAAGGTCGCGAGCGCCGCGCCCGGGTAGTCGGCGGGCGGCAGGAACTCGCTGCCGCGCGTCTCGAAGACGAGCACGCGGTACGACAGCACGTCGGCCCGGGCCAGCGCCTCGCGCACGCGCGGCGCCACCGTGCCCAGGTCCTCGCCGATCACCATGCAGCGGTGGCGATGGCTCTCGAGCGTGAGGATCGCGAGCATCTCCTCGAGCGGGTACTGCACGTAGGCGCCGTCGCGCGGCGAGCTGCCTTCTGGAATCCAGAACAGCCGCATCAGCCCCATCACGTGGTCGATGCGCAGCGCGCCGCCATGGCGCATGTTGGCGCGCAGCGTGTCGGCGAACAGCCGGTAGCCGCTCGTGCGCAAGCGGTCGGCACGCAGCGGCGGCAGGCCCCAGCCCTGACCCTGGGGATTGAACTCGTCGGGCGGCGCGCCCACGCTCGCGCCGAGCGCGAACACCGACTGGCCGCCCCAGGCGTCCGAGCCCGCGCGGTCGACCGAGATCGCGAGGTCGAGGTACAGGCCCACGCGCATGCCGAGCGCGCGGCAGCGCGCCCCGGCTTCCGCCAGCTGCATCGAGGCCAGCCACTGCAGGTACTGGTGGAAGTGCAGCTCGCTCGCATGCGTGCGCTCGAACTGCGCCACCGCCTCCGAGGCCGGGTCGCGGTAGGCCTCGGGCCAGCCGGTCCAGCCATGCACCGAGGCGTCGGCGGCATGGAAATGCGCCTGCAGCGCCTCGAACAGCGCATGGCGGTGCAGCGCCTCGCCGCGGTCGGCCACGAAGGAGCGGAAGATGCGCGCGCGGTCGCTGCCGGGCTCGGTGTCGGGGCCCAGGTGCGCGCTTTCGAAGTGGGCGAACAGGCAGCGCAGCACCTCGTGCTTGGCCTGCGCCACGCCCGCGCGGTCGACCAGCGGCGCGGCGCGCAGTGCCTTGAGCCGGGTCTGGAACGCGGGCTCGGCGACCATGCGCCGCGCCTCCTCGCATTCGGCGAAGTCGGGTACCGCTTCCACCGCGATGTAGAGCGCGTCGATCTGTTGCCGCGTCGAGGGGCTGTAGGGGCTCGCATGCAGCGGGTTGTGGGCGAACAGCGCATGCAGCGGATTGAGGCCGATCGCATCCACGCCCAGCGGCGCCATGCGCGCGGCCAGCTCCGAGAGATCGCCGAAGTCGCCGATGCCCCAGTTGCGCCGCGAGCGCAGCGCCGGCAGCTGCACCGCGAGGCCCCAGGCGCGGCCGCCGCCCTCGGGCGCGAGCGAGGGCGGGCGGTAGCAGCGCCCCGGTGTCGCGATCAGCAGGGTCTCGCCCTCGGCGCCCTCGATCGACAGGCGGTGGTAGCCGGGCTGCAGCTCGACGTCGAAGCTCAGCGTGCCATCGGCCTCGATCCGCGCATCGCCCGTGCTGGGCTCGCCGTATTCGTCGCGCAGGTGCCAAAGGTGACGGCCATCGGCCGAAGGTGGCAGGACGGCAGGATCGAGCGCCAGCGACCACGGCGCCTGCTCGGCGCGCACCACGTGCACCGCGGGCAGCACGGCACCGGCCTCGGGCGGCACCGCGGCCGGCGTGTCGTCGTCCTCGCCGCGCCAGGCCACGCCGAAGGCCGACAACAGCGCGCGCAGGGTGGCGCGCGGCGCCTGGTGCTCATGGCCGAAGACGTCGTGGTAGCGGGTGTCGATGCCGAAGCGCGCGCACAGCGCCTCGATCGTGGGGGGCTCGCGGGATTCACTCGACATCGGACACCTGCAGGCTCAGATGCACCGCGCCGCGCGCGAGGCGCAGCCGTTGCGGATGTTCGTCGGGTGCGCTCGCGGCATCCACCGCCTCGCCGAGCGCGCCGACCGAATGCAGCGTCTCGCCCGGCGGCGCGTCGACCGCATGTTGATGCTCGCCGAAGCAGGCCAGCAGGTGCAGCACCGCGCCGTCCGACAGCGTCCAGCGCACGCGCAGCAGGTCGTCCTCGACGTCGTAGTCGCCGCCGTGCTGGCGGCCGCCGAAGTGCGGCACCAGCCGCTCGCGGCGCAGCTGCAGCAGCTGCCGCACGCCCTCGAGGTTCTCGCGATGCGGCGAGCGCTCGCGCTCGCTCCAGTCGAGCTTGGCGAGCGCGAAGCTCTCGGGCGCGTTGCAGTCGGGGATCGCCGCGCGCGCGGCCTCGTCGGCGAAGGCGGCGAAGCGGCCGAACTCGTCGCGCCGGCCCTGCGACACCGCGGCCGCGAGCTCGGGCCCGAAGTCGCAGAAGTAGGGGAAGGGCGTGGCGGCCGCGTACTCCTCGCCCATGAACAGCATTGGCGTGTGCGGCGACAGCAGCAGGCAGGCGCGCGCGGCGCGCACCAGCACGGGGTCGGCCAGCGCGTCGATGCGTTCGCCGAAGGCGCGGTTGCCGACCTGGTCGTGCGTCTGCAGGTAGGACACGAAGGCGCCCGAGGGCAGGTTGGCGCTCGGCTCGCCGCGCGTCTCGCCCTCGCGGAACACCGAGGCCTGGCCCTGGTAGACGAAGCCCTCGGCCAGCGCGCGCGCGAACAGCTCGAGCGGCCGCTGCGCATAGTCGGCGTAGTAGCCGTCGCGCTCGCCGGTCAGCAGCACGTGCGCCGCATGGTGCAGGTCGTCGTTCCATTGCGCGGTGGCGATGCGCGGACGGCCCTGCGCGTCGCGCTCGAGCAGGTGCGCGAGGTTGCGGTCTTCCTCGAGCACCACGTGCACTTCGCGCGTGCGGCCCGGGCCTTCGCGCAGCGCATCGCAGATGGCCTGCACGATGCCCACCGGCGAGTCGTCGCGGATCGCATGCACCGCGTCCATGCGCAGGCCGTCGGCATGGAACTCCTCGACCCAGTAGAGCGCGTTGTGGATGAAGAAGTCGCGCACGGTCGCGCTGCCGGGCCCGTCGTAGTTGATCGCGGCGCCCCAGGGCGTGCGGTGCGCGTCGTTGAAGAACTGCGGGCAGCAGGCGTGCAGGTAGTTGCCTTCGGGCCCGAAGTGGTTGTAGACCACGTCGACCAGCACCATCATGCCGAGCGCGTGGGCCTCGTCGATCAGCGCCTTGAGCGCCTCGGGCCGGCCGTAGATGGCATCGGGCGCGAAGGGCAGCACGCCGTCGTAGCCCCAGCCGCGCCGGCCCGGGAAGTCCGCCAGCGGCATCAGCTCGATGGCCGTGATGCCGAGCGCCGCGAGCTCGGGCAGCCGCGCGCGCGTGGCGTCGAACGTGCCCTCGGGCGTGAAGCTGCCCACGTGCAGTTCGTAGATCACGGCCTCGGACCAGGGCCGGCCGCGCCAGCCGCCGTCGCGCCAGGCGTAGGCGGCCGGATCGATCACCTCGCTCGGGCCGTGCACGTCGTCGGGGTTGAAGCGCGAGGCCGGGTCGGGCACCTGCAGACCGTCGGGCATGCGGAAGCGGTAGCGGTCGCCGGCGCGCGCCTGCGCGAGCCGCAGCCGGTGCCAGCCCTCGGCATCGCGCGCCATGGCATGCGACTCGGCGCCGAGCTCGAGCTGCACCTGCGGCGCATCGGGCGCCCAGAAGCGGAAGTCGACGCCGCCGGCGGGATTCGGCAAGGCGCCGAAGGGCATCGCGTGTAGGCGCGGCTGCGTGAAGATGGCATCGTTCATTCGGAAGCTCCCGTGTTCTCTCGGCCCAGCAGCACCAGCGAGCGGCTCGGCAGCGCATAGGTGGCGCCCTCCAGCTTGCCTGCCTCGCCGGCGCCATCGTCCTTCGTGGTGTCGAGCAGCACGCGCCAGGGTGCCGCGCTCGGCGGCAGCTGGAACGGGATCGCGTCGTGGTGCGCGTTGAGCAGCAGCAGGAAGTCGTCGTCGCGCAGCGTCTCGCCGCGCGGCCCGCGGTCGGGCAGGGCACTGCCCGAGACCAGCGCCGCGAGGCAGCGCACGTGGTCGGTGTTCCAGTCCTCGGAGCTCATCTCGTCGCCGTCGGGGCGCAGCCAGCAGATGTCCTTGGCCGACTGCCCCTCGGGCACGCGGCCCTCGAAGAAGCTGCGGCGGCGGAATGCCGGGTGCCGACGCCGCAGCGCGATGGCGCGCTGCACGAAGCGCGTGAGCGCGCTGCGCTCGGGCGTGTCGCTCCAGTCGATCCAGCTCAGCGCGTTGTCCTGGCAGTAGGCGTTGTTGTTGCCGTTCTGGCTGTGGCCGCGCTCGTCGCCCGCCAGCAGCATCGGCACGCCCTGCGACAGCAGCAGGGTGGCCAGCAGGTTGCGCTTCTGCCGCGCGCGCAGCGCGTTCACCTCGGCATCGTCGGTCGGGCCCTCGGCGCCGCAGTTCCACGACACGTTGTGGTTGCTGCCGTCGCGGTTGTCCTCGCCGTTGGCCTCGTTGTGCTTGTCGTTGTAGGAGACCAGGTCCTCGAGGTTGAAGCCGTCGTGCGCGGTCACGAAGTTGATGCTCGCGAACGGCCGCTTGCCCGACCAGCCGTAGAGGTCCTGCGAGCCCGTGAGGCGCTGCGCCATCTCGCCGGTGACGCCCGCGTCGCCCTTCCAGAAGCCGCGCATGCCGTCGCGGTAGCGGTCGTTCCACTCGGCCCAGCCGAGCGGGAAGTTGCCGACCTGGTAGCCGCCATGGCCCAGATCCCAGGGCTCGGCGATCAGCTTCACGCGGCTCAGGGTCGGGTCCTGCCGGATCGCGTCGAAGAAGCCGCCGAGGTTCTCGACCCGGCCCGACTCGCGCGCCAGCGCCGAGGCCAGGTCGAAGCGGAAGCCGTCGACGTGCATCTCCTCGACCCAGTAGCGCAGCGAGTCCATCACCAGCTGCAGCGCGCGCGGATGCTCGAGGTTGACGGTGTTGCCGCAGCCCGTGAAGTCGTCGTAGTAGCGGCGCTGGTCGGCGTTGAGGATGTAGTAGGAGGCGTTGTCCACGCCGCGCATCGACAGCGTGGGCCCGAGCTGGTTGCCTTCGCAGCTGTGGTTGTAGACCACGTCGAGGATCACCTCGATGCCGGCCGAGTGCAGCGTCTTCACCAGTGTCTTGAATTCCTTCACCTTGCCCGAGGCGCTGTAGCGCATCTCGGGCGCGAAGTAGGTCAGCGTGTTGTAGCCCCAGTAGTTCTGCAGGCCGCGCTCGGCCAAGTGGCGGTCGTTGAGGAAGCCGTGCACCGGCAGCAGCTCGACCGTGGTCACGCCCAGGCGCCGCAGGTGGTCGATCACCGGTGCGCAGCCCAGGCCCGCGTAGGTGCCGCGCAGCTGCGGCGGCACCTCGGGATGCTGCATCGTGAAGCCGCGCACGTTCAGCTCGTAGATCACCATGTCCTGCCAGGGGATCGACGGCCGGCGGTCCTCGCCCCAGGTGAAGGCGGTCTCGAGCACGCGGCTCTTGGGCATCAGCGGCGCGCTGTCGCGGCGGTCGAAGGACAGGTCCTCGCGCCGGCCGCCCACGGTGTAGCCGTAGAGCGCGTCGCCCCAGCGCAGCGAGCCCACGAGGTCCTTGGCATAGGGGTCGACCAGCAGCTTGTGCGGATTGAATCGATGGCCCTCCTCGGGCTTGTAGGGGCCGTGCACGCGGTAGCCGTAGGCCAGGCCGGGGCGCGCCTCGGGCAGGTAGCAGTGCCACACGTCGTCGGTGCGGTCGCGCAGCTCGATGCGCTGCAGCTCGCGCCGGCCGCTCTCGTCGAACAGGCACAGCTCGACCTTGTGCGCATGCTGCGTGAACAGCGCGAAGTTCACGCCCTGGCCGTCCCAGGTCGCGCCGCGCGGATAGGGCTCGCCGGGCCAGACGGCGGAGATGGGGCTGTAGGTGGCCTTCTTCATGAATGGGTCAATGCGAGGAATCGGTCGGGGTCGGGAAACACGAAAAAGGTCGAAGTGCCGATGGCCGCGTTCAGCGCGGTGGCGGCCAGCGCTCGCCGCTGTCGTACGGGCCCGGCGCGTGGTCGCTGCGTGGTGCCACGGGCTGGCGCACGGCGGGTGCCGGGGCGCTTTCGGTGCCCGTGGCGGCAGGCGTTGTCGGTGTGACGGGCGAGACCGGCGTGGTCGGCGTGGTCGGCGTCACCGGCGTGCGCGCCGGCACGCCAGGACCGCGCGGGCGTTCGCGCGGCCACCAGTGCTCGATGCGCTCGGCCGCCCAGTCCTTGCCCGCGAGGCCGAAGGCCAGTGCAAGAGCAAGAACGATGCCGGCGAGCATCACGAGGAAGGTCTCGCGCACGATGTCGCCGCCCACCTTCACCTGGTCGAGCGCGATCAGCACCACGAACACCATCACCGCGTACTGCGCGGCCTTGCCCAGCAGCTGGCCGTCCTGCATGCCGGCATTGCGGCAGTAGGTCTGCACGGCGCCGCCGACGAAGCGCGCGAAGTAGGCGCCGAAGGCCAGCACCAGCAGCGCGATGAAGATGTTGGGCACGAACCAGACCGCGCGCCCCAGCAGGTCGGCGATGTAGCTCAGCCCCAGCCCGTTGAAGGCGATCAGCAGCGCGGCCAGGATCACGAGCCAGTAGAACAGCACGCCGATGATGGCCGAGGTGTCGCTCGTGAGCCCGCCCTGGCGCCAGAAGTTGTCCAGCCCCGAGCGCTCGGTCAGCACGTTGAAGTTGAACGCGCGCAGCGCCTTGATGACCGCGAAGCGCACCACCTTGGCGATCAGCCAGCCCGCGAACACGACCACCAGCGCGACCAGCAGCCGCGGCAGGTAGGCGCCGATCTGGTAGAGGATCGCGCGCAGGGGTTCCAGGTGGAAGCCGAAGTTGTCCATGATGAGTTCCTCCTTCTGTGGACCGTCGCGTCAGCGCGCGGTGGAATGGTTCGGCGCAACGAGGGCGAGCAGGCCGTGCAGCGGCACCTCGACCCAGTCGTTGCGGTTGTTGAGCTCGTAGCGCAGCTCGTAGAGCGCCTTCTCGATCTCGAACAGGCGCAGCAGCCCGGCATCGGCCGGCACCGCCTCGGCCGCGCCGGCCAGCGTGCCGGTGTAGGCCGAGAGGAAGGCGTCGCGCGTCACGCGCTCCCAGTCGCGCACCGCGGCATCGAGGCGCGCCGCCTCCTCGGCGTTCTGCGCCACGCGCCGCAGCGCGGTCCAGCGCGCGTAGTTGAACGAGCGCAGCATGCCCGCCACGTCGCGCAGCGGCGAGGCCTTGGCGCGGCGCTCCTCGAAGTCGCGCGCGGGCTCGCCTTCGAAGTCGATGATCACGAAGTCGTTGCCGCTCACCAGCACCTGGCCCAGGTGGTAGTCGCCGTGGTAGCGGGTCTTGAGGCCGCCGCCCTGCGCGGGCACGCTGGCGGCCACCGCCGCGTGCAGCGCCTCGCGCAGGCCCAGCAGCTGCTGCGCCTGCTCGCGCACCGGGTCGCTCAGCTGGCCCAGCCGCTGCTGCAGCAGCGCCAGCGTGGTGTCGACCTCGGCCTGCGCATGCGTCTGCAGCGCCGTGGCATCGGCCGCGCTCGTGGGCTCGGGATCGAAGGCCGGGTCGCCGGTGCGGCGCGCCAGCGCGAGGTGCAGCTCGGCGGTGCGCTGGCCCAGCGTCGCGGCCAGCGCCACGAAGCCGCCGTGCGCATCGGCCGGCGCCAGCGCGTCGGCCGGCGCGGTGCGCAGCTCCTCGAGGTAGCGCTCGACGTAGTCGCGCGTGAAGGTCCAGCCGTCGCCCTGGTTCGCCATGTACGACTGCACCATCGCGAGCGCCATCACCCGGCCGTCGTTGCCCACGTACTCGAGCGCGCCGAGCACCGGCACGCAGTTGGCGTACTGCACCACGTCGGTCAGGAAGCGGCCCATCTCGAGTTCGGGGTTGATGCCCCAGCGCACCCGGCGGTAGCCCTTGAGGAACAGCGTGTCGTTGAGCGTCACCACCGTGTTGCTGCTCTGTGCGCTCGGCCGGCCCACCGGCAGTGCATCGATGTCCAGCCCGAGCTTCGCGAACGCCGCCGTGGGACGGAAGTGCAGCCGGCCCGCGGCCGTCGGCAGCTCCAGTCCCTGCGCGATGGTGCGCACCAGCGCGCGGCAGAAGGGCTCGTCGTAGAAGGCGTCGCCCATCAGTCCCACCTGGGCCTGCTGGCGCACCTTCGCGAGGCCGGCCTGCGCCAGCCGGTTCATGCGTTCTTCCTCGCGTTCCTCCCAGGCCAGGGTCAGCGGCATGAAGTAGGTGGCGCTCTCGCGCGGGCCCTCGAGGTCGAACAGCGGCAGCAGGTAGCGGTCGGCGCCGTCCTCCCACACCGCGTGGTCGGCCAGCCGCGCGCGCTCGATGGTCTCGCCCTTGGAGGCATACCAGCGCTGGATCTCGATGTGGCGCGGCAGCGTGTCGGTCTCGAACTGCGTGCGCATGCGCTCGGCCATGCCGATGCGCCACGGCATCACGCGCTCGCGGAAGAAGCTGTCCCAGCCGTCGAACAGCACCAGCGTCGGCTGCTCCTGCAGCGCCACGCCCTCCTGGTGCCACACCGGCATCTCGGCGTCGAGCGTGAGCTTGAACCAGTAGAAGCCGTACGAGGCCAGCGTGAGCAGGTAGGGCAGCTCGCCGATCGGCGGAAAGGGTGCGCGCCCGAGCATCTCCACCGGCACGCGGCCCTTGAAGGCCGCGAGGTCGAGCTCGACCGGCTGCGCCGCGCGCGACAGGTTGAACACCGTCAGGATGATGTCGTCGTCGTACTCGCTGACATAGGCCAGGATCTTGCGGTTGCCGGGCTTGAGGAAGCGCCGCCGGCCGCGCCCGAAGGCATGGCTGGTCTTGCGCACCGCGAGCATGCGGCGGGTCCAGTTCAGCAGCGAGCTCGCGTCGCGCGCCTGCGCCTCCACGTTGAGCGCCTCGTAGCCGAACATGGCGTCCATGATCGGCTGCAGGTACAGGCGCTGCGGGTCGGCGCGCGAGAAGCCGGCGTTGCGGTCGGGACTCCACTGCATCGGCGTGCGCACGCCGTTGCGGTCGCCCACGAACACGTTGTCGCCCATGCCGATCTCGTCGCCGTAGTAGATGATCGGCGAGCCCGGCATCGACAGCAGCATGCCGTTCATGAGCTTCACGCGGTCGAGGTCGTTCTCCATCAGCGGCGCCAGCCGCCGGCGGATGCCGAGGTTGATGCGCGCGCGCTGGTCGGCCGCGTACATGTTGTACATGTAGTCGCGCTCCTTGCTGGTCACCATCTCGAGCGTGAGCTCGTCGTGGTTGCGCAGGAAGATCGCCCACTGGCAGCCCTCGGGGATGTCGGGCGTCTGCTGCAGGATCTCGACCACCGGGTGCCGGTCCTCCTGCGCGATCGCCATGTACATGCGCGGCATCAGCGGGAAGTGGTAGGCCATGTGGCACTCGTCGCCGTCGCCGAAGTACTCGCGCACGTCCTCGGGCCACATGTTGGCCTCGGCCAGCAGGAAGCGGTTCCTGTACTCGGCGTCGATCGCCGCGCGCAGCTTCTTGATCACCGCGTGCGTCTCGGGCAGGTTCTCGTTGCTGGTGCCGTCGCGCTCCACCAGGTAGGGGATCGCGTCGAGCCGGAAGCCGTCCACGCCCATGTCGAGCCAGAAACGCATGACCTTGAGCACCGCCTCCAGCACCGCCGGGTTGTCGAAGTTCAGGTCGGGCTGGTGGCTGAAGAAGCGGTGCCAGTAGTAGGCCTTGGCCACCGGGTCCCACGACCAGTTCGAGGTCTCGGTGTCGGTGAAGATGATCCGCGTGCCCTGGTAGAGCTGGTCGGTGTCGCTCCAGACGTAGAAGTCGCGCTCGGGCGAGCCCGGCGGCGCCTTGCGCGCGGCCTGGAACCACGGGTGCTCGCTCGAGGTGTGGTTGATGACCAGCTCGGTGATCACGCGCAGCCCGCGCTTGTGGGCCTCGTCGAGCATCTCGCGGAAATCGTCGAGCGTGCCGAACTGCGGGTTCACGTCCTCGTAGGCCGAGATGTCGTAGCCGTCGTCGCGCAGCGGCGAGGGATAGAAGGGCATCAGCCAGATCGTGTTGACGCCCAGCTCCTTCACGTAGTCGAGCTTCGCGGTCACGCCCTTGAAGTCGCCGACGCCGTCGTTGTTGGTGTCGAAGAAGGCCTTGACGTTGAGCTGGTAGATCACCGCATCGCGGTACCACAGCGGATCGTCGCTGTTGTCGATCTCGACGGTTTCCAGCGCGATGCGCGAGACGGGTGCATTCATCGCTCTCTCCCTCAGAGGAAGTAATCGAAATCGCGCTCGCTGCGTACGCGCCGGCGCACCACGAGGATGTGGGCGGGCACGCTGTGCGGATCGAGCTTCACGTAGTGGTGGTGGCCGCGCCAGGTGTAGCGCTGGTTCGTCAGCAGGTCGTGCACCTGGAACTCCTCGTCGGGGCCGACGCCGATGCTGGCCGGGTCGAGGTGGATCCAGCCCCACTGCACCTGGTGCGGATCGAGGTTGACGGCGACGATCACCACGTTGGCCTCGGCTTCGTCGTTGTCGGGCACGGACTCGCGCGCATAGGCCAGCAGCATGTCGTTCTCGACCGGCAGGAAGCGCACGCCGCGGTGCGTCTGCAGCGCGGGGTTGTCGTGGCGGATGCGGTTCACGCGCGCGATGAAGGGCGCGAGGCTCTCGGGATCGTCGTGGTTCCAGTGCCGCAGCTGGTACTTCTCGGAGTCCAGGTACTCCTCGCTGCCGTGCTCGCGCGGGCGGTGCTCGCGCAGCTCGTAGGCCGGCCCGTAGATGCCGTAGCTGCCCGCGAGGGTGGCCGCGAGCACCAGCCGCGCCATGTAGGTCGGTGCGTCGCCAGCCTGCAGCTGCTCGTGCAGGATGTCGGGCGTGTTGGGCCAGGCGTTGGGACGGAAGTAGTCGGCGCCCGGGCCGCTCGACAGCTCGGTGAAGTATTCGACCAGCTCGGCCTTGCCGGTGCGCCAGGTGAAGTAGGTGTAGGACTGGGTGAAGCCCAGCTTCGCGAGCCGGTGCATCACCTTCGGCCGCGTGAAGGCCTCGGCCAGGAAGATCACCTCGGGATGCTCGCGGTTGACCGCGCCGATCGCCCACTGCCAGAACGCGAAGGACTTGGTGTGCGGGTTGTCGACGCGGAAGATGCGCACGCCCTCGCCGATCCAGTGGTCGAGCACGCTCTTGAGCTCGGCCCACAGCGCGCGCCAGTCATCGCTCTCGAAGTGGAAGGGATAGATGTCCTGGTACTTCTTCGGCGGGTTCTCCGCGTACTGCACGCTGCCGTCGGGCCGGCGGCGGAACCACTCGGGGTGGTCCTTCACGTAGGGATGGTCGGGCGCGCACTGGAAGGCGATGTCGAGCGCGATCTCGATGCCCTGCGCGTTCGCGGCCTGCACCAGGTGGCGGAAGTCCTCGGGCGTGCCGAGCGCGGGCAGGATGGCCTTGTGGCCGCCTTCCTTCGCGCCGATGGCCCAGGGGCTGCCGACGTCGTCGGGGCCGGCCACCAGCGTGTTGTTCGGGCCCTTGCGCTGCTCGCGGCCGATCGGATGGATCGGCGGCATGTACAGCACGTCGAAGCCCATCGCGGCGATCGCGGGCAGCCGTGTCTCGACGTCGCGGAAGGTGCCATGACGGCCCGGTTCGCTCGAGGCCGAACGCGGAAAGAGCTCGTACCAGGTGCTGAAGCCCGCGCGCGTGCGCTGCGCCCACAGCGGCAGCTCGGCCGAGGTCACGGCGAGGCTGCGGTCGGGATGGCGGCGCGCCACCTCGGCCAGCGTGGCGTCGAGCGCGAGTGCCTGCACCGCGCGCAGCTCGGTCGCGCCATCGGCCGCCGCGCGTGCCAGTTCCTCGCCCCAGCGCGCGAGCGCTTCGCGGTCGGCGCCGTCGGCGCGGCCCGCGGCCGCCACGATGTCCTTGGCCGCGGCCAGCGCCGCGATGCGGATGTCCTCGCCCACGCGGCGCGCCATCTCGTGGCGCCACGACTCGAAGGAATCGACCCAGGTGCTGACGCTGTAGAGGTAGCGTCCGATCGCGGGCGGCGCGAACGCGGCCTCCCAGACGTCGTTGCCGAGCGCTCGCATCGGCAGTTCGCGCACTTCGTCGCGCGCTTCGGGGCGCCAGCGCAGCATCACGCGCAGCACGTCGTGGCCGTCGGTGAAGCAGTGCGCCGTGATCGTCGTGCGCTGGCCCACGATGGCCTTGACCGGGAAGCGGCCCTCGTCGACCGAGGGCAGCACCGCGCCGATCACCGCGCGGATGCGGCCGTCGGAGCCATCGGCGGGGGCGGGCGCATCGGGCGCGACGGTTGCTGGCGCGAAGCTCAGCGGCGGCTCTGGCGGCGGCAGCGAACGCTTGCGCGCGGGGGCCTTGGTCTCGGTGCGGGGGAGGGAAGTGCTTTCGCTCGCGG
The DNA here is from genome assembly GCF_059418265.1 of Variovorax sp. GW821-FHT09B05. Taxonomy (NCBI): domain Bacteria; kingdom Pseudomonadati; phylum Pseudomonadota; class Betaproteobacteria; order Burkholderiales; family Comamonadaceae; genus Variovorax; species Variovorax sp. GW821-FHT09B05. Next base: position 43,123 of record NZ_JBWKPN010000026.1, read on the forward strand.
TCTGGGTCTTGCCCTTGGGCGCCTTGGCGCCGATCGGGGTGGTTTCACGCTTCATCGTTGGCCCTCGGATTGCAGGATCACGGTGGAAAGCGGCGGCAGCGTGAGGCTCAGCGAGTGGCGCCGGCCGTGCGAACGCACTGGCGATGCCTCGACCTCGCCGAAGTTGCCCCAGCCCGCGCCGCCGAACTCGGTGGCGTCGGTGTTGAGCACCTCGCGCCAGATGCCGCCGCACGGCACGCCGACCAGCAGGTCGGTGCGCGGCACCGGCGTCATGTTCACGGCCACCAGCACCGGCGGGCCGTCGTGCGCGGGCTTGCGCAGGAACACGAACACGCTGCGCTCGGCATCGTCGGCCTCGATCCATTCGAAGCCCGCGGGCGTGAAGTCCTGGCTGTGCAGCGCCGGCTGCTCGCGGTAGACGCGGTTGAGCTGCCGCACCATGCGCTGCAGCCCGGCATGCGCCGGCAGGCCGCAGACCCACCACTCGAGTTCGCCGTCGTGCGTCCATTCGCGGCGCTGGCCGAACTCGGCGCCCATGAACAGCAGCTTCTTGCCCGGGTGCGCCCACATGAAGGCCAGCAGCGCGCGCAGGTTGGCGAACTGCTGCCAGTCGTCGCCCGGCATCTTGTTGATCAGCGAACCCTTGCCGTGCACCACCTCGTCGTGCGAGAGCGGCAGCACGAAGTTCTCGTGGAAGGCATAGACCAGCGAGAAGGTCAGCGCGTGGTGGTGGTGGCGGCGATGCACCGGGTCGTGGCGCATGTAGTCCAGCGTGTCGTGCATCCAGCCCATGTTCCACTTGAGGCCGAAGCCCAGCCCGTCCATCTCGATCGGGCGCGACACGCGCGGCCAGGCGGTCGATTCCTCGGCCACGGTGAAGGTGTCGGGATGGTCGCGGTAGACCGCGCGGTTGAGTGTCTGCAGGAACTCGATGGCCTCGAGGTTCTCGCGCCCGCCGTGGCGGTTGGGCACCCAGCCGCCCGGGCCGCGCGCGTAGTCGAGGTAGAGCATCGAGGCCACCGCGTCCACGCGCAGGCCGTCGATGTGGTACTTGTCGAGCCAGAACAGCGCCGAGGACACCAGGAAGCTGCGCACCTCGGGCCGGCCGTAGTTGAAGATCGCCGAGTTCCATTCGGGATGGAAGCCCTGGCGCGGATCGGCATGCTCGAACAGGTGCGTGCCGTCGAAGAAGGCGAGGCCGTGCGCGTCGGTCGGGAAGTGCGAGGGCACCCAGTCCAGCAGCACGCCGATGCCGCGCTGGTGCAGGTGGTCGACGAAGTACATGAAGTCCTCGGGCGTGCCGTAGCGCGCGGTCGGCGCGAAGTAGCCCGTGGTCTGGTAGCCCCAGGAACCGTAGAACGGATGCTCGGTCACGGGCATCAGCTCCACGTGCGTGAAGCCCATGTCGTTCACGTAGTCGGCCAGCGCATGGGCCAGCGCGCGGTAGCCCATGAACTGGCCGTCCTCGCGCCGCCACGAGCCCAGGTGCACCTCGTACATCGCCATCGGCGCATCGAGCGCGTTGCGCGCATGGCGCGTGGCCATCCAGTCGCCGTCGGCCCAGTCGTGGCCCTCGCCGAGCCGGTGCACGCGCGAGGCGGTGGCCGGCGCGAGCTCCGACGAGAAGGCGAAGGGATCGGCCTTGTCCTCGACGTGGCCGCGCTGGCGCGAGCGGATGCGGTACTTGTAGGTCTGGCCCGGCCGCACTTCGTCGACATGGCCGCGCCACACGCCGCTGTCGCCGGGCACGGGGCTCAGCGGATCGGCATCGCCGTTCCAGCCGTTCCAGTCGCCCACCACCGAGACCGACTCGGCATTGGGCGCCCACACGGCGAAGTCGGCGCCGCCGTCCTCGTGCGGATGGCAGCCGAGCTTGTCGAACAGGCGCGCGTGGGTTCCTTCGCGAAAAAGATAGGCGTCGGTGTCATCGAAGACAGCGGGGGGGTGGACAGCAAGCACGGTGGTTCCTTGGAACGGTGTCCCGGGCGCGGACCTCTTCGCGGGTCCATCGCCGAAGACCGGTAAGGCGGGGAGAAATCCATTTCCCCCGAAGCGCGCGTGCTTGCGTCGAAGCGTTCACCGCTTCGATCTGTCGGAGAAGAAGCCGTCCGGAAAAATGGAACACCGATGCAAGGCGCGGGCGTTGCGAAGGGCGGCGCGTTCGCGCGGGCTGGCGAGCGGGAAGAGGGAAAAAAAGAAGGGGCCGCGCGGCCCCGTTCAATCGATCAGGCCGCGTCGCGCACGGGGCCCGAGCAGGCGCGCGTGAGTGCGCGGTTCAGATCCTCGAGCGCATAGGGCTTGCGCAGCCACACGCTGCCGGCCGGCGGCTGCGCGGGCTCGGGTTCGCCCGAGGCGAAGATCACCGGTATGCGCTCGATCGCCATCAGCTTGGCCGCCAAGTCCTTGCCCGAGAGGCCCGGCAGGCCGACGTCGAGCATCAGCAGGTCGAAGGCGCCGCGCATGTAGCGCGTGATCGCCGACTCGGCGCTGCGCACGCCGGTGGCCCAGTGCCCGATCGCGCGCAGGGCCTCGAGCGAGGTGGCCATCGCGTCCGCGTCGTCCTCGACCACGAGGATGCGCAATCGGTTCGGGTCGGCGGACGGTGGTGAATCGGAGGACAAGGAGGAAGGGCGGTCGACGAAGCTCGGTGCGTTCGCGGAGGGTGCCGAAGGTGCGGAGGGCGTGCTGGCGGTGGCGTTCATGTCGGGATGACGGAAATGCCGTGCACCCGGGGCTTCGGCGCAAGACGTCGACGCGACAGGCGGCAGGGCGATGCCGAATGAATGTGTGTGGTGGATGAAGGGATTGCATCCCAAGCTAACCAGCGTAAGAGGATGCGTCTGTCGGACGGCACCGCGTGCGGGCGCGGGGAATGCGCCGCGCACTCGAAGGCCGGGCCCATGCGGGAGGCCGCGGCGAACGCCAAGGAATTCCTCGCTTCCTACCCTTTTCGCACCCGGAGGCAGCGCCGTGTCGGCGCAGTCCGGCGATCGCGCAAGACGCCGTTCCATTCCCGTGCAGGACAAGGGCCCGTGTTGGGTGCGAGGCCTGCCGCACGGGCCTTCGCTATGGCATCGTTGCGCCCTGCCCGAATTCCGGGCGCCTCATGTGAATGGACCAGGAGAAACGCATCATGATCAAGATCGGAATAGTGGATGACCATGCCGTGGTTCGCGAGGGCCTCAAGGCGCTGTTCTCGGGTTTCGTCGAATTCCGCGTCGCCGGCGAGGCCTCGTCGGGCCGCGAGGCGATCGACCTCGTGCGCACCACCGAGCTCGACGTGCTGCTGATGGACCTCTCGATGCCCGGCCAGAGCGGCATCGACGCGCTCGGCATGATCCGTGCGAAAGCCCCGGACCTCGGCATCCTCGTGCTGAGCGCCTACCCCGAGGAGCACTATGCGGTGAACCTGATCCGCCAGGGCGCCTCGGGCTACCTCAACAAGGACTGCGAGCCCGAGGAGATCGCCAACGCGATCCGCACCGTGGCGCTGGGCCGGCGCTACATCACGCCCTCGGTGGCCGAGATCCTCGCCAACCAGCTCGACCGCAAGGACGACGCGCCGCCGCACAAGCACCTGTCGGAGCGCGAGTTCCAGGTGTTCCTCAAGCTCGCCAAGGGCGAATCGGTGGGCAGCATCGGCGACGCGCTGTCGCTGTCGGTCAAGACCGTGAGCACCTACCGCACGCGGCTGCTCGAGAAGCTGCACCTCAACACCAACAGCGACCTGACTTACTACGCGATGAAGGCGCAGCTGATCGATTGAAGCCGCGGCTTCAGAACCAGATCCGCGCCGCGTAGTACGCGCTCATGAAGAGGCCGGCCGCGATCACCACGCGCCGCACCGCCTGCGCGGGCAGCACCCGCACCAGCTGACCGCCGGCCCAGCCGCCGGGCAGCGCGCCCGCGAGCATCGCGAGCGTGGCCTGCCAGTGCACCGTGCCGCGCGCGATGAAGATCACGATCGCCGCCAGGCTGACGGCCGTGGCCAGCAGGTTCTTCATCACCTTCACGCGCCGGATGTCGTCGGGGTCCTCGATCGCCAGCAGCGCGCTGAGCATCACGCCGAGTCCCGCGCCGAAGAAGCCGCCATAGACCGAGACGGCCGTGAGCACGGCCGTGCCCGTGAGCGCGTTCGGCGCCGCGCCCTCGCGCCGCCGCGCGGCCCAGGCCTGGATCCGCGGCGCGAACGCGAACAGCGCGGTCGCGAGCGCGATCAGCAGCGGCACCGGCTGCAGGAACGCGGCCTCGGGCAGCGCGAGCAGCAGCAGCGCGCCCGCGATGCCGCCCAGCGTGGCGGCGGCCAGCGAGAGCGCGAGCCGGCGGTCGGCCGCGGGCAGCTTCTCGCGGTCGGCCACCGCGGCGAGCAGATGGCCCGGCGAGATCGCGACCGCGTTCGATGCATTGGCCACCACCGGCGGCAGGCCGGCCGCGAGCATGGCCGGAAAGGTGATCAGCGTGGCGCCGCCCGCGATCGCATTGACCACGCCGCCCACCACGCCGGCCGCGAACAGCAGCGCCATGACACTCGGCTCCATCGCCCACCTCCCGTGCAAAAGACGGGATGCTAGGAACGTGCGCGGCTTCGATCTAGGACGTTTGTGAGGGAGGCCGCATGCCGCGCCGGTAGCGGCCCGGCGACACGCCGAACACCCGGCGGAAGTGGCGGCCCAGGTGGCTCTGGTCGGTGAAGCCCAGCTCGAGCGCGAGATCCGCCAGCTCGGCATCGCCGCGCAGCCGTTCGCGCGCGACGTTGAGCCGGTCGACCAGTCTCCAGGCATGCGGCGGCAGCCCGGTCTGCGCGGCGAAGCGGCGCGTGAAGGCCTCGCGGCCCAGGCCGAGCCGCCGCGCGATCCTCGACACCGGTTCGTGCCACTCGAGCGCATCGAGCGCCTGGCCGTCGAGCACGCAGGCCGCGCCCGTGCGCTCGGCCGGCGCATAGACGTTGAGGCAGACCGTGCCCGCGTGCGCGTGCGCGAGGCCGCGATGCGCCACGCCCGCCGGGATCGCGAGGCAGTCGCCGGCCCGCAGTTCGAAGCGCTGGCCGCCGGCCTCGACGACGCGGCTGCCGCGCAGCACGAAGCTCAGTTGCGTCTGGCGATGGAAATGCGGCTGCAGCAGCGGCACCTGCGTGCCCTGCCAGTGGGCGAGCTCGACGCCGTCGTGCGGCGCCGGCGCGTAGTGCCAGCAGGGCGGGGCAGCATCGGGCGGGGTCATGGCCCGATTATTGGCGCGCTCAGGCGCCCGGTGCGCTCGCCGCTGCCGGGTCGTGCTGCAGCTGCGGCGGCAGCCGCTCGTCGAGCCAGTCCATGCGCCAGGCCAGCACGGCCACCGCACCGACGATGCAGACGGCGGCCACCGCGCTCGTGAGCCCGTGCCGCTCGCGGTAGGGGTCGGGCGCGATCCGCCGTGCGCCCGCCGGCACGTGCGCGGTCTGCGACAGCATGCCGCCGAGCCGCACGTTGACCTTCATGCGGCCGTTGATGGCCCAGCCGCTGGCATCGAGGATCGGCCCCAGGCTGCGCTGGCGCAGCTTGAGCCAGGCGATCAGCATGCTCGGGCCCGAGATCGCGATCACGATGCCGACCAGCGCCACCGGGATCCACTGCCCCAGGTCGATGAACTTGCCGAAGATGCCGACCAGCACCGCGCTGATGCTGCCGAGCGCCACGCCGATCGCGGCCACCGTGCCGACGTCGACGCGGCTGGTGGCGGGCAGCGGCGGCTTGGCCGGCGCCTTGGCGGGATCGGCGCCCGCGGCCTGGTCGGCGGTCGCGACCTTGCCGGCCAGCGACTGCAGCGCCGTCTGCGAACCGGCCTCGCTCGCGGCCGCGCGCTTGGCCACCTGTTCCTCGATCATGCGAACGAACTTCTTGTAGGGCGCGAAGAAGGCCTGCGCCACGCTGGTCGGGTTCTCGATCAGCTTGGTGATGGTGGCGTCCCAGTCGCGGCCCTGGCGGTCGTAGAACACGCCGTTGCGCCCGACGAACAGGAAGTCCACGTCGCCCGCGGTGAAGGCGGCGACGATGCTCATCTTCTGCCCCTGCCGCGTGCAGTCGCAGTAGGCCAGGCAGGTCTTCGCGAGGCCTGCGAGCACCGCGTGCTTGGCCGTGTCCTGCACCTGCACCGTGAGCTCGCAGCTGCGCCCGTCGAGGTAGAGCGTGCCGGCCTGGAAGATCGCGCCCTCGCGCCGATAGAAGGCCTTGAACGAGACGAAGTTGTCGAGCAGCAGCTTGAGGTCGCGCTGCAGCCGCAGCAGCTTCTCGAGATCGACCAGCAGCTTGTTGTGGCTCTCGGCCGCCTCGTCCTCGGCGATCAGCGCGAGCAGGGCCTCGCGCGTGGCGAGCAGCGCCTCGATGCGTTCGTGCGACAGGCTCGCGAGCGCGTTGGCCGGGCGCGACGCGATCCAGCCCTCGCAGGCGCCGAGCTGCTGGCGCAGCGCCTGCCATTCGTCGTCCTCGAGCGTGTCGCGCGCGCCGAGCAGCGGCGTCACCGCGTCGCGCGCGAAGGCTGCGATGGCCTCGGACCAGGCCGGGTTGAGGCTGGTGCCGCGCAGCGGCAGCGAGCGGTGCGGCGTGATCGGCGCCAGCGGCAGCTCGGCGATCGGATGCGCGTTGGCATCGAGCGTGTGGCCCGCGAGTGCGTCGTAGGCCTCGGCGGAAGGGTTGAGCGCCGTCACGGCCTGCACGTCGTAGGCGGCCACGCGGCAGCGCGCGAAGAAATCGTCGATCTTGGCCGCCACCTTGCGCATCGCCTCGGCCGCGGCCAGCGTGCGGTCGCCGAGCGCCAGCAGCGCGGCATCGGCGCCCTTGGCGTACCAGTCGCGCATCGCGGCCGCGTCGGCCATGAAGGCTTCGGCGCGCGCGCGGTCGATGCCGGCGGTCTGCTTGTGGCGGTCGGGCGTGCTGCCGTGGCTGCGCATCGCCTCGGCGATGGTCGCGCGCAGCGCCTCGTCCTCGGCGGTCTCGGGCGTCACCACGCCGTCGCCGTTGAAGCGCATCGCGGCCAGCCATTCGCCGCGGTCGGAGATGTCGGCCAGCGTGAGGGTGTTCGTGTCTTCCCGGCCGAGCAGGTCGAGGATGCGCCGGCCCTCCTTCGCGAGCTCGGCGCCGGGGGCCTTCGCGCCGTCGAGGTCGTCGAGCGACAGCGTGCCGCCGCCCGAGAGCAGCACGTCGGCGCTGCGCAGCCGCTCGCAGGCCCACTGGCAGGCCGCGATCACCTCGGGCGGGCGCACGCGCCCGTCACGGTCGGTGTCGATCAAATCCAGCGTGCGCGGATCGAAGTCGATGCCGCGCGTGGGACAGGCCAGCGCGACCCAGAGCTTCTGGTCGAGCTCGGCGATGCGCGCGATGTCCTCGCCGCTGCGGAACACCACCTGGTCGACGCCGCCGGCGCGCATGAACTGCCAGCGATGCGGTGCCGGCGAGGGGGCCGTGGCGCCGGGCGTGCCGGCGGCTTGTGCGGTCGTTGCCTCTGTCATCGCTCCGGCTGCCCTCAGACCGCGACCTTCTTGTGCTCGCCCAGGTTCTTCGGCGGTTCGCCGGTGAGGGCGGCCTTGGCCATCTTGTAGAGCTGGACCATCTTGCTGTCGTCCACGTCCCAGTACTCGGCCTCGACCACGTTCACGGCCAGCAGGCCGAGGTTGGGATCGTCCACGCCCTTCGGGAACCAGGCCTCGACCATCTTGCTGAACAGCGCGCGCTTCTTGGCGGCGTCCTCGCGCAGCTCGGCGCGGCCCGAGATCGACACGTAGCTGTCGCTGTCGGTGTTGGCATAGGCGATGTTCACGACCGGGTCGCTCGCCACATGGCGCGCGATGTCGCCGTTCTTCGGCACGAAGAAGTAGAGCGTGCCGGCCTCGTCGCCGTCCTTGTTCTGCGTGGTCAGCGGATGGCTGTGCAACTGGCCGTCGCCGTGGCGGTGCGTGAGCATGCCGTAGCGCGTGTCCTTGATCAGGTCCCAGAGCTTGCTTTGGTCGGTGGTGGTGGCGGTCATGGGGTCTCCTTCAGGGGGAATAAAAAAAGCGGGGGGATCGACCGGCGAAGTGCCGATGTCTGGGGATCACCGTACGGTGCGAGCCGGGGCTGTCGCGCGGTCACACGGCGCACGGCCATGTCATCCGATGCCGACAGCGGGTGGGGTGCGATCGCGAGCCGGCGCGGCGCAGCAAGGCGCCGCGGGCCGCGCGAGCCCGCCGATCCAGGAAGAGAGAAGCTGCAGCGAGCTCAGGCCGCGGTGGCCGCGCGCTGGCGTATTTCGCTGTGCAGCGCGCGCTCGCCGGTCGCGAGCGCCACTTCGTAGCTGTCGGCAGGGTCGAAGGCGCTGCGCAGCACGCGGGGATGACCCCCGCTGTCGTCGGTCTCGAGCAGGCGCCAGACAAAGGATCCGGGTGCCGGCTCGTCCACGATGAGTTCGATCGGATGTGTCATGGCCCGACCTTGATCCGATCGGCGGGCCCTGTCTGTAGGCCGTGGGCGACGAATCTTCCTCAGCTGCGTGCCGCGGCGCGGAACTCGCCGGGCGTCATGCCCTTGATGCGCCGGAAATGCCGGTTGAAGTTCGAGATGTTGTTGAAGCCCACTTCGTAGCAGATGCTGCTCACATGCTGGCGCGTGGAGGCCAGCAGGCGGCAGGCGCGCGCCACGCGCAGGCCGATCACGAAATCGGTGAAGGTCTGGCCGGTGGCGCGGCGGAAGCTGCGCGAGAAGGCGTTCTCGCGCATGCCGACGATGGCGCCCACCTCGGCCAGCGACAGCCCCTCGGCGTAGTTGTCGCGGATGTGGTCGAGCGCCTTGTGGATGCGCAGCGCGGCACCATGCTCGCCGAGCGAATCGTCGGTGAAGGCGGCGTCGGCCAGCAGCCGGTACTCGGACCACTGCGAGAGTTCGTTGAGCAGCACCGTGAACTCGGCGAAGCGCGCCAGGCCTTGCAGCATCTCGATGCGCCGCAGCCGCGAGACGATGCCTTCGCCCAGGCCCACGAAATGCACGCCCTGCCGTGCGCGCGCCAGCAGCGGCGCCGCGTCGCGCAGTTCGGGAAACAGCTCCATGCCGCGGCGCAGCGGCTCGTCGCCGAAGCGCAGCACCAGGCCGCCCGCATTGCCGCCGCCGTGCAGCGGATGGTGCTCGAACGCGAGGCTGTGCGGCAGCCGCGGTCCCAGCAGCACCAGGCTGCCGGGCGCGAAGCGATGGGTTTCCTCGTCGAGGCCCTGGCCCACGCGCAGGCGCGCGGGCGCGGCGCCGATCAGGTGCAGCTCGTGCTCGTGCAGGCAGTTCGTTTCCTGGCCGCGGGCCGACGAGGTGGGCGAGCTCTCGCAGTGGAGGGTGACGCGCGTGTCGGCCGGCTCGGGCGCGGCGGCGGCGGCGTTGCGCCGCGCATCGAGTGCGCGGGCGCGCGCGCCGCCGCGCGGGCGCGGTGCCACCGCGGGCAGCGGCAGCTTGGGGCGCGGCGCGCTGGGCGTGTGGGCGCGGGAGGCGGAGGCCGGGGGGATCGTGTTCAGCAAGACCGAATCTCCAACGGACGTTCGAGGGGGACGCGTCAACCGCGGCGCGGCGGCGGCGGCGCGGCCGTCTGCTGCTGGAACGCGGCCAGCAGCCGGTATTCCTCGCCGAGCTTGCGCGGCAGCGAGAGGTACACCGGCAGCAGCTGCCGGTAGAGCGCGGCGTTCTTCGCATTGGGCGTGTGGCGGTGCGTGGCGCCCACCATGCCCGCCACCACGTCGAGCGAATCGACATGGCCCAGCGCATAGAGGCCCAGCACCGCGGCGCCGAGGCAGGAGCTCTCGAAGCTCTCGGGCACCACCACCTCGCGGTCGAACACGTCGGCCATCATCTGGCGCCACATGCCCGAGCGCGCGAAGCCGCCCGTGGCCTTGATGTGGGCGCTGCGGCCCGCGATCGCCTCGACCGCCGGCAGGATGCTGTGCAGGTTGAAGATCACGCCCTCGAGCACCGCGCGGATCATGTGCTCCTTGCGGTGGTGGATGCCCAGGCCGAAGAAGGAGCCGCGCAGGTTGGCGTTCCAGTAGGGCGCGCGCTCGCCGGTGAGGAAGGGATGGAACACCAGCCCCTCGCTGCCGGCCGACACGCGCTCGGCGATGCGCGTGAGCACCTCGTAGGTGTCGATGCCCAGGCGCTTGGCGGTCTCGGCCTCGGCCGCGGCGAACTCGTCGCGCACCCAGCGCAGGATGATGCCGCCGTTGTTCACCGGACCGCCCACCACCCAGCGCCGCTCGGCCAGCGCATAGCAGAAGGTGCGGCCCTCGGGGTCGGTCATCGGATGGTCGACCACGGTGCGCATCGCGCCGCTGGTGCCGATGGTCACGGCCACCTCGCCGGGCGAGACCGCGTTGACGCCGAGGTTCGACAGCACGCCGTCGTTGGCGCCGATCACGAAGGGCGTGTGCTCGGCCAGGCCCAGCTTCGCCGCCACGTCGGCCGCCAGGCCCTCGATGTGCCAGGTGGTGGGCACCGGGCGCGAGAGCTGCTCGGCGCGCACGCCGGCCAGTTCGAGCGCGCCCTCGTCCCAGGCCAGCCGCTCGATGTTGAACAGGCCCGTGGCCGAGGCGATCGAGTGGTCGACCTGCCACTGGCCGAACAGCCGGAAGAACACGTACTCCTTGATGCCGATGAAGCGCTCGGCGCGCGCGAACAGCTCGGCGCGCTCGTGGCGCAGCCACACCAGCTTGGCCAGCGGCGACATCGGGTGGATCGGCGTGCCGGTGCGGCGGTAGATCGCCAGGCCGTCCCATTCGTCGCGGATGCGCTCGGCCCAGGGCGCGGCGCGCTGGTCGGCCCAGGTGATGCTGGGCGTGAGCGGCGCGCCCGCGCCGTCGACCAGGATCAGGCTGTGCATGGCCGCGCTGAAGGACACGGCGAGCACGTCGGCGGGCGCGGCCTTGCTCTCCTGCACGCAGCCCGCGATGGCCGCGAGCACGGCCTGGAAGATCTGCTCGGGATCCTGCTCGGCGGCGCCGGCCTCGGGCTGCAGCAGCGGGTAGCCGACCGCGTGGTGGGCCAGCACGCGCCCCGCGGGCGTGAAGGCCACGGCCTTGGTGCTGGTGGTTCCGATGTCGACGCCGATGACGGTGCGGCCCATGGGTGCTTCCTCCTCAGACCACCATGCTCAGCAGCATGATGAAGACGATGCCGACGACCGAGATCAGCGTTTCCATCACGGTCCAGGTCTTGAAGGTCTCGGCCACCGTCATGTTGAAGTACTGCTTGACCAGCCAGAAGCCCGCGTCGTTGACGTGCGACAGGATCAGCGAGCCCGCGCCCGTGGCCAGCACCAGCAGCTCGCGGTTCACGCCCGGCACCATGGTGGCCAGCGGCGCGACGATGCCCGCGCCCGTGATGGTGGCGACCGTGGCCGAGCCGGTGGCGATGCGGATCAGGCCCGCGACCAGCCAGGCCAGCAGGATCGGCGAGACCTGCGCGTTCAGCGCCATGTGGCCGATCGCGTTGCCCACGCCGCTGGCCACCAGCATCTGCTTGAAGCCGCCGCCCGCGCCGATGATCAGCACGATGGCCGCCGTGGGCGCCAGGCTGTCGTCGACGAACTTCATGATCTGCTTGCTCGTGAAGCCGCGCGCGAAGCCGAAGGTGTAGAGCGACAGCAGCAGTGCCGCCAGCAGCGCAGTGATCGGATGGCCGATGAAGTCCATCCACTGGCGCACGATGTTCTTCTCGTCGAGCGCCACGTCGGCGAAGGTCTTCAGCAGCATCAGGCCCACGGGCAGCAGCACCGTCAGCAGCGTGACGCCGAAGCCCGGCAGCTCGCGCGCCTCGGGCTCGCGCGCCAGCTGCTCGAGCAGCTCGGGCGAGGCCTCGCCGGGCACGTACTTCGAGATGAACTTGCCGAAGATCGGGCCCGCGATCATCGCGGTGGGCAGGCCGACGATCAGGCCGTAGAAGATGGTCTTGCCGATGTCGGCGCCGAACACGCCGATGGCCAGCAGCGGCCCCGGATGCGGCGGCACCAGGCCGTGCACCACCGACAGGCCCGCCAGCAGCGGAATGCCGATGCGGATCAGGGACACGCCGGTGCGCCGCGCCACGATGAACACCAGCGGGATCAGCAGCACGAAGCCGATCTCGAAGAACAGCGGGATGCCGACCAGGAAGGCCGCGAACATCATCGCCCAGTGCACGCGCTCCTTGCCGAAGGCGTCGATCAGCGTGCGCGCGATGCGGTCGGCGCCGCCCGACTCGGCCATCATCTTGCCGAGCATGGTGCCCAGGCCGAGCACGATGCCCACGAAGCCCAGCACGCCGCCGAAGCCGTCCTGGAAGGACTTCATCACCAGGTCCACCGGCATGCCCGAGGTCAGGCCGAGGAAGCCCGCGGCCAGGGTCAGCGCGATGAAGGGGTGCACGCGCCAGCGCGTGATCAGAAGGATGAGCCCGAGGATCGCCACCAGGGCGTCGATGAGCAGGAACACCTCTTTGCTCATTCCGAACATGTCTGTCTCCTGAAGCCGGGCGCTGCAAAGGCGGCCGGCGGGGTCGGGATAGCGCTATCCTGCACAACCCAAAAAAACCAGCCTCTGAAGCATCCTCGGGTTTTTCCGAGGCGGCAAGGGCCGGGACAGCGCTATCCTAGGACAGCGCTGTCCAATCCCGGATCGGTAGTAACCCTAGATTTCGCCATGGCCGATGCCCCCGAGCACCCGCGCTCCCGTTCTTCCAGCCGCGTGACCCTCGATGACGTGGCGCGCGTCTCGGGCGTGAGCCCGATCACCGTCTCGCGCGCGCTGCGCGGCGCGCGCAACGTGGCGCCCGACCTGAAGGCGCGGGTGCAGGCCGCGGTCGACGAGCTCGGCTACGTGCCCAACGTGGCGGCGCGCGCGCTGGCCTCGGCGCGCAGCTCGCACGTGGCGGTGCTGATCCCGTCGCTGACCAACCAGCTGTTCGTGGAGCTGCTCGAGGCGGTGCAGGACACGCTGGCGCCGCACGGCTTCCAGTCGCTGATCGGCGTGACCCACTACGACCCCGCGCAGGAGGAGGCGCTGCTGCGCAGCTACCTCTCGCAGCGGCCCGCGGGCCTCCTGCTGACCGGCTTCGACCGCAGCGCGGGCGCCACCCGCCTGCTCGAGGCCAGCGACGCGCCCTGCGTGCACCTGATGGAGACCTCGGAGGCGCCCGGCATCCACAGCGTGGGCTTCTCGCAGCAGGACGCGGGCCGCGCCATCGTCGAGCACCTGCTCGCGCGCGGCCGCCGCCGCATCGCCTATGCTGCGGGCCAGCTCGATCCGCGCGTGCTGCAGCGCCTGGCCGGCTACCGCGAGGCGCTGAGCGCGGCCGGCTGCCACGATCCGGCGCTCGAGCTGCTGACGCCCGGGCCCACCTCGCTCGCGCTCGGCGGGCGCCAGTTCGAGGAACTGCGCGCGCGCCATCCGGACCTCGACGCGATCTTCTATTGCAACGACGACCTGGCCCAGGGCGGGCTGCTGGCCGCGCTGCGCACCGGCGTGCCGGTGCCGCAGCGCGTGGCGATCGCGGGCTTCAACGACCTCGGCGGCAGCGACCAGATGCTGCCGCCGCTGACCACCGTGCGCACGCCGCGCCGCGAGATCGGCGAACGCGCGGCCGGCATGCTGCTCGCGCTGATGCGCGACGAGCCCGTGGCGGAAGCGCGGCGCACCGTGGACCTGGGCTTCGAACTGGTGGTGCGGCAGAGCAGCTGAGCCGCCGCGCCGCTTCGCTCACTGCCCGTAGAGGCCCACCACGCTCTGTCCCATCAGCGTGCGGCCCTTGAGCGCCGCCAGCAGCTCGTCGCGCGTGAGGCCTTCGGGCAGCGAGCCCGGCTCGGCCTCGGTGGCGATCACCGTCAGCACGTAGTGGTGCGGCAGGTCGCCGGCCGGCGGGCACATGCCGCGGTAGGCGATGGCGCCGGCCACGTTCTTGCCGACGGTGAAGCCGGCGTTCGCGGCCTGGCCCTCGCCCCGCCGCAACTGACCCTTGGCGGCCGGGATGTTGTAGGCCACCCAGTGCGAGACGCCGAGGCCCTTGCCGCCATCGGGATCGCTCATCAGCACCGCGACAGAGCGCGTGCCCGCGGGCAGGTCGCTCCAGGCCACGGGCGGCGACACGCCCTGGCCGCCGCAGCCCGGTGCGTCGCCCGCGTGGATCTTCGGAATGGTCGCGCCGTCGGCGAAGGCGCTCGACGTGACCTTCATGCCCGCGGCCTGGGCGCCGAGCGCGAGTCCGGCCAGCAGGGCCGTGCCGAGGAGGCGTGTCGTGTTCTTCATGGCCTCAGACCACCTTGACCGACAGGTTCGGCAGCCCGTCGATGTGGATCTCGATCAGGTCGCCGCGCACCACCGGGCCCACGTTCTCGGGCGTGCCCGCGTAGATGATGTCGCCGGGCTGCAGCTCGAAGGCCTGCGACAGCCGGCTGATCTGCTCGGCCACCGACCAGATCATGTGCTTGAGCGTGGCGCTCTGCTTCGTCTCGCCGTTGACCTTGAGCCAGATCGCGCCGTCGCCGAAGTGGCCGACCTGCGCCACCGGATGGATCGGGCCCACGGGCGCCGAATGGTCGAAGCTCTTGCCGATCTCCCAGGGCTTCTTCTGGTCGCCCATGCCGCGCTGCAGGTCGCGCCGCGTCATGTCCAGGCCCAGCGAGTAGCCGTAGACCAGGCCGAGCGCATCGTCGATCGACACGTCGCGCCCGCCCTTGCCGAGCGCCACCACGAGCTCGGCCTCGTAGTGGTAGTTCTTGGTCAGCGTGGGATAGGGGTGGTCGGCCACGGTGCCGGGCAGCACCACCTGCACCGCGTCGGCCGGCTTCTGGAAGAAGAAGGGCGGCTCGCGCGTCGGGTCGGAGCCCATCTCGCGCGCATGCGCGGCGTAGTTGCGGCCGATGCAGTAGATGCGGCGCACCGGGAACACCTGGTCGCTGCCGGCGATCGGGATGGTCGCGGCGGGCACGTCGAACGGCGTCTTCGCATTGCGCGCGGCGCCCGCGGGCAGCGCGCAGCCGGCGATGGCGCCGGTGGCCATGGCGGCGCCGGCCAGCAGGCCGCGGCGGGAGGAATTGCTCATGCGGGGGTCTCCTTCGGTAGTAGCCGGACGATTCTGGGAGAGCGCGTGCGCGCGCTTGCGCACGCATCTACGCAAAAGCAGGACGCAGGCAACACCCGGGGCCCGGGCGTACCATCGCGCGATGCCCGCTTCGACCTCGAGCCATCGCCTCTACGGCATGCAGGAGCGCGCCGACCACCTCGATTTCGACATCCGCTTCGAGGGCGCGCGCGACGTGCTCGCGCGCCCGCACCGCCACGAGTACTTCCAGATCCAGATCGGCATCGAGGGCGAGTCGCAGCAATTGATCGGCGGCGCCGCGCGGCCCTTCGGCGCGGGCTGCCTGAGCTTCGTGCTGCCGTACCGGCTGCACGTGGTGCCGCATCCGCCGGGCGCGCGCTACGCCATCGTCAACTTCGACCAGTCCTTCCTCTGGCCCGAACTGGCGGTCGAGCCGCTCGATCTCGAGGAGGTGCCGATCGCGCGCCATCCCGAGCTCGCGCCCTTCCTGTTCCAGGAGTACGTGGACTTCCGCTTCGAGGCCGAGGACTTCGCGCGCATCCTCGGCTGGCTCGAGGAGCTGTCGGCGCTCAACCGCGAAGGGCGCTTCGCGGCCGGTGGCGCGATCCGCGGCATCCTGCTGCAGATGCTCTCGCTGGCCTGCCGCCGCCACGAGGCGGCGCTGCACGAGCAGGCGGCGCGCCACCGCGGCCACAGCTCGCGGCGCGATGCGCTGCAGCGCGTGCTGCACTACGTGCGCGAGCACCTGGGCGAGGAGATGTCGCTCAACGACGCGGCCGCGGCCGCGATGCTGTCGCCGAACTACCTCGCGCACCTGCTGAAGAAGCAGACCCAGCGCACCTTCACCGAACTCGTGACCGAGCGGCGGCTGGAGCGCGCGCGCGAATTGCTGTTGGCCTCGGACGGCCGTATCGCCGACATCGCGCGGCAATGCGGCTTCGCCGACGCGGTCTATTTCAGCCGGCGCTTCCGGCAGCACATGGGGCTGACGCCGCGCGAGTTCCGCGCGCAGTCGCCGGCACGGCCCGGCGGGCCGTCGTAATTCAGGCCGCCGGCGGCTCGACCGGCAGCGCGCGCTTGTGCGCGCTCTTGCGGTGCGTCGACAGGATGACCTCGCGCGCCGCGGCCGACACCGGCTTGCCCTCGAGGAAGTCGTCGATCTGCTCGTAGGTCACGCCGAAGGCGTCCTCGTCGGGCTTGCCTGGCACCAGCGACTCGAGGTCGGCCGTGGGCACCTTGTAGACCAGCGCATCGGGCGCGCCGAGCAGTTGCGCCACCGCGCGCACGCGGCGTTTGTTGAGGCCGGTCAGCGGCGTGATGTCGGCCGCGCCGTCGCCGAACTTGGTGAAGAAGCCCATCAGCGCCTCGGCCGCGTGGTCGGTGCCGATCACGATGCCGTTGTGCGCGCCCGCCACCGCGAACTGCGCGATCATGCGCTGGCGCGCCTTGATGTTGCCGAGCACGAAGTCCTCGTGCGCCGCGTCGCGGAAGGCGAGGTCGCCGGCCTTGAGCGCCGCGAGCATCGCGTCGGCCGCGGGCCGCACGTCCACCGTCAGCAGGCGGTCGGGCCGGATCACGGCCAGCGAGGCCTGCGCCTCGGCCTCGTCCTTCTGCACGCCGTAGGGCAGCCGCATCGCGATGAAGGTGGCCTCGCGGCCCTCGGCGCGCAGCCGCTCGACCGCGCGCTGCGCGAGGCAGCCGGCGGTCAGCGAATCCACGCCGCCGCTGATGCCCAGCACGTAGGTCGACAGACCGGTGCGGCGCAGGTAGGCGGCGAGGAATTCGACGCGCCGCTCGAGCTCGGCGGCGGCGTCGAACACGGACGCGACGGACAGCGCCGCGATGATCTCGCGCTGCGTGGCGTCGACGGGGGACAGTTCGGTGCTCATGGACAAGGTCTCCGTGGGTTCGCGGACATCAGAAGTCGACCAGGCTCAGGCCGATGCTCAACACCGTGCGCTTGCGGTTGTAGTCCACCAGCGTGTCGCCGTAGCCGTGGAACAGCTGCGTGTGGAAGCGCAGGTTGCTCTTGGTCGGGTCGCCGATCGCCTTGAGCCATTCGAGCCGCACCGAGCCGCGCCCGCTGTCGCGCAGGTTGTTGCGCACCGTGATGCCCAGCGTGTTGTTGCGGTCGAGGTTCCAGCGGCCGGTGACCTCGGCGCGGCCGATGTAGTCGGCGATGTCGGGGTTGTCGTCCTTGGTCGGGTTCTCCGACATGCGCTTCCAGATCCGGCCCGTGATGCTGAAGCGGTCGTCGAGCTCGGCGCCGGCCATCAGGTAGACGCGGTTCCAGCTGCGCGACAGCGGCAGGCTCTGGCCGTTCGACTGGTGCACGATGCCCAGCCCGGTGTAGCGCCAGCGCCAGCCGCCCGGCAGCTTGAAGTCGGTCGGGTAGACATACATCAGCTCGGGTTCGTGGTCGGTGGTGCGGAAGGGCCGCGAGATCGCGCCGTTGAACAGCTGCCAGGTCGACTGCTGCGTGTAGGCGAACCACAGCGAGTCCTTCTTGATCGGGTCGTTCTGCGTCAGCAGGCCCTGCGCGAGCTTGGTACGCACCGACAGGCCGATGCGCATCTCGTTGGCCTGGTAGGCCACCGGGTCGCCGGTGTGGTCCGGCGACGGCGAGGTCGGCGTGTCGGGCTTGTGGGTGGCGGCCGAGACCGAGACGTTGAGCGGCCGGTAGCCGCGGAAGCCGAAGGTGCCGCAGTCGGTGGCGTTCTCCAGTTCCCAGAAGCGCGACAGCGCCGAGTACTGGCGGTCGCGGCAGCCCTCGGTAGTGGCGACCGAGACCACGCGCGTGGCCGGGATCGAGCCGTCGACCGGCGGCGCGGGCTGGGTGTTGGCGAGCACCGGCGGCGCGACCGGCACCGACACCGAGGGCAGCGTCTGCTGCTGGGCCCAGCGGTCGTAGCAGGCCAGCCGCGCGCCGTTGTCGGTGCCGAGCGCGGCGCAGCTCTGCCAGGTGAGCTGGTTGTCGGCCAGCGGGCTCTTGGGCTGGTCGACGGCCTGCGCCTGCGCGGCGCCGGCCAGCAGCAGCGCCGCGGTGGCCAGCACCGCGCGCAGGCGGCCTTGCATGGTGATGTTCATTTTCCTGACCCTTCCTTCTTCGTCAGCACGAAGGGATGCGTGCTCTCATCGGTGGCATCGCGCCAGGTGCCGCGGAATTCGCGGCCGCAGCCGCCGGGCGCCATCGCGCCGACCCAGACGCCGCTGATGCTGCGGCCGTCGAGCGATTCGTCGATGGCCAGCGTGCCGTCGTCGCCGATGTCGCCCGCCAGTTGCGATACCGCGGCCGGCCGGCCGGTGGCGGCGGGGCGCGCGATGGTGCCGCGCACGCCGGCGTATTCGGGATGGCGGCCCAGCTGCACGACGGCCACGGCCGGCAGGCCGTCGAAGCGCGCTTCCCAGCGGCCGTAGAGCGCCTCGGGCGGCAGGTCCTGCACGCTGTCGGGGCAGGCGCTGCCTTGCGCGAGCGCGCCGGCCGAAGCCAGCAGGGCGAGGGCCGCGAGGGCCAGGCCTCGAGCGAAGCGCTTCATGGCGCGGCCGACGAAGCCGCCGCGGCGGCCGCGCCTTCCTGGGCCTTGCGCGCGAACTCGGCGCGCAGGGCCTTGAGCTTCTCGCGCGGGTCCTCGCGCGTGGTGCTCTTGTCGAGCGCCATCTCGGCGATGAAGCGGCTGGGTTGCGCGAGCACCATCTCGCGGCCCTTCTTGCGGCGCTTGGTCCAGCTCACCGCGAGGCTGCGCTGCGCGCGCGTGATGCCCACGTACATCAGCCGGCGCTCCTCCTGCAGCCGCTCGAGCGTGCTCTCGCTGACCTGCTGCTGGCGGCCGTCGTCGTCGTCGAGCTTGAAGGGCAGCAGGCCCTCGTTGCAGCCGATCAGCATCACGTGCGGCCACTCCAGGCCCTTGGAGGCGTGCAGCGTCGAGAGCGTGACCACGTTCTGGTCCTGCTCGCGCTCGCTGATGGTCGACAGCAGCGAGATCGTCTGCGCCACCTCGAGCAGGCTCTTGGGCTCGCTGGTGTTGTTGACGCCGGCCGCGTCGTCGAGCTCGCCGCCGCAGCGCTGCGCCATCCAGTCGCAGAACTCCATCACGTTGGTCCAGCGCGAGGCCGCGGCCTGTTCGCTGTCCTCGCCGTCGTAGATGTGCTTCTCGTACTCGATCTCCTTGAGCCAGGTGTCGAGGAAGGCACGCGCGTTCTCGGCGCCCATGGTCTGGCGCGCGCGGTATTCGAGGTCGTTGATGTAGCGGCCGAACTCGTGCAGGCTTTCGAGCGCGCGCTTGGGCATCACGCTGGGCAGCGAGGAGGAGAACAGCGCCTCGAACAGGCTCAGCTTGTACTGGCTGCCGAAGGTGCCCAGCGCCGCCAGCGTGGTGTGGCCGATGCCGCGCTTGGGCGTGGTGATGGCGCGCAGGAACGCGGGGTCGTCGTCGTTGTTGACCCACAGGCGGAACCAGCCGCAAAGGTCCTTGATCTCGGCGCGGTCGAAGAAGCTCTGGCCGCCCGAGACCTTGTAGGGCACCTGCGCGCGCCGCAGCGCCTGCTCGAACACGCGCGCCTGGTGGTTGGCGCGGTAGAGGATCGCGAAGTCGCGGAATTCCTTGTGGCTCGAGGTCTCGCGCAGGCTCACGAGGCGCGCCACCGTGCGCTCGGCCTCGTGCATCTCGCTGTCGCAGTCGACCACGCGCACCGGCTCGCCCTCGCCGAGTTCGGAGAACAGCGTCTTCGGGAACAGCTTGGGATTGGGGCCGATCACGTTGTTGGCCGCGCGCAGGATGGCGCTGGTCGAGCGGTAGTTCTGCTCGAGCTTGATGACCTTGAGCGTGGGGTAGTCGACCGGCAGCTTGCGCAGGTTGTCGAGCGTGGCGCCGCGCCAGCCGTAGATCGACTGGTCGTCGTCGCCCACCGCGGTGAAGTGGCCGCGCGTGCCCGACAGTGCCTTGAGCACCTCGTACTGGGTGGCGTTGGTGTCCTGGTATTCGTCGACCAGGATGTGGCCCAGCGTGGACTGCCACTTGCTGCGCACCTCCTCGAAGTCGCGCAGCAGCTTGAGCGGCATGCCGATCAGGTCGTCGAAGTCCACGCTCTGGTAGGCGGTCAGGCGTTCCTCGTAGCGCGCCATGATGGTGGCCGTGATGCGCTCGTTGTCGTCGGCCGCGATGGCCTCAGCCTGGGCCGCGTTCAGGCCCATGTTCTTCCACTTGCTGATGGTCCACTGCCAGATGCGCGCGGTCGCCAGGTCGCTGGTGCCGCCCGCGTCCTTGAGGATCTTGGTCACGTCGTCGGCATCGAGGATGCTGAACTGCGACTTCAGGCCCAGCACCGCGCCGTCCTCGCGCATCATGCGCACGCCCAGCGCGTGGAAAGTGCAGATCACCACCTTCTTGGCATCGCGCCCGATCAGCCCCTTGGCGCGCTCGCGCATCTCGGCCGCGGCCTTGTTGGTGAAGGTGATGGCCGCGATCCGCTTGGGCTCGAGCCCGGCCTGGATCAGGCGCGCGATCTTGTGCGTGATCACCCGCGTCTTGCCCGAGCCCGCGCCCGCGAGCACGAGGCAGGGGCCATGCATGTAGTTGACCGCTTCTTGTTGCGCGAGATTGAGACCGTGGGACATGGAAAGGGGGAGGGGAGCCGGCAGGGGCCGCAGGGCGCGGCGGGCGCGAAAGCGGGCAATGATACGGGGGCCGCAGGGGCCGCGGCGTCGGCCGATACCGCGATGTGGGAAGCGCGGTAAACGCACCGTAAAGGGGCATCGGCAGCCTGCTGCGGAGGGCCGGGGCCGGCGGCGACAATCGAGCCGTGCTGCCCGTCTTTCTCGTTACCTTTCCCTTCTTCGCGTTGATCGCCGCCGGCTACGGCGCCGCCCGTGCCCGAATCCTCCCGCTCGATGCGATCCCCGGCCTCAACAGCTTCGTCCTCTACTTCGCGCTGCCCTGCATGCTGCTGCGCTTCGGCGCGGGCACGCCGATCGGCCAGCTGCTCGACGGCAGCGTCGCGCTGGTCTGGGGCCTGAGCGCGCTGGCGGTGGTGGGCGGCGTGGTGGCGTTCACGCGCAATGCGCGCATCGGGTGGAACGACGCCGCCTTCGGCGCGCTGGTGGCGGCCTTCCCGAACACCGGCTTCATGGGCGTGCCGCTGCTGGTGGCCATCCTCGGCGCACAGGCGGCCGGGCCGATGATCATCACGATCGCCTTCGACCTCGTGGTCACCTCCTCGTTGTGCATCGCGCTGTCGCGGCTCGATGGCGCGGGCCCGGGCGCGGCGCACCACGGGCCGCGGCAGGCCGCGCGCCAGGCGCTGCGCGGCATCCTGGTCAATCCGATGCCGTGGTCGATCCTGCTCGGCGTGCTGCTGTCGGCCGCGCGCTGGAAGCTGCCGGGCCCGGTGGAACGCACGGTCGCCATGCTGGCCGACGCGGCCTCGCCAGTGGCCCTGTTCACCATCGGCGCGGTGCTCGCGCGTTCGGCGCTGGTGGCGCGCGAGCATGGCGCGAGCGCGGCCGTGGCCCAGGCCATGGGCAGCGGCGCGCGGCCCCTGCCGAAGGCGCCGCTGGCCGACGTGCTGCCGGTGGTGCTGGTGAAGCTGCTCGCGCACCCGCTGCTGGTGTGGGGGCTGGGGCTCGCGGCGATCGCGCTGGGCCTGCCGCTGTCGTGGCCGGCGCTGGTGGCGATCGTGCTGGTGGCGGCGTTGCCGAGCGCGAGCAACGTGTCGATGCTGGCCGAGCGCTTCGGCGCCGACAACGGGCGCATCGCGCGCATCATCCTGTGGACGACGGTGGCGGCCTTCTTCAGCTTTCCGCTGGCGGTGGGCCTGCTGAAGTGAAGCGTCCTACGGCGTCAGCACGCCGAGCTTGAACGGATCGGCGTCTGGCAGGCGCTCGCACTTCGAGAAATCGCGGCCCTGCGTGCCGTCGCAATAGAAGGCGTTGTAGATGCGGCCGAACAGCGAGGGGCTGGCGGTGAACAGCACGCCGTGCTCGGGCTGCCAGTTGTCGTGCGCGCCGCGACCGTCGGCCGAGGCCTCGATGACCTTGGGCGCCGCCGCGGCGCCGGGCGTGAAGTCGGCCAGCGTCCGGTGCGCGTCGTCGCGCCAGCGCACCGCGAGCTCGGCCGCCGTGGGCCGCGCCGCCACCGGCAGCATCACGCCGTTGACCTGGAAGCCGTCGCCGAAGCGATGCGTCTTGCCCGCCAGGAAGGCATAGGCGCAGGCCGCCATGCACTGGCCGCGCACCTCGGTCTCGACGCCGCTCGCGCGGATCGCGTCGGCGAAGGCGCCGGCGGCCTCGGCGGTGCCGCCGAAGGAATCTTCCAGCACCACGGTGCGCACCGTGCCGCTGCTGAGGTGGTCGATGAAGCTGGCGATCTCACTGCCGTCGAGCATGCCCGAGACCAGCAGCAGCCGGCCCTGGCGCTCGATCTCGGCGGCGTGCGTGGCGACGGGTGCGAGCACCAGGAAGCAGGCCCAAGCGGAGGCCGCGAAAGACAGAATCCCACTTGCGAAATGGAGCGGTTTCACGAGCGACCTTTGCCTTCAGGAGAGCGGGCTGGAGGGGCGCGGAGGGCCCGGAGGATCGCCCCGTTGCGGACTCCTCCACGGAGTCTTTTGCAGCGGCGCGCGCGTGGCGTCAACCCCTTTTGCAGAATTTTTCCCCTGCACCGTGCCGGCCGTAAGACATAGCTATCCGATACCACTTCGGATGAATGCTTGAGTTCACATGTCCGCTGCTAAAGTGGGCCGCAGACCGGAAGATGGCATGGGAGCTCGCACGATGATGGCAACACTGTTCCGAATTCTTTTATGGCTGGCGTGGCTCGCCGGCGCGGCCTGGCTCTGGCAGGCCGGCAAGCTCGGCACGGCCTCGGCGCTGGCGCTCGGCGCGTTGAGCCTGGTGGTGTTCGCCTGGCCCGGCAGCGTCGCGCGGCGGCGCCATGCGGACCGCGAACTGCGCTACGTCGAGATGGGCAAGGAGCCGATGAGCCTGCACTGAGCGCGGGCCCATGGCGACGAGGTTCAGATCCCCTGCGGATCGACGTCGACCAGCCAGCGGATCACGCCCTTGCCCTCGGGCGTGCGCCGCAACGCATGCAGCTGCGGCTGCCACAGCGCGAGCATGCGCTGCAGCGCGGCGCGCGAATGGCTCTCCAGCAGCATCTGCGCGCGCTCCACGTTGGCCACGCGCTGGATCGCCAGCGGCACGGCCGGATAGCGCATCACCTGCGCCGCTCCCTCGAGTCCATCGGCCGCGGCGCTCGCCGCGTTGAGGAAGGCCTGCGCCGCCTCCTGCGTGCGCGCATCGGCGCGCACCAGCGCCTGGTAGGCGAAGGGCGGCATCGCGGCGGCCTGCCGCTCCTCGAGCTGCTGCGCCGCGAAGGCCGGGTAGTCGTGCCGGCGCAGCGCCTGGAACAGCGGATGCTCCGCGTGGTGCGTCTGGATCCACATCTCGGCCGTGCTGCCCTGCGTGGCCAGGTAGGCGGCGTCGCGGCCCGCGCGGCCGGCCGACTGCATCAGCAGGCTGAACAGCCGCTCGGGCGCGCGGAAGTCGCTCGAGAACAGCGCGCCGTCGGGGTTCACCGCGGCCACCAGCGTGATGCGGCGGAAGTCATGGCCCTTGGCGATCATCTGCGTGCCGACCAGCACGTCGACCTCGCCCTCGTGCACGGCCGCGAGCTGCGATTCGAGCGCGCCCTGCTTCCTGGTGCTGTCGGCATCGATGCGCGCGATGCTCACGGCGCTGCCGTCGGGCCGCTTCACGGCCGAGAACAGCTCGGCCAGGTGCTCCTCGAGCCGCTCGGTGCCGCGGCCCACGGGCGCGATGTCGAGGTTGCCGCAGACCGGGCAGGCGCGCGGCACGCGTTCGGTGTGGCCGCAGTGGTGGCAGCGCAGCGTGCGGTCGATCTTGTGGAACACGCGGTAGGCGCTGCAGTGCGGGCACTCGCTCTTCCAGCCGCAGTCGCCGCAGGCCAGCACCGGCGCATAGCCGCGCCGGTTGAGGAAGATCATGCTCTGCTCGCCGCGCGCGATGCGCTGGCCGATGGCGTCGAGCAGCTTGGCCGACAGCACGGTCTTCGCGGGCTGCAGCGTCATGTCGACCAGCCGCACCGTGGGCAGCTCGCCCGCGCCGATGCGCGAGGGCATGGCCAGCCGCACGTAGCGCCCGCCGGGGTCGCCGTCGGCCGGCGGGCGGCTCTGGTGCCAGCTCTCGAGCGAGGGCGTGGCCGAGCCCAGGATCACCTTGGCCTTCTCGCGGTGGCCGCGCCACACGGCGAGGTCGCGCGCCGAATAGCGCGCGCCTTCCTGCTGCTTGTAGCTGGGGTCGTGCTCCTCGTCGACCACGATCAGCGCCAGGCCCGGCATCGAGGCGAACACCGCCATGCGCGTGCCCAGCACGATGCGCGCGGCGCCCGCATGCGCGGCCAGCCAGCTCGCGAGGCGCTGCGGATTGGTCATGCCGCTGTGCAGCGACACCACCGCCTGCGCGCCGAAGCGCGCCTTGAAGCGGGCCTCGAGCTGCGGCGTGAGGTTGATCTCGGGCACCATCACCAGCGCCTGAGCCTCGGGCGAGCGCGCGAGCAGCGCGGCCACGCAGCGCAGGTAGACCTCGGTCTTGCCGCTGCCGGTGCTGCCGGCCAGCAGGAACGGGCCTTCCTCGGCCTCGATGCGCGCGAGCGCGGCGGCCTGCTCGGGGCTGGGCTCGACCGGGGAGGGCGTGCCGGTGTCGGCCGCGGTGTCGTCGTCGGCCGCCTTGCGCTTGAGCCGGCGCGCGAGCTGCACCGTGCTCAGGTCGCGCAACTGCGGCGGCAGCGCGGCCAGCGCGATCTCGCCGATCGAGCGCTGGTAGTAGCGCCCGGCGAAGGCCACCAGGTCGCGCCAGGCCGGGCCCAGCGGCGCGAGCGCATCGAGCGCGGCGGCCACCGGCTTGAGCGCCAGGTCGGGCGCGGCCAGCTCCTCGGCCGTTCGCGCCTCGGCATGCCAGACCACCCCGAGCACCTCGCGCCGGCCCAGCGGCACCCGCACCAGCGTGCCGGCCGGCAGCGGCGCGTCGCCGCCGTAGCTCAGCACGTCGCCCAGCGCGCTGTGCGCGGGCGTCTGCACCGCCACGTCGATGCGCCAGGGCAGGGCGGCGCCGGACGTCCCCGGACTGCCGTTCGTCGGCTCGCCGAGCAGGTCTTCGGGGGGAATGGGGCGGTTCGGGATGGTGTCCTCGTTGGCAGGGTTTGTTAAAGCAGTGTTGAGCAAAGTCACTTAAGTCATTGATTTTTCAGTGCTTTGCGGTCCGTCCAGAGTTTCTGTGGATAACTTTGTTGAAAACCGGGCTGGACTCGCCGCCAAGCCTTGAAAATCAAGGCTCTGGCTGGATTGCCCGCAAAAAGGGCAAAGTTCAAACTCCATATAAATCAACGACTTAGCTTCGCTATTGCTTTGGTAGCGGTGCCAGGACCGCCTAACGCAATCTTGCGCACTGCAACACGCGTTTTGTGCATAAGTCGGTCGCCGAAGCCCGTTTTGGGCCTTGACAAAGCCGCGGCGCCGCATTTTGGCCATCTTCTTTTCCACATCCGCCATGCCGGCGGGCGGCTGCGGCCGGCGGCCCGCGGGCCGCGTCAGGCCGGCTGCCGCAGCTGGCGCGATTGGGTGTGCACCGCCTGCACCAGCGCCGACACGTGCTCGGGCGGCGTGAACTGGCTGATGCCGTGGCCCAGGTTGAAGATGTGGGTCGGCCCGGCCGTCGCGCGGTCGGCATGCGGCGCGCCGAAGGCCTGCAATACCTTCGCCACCTCGGCTTCGATGCGCGCGGGCGGCGCGAACAGCACGTTGGGGTCGATGTTGCCCTGCAGCGCCTTGGCCTGGCCATCGCTGCCCTCGGCCACGCGGCGGCGCGCGGCGCCGAGGTTCACGGTCCAGTCCACGCCCAGCACCTGGCAGTCGAGCGCGCGCATGTCTTCCAGCCAGAGCCCGCCGCCCTTGGTGAAGACGATGCGCGGCACCGGCTGGCCGTCGGGGCCGTGGCGCTTGAGGCCCGCGAGCACGCGCGCGGTGTAGGCCAGGCTGAACTCCTGGAACGCGCCGTCGGCCAGCACGCCGCCCCAGCTGTCGAACACCATCACGGCCTGCGCGCCGGCGTCGATCTGGGCATTGAGGTAGGCGGCCACGGCGTCGGCATTGACCGCGAGCACGCGGTGCATCAGGTCAGGGCGGCCGTAGAGCATGCTCTTCACGAGCCGGTAGTCGCTCGAGCCCGCGCCCTCGACCATGTAGCAGGCCAGCGTCCAGGGGCTGCCCGAGAAACCGATCAGCGGCACGCGGCCGTCGAGCGCCTTGCGGATCGAGGCCACGGCGTCGAAGACGTAGCGCAGCTTGTCCATGTCGGGCACCTCGAGCGCGGCCACCGCGGCCTCGTCGCGCAGCGGGCGCGCGAAGCGCGGGCCCTCGCCGGCCTCGAACGAGAGGCCCAGGCCCATCGCGTCGGGTACGGTGAGGATGTCGGAGAACAGGATCGCCGCGTCGAGCGGATAGCGCGCCAGCGGTTGCAGCGTGACCTCGGTCGCGTAGTCGACGTTGGTGGCCAGTCCCATGAAGCTGCCCGCCTGTGCGCGGGTGGCGACGTACTCGGGCAAGTAGCGGCCGGCCTGGCGCATCAGCCAGACGGGCGTGTGGTCGGTGGCCTGGCGCCAGCAGGCTCGCAGGAAGGTGTCGTTTTGCAGGGGGGCGAAGGGCATCGGGCGATTGTCGCAGGGCCCTTCGCACTGGGTCCGGGGCCGCCCGTTCCGCGTCAGCCGGCCTGCACGATCCCCGACACGTCGAGGAGGTACATCTGCCGCTGCGACTCGTGCACCGAGTCGATGCAGACCTGCCGGCCATCGCGGCTCCAGCGCGGATGCAGGTCGCAGCGGTTCTCCTTGCCCAGCGCGGGCGTGGCGTAGAAGCTGCCCAGCGCATGGCGCCGGCCGGTCTGCATGTCGAACAGGAACAGCACGCGCTCGTGCGTGCGCGCATCGGGGTAGGTGTCGCTCAGCAGCCAGCGCCGGTTCACGGGCGAGAAGCTCATGTGGCCGTTCTCCACCAGCACGCCTTCGCCGATGGCCTCGACCGCGCCGCCGACGCTGTCGTGGTACAGGTGGTAGCGGATCCGGCCCGCGTGCGGGCTCCAGACGACGATGTGCTCGTCGTCGCGCCACAGCGGGTGCGAGATCTGGTATTCGGACTTCTCGTAGTCGAAGGTGCCGACGGCATCGGGGTCGAAGTCCTGCGCGAGCTGCGGCAGCGGATGGTCCGAGCACTCGAGCAGGCGCAGGTCGGAGCCGTCGGGGTTCATCGTGAGCAACCGGTGCAGGAAGCAGGTCTCGTCCTCGACGCGCTCGGTCCAGCGGTGCAGGAACAGCACGCGCGAGGACGAGGGGTTGATCTCGATGTGGCTGACCCAGTGGATCGCCCGGTCCATCGAGGCGCGCGGATGGAAGCGGCGCAGGTCCTGGTAGCTCAGGACCAGCCGCGTGCCGCCCGTGGCCAGGTCGATCGCATGGATGCCGTCGCCCTCCGGCGCGAGCGGCAGGTCGAAGGGGTCGCCGGCCTCGCTGTAGCCGATGGTCCGGTGCGTGACGTACAGGCGCCGGTAGTCCACGCTCAGGGCGTAGCGGCTGTCGGGCGCGACCACGTAGACGGGCATCGGCAGCACGCGCCTGGCGCCGCTGTCGAGGTCGACGATCGTGGACCCGAAGCCCGGATAGAAGGCGCCGGCATCGCCCGTGCGGCAGTTGTAGATCAGCTGGCGGCCCGGTGCCCCGTCCAGCCATTGCAGCTGGCTGCCCATCTGCCAGTTCCAGGCCGTGGTCTCGCCGAGCACATGGAAACGGTCGCCGTCCTGCAGGTCGAAGCAGCCGATGCGGGCGCTGGAGTCCGGCCGCAGTTCGGTGTCCATCCAGGGCACCTGCTGCGCCAGCAGGTAGCGCCCGCTGCGGTCCCAGGCGCTCTTGTCGTAGTAGCCGAAGAAGTGGTGCCGGCCATCGTCCGTTCCGACGCGGCGGCAGGCGGCGGGTGCGAAGCCCGTGAAAAGCGGATCGGTCATCGCTTCCTCACTCCGCGGCGATGCGGCCTTGCTGGATCACCTTGTCCCAGCGCAGCTTCTCGGCCGCGACGAAGCGAGTCGCGGCCTCGCGCGTGCTGGCGACCGGGGTCATGCCCTGCTCGGCCAGCCCCTGGGCGAACTCGCTCGACGAGACGATGCGGCGGATGTCGGCGTTGAGCCTGTCGGCGATGGCGTCCGGCAGCCTGGCGCTGGCCGCCACCGTGGTCCACGAGGTGGCCTCGAAGGCCGGGAAGCCGGCCTCGATCGCGGTCGGCACCTCGGGCAGGGCCGGCAGGCGGGTCTTGCCCGTCACGGCCAGGGCCTTGAGCTTGCCGCCGCGGATGTGGGCCAGGGTGGTCGGCGGGTTCTCGAACATCAGCTGGATCTGGCCGGCCAGCAGGTCGTTCAGCGCGGCCGAGCTGCCCTTGTAGGGCACGTGCACGATCGGCGCGTCGGCGGTGATCCGGAACAGCTCGCCGATCATGTGCACCGACGAGCCCACGCCCGCGGAGCCGAAGTTGAGGGTGTCGGGCGCCTTGCGCGCCAGCGCCACCAGCTGCTTCAGGTCGCCCGCGGGCAGGGAGGGCGTGGCCACCACCACGTGCGGCATCTCGGCCAGCACCGTGATCACCTTCAGGTCCTTCGCGGGGTCGTAGCTGAGCTTCTTGAAGACGCCATAGGTCGCGTGCAGCCCGACCGATCCGAGCAGCAGCGTGTAGCCGTCGGCCGGCGCATCGGCCACGAACTTGCCGCCGATGTGGCCGCCGGCGCCGGGGCGGTTCTCGACCACCACCGGCTGCTTGTAGAGCTTGCCCAGCCGGTCGGCGAGCATGCGGGCCTGCACGTCGGAACTGCCGCCGGCCGTGAAGGGCACCACGAGCCGGATCATCTGGTCCGGATAGGTCTTCGGCTCCGCGGCCTGCGATGCCGCCGCGGCGAGGCCGAGGGCGGCTGCGAGAAGGCCGAGGCCGACGGCCCGGCGCGGCCATTGCTGTGTCATGCGTGTTCCTTGCTGCGCGCCGCGTGTGGGGCGCGATGAATGGTGGGAATGGGCGCAGTCTAGGAACGCGGCATCATTCTGGAAAATTCAATCTTGTCGCCGGGCTATGCAGAAAAGATATGCCCTCGCGAACGCGCCTACGGCGCCGTCCCAGGAGTCCTTGCATGTCGCGACCATTGAACTTCCGCCAGATCGAGGCCTTCCGCGCGGTCATGCAGACCGGCACCACCACGGCGGCCGCGGCCATGCTCCACACCACGCAGCCCTCGGTGAGCCGCCTGCTCGCGCAGATCCAGAACGCCACGCAGCTCAAGCTGTTCGACATCCACAAGGGGCGGCTGCGGCCCACGCACGAGGCGCGGCAGCTGTTCGAGACGGTGCAGCGTCATTTCCTCGGGCTCGACCGCATCGAGCAGAGCGTGGCCGTCATGCGCAAGTCGGGCGCGGGCTCGCTGCGCGTGGGTTGCACGCCGGCGCTGGGCCTGAGCGTCATGCCGCCGGTGGTCCACGCCTTCTCGCGGCGCTACCCGCAGGTGCACGTGAACCTGCAGACCGTCGGCTCGCACGCGTTGCGCGAAGGGCTGCTCTACGGCCTGTACGACGTCGCGCTGACCACCTCGGGGATCAGCGACCCGCAGATCGAGGCCGTGCCGTTGCACCGCAGCGACGCGGTGTGCGTGCTGCATCCGGGCCATCCGCTCGCGAGCCGCGCCAGCCTGCACGTGCGCGACCTGAAGGACCAGGTGCTGCTCACCCTCAATGCCGACGACGAGATCCACCAGCAGTTCCTCGGCACCCTGCAGCAGCACCGCGTGGAGGCGGCGGCGACGGTGGAGACGACCTACTCTGTCACGATCTGCATGATGGCCGCGCAGGGCACGGGCATCGGCATCGTCAATCCTTACGTCGCCTCGGTGTTCGCGCGCGACCTGAAGGTGCTGCCCCTGCGGCCGCGCTGCCCGGTCGAGGCCTCGATGGCCCTGTCGCCGCAGTCGGCGCCCTCGGCCATCGCCGAGGACTTCGCCGGGCTGCTGAAGGCCTACTTCCGCGACTTCGGGAAGGGCAAGGCGCTTTAGCGCGGGCGTGTCAGACCGCCGGCACGCGCCGCGCGTCGGCCGGGCTCACGTTGCGTCGGTAGAGCACCAGCGTCGCCACCAGCCCGCAGACCGCGGCCGCGGTCATCCACAGGCCCGGCGCGCCCTTGTCGCCGGTCATCTCGATCAGGCCGGTGGCCACGGCCGGCGTGAAGCCGCCGAACAGCGCGGTCGCGAGGCTGTAGGCCAGCGAGAAGCCGGCCGTGCGCACGCTGACCGGCATCACCTCGGTCAGCGCCACCACCATCGCGCCGTTGTAGCTCGCATAGAGGAACGAGAGCCACAGCTCGACCTCGAGCATGCGCGCGAAGCTCGGCGCGCCGACCAGCCACTTGAGCGACGGATAGGCCGTGAGGATGGTCAGCACGGTGAACGCGATCAACAGGGGCTTGCGGCCCACGCGGTCCGACAGTGCGCCCATGATCGGCAGCCAGATGAAGTTGGAGATGGCCACGCACAGCGTGACGACCAGCGCGTCGGTGGTGCTCAGGTGCAGCACCGCCTTGCCGAAGGTCGGCGTGTAGACCGTGATCAGGTAGAAGGACACGGTGGTCATCGACACCAGCATCATCCCGGCGATGACCAGGCCCCAGTTGGCGACCATCGAGCGGAAGATCTCGCGCGCGTCGGGGCGGTGCTTGCGCGCCATGAACTCCTCGGTCTCCTGCAGCGAGCGGCGGATCACGAACAGCACCGGCACGATCAGGCAGCCGACGAAGAAGGGCACGCGCCAGTAGAAGTCGCCGATCTCCTGCGCGCTGAAAGTCACGTTGAGCCAGTAGCCGAGCGCGGCCGCCACCACGATGGCGACCTGCTGGCTGGCCGATTGCCAGCTCACGTAGAAGCCCT
This sequence comes from Variovorax sp. GW821-FHT09B05, assembly GCF_059418265.1. Classification (NCBI taxonomy): domain Bacteria; kingdom Pseudomonadati; phylum Pseudomonadota; class Betaproteobacteria; order Burkholderiales; family Comamonadaceae; genus Variovorax; species Variovorax sp. GW821-FHT09B05. The sequence continues at coordinate 74,176 of NZ_JBWKPN010000026.1, forward strand.
TGCGGCCCGGCGTGGCCATCTCCGACAGGTAGACCGACACGCCGCCGAGCTCCACGCCGGCCGAGAAGCCCTGCAGCAGCCGCCCGATCAGCACCAGGAGCGGCGCCGCGAAGCCGATGGTGGCGTAGGACGGCACGCAGGCGATCAGCAGCGTGCCCAGCGCCATCAGCGCGAGCGTGACGATCAGTCCCTTGCGGCGGCCCACGCGGTCGACGTAGGCGCCGAGGAAGATCGCGCCCAGCGGCCGCATCAGGAAGCCGGCGCCGAAGGTCATGAAGGTCAGCATCAGCGAGGCGAACTCGTCGCCGGCCGGGAAGAAGGCCTTCGAGATCTGCGTGGCGTAGAAGCCGAACAGGAAGAAGTCGAACATCTCCATGAAGTTGCCGCCGGTCACGCGCAGGACGGTGGCGAACTTGGAACTGGAGGCGGTGGTGGCCGCGCCTTTGGACGCTGTGGTCATGTGTGGAGTCCCCTGGGTTGTGCGTGCGCGATGTGTGCACCCCGAGGGTAGGAAGCATTGCCCGACGGCAAGCTGACGCGCGTGGTCAGGTACCTGTCAAAGCCGGCCCCAAAAGAAAAGAGGCGCCGCGGCGCCTCCTGGTGAGTGACGGGCCCGGGGACGGGCTCAGGTCTTGTACTTGATCGAGCAGCCGTAGGGCCGCGTGCTGGCCGCCGTGATCGGCTTGTTGCCGAAGGCCTCGCCGAGTGCCTGGTTCACGTAGTTGACGGCGGTCTTGATGTCGTCCACGCGCGCCGAGGCGATGGAGTCGATGCCGCCCGCATACACCAGCGTGCCCTTGGGATCGATGATGAAGATGTGCGGCGTGGTGCGCGCGCCGTAGGCCTGGCCGATCATGCCGTCCTCGTCCATCAGCACCGCGGTGGGCGCGGCCGATTGCGACTTCATCCAGTCGGCCAGCGCGGCCGGCTTCAGGTAATCGCTGGCGGCGCGCTCGGTGGAGTTGATGGCCAGCCAGACCACGCCCTTGTCGGTGGCGGCCTTCTGGGTGGCGGGCATGTTGCCGCTGCCGTAGTGCTTGCGCACGAAGGGGCAGCCGGGGTTGGTCCATTCGAGCACCACGAACTTGCCCGCGAAGTCGGACAGCTTGTGCTTGGCACCGCTGGTGTCGACGGCGACGAAGTCGGGCGCCTGCTGGCCCACGGCGGGCGCGGCGAAGGCGTTGTTGCTCACGAGGAAGGTGGCGCCCAGCGCGACGGCGGCGGCCATGACGGCGCGGCGCGAGGCACGGCTGAGAGCGGCGCGGGCTCGGCGCGCGGCGCGCACCGAGCGCGAGTCGGGGCGCAGCTCGGTAGACGGGGGGAGGGACATGGGCTGATCGAACTCCATGGAGATATTTCCGAATGACGGCGACAGCTTAGAGCGGTTTTTTCATGTGCCTGTGACAACCCATGTCACAGCCGTGGTCAAAGCGCGGCGAGTGCCGCGCGGACCTCGTCCTTGCCCAGGATCTCGGTCAGCACCACGGGCGGCTTGCCCGGGGCCTGCAGCACGTAGACCGGCACGCCGCTGCGGCCGAGCGCGGTCAGCGCGGCGGTGATCGCGGGGTCGCGGCGGGTCCAGTCGGCGCGCAGCATCGCGACCTTCTTGTCGTCGAAGGCGGCCAGCAGCTCGGTGTCGGACAGCGTGGTCTTCTTGTTGTATTGGCAGGTCACGCACCAGGCGGCGGTGAAATCGATGAACACCGGGCGGCCGTCGCCGGCCAGCTCGGCCACGCGCTCGGCCGACCAGGGCTGCCAGCGCGCTTCCTTCGAGCCCGCGGCGCTCGCGAGCTTCGCGGGTTCCACGGTGGTCAGCACGTTGCGGCCGATGGCGCTGGTGAGCACCACGGTGAAGCCGATCAGCACGGTGGCGATCACCAGCCGCGAGCGGCCGCGCAGCGTGAGCGCCCAGACGATCGCCGACAGGCACACCAGCAGCGCCAGCAGGGTGCCGGCGCCGTCGATGCCGGTCTGCTGGCCCAGCACCCAGACCAGCCAGGCGACGGTGGCGAACATCGGGAAGGCCAGCAGCTTGCGCAGCGTGCTCATCCACGGGCCGGGCTTGGGCAGCAGCCAGGCGATGGCCGGCACGAAGCCCGCCACCAGGTAGGGCAGCGCGAGGCCGAAGCCCAGCGCGGCGAACAGCAGCAGCGCCTGGCCGGCCGGCAGGCCGATCGCGAAGCCCAGCGAGGCGCCCATGAACGGCGCGGTGCAGGGCGAGGCGATGACCACCGCGAGCACGCCCGAGAGGAAGTCGTTGGCGATCGGGTGCTTGGCCTGCGCGCTGCACACCGACGAGGGCACGGTGCGCATGAACTCGAACACGCCCACCAGGTTCAGGCCGATCAGCGTGAACAGCGCGGCCAGCACCGCCACCACCGCGGGCGACTGGAGCTGGAAGCCCCAGCCCAGGCCGGCGCCGGCCGCGCGCAGCGCGAGCATGGCGCCGCCGAGCGCGAGGAAGGACAGCATCACGCCGGCCGTGTAGGCCAGCCCGGCCTGCCGGTGCGCGCTGCGGTTGCCGGCCTGGCGCGCGAAGCCCAGCACCTTGATCGCGAGGATCGGGAACACGCAGGGCATGAGGTTGAGCAGCAGGCCGCCGAGGAAGGCGCCGAGCAGCGCGGCCAGCAGCGTGCCCATGGGCTGGGGCGCGATCTCGTTCGAGGCGGCGGCGGTCTTCACGGCATCGGCCGCGTTGGCGGCCAGCGCCGCCTGCAGCGCGGGCGAGACCTGGGCGGCGGGCGCGGCGGCGGCCGCGGGCCAGCTGCCGCTCACGGGCGGCTCGGCGCGCCAGGCGATCGGCTGGCCGGGCTGGCGGTCGGCCTCGGCCAGCGCCACCACCACCGGCATCGCGGTGGGGCTCGCGCTGCGCTGGTCGGCCAGCGGCAGCGTGGCGGTCCAGGTGCCGCCCTGCCAGGATTGGGTCCAGTCCTTGCCGGAGACGGCCGCGGTGCGGATCACCTCGGGGGTCTCGGGGAAGAAGGCCAGCGTCTTGCCCTGGGCGGCGGCCGGCAGGCCCTCGAGGCGCACCTGCAGGTTGTTGCCCTGCACCTCGATCGCGCCCGGCGTCGCGAGCTGTGCCGGCTGCGCGGCCTGGGCGGCGTCGAACTCGGCCTTGTGCAGCGCGGTCGAGCCCTGCACCGGCAGCGCCAGCGAGAACTCGCCTTCCTCGGGGATGCATTCCTTGCGGCAGACCAGCCACGAGGCCTTGAGCCGCACCTGGAGTTCGGCCGGCCCGCCCGCGCCCGTGAGGGCCAGCGGCGGCTTGAAGGTGCTCGCCACCTCGAGCGGCACCGGCAGCAGCACCGTGTTCTCGTAGCCGTAGTTGGCGAGGTTGCCGACCGGGATCTTCTTCGGCACCGGCCAGGCGATGTCGCCGGCCGCCACGCCCGGCGGCAGGGTCCAGCTGAGCTCGGTGGGCAGGCCGGAGTCGCCGGCGTTCTTCCAGTAGGTGTGCCACTCGGGCTGGTGCGCGATCTGCAGGCCGACCCAGACCGGCGCGCCGGGCACCACGCCGTCGGGCGCGTGCGCCACCAGTTCGGCGCGCACATGCGGGGTGGTCACGACCGCGCCCGTCTTGGCTGGAGTCAATTGGGCCAGAGCCGGCATCCAGGCTGTGGATGCTGCTATGAGAAGCGTAGCGAATCGGAGGCGCGTGAAGGTCATGCCGACAGTCGGAGCATTCAGGGGGAGCGAAGTTCCGGGCGGGATCAGGCGGCGGCCGCCCAGCCCAGCACCACGCGCCGGCTGTTGGCGCTCTTCTTCTCGATCTTGGTGACCACCACGGCGCCGATCTCGGCGGTGTTGGCCACGTGGGTGCCGCCGCAGGGCTGGAAGTCGATCTGGGCCTCGCCCTCGCCGCCGATGCGGATGGTGCGCACCGTGCCCGTGCCGCGCGGCGGCTGCACGCTCATGCTCTTGACCAGCGCCGGGTTGGCGTCGAGCTCGGCGTCGGTGATGGCGCCGACGGTCAGCGGATGGGCCGCGCCCACCAGCGCCGCGAGGCCGTGGGTCAGCGCTTCCTTGTCGAGCGGGTCGGTCATGTGGAAGTCGAGCCGCGCATAGTCGGGCGTGATCGAGCAGCCGTTGACCGGCTGCGGCACGAGGTAGCAGAGCAGGTGGGTGGCGGTGTGGAAGCGCATCAGCCGGTGGCGGCGCTCCCAGTCGATGGTCGCGGTGACGGTGTCGCCGGGCTTCAGCGCGGCCAGCAGGGTCTCCTGGCCCGGCGCGGGCACGTGCACGATCTCGTCGGTGGCGCGGCCCTCGGCGTCCTTGCCCTTGCGCGTGTCGGCGATCGCGATCCCGGCGCCGGCGGCCAGCGCCAGCATGCCGCTGTCTCCGGCCTGTCCGCCGCCCAGCGGGTAGAACACGGTGCGGTCCAGCACGATGCCGGTCTCGTCGATGCGCTCGACGCGCGCTTCGCAGGAGCGCAGATAGGCGTCGGCACGGAACAGGTCGTGGGTCATCCCGGCGATGGTAGCGGCGATGCGCGAACGGGGTGCGCCCACGCCGGAAAGCGCCCACGACCGACAGCCCCCGGGGCGCCGCCAGCCCGAAGATCGCCCGATGCGCGGCACCGGGCCGCGCCGCAACGCACGAAGGACGGCGCATGAAGACACGGCAGCAAGCACCCACCCCCAAGACGGCCGCGGCCCTGGTGGCGGCGGTCCTGGTCCCGCTGGTGCTGGCGGGCTGCGGCGAGGCGGCCAAGCTCACGCCCGAACTGACCACCGGCCCGCGGCCGCAACTGGTCGAGCCCAACAAGACCCTGATCCCCACGGTCAACGTCGCGCCCGTGGTCGGCTGGAACGACACCGCCGCGCCCACGCCGGCCGACGGCCTCAAGGTGGCGGCACTGGCGCGCGGGCTCGACCATCCGCGCTGGGTCTACACCCTGCCCAACGGCGACGTGCTGGTGGCTGAGAGCAACAAGCCGCCCAAGCCCGAGGGCACGACCGACGGCGGCAGCGGCCTGATGGCCAAGGCGCGCAACTTCGTGATGAACAAGCTGATGGCGCGCGCCGGCGCCGGCGTGCCCAGCGCCAACCGCATCACCCTGCTGCGCGATGCCGACGGCGACGGCGCGGCCGAGGTCAAGCAGGTGTTCCTCTCCAACCTCACCTCGCCCTACGGCATGGCCTTGGTGGGCAACGAGCTCTTCATCGCCAACGCCGATGCGCTCGTGAAGGTGCCCTACACCGAGGGCCAGACTTCGATCGATACCAAGCCCACCGTGGTGACGCCGCTGCCCGCGGGCATCAACCACCACTGGACCAAGAACGTGATCGCCAACGCCGATGGCAGCAAGCTCTACGTGACCGTGGGCTCGAACAGCAACATCGGCGAGAACGGGCTGGCCGCCGAGGAGGGCCGCGCCGCCATCTGGGAGGTCGACACCAAGAGCGGCGAGAAGCGCCTGTTCGCGAGCGGCCTGCGCAACCCCAACGGCCTGGGCTGGGACCCCGACACCCAGGCGCTGTGGACCGTGGTCAACGAGCGCGACGAGATCGGCAGCGACCTCGTGCCCGACTACCTGACCTCGGTGAAGGACGGCGCCTTCTACGGCTGGCCCTGGAGCTACTACGGCGGCGTGGTCGACGTGCGCGTGCAGCCGCAGAACCCCGAGATGGTGGCCAAGTCGATCGCGCCCGACTACGCGCTGGGTTCGCACGTCGCGCCGCTGGGCCTGGCGTTCTCGCGCCCGGGCGGCATGCCCGAGCAGTTCGCCAGCGGCGTCTTCATCGGCGAGCACGGCTCGTGGAACCGCAAGCCCAAGTCGGGCTACAAGGTGGTGTTCGTGCCCTTCATCGGCGGCAAGCCCAGCGGCCCGCCGGTCGACGTGCTCACGGGCTTCCTCGATGCCCAGGAGAAGGCCCAGGGCCGGCCGGTGGGCGTGGCGCTCGACAAGAGCGGCGCGCTGCTGGTGGCCGACGACGTGGGCAACGTCGTGTGGCGGGTGTCGCGCGCGAAGCAGAACTAAGGACGCTCAGCCGCCGCGCACCGACGAGGGCCGCGCCACCAGCTGCGCGGCCGGGCCCTCGACCCGGTGGCGCGAGACGTCGCCGCGCAGGTGGTCGAACAGCAGCGCGATCGCCTGCTGCGCCACCTCCTCCAGGTGCAGGTCGACCGCGGTGAGCGGCGGCACGCTGGTGCGCGCGCGCAGGCCGTCGTAGCGGGTCGCGACCATCACGTCGTCGGGCACGCGGCGCCCGCTCTGGACGATCGCGGCCAGCGCGCCGGTGGCGAAGGCGTCGACCGGCACGCAGAAGGCGTCGATGCCGGGATGGGCCGCGAGCAGCGCCTGCGCCGCCTCGTGGCCGCCGGCCTCGCCGCGCACCTCCTCGACCAGCGACAGCAACGGCGGCTGGCCGCGCGCGGCCATCGCTTCTTCATAGGCCGTGCGCGCCTCGAGATACGAGTTGCGCTGCGCCGCGCCCAGGATCATCGCGACCTGGCGCGCGCCCTGGCCGTGCAAGTGCTCGAGCAGCAGCCGCGTGGTGCGGCCCGAATGGATGTCGACATAGGGCGGCATCACCGGCCCCTCGGCCGGCTTGCCGATGGCCACCACCGGCAGGCCGCGGCGCAGCAGGTTCGAGAGGTTGGGGTCGCCGGCCGAGGGCTCGATGACCAGCGCGCCGTCGACGTCGAGCAGCTCCATCGGCACCAGGCCGTTCTCCATCGCGGGCGCCAGCACCAGCGCGAGGCCGCGGTCGAGCGCCGCCGCCGCGGCCACCGCCGCCACCTCCATCAGGAAGCCCAGCCGCGAGGGCCCGCCCGCCACCGCGAGCGGCATCGAGGACAGCAGGGCGATCATGTGCGCCTGCCCGGTGCGCAGCCGCTGCGCATTGCGGTTCGGCCGGTAGCCGAGCTTGGCGGCCGCGCGCTCGACGCGCGCGCGGGTCTCGGCATCGACCTGCCCGCGCGCGTTGAGGGCGTGCGACACGGTGGTCGGCGACACGCCGGCCTCGCGTGCCACGTCCTTGATGTTCGCCCGTGGCGTTCGCTCGGTGTTCATCCCGTATTGACCTTCCACGAAAGCGGTGCTTCAATGCCCAAATCGTTTTGGGCGCTTGCCCGGAATGTACTTCACCCGCTGCGGCGGATTTTTTTGCCAGTGCGCCCAAATCGATTTGGGTGCGGACCGATCCAAGGAAAAACGATCATGTCCCGTGCGAACGAGGTTGCGCCCGTCGATGCCGTGCTGCCCTTTTCCCAATTGCTGTTGTTCGGCCTGCAGCACGTGCTGGTGATGGCCGCGGTGCCGATCACCTCGGTGTTCCTGGTGGCCAAGGCGCTGGGCCTGTCGGCCGCGCTCACGGTCAACCTGATCAGCGCCACCTTCCTGCTGTGCGGGCTCGGCACCTTGCTGCAGTCCTTCGGGCCGTGGAAGTTCGGCGCGCGGCTGCCCTTCGTGATGGTGCCGGGCGGCGCGCCGATCGTGATGTTCGTGACCATCGCCCAGCAGCGCGACCTGCAGACCGCCTCGGGCGCGGTGATCCTCACGGCGCTGTTCTATTTCCTGATCCTGCCGGTGTTCGCGCGTTGCCTGCGCTTCTTCCCGAAGATCGTCATCGGCACGCTGCTGCTGCTGGTGTCGATCAACCTGGTGAAGGTCTACGGCGGCATCATCGCCGGCAAGGCCGGCACGCCGACCTTCGGCGACCCGGTGAACATCGGCCTGGCGCTCGCCACCATCGGCTTCACGGTGCTGTTCGCGCGCCTGTTCAAGGGCATGCTGGGCCAGCTCGCGGTGCTGCTGGGCCTGCTGGCCGGCACGCTCTTGGCGGCCGCCTTCGGGCTGATGGACTTCTCGCCCGTGGCCGCAGGCCCGCTGTGGAGCAGCCCGACCCCGCTGCCCTTCGGCCTGCCGCATTTCGACCTCGTGGCCGCGGTGCCGCTGCTGATCTTCAGCGTGATCTCGATGGTCGAGGCCACCGGCCAGACGGTGGCCGTGGCCGAGGTGGTGGGCCGGCCCATCGACCCGCGCGACGCGGTGCCGCGCACCGTGCGCGGCGACGCGCTGGTGTCGCTGCTCGGCGGCCTGTTCGGCACCTCGATGATCATCACCAGCGGCGAGAACATCGGCATCGTGCGCGCCACCAACGTGCGCTCGCGCTACGTGACGGCCATGGCCGGCGCGATCCTGGTGCTGATCGCGCTGTCGGCGCCGCTGGGCCGGCTCGCGAGCGCGATCCCGGCCGCCGTGGTGGGCGGCACCGCGATGGTGGTGTTCGCGATCATCGGCACCATGGGCATCGACATGCTGCGCCGTACCGACCTGCACGAGCGCGGCAACATGTTCGTGCTGGCGGGCGCGCTGACCATGGGCCTGCTGCCGATCCTGGTGCCGGGGCTTTACAGCCGCTTTCCCGACACGCTGCAGCTGGTGCTGGGCAACGGCCTCGCGATGGGCTCGATCACCGCGGTGGTGCTCAACCTGCTGTTCAACCGGCCACCGGCCGAACGCGCGGCGCCCCTGCCGTCGGCGGTGCCGCCGCCGGTCTCGCCGCAGTGAGCTTCTTCTCTTTCCTTTCTTTCGGATCCAGACATGTCCCCTGATCACGAGGCCGCGCCCTTCGCGGCCCCCGAGCTGCTGCTCGTGCCCGACCACCTGATGCTGCGCGACGGCCCGGCCACCGGCCACGCCGTGCACATTGCCGACGGCCGCTTCGCCGACATCGGCCCCGCCGAGCTGCTGGCCGCGCGCCACCCTCGACTGGTGCCGCAACGCCTGCCCGGCCGGGTGCTGATGCCCGGCATGATCGACGCGCACCACCATCTCACGCAGTCCTTCGGCAAGTCGCTGGCCTACGGCGAGCCGTCCGAGATCTTCCGGCGCGTGTGGGTGCCGCTCGAATCCAGCCTCGACGACGAGTTCGTCTACCTCGCGACCAAGCTCGCGGCGCTCGAGTCGCTGCGCGGCGGCTTCACCACCGTGTGCGACGCCGGCACCCGCGCGCCGGGCGACATCGGCGCCATGGCGCGCGCGCTGCACGAGACCGGCCTGCGCTGCGTGCTCGGGCTGATCTGCAACGACGGCGGCAACGAGAGCAGCGATGCCGAGCGCCGCGCGCTGAAGGCGCAGGCCGAGCGCTTCCTCGCGCGCTGGCAGGGCGATGCGCTGGTGCATCCCTCGCTCGCGATCTCGGTGCCCGAAGCGGCCTCCGACGAGATGCTGACGACCGTCTCCGCGCTGTGCGCCGAGGCCGGCACCGTGTTCCAGACCCACGTCAACGAGCACCTGGCCTCGGTCGAGCGCTCGGTGGTCGCGCGCGGCCGGCGCCCGCTGGAACTGCTCGCGCAGCTGGGCGCGCTCGGCCCGCAGGTGCTGATCGCGCACGGCACGCTCGTCACGCCGCCGGAGCTCATGCTGCTGCGCGACACCGACACCGCCGTCAGCTACAACCCGGTTGCGAGCCAGTGGAAGGGCAACGCGGTGGCGCCGGCCCATCTCATGGCCGCGCTGGGCATCCGCTTCGGCCTCGGCACCGATGCCACGCGCAGCGACGGCTTCCGCCTGATGGATGCGGCCGAGGCCGCGCAGAAGATCGCCTTCGGCCTGGCCGTGGGCGATGCCTCCAGCGGCGGCGGCTGGACCTGGTTCGACCATGCGACGCACGAAGGTGCGCGCGCCGCGGGCCTGGGTGCGCGCACCGGCGAGATCGCCGTGGGCAAGGCCGCCGACTTCCTGCTCGTGGACGTCGACACGCCCGAGATGTGCACCTCGGTCGACCTGACCTGGGACCTGGTGCGCCTGGGCAACCGCGACCAGATCGAGGCGGTGTTCGTCGCCGGCCGGCTGCGGCTGTGGAAGGGCTGGCCCACCGACTGGGACGCGCGCGCGCTGCAACGGCAGCTCGCGCGCACTGCCCAGGCCGCGATCGCGCGCGCGCCGATCGTGCGGCTGCATCCCACGGCCGCCGAGCACCGGCGGCAGGTCGCCCGATGAGCGCGCAGCACCTCGTGCTGATGTCGCTGGCCGTGCTGGTCGCCGCCTTCGTGCAGGGAGCGACCGGCGTCGGCTTCGCGCTCATCGCCGCGCCGGTGATCGGCCTTGTGCGCCCCGAGCTGCTGCCGGTGTGCGTGCTGGTGCTGATGCTGCCGCTGAACCTCTACGTGGCCTGGCGCGAGCGCGGCGCCATCGACGGCACCGGCGCGCGCTGGATCACCGGCGGGCGCGTCGCGGGTACCGCGGGCGGCCTGTGGGTGCTGGCGGCGCTCAGCGCGGGCCAGCTCTCGCTGTTCGTCGGTGCCTCGACCGTCGCGGCCGCGCTGGTCACCCTGCTGATGCCGGCCTTCTCGCCGGGGCGCGGCGCCTTCGTCGGCGCCGGGCTGGTCACGGGCATCACCGAGACCGCCACCGGCATCGGCGGCCCGCCGCTGGCGCTGGTCTACCAGCACCAGCCGGCGCCCACCATGCGCTCGACCATCGCGCTGTGCTTCCTGCTCGGCGAACTGGTCTCGCTGGCCGTGCTGCTGGCCACCGGCCGCGTCGGCCTGCCGCAGCTGCAGGCCGCGGCGCTGCTGCTGCCGGCGCTGGTCGTGGGCGCGGTGCTGAGCCGCCTCGTGCATCGCCGCGTGAACGGGCGGCTGCTGCGCATCTTCGTGCAGGTGTTCGCGATCGTCTCGGGGCTGGTGCTGCTGGTGAAGGCCTTCTGACTTCAGGCGCCGCGTTGCGCCTGCCAGGTCGCGCGGTCGAGCCGGTAGAGGCAATGGCGGCGCAGCGGATGGCCCTCGGCCAGCAGCGGGTGGTCGAACGCGCCGGCCGGATCCTCGCGCATGCCCAGGCGCCGCATCACCGCGCTCGAGCGCCGGTTGGGCAGCGCGGTGAAGGACACGATCTCGTCCAGCCCGAGCCGCTCGAAGCCCACGGCCAATGAGGCGCGCGCCGCCTCGCTCGCGAGGCCCTGGCCCCACCACTTGCGCGCGAGCCGCCAGCCGATCTCCACGCAGGGCGAGAAGGGCAGGGGATAGGCCGGCGCGTTGAGGCCGGTGAAGCCGATCAGCTCGCCCGACTCCTTGTGCTCGGCGGCCCAGAAGCCCCAGCCGTTCTGCGCGATGCGCTCGACGAAGCGCGCGACCAGCGCGTCGCTCTCCTCGCGCGACAGCGTGGCGGGAAAGAACTCCATCACCTGCGGATCGGCGACCAGCGCGGCGAAGGGCGCGAGATCGCTCTCGCGCCACTGGCGCAGGCGAAGACGGGGCGTTTCGGGTTCGATGAGCGTGCGGTCCATCGGGCGATTCTGGCGCAGACGCAAGGCGGCGCCGATCGCCCATTTATGTCATGAGGTGATATATTTGCGCGCTTTCGCGCCACCGGCTTCCGGTCCCTCCATGTCCACCTCCACCCATCGCCGCGGCGACTTCGCGCTCGATGCGCGCCTGCTGCGCATCGCCACCCTGGCGGCCGTCATCGGCGCCGCGAGCACCGTGGCCGCGCGCGTGCTGCTCGACCTGATCCGCTTCTTCACCAACCTGTTCTTCTTCCAGAGCTTCTCGCTGGCCGACCGCCCGCCGGCGGGCCACACGATGGGCGCGTGGGTAATCGCGGTGCCGGTGCTCGGCGGGCTGGTGATCGGGCTGATCGCGCGCTACGGCTCCGAGAAGATCCGCGGCCATGGCATTCCCGAGGCCATCGAGGCGATCCTGTTCGGCCGCAGCAAGATGTCGCCGAAGGTGGCGGTGCTCAAGCCGCTGTCCTCGGGCATCGCGATCGGCAGCGGCGGGCCCTTCGGCGCCGAGGGGCCGATCATCATGACCGGCGGCGCCATCGGCTCGCTGATCGCTCAGCACTTCCACCTGTCGGCGGCCGAGCGCAAGGCCCTGCTGGTGGCCGGCGCCACCGCGGGCATGACGGCGGTATTCGGCACGCCGGTGGCCGCGGTGCTGCTGGCGGTCGAGCTGCTGCTGTTCGAGCTGCGCCCGCGCAGCCTGCTGCCGGTGGCGATCGCCTGCGCGGTCGCGGGCTTCACGCGGCCGCTGCTGATGGAGGCCGGGCCGCTGTTCCCGCTGCAGACCGCGGCGCCGGGCCCGCTCGCGCTGCTGTCGTGCGTGGTGGCCGGACTGCTGTGCGGCGCGCTCTCGGCCAGCCTCTCGCTGTCGCTCTACAAGGTCGAGGACCTGTTCGGCAAGCTGCCGCTGCACTGGATGTGGTGGCCGGCGCTCGGTGGCCTCGCGGTGGGCATCGGCGGCTGGTTCGAGCCGCGCGCGCTCGGCGTGGGCTACGACGTGATCGGCGACCTGCTGCACAACCAGCTGGCCTGGCAGGCGGTGCTGGCGCTGATCGCGGTCAAGGCGATCATCTGGGTGATCGCGCTCGGCTCCGGCACCTCGGGTGGCGTGCTGGCGCCGCTCCTGATGATGGGCGCGGCGCTCGGCGCGGTGCTCTCGCACCTGCTGCCGGGCGGCGACCCGATGCTGTGGCCGCTGGTCTGCATGGCCGCCACGCTCGGCGGCACCATGCGCGCGCCGCTGATGGCCACCGTGTTCGCCTTCGGTCTCACGCACGACAGCAATGCGCTGCTGCCGCTGCTCGCCACCTCGGCCACCGCCTACGGCTTCACCGTGCTCACCATGCGGCGTTCGATCCTCACCGAGAAGATCGCGCGCCGCGGCCATCACATCTACCGCGAGTACGGCATCGATCCGCTCGAGCGCCAGTTCGTGGAAGAGGTGATGACGCGCGAGGTGCGCACCATCGACGCCGCCCTGCCGGTGGCCGAGGCGCTGGCCATGTACTTCGGCGAGGGGCAGGCGCACCGCGCGTTCCCGGTGCTGCGCGGGCGCGAGGTGATCGGCGTGGCCGACCGCGCCGTGCTCGCCGCCTGGAGCAACGGCACCGTCGGCGATGCCGTGGCCGGCATGCCGCCGGTGGTCGCGCTGCCCGGCGAGAACTGCCGCGCGGTCGCCACGCGGCTCGCGCGCCACGGGCTCGAGCGGCTGCCGGTGGTGCGCGATGCCGATTCGCGCCTGCTGGTCGGCATCGTGGCGCGCAGCGACCTCATCAAGCCCTCGCTCGCGCACTTCCACGAGGAAGAGCAGCGCGAGCGGGTGCGCAGCCTGCGCTGGAGAAGCTGAGCTTCGTTCAGAACCCGGCCAGCACCACCTTGCCCTGCGCCTTGCCGCTTTCGATCAGCGCATGGGCGCGGCGCAGGTTGGCGGCGTTGATGGTGCCGAAGCTCGCGTTCGCGGTGGTGCGCACGCGGCCGGCGTCGACCAGCGCGGCCACCTCGGCCAGCAGCGCGCCCTGCTCGGCGATGTCGGTCGTCTCGAAGCGCGAGCGCGCGAACATCATTTCCCAGTGCAGCGACAGGCTCTTGGTCTTCAGCGGCATCGCATCGAGCACCTTCATGTCGTCGATCACCGCGAGCTGGCCCTGGGGCTTGAGGCTCTCGATGATCTGCGCGTAGTGCTGTTCGGTCTGCGTGAGGCTCGCGACCATGTCGACCTCGGCGATGCCGGCGGCCTTGAGCTCGGCCGCGAGCGGCTTCGAATGGTCGATGACGAGGTGCGCGCCCAGTTCCAGGCACCAGGCGCGGGTTTCGGCGCGCGAGGCGGTGGCGACCACGCGCAGCTGCGTGAGCTGGCGCGCGAGCTGGATCAGGATCGAGCCCACGCCGCCGGCACCGCCGGTGATCAGCAGGGTCTGGCCCGCGCCGCCGCCCTTGGGCACGCGCAGGCGGTCGAACAGCAGCTCGTAGGCGGTGATGGTGGTCAGCGGCAGCGCGGCGGCCTGGGCGTCGTCGAGCGTGCTCGGCGCGATCGCGGCGATGCGCTCGTCGACCGCGTGCAGCTCCGAGTTGGCGCCGGGGCGCACGATCGAGCCCGCGTAGTAGACGCGGTCGCCGACCTTGAAGCCCGTCACGCCCGCGCCGATGGCCTCGACCGTGCCGACCGCGTCCCAGCCCAGCACCTTGGCCTGGCCGGCCTCGGGCGCGGCGTTCCTGCGCACCTTGGTGTCGACCGGGTTGACCGACACCGCCTTCACGCGCACCAGCAGGTCGCGCGCGCCGGGCTGGGGCGCGGGCAGCTCGATGTCCTGCAGCGCTTCGGGGTGGTCGATGGGGAGGGGCTGGTAGTAGCCGACGGCTTTCATGGCGGTTCCTTTGTGGCGGATCTGGAGATGGATCGAATGTAGGGCGACAATCCCGATTTGATAAGACTGGCTAGGTGAGCAACACTTTCAAATGAAGATTGAAAATACATCGGACCTGCGGGTGCTGGTGCAGACCGCGCGCGCCGGTACGCTGACAGCCGCGGCCCATGCGCTGGGCATCACGCCGGCGGCCGCAAGCGCCACGCTCAAGCGGCTCGAGACGCAGCTCGGCGCGCGCTTGTTCGAGCGCTCCACGCGCGCCATGCGCCTCACGCCGCAGGGCCAGACCCTGCTCGACTACGCGGTGCGCGCCTTCGAGCTGCTGGCCGAGGGCGAATCGCTGGTCACGGCCGACCGCGGCGAGCTGGTCGGCACGCTGCGCGTGGCCGCGCCCTCGGACCTCACGCGCAGCACCCTGCTGCCCTGGTTCGACGAGTTCCTCGCGCTGCACACGGGCGTGCAGCTGTCGCTGTCGGTCGGCGACCGGCCGCTGGACGTGATGCGCGACGAGGTCGACGTGGCGCTGCGCTACGGCGCGCTGGCCGATTCGCGGCTGGTGGCGCGGCCGTTCGCGATGACCAATCCCTTGTTGACCGCCTCGCCGGACTACCTGCGGCGGCATCCGGCGCCGAAGGTGCCGCAGGACCTGGTGCATCACAACTGCCTGATCTTCAACCGCGGGGGGCGGCTGCATCGGGTCTGGCGATTTGCGCAGAATGGGCAGTGGACGGAGGTGCGGGTCGATGGGAATCGCAGCGTGGACGATGCTTCGCTGGCGCGCGAATGGGCGGTGGCGGGGTATGGAGTGACCTTGAAGTCGGCGCTCGATGTGCGCGGGGATATCGAAGCCGGGCGGCTGGTGCATCTGATGACGGATTGGGAGACGGAGCCTTATCCGTTGCATGCTTTGTTGCCTAGTGGGCGGTTTGTTGCGGCTCGGGTTCGGGCCTTGGTTGATTTCCTGGCTTTGAAGTTTGATGTGTTGGGGCGGGGTGTTTACTCTGGGTAGGCTGTTGGCCGGGTCTCGCCCCGGCGGGCGAGTCACTTTCTTTTGCTTCGCCAAAAGAAAGTAACCAAAGAAAA
>NZ_JBWKPN010000027.1:0-84852 GCF_059418265.1 Variovorax sp. GW821-FHT09B05
AGTGGGGTCGCCTTTCTTTGCTTACTTTCTTTGGCGAGACAAAGAAAGTGAGCCGCCCGCCGGGGCGGGACCCGGCCGACAGCCTCCCGCCAGGAGCAAGCCCCGAAGAGGCCCGGAGGACCCGATGACCGAAGAAACCAAACCCGAAGGCAACGACGACCGCACCAGAGTCGTCCCCCGAACCACCCCCCTGGACGACAGCGCCACAGTCATCACGTCCGGCCAGCCCACGCGCACCAGCAGCCCGCTGTTCGCCCCAACAAACCCACCGACGAACCCCACCACAGGCCCGTCACAAGCAGGAACGCACGAAGCCGGCCTCCTCCCCGTAGGCAGCCGCCTCGCAGAATTCGAGATCACCCGAGTCATAGGCCAAGGCGGCTTCGGCGTCGTCTACGAAGCCTGGGACCACACCCTCGAACGCGTCGTAGCGATCAAGGAATACCTCCCGTCCTCCCTCTCCACCCGCCAGGGCGACGGCAGCGTCGTCCCCCTCTCGGAACGCCACCGAGAAACCTTCGACCTAGGCATGCGCAGCTTCATCAACGAAGCCCGCCTGCTCGCCCAGTTCGACCACCCCTCGCTGCTCAAGGTCTACCGCTTCTGGCAGGAACGCGGCACCACCTACATGGTGATGCCCTTCTACCGCGGCGACACCCTGCGCCAGGCGCTGGTGTCGATCCCCGCGGGCGTCGACGAGGCCTGGCTGGTGCGCATCATGGACGGCGTCACGCAGGCGCTCGGCGTGATGCACGGCGCCAACTGCTATCACCGCGACATCGCGCCCGACAACATCATCCTGCTCGAAGGCTCGGGCCGGCCGGTGGTGCTCGACTTCGGCGCGGCACGGCGCGTGATCACCGACAAGACGCAGGCGATCACGGTGATCCTCAAGCCGGGCTACGCGCCGATCGAGCAGTACGCCGAGATGCCCGACATGTCGCAGGGCGCATGGACCGACGTCTACGCGCTCGCGGCCGTGATGCACGTGGCCGTGTGCGGCCGCGCGCCGCCGCCGTCGGTGGCGCGCCTCCTGTCCGACAGCTACGTGCCGCTCGCGGGCAACGAGATCCTGCGCCAGCGCTACAGCCCGCAGTTGCTCGCGGCGATCGACGCCGGGCTCGGCGTGCGGCCCGAGGCGCGGCCGCAGTCGATGGCCGAGCTGCGCGCGGCGCTCGGGCTCGAGACCAGCCAGAGCATCGCGCCGCCCGCGCATCCCTCGCAGCATTCGCGCGGCACCTCGGCGGCGCCGGGGCCGAACAGCCGCAGCGGCGGTGGCGGCAAGACCGTGGTGCTGCCGCCCGCGCCGGCACCGTCGGCCGGCACGCGCTCCGGCGGCGGCAAGACGGCCGTGGCGCTGGTCTCGGTGGCGCTGCTCGCGGCCGCGGCCGGCGGTGGCTGGTGGTGGTTCCAGGGCCGCGGCCATGGCGACACGCCGCCGCCGATCGCGAGCGCGCCGCCGCCGCCAGGCGGCGACACGCAGCAGGTCGCGCAGACACCGCCGCCCCCGCCACCGCCGCCGCCCGCGCCGGCGCCATCGCCGCGCACGCCGCTCGAATCGCTGCAGTCGCTGGCCGGCGGTGCCGCGGCCGGCTTCGAGGTCACGGCCTCGGCCAAGAAGCCCGAGGTGGCGATCGGCAAGGACAAGCTGGCCTTCGAGGTGCGCAGCAAGCGCGACGGTTTCGTCTACGTGTTCCTGCTGTCCAGCGGCGGCGAGATGTTCCTGCTGTTCCCGAACCTGCTCGACAAGTACAACAAGATCACCGCCGGCAGCCCCCTCGCGCTGCCGCGTGCCTCGTGGCCGATGGAGGCCGGTGGGCCCGCCGGGACCAACCAGTTCGCGGTGCTCGTCAGCGAGCACGAGCGCGACTTCGGTGCCTCCGGCGTGCAGAACGAGGGCGTGTTCCCGCAGTTTCCGCTGCCGGTGCTCGCGGCCCTCGAGACCACCCGCGGCAGCGGACCTTCCCCCCTGCTGGGCAAGCCGGTATGCGCGCCCAACACCCCCTGCAACGACGTCTATGGCGTCGCCAATTTCAAAATCGTCGAGAAGTAATCGTCTGTAGAGCGTAACCCGACGGGCCACCTTTCCACGAAGGAGATCTTCACCATGAACAAGCACCTGCCGGCCCTCGCGCCGACGCCCGCGCCGGCCCTGCACCGGGTCGCCGTGGCAGCCGCGACCGCCGCCGCCGCCTTCCTCGCGGGCTGCGCCGTGCCGCCGCCCGCCGCGACCGAGACGCCCGCCGCCAGCACCGACACGGCCGCGGCGGCGCCCGCGCCCGCGCCGGCGCCGCGCCCGCCCTCGAGCGGCAGCGTGGCCGGCCAGGCGCGCACCTTCTCGACCCAGCTCGCCACCTACACCGCGGTCGGCTTCGATGCCGTGCCGGGCTGGACGCGCGACGACTTCGCCGAGAGCTGGCCCGCCTTCCTCGGCAGCTGCAAGGTGCTCAACGGCCGCGGCACCGAATGGAAGTCGGTCTGCGACCGCGCGGTCAAGGTCGACGGCAAGAGCAATCCCTCGATCCGCAACTTCTTCGAGACCGAGTTCTCGGTCTACCAGATCCGCGACGACGACCGCCGCCCCGACGGCGTGGTCACGGGCTACTTCGAGCCCGAGATCCAGGGCAGCCGCAGCTACGCGCCGCCGTTCATCTACCCGGTGTACGGCCAGCCCGAGGACATGCTGTTCGCCGACGCGCGCAAGCTGCCCGCGGGCGACGGCACCGTGGCCGCGCGCGTGCAGGGCCGCAACGTGGTGGTGCAGACCGGCCTGAGCACGCGCGACATGGGCGCGCCGGGCCTCTATGCGCTCGACCTCTCGGGCATCGTGCGCGACACGCTCGACCGCAAGGTGCGCCTGCGCGTCGAGGGCAAGCAGCTCTTGCCGTACTACACCCGCGAGGAGATCGAGACCAAGGGCGCGCCCAACGCCAAGGTGCTGGCCTTCGTCTCGAGCGCCACCGCGCTCTACGAGATGCAGATCCAGGGCTCGGGCCGCATCCGCCTGGCCAGCGGCGAGATGATCCGCGTCGCTTACGCCGAGCAGAACGGCCAGCCGTTCCGGCCCACGCTGGCGCAGGCCGCCAACGGCAAGCCGCGCAGCCCGGTCAAGGTGCGCGGCTCGTCGATCGAGCTCGACCTCGACGACGGCGACGACGACGATGCTGGCAACGTCTCGACCACCATCCGCACGCGCGGTTTCACGCTGGCGCGGCCCGCCACCAGCGGCGCGGTGATGGTGCCCGGCCGGCGCGCGGCCGGCCCGGTGGCCGGCACCGGCATCAAGGACCCGAGCTACGTGTTCTTCAAGGAGGCGACCACACCCGGCGGCCCGGTGGGCGCCTTCGGCGTGCCGCTGTCGGCCGGCCGCTCGATCGCGGTCGATCCGCGCAGCACGCCGCTCGGCTACCCGGTGTTCGTCTCGACGCGCACGCCCGGCAGCGGCGCGCCGATGCAGCGCCTGACCATCGCGCAGGACACCGGCGGCGCGATCCGCGGCGCGGTGCGGGCCGACTATTTCTTCGGCAACGGCCAGCAGGCCGCGACCAATGCGCGCCGCATGAAGGAACGCGGCCAGCTCTGGATATTGCTGCCGCGCGGGCTGGCGGTGGCGAGCGCCGCCGTGTCCTCGGCGATCCGCACGCGCGGCGCGCCGGTCGGCGCCGGCCTCGCGCAATGCCTGGTGCCGACCGAGGGCGTCTGCGAGGACGATTGAGGAGATGACAGCGTGAATGCCGCCACGAGGCCCGGCCCCGGCCGTTGAATCCATGCAGGAAACGCTGTCGTCCGAGGAAAGCGGAGAACTCGTGCGCCTGTGGCGCCGGCGCCAGACGCTGACGTCGAACGACATGGGCCGCATGTACCGCATCGTGGGCGATGCGCTGGTGGCCTGCAATCCGCCCGAGCTGCAGGTGCTCGGCGAAGGGCGCCAGGAGCTGGTGGCGCAGTTCATCTACGTCAAGGTGCTGCGGCTCGATGCCGATCCCGACGAGGCCGAGGAGCGCGCGGGCCACAGCGCGCCCTCGACCGCCTTCGCGCTGTGCGCCTATTTCCGCCGCTACCTGATCGACTGCACGCGCTCGGCCGCCTTCAAGCGCAAGCTGTCGATCGGCGACCAGATCACCGAGGCCCAGCTCGAGGACGAGCTGGGCGCCGACGAGGATCTCGAGGGTTGCCTGGCCGAGCACGGCCTCAGCAGCCTCGCGGTGCAGCAGGCGGCGCGCGCCTTCATCGCCGAGCTGCCCGAGCCCGAGCGCATCCTGCTGTGCGAGGGCTTCGGCAAGGAGGCCGAGGGCGGCCTGTCGGGCATCGCCTCGCGCCATGCCATCGCCTCCTACCACTACCGCGCGGGCCGGCTCGGCCTGGTGCACAAGCGCGAGGGCCTGACCGCCGACTACGCCAAGACCCGGCTCGGCGGCTGGCTCCAGGGCACGCTGGGCATCGCCATCGAGGCCGACAACATGGCGGCGATCCTGCAGGTTTTCAAAATCCTGGGCGCTGAAGCGTCTTATGCCTGAAGACATAGCCATTCAGGAACAGACGCCATGACCACCCATCTCTGGCCACCGCTCAGCGCGATCCGCAGCGCCTTCGAAACCGGGCCCGGCGCCGCTTCGGCGTTCGCGCCCGAGACGCCGGGGCTCGCGACCGTCGCCATGCCCGGCGCGCGCGGCGCGGCGCCCGAAGCGGCTGCAGCGCCGCCGCCGGTCGACCTGCTGCTGCCGCTGGCCGAGCTCGCGCGCCGTCGCGAGGCCGTGGCGCAGCGCAGCTTCGGCGCGCGCTGGGCGCCGGGCCGGCTGGTCAGCGTGGTGCACGAGGGCCGGCTGCTCGGCGTGCTGCTCGACCGCTGCATCCACGGCGAACTCTGGCAGGGCTGGATGGCGGCCGGCGAGGCCGACTGGGCCTCGGCCTTCGACGTGCTGCTCGAGCCCGACGACGAACCCTTCGAGCCGGCCTTCGGACTGATCCAGGCCTGGAACGTGTTGACGCTCGAGCCGAGCCCGCAACTGGCGGCGCGCGTGCTCGGCGAGGTCTCGGCCACGCGGCTCGCCGCGATCCGCGCGGTGCACGACGAGTGGGCCGCGCAGGCCGCGCCCGCCATCGCCCCCGAGCCCGGCCGCATCGCGCTGCGCACCGTGGGCGGCGTGTTCGCCGTGCTGTCGGGCACGCCGCTGGGCCCGCGCGATCCACGCGTCGAATACCAGTCGCTGTACCGCGACGCGGCGTCGCAGCTCGGCGCGGCCTGGCTGCCGGCCGCGCGCAACGCACCCGGCCCGGCCGCCGCGCCGCGCGCGCGGCCCCAGCCCGGGCCCGAGGGCGGCTGGTGGGGCAGCGTGCGGCGCTGGCTCGGCGCCGACGGCTGGATGCGGCCTGCGTTCGCGGTGCTGGCCCTGTGCGTGGTGGTGCAGAACGCGGGCCTGTTCGGCGGCCACGATGCGCAGGACGACGTGCGCTTCCGCGCCGTGCCCACGGCACCGGCCGCGGCCGGTGCCGATCTCACGGTGCGCTGGAAGGACGGCGTGCGCGTGGACGAGGCCGACCGGCTGCTGCAGGCGATCTCGGCCGACGTGGTCGGCGGTCCCGGCAGCAACGGCGTGTGGCGGCTGCGCGTGCCCGACGTGGAGAAGAGCCTGCAGGTGCTGGCCGCCTCGCCGCTGGTCGAAGCGGCGGGACGGGCGTCGGAGCGGCCATGAGCCATGGCGCGCGACCTCCGGCCCGGCTCCCTCCCCCGCTGGGGGAGGGCTGGGGTGGGGGCACGCGGCGCTCGATGGTGGCGCAGTGGCTGCTGCTGCTCGCGCTCGCCTGCCTCGCCCCGCGCGCCTTCGCCACCCAGCGCGCGCTGCTCGTGGGCGTGTCCGAGCTCGTCAACCAGCCGCAGTCGCTGTGGCTGCAGGCGCCGCGCAACGACGTGGCGCTGATGCGCGACGCCTTGCTCCGGCAGGGCTTCGGCGCGGGCGACATCACGACGCTGGCCGATGGCGTGAGCGGTGCCGCGCTGCCCGAGTCGCAGGCGATCCACGACGCGCTGTCGCGGCTGCTCGCGCAGTCGCGCAGCGGCGACTTCGTGCTGCTCTATTTCTCGGGCCACGGCACGCGCTGGCGCGATGCCACCAAGCGCTACCAGGAGCCCGACGGGCTGGCCGAGAACTTCCTCGCGCGCGACGTGCGCGGTGCCGTCGGCGTCGACAGCGCGCTCGCGGGCGGCGTGCGCGACGTCGACTTCGACGGCTGGGTGCAGGCCTTCCTCGCGCGCGGCGTGTTCGTCTGGTCGGTGTTCGACACCTGCGCCGCCACCTCGATGACGCGCAATGCCGCTGCCGCCGTGCCCGCCGTCGCCGAAGGCCCGGCCGACGACGAGGTGCGCTGGCGCGGCCTGCGCGCGGGCCAGCTGCGCGCCGCGCCGGCGGCCGTGCCGCTCGCCGCGCCGCCCGCGCCGCCCGTGGCCGAGCGCGTGGCGCGTGCGCGCTACGTCGCCTTCTTCGCCTCCGAGAGCCACCAGATCACGCCCGAGCTGCGGTTGCCGCGCCAGGGCCGCAACGCGCGGCCGCAGGGCCTGCTGACCTGGGCCGTGGCCGGCGCGCTCGAACGCCGGCCCGCCACCTGGCGCGAGCTGTTCGACGGCGTGCTCGCGCTCTACCCGCCGGTGATCGACGAGCTGGCGCAGCGCTTCCCGACCCGCGAGCTGCCCTCGCCGGTGGCCGAGGGCAACCTCGACGCGCCGCTGTTCGCCAACAGCGCCGGCGCCGTCTCCACCTTGCCGGTGTGGCGCGCGCAGCGCAGCGGCGACAGCCTGGTGCTGCAGGCCGGCCTGGCCGACGGCCTGCAGCCGCAGCAGGAACTGCGCATCAACGCCACGCTCGAGGACGGCACCGTGCGCAGCGTGCAGGCGCGCGCATCGCAGGTCGACCTCGACGGTGCGAGCCTCGCGGTGCCCGCCGCGCTGCGCGAGCTGCCGGGCGCGGTGCTGTGGAGCGCCTCGCCGCTGGCCGCGCCGCCTTCGACCGCACTGCGCGTGCGCAGCGACGGCCCGCTGCCGCCTGGCATCGGCCTCGACTACCCGGCCTCGGTGGTGGCGGTGGGCGCGGGCGCGCCGGCCGATCTGCGCTGGAGCGACCTCGGCGCGGCCGGCCAGCGCATCGAATGGCAGTCGCCGGCGTTCGGTGCCGGCAGCGAGCGCCTGGGCGACAAGGCCGCGGTGCGGCGCCGGCTCGAGACGCTGGCGCGGCTCAAGTGGTGGCGCCAGCTCTGCACGCTCGGCGAGGGCACGCAGATGCCGATCGACGGCTTCGAGGCCGTGCTCGAGGTCTGGAACGGCGACCGGCTCGCGCGCAGCGGGCCGCTGCGCACCAGCGGGCCCGGCCTCCTGCCGCTGCGCGACGGCGAGCGCGCGGCGCTGAACGTGCGCAACACCAGCGGCCATTCGGTCGACATGGTGGTGGCGGGCATCGACGCGCAGGGCCGTCCGCGCGCCGAGTACCCGTCCGATCCCGGCGAGAGCAACCGCTTCGAGCGCGGCACGCGCGAGGCGCCGGCCGCCAAGCGCTTCGAGCTGCCCTGGCTCTCGGCCGAGGGCGCGCGCCTGTTCGTGCTGGCCACGCCGGCCGCGCCGCAGAGCGGGCCGCGGCTGTTCGGCGCCGCGGTCGAGCCGGTGCTGGCCGACCTGCGCGTGCGCGGCCAGGTGGAGCCGCCGCGGCGCCGCCTCTACGCGGCGATGTTGTCCTGGGGCGCCGCGGACGCCGCGTCCCGATGATTTTTTCAAGGAGATTGCAATGAGCTTTTCTGCAGAAGGCGCCCTCGATCCCGACGAGCTGCTGCGCCTGCTCGACCTGATGGCCGGCGAACCGGTCAACGACTTCCTGATGTCGATCGACAACCGCGGCACCAAGGTCAAGGGCGAATCGGAACGCGGCCTCGAGTTCATCGACATCGGCGGCTACTGCCACCAGATGGAGGTGGTGTCGCCGCCCGGCTCGACCAAGGGCTCGGTGCGCGTGCATCCCTTCGTCATCGTGCGCGAGGTCGATGCCGCCACCGCCTCGATCGCGAGCCTGCTGTTCAGCCAGGAGGCCAACCTCGAGGTCTCGATCTTCGTCTACCGCGCCAGCGGCGACCACCTGCCGTCGCAGCCTTTCTTCGAGGTCATCCTGACCGGCGCGCGCGTCGTGAGCCAGGCCATCCTCACCGGCGGCACGCCGCGCCAGCCGCGCGAGGTGACCGTGTTCGAGAGCCGCAACGTGCAGATCAAGACCGCGCCGCAGCTCGCCTCGGGCATCCGCGGCGCCGTGCGCACCGCGGTCATCGCGGCCACCCAGTGAAGCGGAGCCAGCCATGACCACCGCCGCCGAATTCCTCAAGGCCGCCGATCCGGTGGCCGCCCTCAAGGCGCTGAGCGACGACGTGCGCGCCAAGCCCGCCGACAGCAAGCCGCGCGTCTTCATGGCGCAGCTGCTGTGCGTGCTGGGCCAGTGGGAGCGCGCGCTCAACCAGTTGACGGTCGCGGCCGAGCTCGATGCGCTCGCCGTTCCGATGAAGCAGGTGTACGGCGATGCCGTGCGCTGCGAAGGCCTGCGCGCCGAGGTGTTCGCCGGCACGCGCACGCCCATGATCTTCGGCCAGCCCGACGAATGGCTGGCGCTGCTCATCGAGTCGCTGCTGCGGCAGGGACGCGGTGAGGCCGAGCTGGCCGAAGACCTGCGCCAGCGCGCCTTCGACGCGGCGCCGGCCATCGCCGGCAGCATCGACGGCGTGCCCTTCGACTGGCTGTCCGACGCCGACATGCGGCTGGGCCCGGTGCTCGAGGCCTTCGTCAACGGCAAGTACTACTGGATCCCCTATGCGCGGCTCGCCTGCGTGAAGATCGAGCCGCCCGAGGACCTGCGCGACTGCGTCTGGATGCCCGCGCACCTGGACTTCGAGAACGGCGGCGAGACGCTGGCGCTGATCCCCACGCGCTACGAAGGCACCGAGCGCTGCAGCGACGGCCAGCTGCTGCTCGCGCGCCGCACCGAGTGGCGCGAGCTGCGGCCCGAGGTCTGGGCCGGCCATGGCCAGCGCGTGTTCGGCACCGACGCCGGCGAGTACGCGCTGATGGACGTGCGCGAGATCGTGTTCACGGCCGCCGCTCCGGAAGAAGAAAGCGGCGAAGCGAACGGCGAAGAAAGCGGCGCCGGTGGTTGACCTCACCGCGCAGGAGCGGCTGCAGCCCTCGCTGCTCGACCGGCTGGTCGACAGCGCGCCCGACGAGCAGCGCGAGGGCGACGACAAGCGCACGCTCACCAAGCAGGCGCTGCGCGCGGCCGTGCTGCGCGACCTGAGCTGGCTCTTCAACGCCACCAGCTACGGCCTCGGCATGGACGACCGGCAGTACCCGAATGCCGCGCGCTCCGTCATCAACTACGGATTGCCTATGCTGTCTGGCCAGTTCACCTCGTCGATACAGCGTGTCAGCATGGAACAGGCTCTGAAGAACGCGATCCTGCAGTTCGAGCCACGCATCCTCTCACGCACTCTCGAAGTGGAACTCGTCATGGAAGGCTCCGCCCTGGACTCGCACAACTGCGTCGGCCTGCAGATCCGCGGCATGCTGTGGGCGCAGCCGGTGCCGCTGGAGTTCCTCATGCGCAGCCGGGTCGACCTGGAAGAAGGACGCATCGAGATCGAGGACGCGACCCAGAAGCCATGACGCCGCCGGCCCCGCATCCCGCTTCGCCGCGCGCCGATTCCCGCCTGCCGCGGGCCGCGCGCGGGCCGCTGGCCACCTGGAGGTAGCGCCGCGATGGATCCCCGATTGCTGAGCCTGTACGAGCAGGAACTGCGCTACTTCCGCGAGAGCTCGGCCGAGTTCGCGCGCGCCTTTCCGAAGATCGCCAACCGGCTCGGCATCGAAGGCCAGGAGGTCGCCGACCCCTACGTCGAGCGCCTGATCGAGGCCACGGCCTTCCTGTCGGCGCGCGTCAACCTCAAGCTCGATGCCGAGTACCCGCGCTTCACCGGCCACCTGCTCGACATCGTCTATCCGCACTTCCTCGCGCCCACGCCCGCGATGGCGGTGGTCAGCATGGTGCACGACCCCGACGACGCCAACCTCGCCGTGGGGCCGACCCTGCCGCGCGGCGCGGGCCTGCGCTCGCGGCACGCGGTCGGGCAGAGCACCTACTGCGAGTTCCGCACCGCGAGCGCGATGCGGCTGTGGCCGCTGGAGCTGCTGCGTGCCCAGTACTTCAGCTACGCGCCCGACCTGCCGCTGGCCACGCACCCGCAGTCGCGCGCCATCCGCGGCGGCCTGCGCATGGTGCTGCGCACCACCGCCGACCTGAACTTCAGCCAGATCGCGCTCGACGACCTGGTGCTGCACCTGGGCGGTGCCGACGACGTGGCCTGGCAGCTGCACGAATGCGCGCTGGGCCAGCCCATCGGCGTGCTGGTGCGGCCGCTGGGCGCCGGCGGCGCGCTGCAGGGCGAGGCGCGCAGCCTGCCGCCGAGCGCCATCGGCGTGGTCGGCTTCGAGGATGACGAGGCGCTGCTGCCGGTCACGGCCACCGGCTTCTCGGGCTTCCGGCTGCTGCAGGAGTACTTCGCGTTTCCGCAGCGCTTCCAGTTCCTAAAGATCTCGGGCCTGCAGTCGGTGCTGCCGTCGATGCCGGTGACGCAGATCGAGATCGTGCTGCTGTTCTCGCGCGGCGACGCGGCGCTCGAGAAGCTGGTGACGGCCGAGAACGTGCAGCTGCACTGCGTGCCGGTGGTCAACCTGTTCAACAAGCGGCTCGACCGCGTGCCATTGAGCGAAGGCGTGAGCCAGTTCCACCTGGTGCCCGACCGCACGCGGCCGCAGGACTTCGAGGTGCACACCGTGACCGAGGTCGTCGGCCACGGCGCGCCGGGCGCGGACTCGGGCTCGGCGGCCGCGGTGGAGCAGCTGTTCCGGCCCTTCTATTCGGCCTTCCACGGCACGCGCCACAGCCATCCCGCCTACTACACGACCACGCGCGAGCCGCGCATGCTGTCGGTGCGCCAGCGCACCGAGGGCAACCGCAGCAGCCACATCGGCTCCGAGGTCTACATGCAGATCGTCGATCCCCAGCAGGCGCCGTACGCGGCCAGCCTGCGCCAGCTCGCGGTGTCGGCGCTGTGCACCAACCGCGACCTGCCGCTGCTGCTGCCGATGGGCCGCGACAACGACTTCGATTGCGTCGACTCCTTCCCCGCGCAGCGCGTGCGCATGGTGCGCGGGCCCTCGCGGCCGGTGTCGCCGGTGGTGAGCCAGGGGCTGGGCTGGCGCGTGCTCGACCACCTCGCGCTCAACTACCTGTCGATCTCCGACAGCTCGCCGCAGCAGGGCGCGGCCGCGCTGCGCGAGACGCTGATGCTCTACGCCTCGCATGCCGACGAGATGCGCCAGGGGCAGGTGCGCGGGCTGCTGTCGGTCAGCAGCAAGGCGGTGGCGCGCAGGCTGCCGATGAAGGGGCCGATCGCCTTCGGGCGCGGCCTGGAGATCACGCTCGAGGTCGACAAGGACGCCTTCCACGGCCACAGCGTGTTCCTGTTCGGTGCCGTGCTCGCGCGCTACCTGGCGCGTCATGTCGAGGTCAACCATTTCGTCGAGACCGTGGTGCGCATCGCGGGCAAGGGCGAGAACATGCGCTGGAGGCCGCTGTGCGGGACGCGCCAGATCCTCTAGCCGCGCCTGCGGTGCCGACGGAATCGGTGGCCGCGCGCGTCGATGC
Organism: Variovorax sp. GW821-FHT09B05; assembly: GCF_059418265.1. NCBI lineage: Bacteria > Pseudomonadati > Pseudomonadota > Betaproteobacteria > Burkholderiales > Comamonadaceae > Variovorax > Variovorax sp. GW821-FHT09B05. The sequence continues at coordinate 11,724 of NZ_JBWKPN010000027.1, forward strand.
CGCGCTGCGCCAGTGGTCCGACCAGCCCTGGGCCTACGACTACTTCGCGGTGCTGCGCCGGCTCGAGTCGGCCGCCGCCACCACGCCGCGCTGGGGCCGCGCGCTGCTGCCGAGCGCCGAGCCGGTGCGCGTGGGCCAGGAGCCCTCGCTGTCGTTCGCGCCCGCCGCCTTCAGCCGCTTCGAGCCGGCCGGCGCGCATTCGCCGCCGCGGCTGCGCCAGCACTTCTTCGCCTACATCGGTCCCAACGGGCCGCTGCCGGTGCACCTGAGCGATTTCATCCGCGAGCGCAGCCTGAACCACGGCGACCCGACCTGGCTCGCCTTCCTCGACAGCTTCCTGCACCGCTTCTCGCTGCACTTCTACCGCGCCTGGGCGCAGGCGCGGCCCGCGGTCGCGCTCGACCGGCCCGGCGAGGACCGCTTCCGGCTGCAGATCGGCGCGCTGGTGGGCATCGGCACGCCGGGGCGCACCGGGCGCGACGAGATCCACGACGACGCGCGGCTGCACTTCTCGGGCTGGCTCGCGCGCCGCGTGCACAGCGCCGAGGGCGTCGAGTCGGTGCTGTGCAGCTACTTCGGCGTGCCGATGAAGCTCGAGCGCTGGGTCGGCCACTGGATGAGCCTGCCGGGCGCCGAACTCACGCGGCTGGGCCGCGGCGAGAGCTCGCGCGCCATGGGCATGGGCGCGATGCTCGGCACCCGCGCCTGGGACCGCCAGCACCGCGTGCGGCTGCACGTCGGGCCGCTCGACCTCGCGCGCTACCGCATGTTCCTGCCGATCGGCGACGCGCAGCCCGTGCTGCAGCGCTGGATGCTGCAACTGCTGGGCGGCGAGCTCGAGTGGGATGCCGAACTGGTGCTGCGCAAGGAGCAGGTGCCGCCCACGCGGCTCGGCCAGCAGCGCGGCAACGCGCCGCGGCTGGGCTGGATCTCGTGGCTCGGCGAGCGCCCGCGTTCGCGCGACGCGAGCGACGTGCGCATCGCGAGCCGACCCGGTGGCGAGGCGCATCCGCGCGCGCCGGCCTTTCAATGAAACCCCTTTCGTTCGTCTTGAAGAGATACGGAGTCCTCCATGAGTGAAATCAGCCGCACCGCCCTGTTCGGGAAACTCAATTCGCTGGCCTACAAGGCCATCGAAGGCGCGACCGTCTTCTGCAAGATGCGCGGCAACCCGTACGTCGAGCTCGAGCACTGGTTCGCCCAGCTGCTGCAGGCGCAGGACTCCGACCTGCACCGCGTGATCCAGCACTACGGCCTCGACGTCTCGGTGATCGCCAAGGACATGACGGCCGCGCTCGACCGCCTGCCGCGCGGCGCCACCGCCATCAGCGACTTCTCGCCGCACATCGAGAATGCGATCGAGCGCGCCTGGACCTACGCCACCCTGCAGTTCGGCGAGGCGCAGGTGCGCACCGGCTACCTGCTGGTGGGCATGCTCAAGACGCAGAGCCTGCGCAACCCGCTGTTCGGCCTGTCGAAGCAGTTCGAGAAGGTCAAGGTCGAGGACCTGGCCGAGAACTTCGTGAAGATCTGCGATGCCTCGCCCGAGGCCCAGATGCGCGCGCAGGACGGCACCGGCATGGGCAGCGGCGCGCCCGGCGAGGACGCGGGCGCGATGGCGCCGGCCGCCATGGGCAAGGGCGATGCGCTCAAGAAGTTCGCGGTCGACCTGACCGAGAAGGCCAAGAAGGGCGAGATGGACCCCGTAACGGGCCGCGACGAGGAGATCCGTCAGATCGTCGACATCCTGATGCGCCGGCGCCAGAACAACCCGCTGCTGACCGGCGAGGCCGGCGTCGGCAAGACCGCCGTGGTCGAGGGCTTCGCGCAGCGGCTGGCGCGCGGCGACGTGCCGCCGCAACTCAAGGACGTGAAGCTGCTGACGCTCGACATCGGCCTGCTGCAGGCCGGCGCGAGCATGAAGGGCGAGTTCGAGCAGCGCCTGCGCCAGGTGATCGACGAGGTGCAGAGCTCGCCCACGCCGATCATTCTCTTCATCGACGAGATCCACACGCTGGTGGGCGCGGGCGGCGCGGCCGGCACCGGCGACGCGGCCAACCTGCTCAAGCCCGCGCTGGCGCGCGGCAACCTGCGCACCATCGGTGCCACCACCTGGGCCGAGTACAAGAAGTACATCGAGAAGGACCCGGCGCTGACGCGCCGCTTCCAGGTCGTGCAGGTGCCCGAGCCCGACGAGACCAAGGCCATCCTGATGCTGCGCGGCGTGGCCAGCGTGCTCGAGAAGCATCACCGCGTGCAGCTGCTCGACGAGGCCATCGAGGCCGCCGTGAAGCTGTCGCACCGCTACATTCCCGCGCGCCAGCTGCCCGACAAGGCCGTGAGCCTGCTCGACACCGCCTGCGCGCGCGTGGCCGTGAGCCAGCATGCGACGCCGCCCGAGGTCGAGGACTGCATGCGCCGCATCGAGGGCCTGACGGTCGAGCAGGAGATCATCGGCCGCGAGGAGGCGATCGGCATCGACGTCACCAAGCGCGCGGCGCAGGTGTCGGCGCTGCTGGCCGAGTCGAAGGCGCAGCTCGAGGTGCTCAATGCACGCTGGCAGGAAGAGAAGGGCCTGGTCGACCGGCTGCTGGAACTGCGCGCGAAGCTGCGCACGGGGAACAAGCCGGTGGATGCGGCGGCCGCCGGCGAAGCCGCGCCCGCCGAGGCCGCGCCCGACCGCGCCGCGCTGCTGGCCGAGCTGCACGAGCTGCAGGCGAAGATCCACGCGGTGCAGGGCGAGTCGCCGCTGATCCTGCCCTCGGTCGACGAACAGGCCGTGGCCTCGGTGGTCGCCGACTGGACCGGCATCCCGGTCGGGCGCATGGTCAAGAACGAGGTCGAGGCGGTGCTCAAGCTCGCCGACACGCTGAACCAGCGCGTGATCGGCCAGAAGCACGGCCTCGAGATGATCGCGCGCCGCATCCAGACCTCGCGCGCGCGGCTGGACAACCCGCAGAAGCCGATCGGCGTGTTCATGCTGTGCGGCACCTCGGGCGTCGGCAAGACCGAGACCGCGCTGGCGCTGGCCGAGGCGCTGTACGGCGGCGAGCAGAACATCATCACCATCAACATGAGCGAGTTCCAGGAGGCGCACACCGTCTCCACGCTCAAGGGCGCGCCCCCGGGCTACGTGGGCTACGGCGAGGGCGGCATCCTGACCGAGGCCGTGCGCCGCCGGCCCTACAGCGTGGTGCTGCTCGACGAAGTGGAGAAGGCCCACCCCGACGTGCACGAGATCTTCTTCCAGGTCTTCGACAAGGGCTGGATGGAGGACGGCGAGGGCCGCTTGATCGACTTCAAGAACACGATCATCCTGCTGACCACCAACGCCGGCAGCGAGCTGGTCATGAGCATGTGCCGCGACCCCGAGCTGCTGCCCGACCCGAATGCGCTGGCCGATGCGCTGAAGGCGCCGCTGATGAAGGTGTTCCCGCCCGCGCTGCTGGGCCGCATCGTCACCATCCCCTACTACCCGCTGTCGCCCGAGATGATGAAGAAGATCGTGCGGCTGCAGCTGGGCCGCATCAAGAAGCGCGTCGAGACCAACCACGGCGTGCCCTTCGAGTACAGCGACGCGGTGGTCGACCAGGTGGTCGCGCGCTGCCAGGACCCGGAGTCGGGCGGCCGCGTGATCGACGCCATCCTGACCAACACCGTGCTGCCGACGATCTCGGTCGAGTACCTGCAGCGCCTGGCCGCCGGCGGCGAGATCCGCCGCGTCGCGCTCGACGTCAAGGACGCCGACTTCACCTACGCCTTCGATTGACATGGCGCCGCGGCCGGCACGCTGAGGCGCTCCCAACCAGAAAGACAGCAAGATGGCCGAGCACGAGTTCCGCATCGACAGCGAATCACCCGTCAACAAGGACCTGATGTTCTGGCGCATCGTGGGCCACGAGGGGCTGTCGCGCCCGTCGTCCTACGAGCTCACCGTGCTGTCGCAGGACCGGACCATCGATCCGCGCCAGATCCTGGGCCACGCCTTCGACGTGGTGATCGGCTTCGCGGATGCCGACGACCAGAAGCACGAGCGGCATGCGCGCGGCCATGCGGTGCGCGTGGTGCGCGGCGGGCAGGTCGGTCGCTTCTTCGAATACCGCATCAGCCTGCGCTCCTGGTTCGGCCTGCTGACCAAGCGCATCAACTCGTGCATCCTGCAGGAGAAGCCGGTGCTCGACGTGCTCGATGCCGTGCTGACCGACAGCCCCATCAAGGCCCACGCGAAGACCGAGCCCGCGGGCGTGATCGGCGTGCACGAGGCGCGCCGCTACTGCGTGCAGTTCCAGGAGAGCGACTACAACTTCCTGTCGCGCATCCTCGAGGACGAGGGCGTCTACTACTGGTTCGATTCCTTCGACTCGCCGGGCGTGATGCACCTGGCCGATTCCACCGGCATGGCGCACGGGCCGCTGCCCGCCAAGGGCGTGCTGAACTACGCCGGCGACGGCGCGAGCGAGGCGCGCTTCAACGAGATCGAGCGCTGGGTCAGCGCGCGCCAGCTGCGCTCGGGCAAGTACGAGTCGCGCGACGTGAACTACAAGGCGATCAACACGCTGCTGAGCACGCACGGCGAGATGGTGCCCGCGCACGAGCTGGCGGACCTGGAGGTGTTCGAGTACCCGGGCGGCTTCTTCACGAGCGAGCAATCCGATGTCGTGCTCGAGGTCCGCGCGGGCGAGCTGCCGGCGCGGCAGACGCTGCACTGGGCCGTCACGCGCTGGCCCGATGTCGCGGTGGGCCACACCTTCACCTTCAAGGGCGATCCGGACGGCACGCGCGACGGCGACTACCTGATCGGCGGCTGCGTCTTCGTCGCCACCCATCCGGGCTACGAAGGCATGGGCACCTTCGTCGCGCCGCGGCCGACCGCGGAGCTGCTGCGCGAGGCGCTGCGCGACGACGCGGTCAATGCCGGCTGCACCGATGCGCTGCTCGAGCTGATCGACACCACGCCCACCTTGCGCGAGGGCGTGCGCGGCACCAGCGCCTTCCTGATCACCGCGCTGCCCGCCGACCACATCTTCCGTCCGCCGCGGCTCACGCCGCGCGTGACCATGCCGGGCCCGCAGAGCGCCATCGTCGTGGGCGGCAAGGGCAAGGAGCACGACGTCGACCCCATGGGCCGCGTCAAGGTGCACTTCCACTGGGACCGCAAGGATTTCCGCGACGACCGCTCGACCGCCTGGATCCGCGTCTCGCAGCCCTGGGCCGGCAAGGGCTGGGGCGGCTACTTCGCGCCGCGCATCAACCAGGAGGTGATCGTCGAGTTCATGAACGGCGATCCCGACCGGCCGATCGTCACCGGCCGCGTCTACAACGACGACCAGCCGATCCCCTACAAGTCGGCCACGCAGAGCGGCTTCAAGACCCGCTCCACGCCCGGCGGCGGGCCCTCGAACTACAACGAGATCATGTTCGAGGACAAGAAGGGGGGCGAGCTGGTCAACATCCATGCGGAGCGGAACATGTCGACCTCGGTGGAGGTGGACGATTCGCTGAGCGTGGGGCGCGACCAGACCGAGACCGTGGACCGCGACCGCACGGCGCTGGTCAAGCGCAACGAGAAGAACACGGTGGCGGAGATCCAGACCAACATCGTCGGCATCTCGCAGAGCAACACCATCGGCTCGGGCGGGCAGAAGACCCAGGTGCAGGGCTACCAGGAGAACATCTTCCATGCGAGCCAGAAGACCTCGGTCGTCGGCATGCAGGACCTGATCGTCACGGCGAACCAGAACGTGGCGATCGGCGGGTTCCAGAAGACGGTGGTGGGTGCCAACCACGACATCGGCGTGGTCGGCTTCCAGACCACCTCCGTGGGCGCCGACATGGCCTACCTGGTGACCGGCAACAGCAAGATGCAAAGCGGCGGCGAGCGCAACGACGTCACCGGCGGCAAGCACGCCATCATGGCCAACCAGGTCAAGCTGATCGCCAACTCCTCGATCGACATGATCGCGGTGGGCGACATCAACGCCACCTCGATCGGCTCCAACACCACCGTGCTGGGCTCCAACTCGAGCGGCTACATCGGCTCCAACAGCGAGGCCAACCTGGGCATGAACCGGTCGACCTTCATGGGGCTCAACATGAGCAACGCGCTGGCGGTCGACATCGCGAACTTCGCCGGCGTGCAGATCGAGAACACGGCCGCGGCGCGGCTGACCAACGTCGCCTCGGTGAACCTGAGCCAGAACGGCGTGGACCTCGACCTGCAGACGATGAAGATCATCTCGGGCGGCGGCGGTGCCGGCGCCGCGGCCAGCGGCGGCACCGCGGGCATGGTCACGGGCTTTGCCATCGGTGCCGCGGCCCTGATCGCCGGCCTGTTCGACGTGAACGCCACCTTCACCCAGTACGAGACGGCCAAGACCGAGCTGAAGAAGGCGGCCGAGGAGGCCGCCGCCCAGGGGCTGACGAGCCTGGCCGCCCGCCTGGGCGACATGGCGGCCATCGCCGAGCGGCGCGCCTACGAAGGCAAGCTGTCGATGATCCCGCTGGTGGGCGGGCTCGGCATGGCGGGCGCGGAACTGCTGGGCGGAACCTACGGCCGGCGCACCGCCGATGCCTTGAGCAAGGCGGCGCCCGAGACCGCGGGCAAGGCCCCCGTGGTGCCCGCGGCGCCGGTCATTCCGGACGCGCCGCCGATGCCGCCGCTGCCGCCGCGCTACGTCCCGCCCCACGGCGGCACCTGAGGCCGGCCGCGCATGCAAGTCACCAAGCCCCAGGCGCTGGGCCTGTCGACCCGTCCGGTGGAGTACCGCAAGCGCTTCGGCCTGTGCGTGACCGCGAGCCTGCACGTGCCCTTCGCGCAGGGGCCGTCCGGGGCGTTGTGGAGCGAGCAGTCGATGTGGGAATTCCTCGGCCAGGAGATGGCCGAGCCGATGATCGACGAGGGCGTGGCCAAGCTGACGGCCGAGTTCCTGGTCCACGGGCGCGCCTTCGCGCCGGCCGACCAGCCCACGGGCTGCGCGGTGCGTGCGCGGCTGGGCGCGCGCGAGAAGACCCTGCTCGTGTTCGGCGAGCGTCACTGGAACGGGCAGGACGCGAGCGCGCCGCTGCCCTTCGAACAGATGCCCATCGACTGGGCGCATGCCTATGGGGGCGCGGACTTCGCGGCCAATCCGGCCGGCACGGGCCGCGAGGTGCGCGAAGGCGTGCAGCGGCTGCCCAACGTCGAGTGGCCCGGCACGCGGCTGCTGCGGCCCGATCACGCGGTGGCGCCGGCCGGCTTCGGCGCGCTCGCGTCGACGCACCCGCAGCGCGCCCAGTACCGCGGGACCTACGACGCCGACTACCTGCAGGCGCACGCGCCGGGCTTCGCGCCCGACCTGGACTGGCGCCATTTCAACCTGGCACCGCCCGACCAGTGGTTCGAGCAGCCGCTGCGTGGCGACGAGCCTTTCGCGTTCGACCACCTGCATGCGACGCGGCCGCGCATCGAGGGCCAGCTGCCCGGATTGCGTGCGCGCGTCTTCGCCGGCTACGCGGTGGCCGGCGCCAGCGAACCAAAGCTGCGCGAAGTGCCGCTGCGGCTCACCACGGCGTGGTTCTTCCCGCATGCCGAACGCGCGATCCTGCTGTTCCAGGGACTCGCGGAGGTCGACACCGACGACGGTTCCGATGTCATCTCGCTGGTCGGGGCGGTGGAGCGGCTCGGCGAGCGTCGCCCCGACGAGCACTACGTGGACGCGATCGCGCGGCGCGGCGATCCGCGCCTGGGTGCCGTCCACATGCTGCACGACGGCGACCTGCTGCCCGAGGGACTGAATGCCGACGATCCCGCCGTCGAGGCGGCGCGCGCGGCCTTCGCGATGGACGGCCTGCAGGGCGATGCGCAGTACCTGCGCGCACGCGCCGAGGTCGAGGTGGCCCGCGAGCAGGTCCGCGAACACGGCGGCGATCCGGACGCGCTCGGCATCCGCCTGCCCGAGCGCGAGAAGGTGCCCAAGGGCGCCGAACTCGCGCCCTACATCGAACGCAAGATGAAGGAGGAGCAGCGCCAGCAATGGGCCGTGCTCGAGGATGCGCTGACCCAGGCCGAGAAGGCGCTGGCATTCGCCGCCGAGCAGGGGCTGCCGCCGACCTCGCTGGCGCATCGCGGGCCGCCGCGCTTCAGCGCCGAAGCGAAGCTCGACGAATTGCGCGCCGCCTTCGCCGCGCAGGGGCAGGCGCTGGACACCGCCAAGGTCTATCCGGCGCTGATCAAGCAGCAGGCGGCCGAGCGGCTGGGCTATCTGCAGTCGGCCCATGCCCAGGCGCCCGCGGCGCCGATGGAGGCGGAAGCCGCCAAGGCACTGCGCGAGGAGATGAAGCGCGCGGTGGCGGGCGGCCTGCGCCGCTTCGCGGACCTCGACCTCACCGGCGCCGACCTGTCGGGCCTCGACCTGCGCGGCACCAGCTTCGCCGGCGCCTGGCTCGAAAGCGCCAACCTGTCGAAGTCGAACCTCTCGGGCGCGGATTTCTCGCGCGCCGTGCTGGCCCATGCGGACCTGCGCGGCGCCATCGGCGCGGGCACGCTGTTCGCCGAAGCCAACCTGGGCGCCTCGCAACTCGCCGGCGCGATGTTCGACGAGGCCGACCTGCGCGGCGCCGTGCTGAACCGCTGCGTGCTTGCCGAGACCCAGCTGCGCCGTGCGCGGCTGGAAGGGGCCTCGCTGCTCGAGACGCTGTGGGGCAGCGCGGACTGGAGCGGCGCCCACGGCACCCGCCAGATCTTCTACAAGCTCGACCTGCGGGGGCTGTCGCTCGCCGAGGCGGAACTGGCCGAATGCAGCTTCGTGGAGTGCGACCTGAGCGGCTGCGACCTGCAGGGCGCGCGGCTGCGGCACAGCAGCTTCGTCGGCTGCAAGCTCGACGGCGCGCGGCTCGTCGGCGCGCAGGCCGAGGGCGCGGTGTTCGTGCAGCAGTGCAGCCTCGCCGCGGTGGACTTCAGCGGCGCGGTCCTGGCAGGGTGCAACCTCGGCGAGGCCATCCTCGATGGCGCGAAGCTGGTGCGCGCGAACCTCGACGGCGCCAACCTCACGAAGGCTTCGCTGGCGCGCTGCGACCTGCGGCTCGCGCGCGCCCGCGGCGCGATGCTGCGCAAGACCAGCCTGCGGCAGGCCGCGATGGCGGGCATGGACCTGTCGAACGCGGTGCTGCACCACGCGGACCTGCGCGGTGCCGACCTGCGCCGCGCGAACCTCTTCGGCGCCGACCTGTCGCGCGTGCGCCTGGATGGCGACGCGCGCTTCGAGAACGCGCTGCTGCAGCGCGCGCGCACCTGGCCGCGCCTCACGCCCGAACAGCAGCAGGCCGCGCCATGATGAGTCCCGAACTGCTGTCCATGGCCGTGGCCATCGGCGAGCCCGTCATCGGCATGGACCTCGCCAAGGGCGCCTTCGGCGGGGCCCAACTCGGCGGGGCGGTCTTCTCGGGCGCGCGGCTCAGCGAGGCGGACCTGCGCGGCGCCGACCTGCGCGAGGCGGTGTTCGAGCAGTGCGACCTGCGCGGCGCGCTGCTGGCCGGCGCCAACCTGCGGCGCGCCGTGTTCGATCGCTGCACGCTCGACCATGCCGACCTGCGCGGCGCCAACCTGCACGCCGCCGTCTGGACCGACTGCCAGGCGCCCCATGCCCAGCTCGCCGGGGCCCAGCTGAGCATGGCCATGCTGACGCGCTCGTGCCTGGACCATGCGGTGCTGCGCGGCGCCGACCTCGACGCGGCCGTGATCGACGGATCGAGCCTGATCGACGTCTGCGCCGACGAGGCCCACTGGCGCCAGACCACCGTCATCGGCTGCGACCTCTCACTGCTGACCTGGACCGGCGCGACGCTGGTGCGCGTCGCCTTCATCGATACCGGGCTGCAGAACCGTTCCTTCGCCGGACTGCGGGTCGAAGGCTGCCAGTTCCTCAAGGCGAACCTGTCGGGAGCCGACTTCTCGGGCGCCGACATGCGCCAGTGCAACTTCCAGGAAGCCGTGCTCGACGGGGCCTGCCTGGCCAAGGCGCATGCGCCGCTGGCCCTGTTCTGCGAGACCCGGGGCGAGCAGGTGGACTTCTCCGGTGCGCGGCTGCGCCAGGCGCTGTTCACGGGCGCGAAGCTGCCGGGCGCCAACTTCGCCGGCGCCGACCTCTACCAGACCCACTTCGCGGGCGCGCAATTGCCCAAGGCTCGGCTGGTCGCGGCCGAACTCACCTATGCCGACTTCCGGCATGCGGACCTGTCGGGCGCCGACCTGCAGGACGCATCGATGTTCCGCACCGTGCTGCATGGCGCGAACACGCAGGAGGCGCGCATGTCCGACCGCGGGCGTGCGATCGAGCAGGACCCCGAACTGGCGGCCGCGGAACGCTGGCAGCCCATGGAGCAGAAGACATGACGACCTCGAAAGCAGCCCCGTCGCGGCGCCGTTCGCGCCGCGCCGCCCATCCCCAGGCCGCGCAGCCGGCCCAGCCCGCGCAGGCCATTGCCGCCGGCTGGTGCGTGGGCACCGTGTGCGAATGCGGACCCGCCGGCTTCACGGTGCTGAGCGGTACGCTGCGCCGCAGCGGCCAGCGCGCGGTCAGCTGCCTGCTCGAGCCGCGCGCCGGCGACAGCGTCGCCTGCCTGCAGGTCGCGCCGGACGAACTCTGGATCCTGGCCGTGCTCCAGCGCGAAGGCGAGACGCCGCACGTGCTGCAGCTGCGCGGAGACACGCAGCTGCAGGTCGACGGCCGTCTTTCGCTGGCGGCGCCGCAGCTGTGCATGCGCAGCGACCAGCTCGAGGTGCGCGCCCGCGAGGCGCGCGTGGCGCTGGATTCGGCCGAGCTGACGGGGCGCCACCTGAGCGTGGTGGGCAGCGTGGTCAAGCTCGTCGGCTCGGTGCTCTCGACGGTCATGGACCGCGTCAGCCACTACAGCCGGCACCACGTGCGCACCACGGAAGGCACGGACCGCGTGGCGGCGACGCATGTTGAATGCGAGGCCCGCCAGCTTCTGCGGCTGTCGGGTGAGCACACGCTGGTGAACGGCGAGAAGCTCGTCAAGACGCGCGGCGGCCAGATCCACTTCGGCTAGGAGCACGCACATGTTCGCCAACTGCCAGATGATGGGCACCGACATGGGCTTTCCCGATGTGTGCCTGACGCCCACGCCCGCGGGGCCCGTGCCCATTCCGTACCCGAACATCGCGATGGGGCCGATGGCCATCCCGAACTGTCCCACCATCCTTTTCATGGGGGCCCCCGCGCACAACCTGGCGACCTCGATCCCCATGACCAACGGCGACAACGCCGGCGTGAACATGGGCGTGGCCTCGGGCACCGTCATGGGCCCGTCGCGCCATGTGACCGGCGCGTTCACCGTGCTGCTCAACGGCATGCCGGCCAGCCGACTGACCAGCGTGTCGCTGCAGAACAGCACCAACTGCCCCGGGGTGCGCGTCGTGCCGAGCCAGGCGCTGGTGCTGCTGCTGGCGCCCTAGCGCGGCGCTCTCCATCGCCTTCCGATGCAAAGACATACCTCTTAAGGCGAGATTGCCAAGCCGTCCCCCGGAATGAATACTCCTTCCGAGTTTCGTCGCAAGCTCGCGCACAGCTGTAGGGGCGTCGCCCTGGGGGCCGGTTCATGATCCAAATCACTGTTGTCACCCGCCAAGGCGTCCCGGCGGGCCCGTCCTTGTCGGCGAATTTCGGCCCCGAGGGCGGCACCATCGGCCGCGCCGACACCAACACGCTGGTCCTCGACGATCCCGACCGCACCGTCTCGCGCGTGCATGCCCAGGTGCTGTGCCGCGACGGCCAGTACTTCGCCATCGACCGCGGCAGCAACCCGATGCAGTGCAACGGCGTGTCGCTGGGCTCGGGCAAGGAAGCGGCGCTGACAGACGGCGCGCGCCTGGTGGTCGGCAGCTTCGAACTCGTGGTGCGCGTGCAGGCCGCCGCGCCCGCGCCGGCCGCGGCACCGTTCGCGATTCCCGAAACGATCATGGGCCTGTCGAGCGCGAAGTCGGCACCGGCCACCGCGACCAGCGACGATCCCTTCGCCGACCTGCTCGCGGGCCTGGGGTCGCCGCCCGCGCCCGCACCCGCGCCGGGCCGGTCGCCCGCGCCGTCGCCATCCTCGTCGTCGTCATCGTCGTCAGCCGACTCGCTGCTGTTCCCCGATCCCATGGCCACCGGCTCGCGCAATGCGCAGGCCGCGCAGATCGACCCCTTCGCCAACCTGCTCGGCCCCGACCCGGCCTCGGCACCCGCCGGTGGGCTCGGTGCGCTCGACGACTTCTCCGACCTCGGCGCGCCGCCCGCGCACGGCAAGGCCGCGGGCATCGACGAGCTGTTCGGCGGCGCGGCCGGTGGTGGCGGCATCGGCGGCGATCCGCTCGCGCTGTCGCCGCTGGCCGATCCGCTGTTGCAGCCCAACACCGCGAACGATGCCGATCCGCTGGCCGCGCTGCAGCGCGCCGCGCCGGCCACGCCGATGGCGCGTTCCGATCACCTGCCGATCGAGCAGTTCGGCTTCACGCCACCGAAGGCGATCACGCCGCTGCCACCGGCCGCGGTGCCGCCACCGCCCGCGCCCGCGCCCGTCGCGGCACCCATCCCCGCGCCGCGCGCCGCGCCGCCGCCCGAGCTGCCCGCCTTCGACGACATGACGGGCCTGCCGATCCGCATCAGCGGCCCCGATACCGCGGGCCGCCCCCTGCCGCCGTTGTCCGCGCCGCCGCCGGCACCCGCGCCGCGCGCACCCGCGCCCGTTGCCGCCGCGCCCGTCGAGCGCATCGCGAGCGACGACGAGCTGCTGGCCGCCTTCCTGCGCGGCCTCGGCGGCACGCACCAGCCGCCCGAGATGCTCACGCCGGGCCTGATGGAGCGCATCGGCTCGATGCTGCGCAGCGCCACCGAAGGCACGCTGCAGCTGCTGCTCACGCGCCAGGAGTTCAAGCGCGAGGTGCGCGCCGAGGTCACGATGATCGCGGCGCAGGCCAACAACCCGCTGAAGTTCTCGCCCACGGTCGAGGTCGCGCTCGCGCACCTGCTGGGGCCGGGCGTGCGAGGCTTCATGCCGGCCGAGGCCGCGATGCGCGATGCCTTCAACGACCTGCGCGCGCACCAGTTCGGCGTGATGGTCGGCCTGCGCGCGGCGCTGGCGCACGTCATCGCGCGCTTCGAGCCCGAGGAGCTCGAGAAGAAGATCAGTTCGAAGTCGGCGCTCGACGCGCTGTTCGCGGCCAACCGCAAGGCCAAGCTGTGGGACCAGTTCGTGGCGCTGTACGGCGGCATCGCGACGGAGGCCGAGGACGACTTCCACAACCTGTTCGGCAAGGCCTTCCTCGAGGCCTACGAGGCGCAGATGGCGCGCCTGAAATCCGACGACTGAGGCGCGCGCGACCGCTGCACCGCAGAACAAGAACCCACGACACGCACGACCGACGCGAGGAGCCCCGCTTGGAAATCGAAATCGTCACGCTGTCCCGCCAGGGCGGCCGCAGCTACAACGAAGACGTTCACGGCCATTGGCACGACGAGCGCCATGTCGCCTGCCTGGTGGCCGACGGCGCCGGCGGCCATGGCGGCGGCGACGTGGCGGCGGCCACGGTGCGCGCGAGCGTGCTGGGCGCGTTCTCGGCCGGCCCCAGCCTCGACGAGGGCGTGCTGCGCGCCCTGATCGAGCAGGCCAACCGCGACGTGGTGACGCGCCAGGCCGAGGGCGGCACGCTCGCGGGCATGCGCTCCACGGTGGTGTTCGCGGCCATCGACCTCGAGGTCCATGCGCTGGCCTGGGTGCACAGCGGCGACAGCCGGGCCTACCTGTTCCGCGGCGGCGCGATCGTCGCGCGCACCACCGACCACAGCCTGGTGCAGCAGATGGTGGCCGGCGGCATGCTTGACGAGGAGGGCGCGCGCCTGCATCCGCAGCGCAACATGCTGCTGTCGGCGCTGGGCTCGCTCGAGGAGGAACCCGACATCGCGGTGTCGGACCGCATGCGGCTGTTGCCGGGCGACGTGCTGCTGCTGTGCAGCGACGGCGTGTGGGAGCCGCTGGGCGACGAATGCCTGGTCGAGACCCTGCATGCCTCGCGCACGCCCAGCCAGTGGGTCGAGCAGATCGAGGCGCAGATCGTCGCGCGCGCGAAGCCGGGCCACGACAACTACACGGCGCTCACGCTGTGGGTGATCGACGCCGCCGAGGACGAGACGCGGCTGCTGCCGGTCGAGGCGCAGCCCGAGCCGCGCGATCCCGACGACACCGTCCTCGGCTGACGCAACGGGCGGCGCGTGCCGCCTGCTCTTCCTTCTTCTTTCCTCCCGCACAAAAGGAAACGGCCCGCGATGCCCTCTGGCAGAGGGCGCGGGCCGCTTGGCGTGGGACGCGCCGCTCGCGCGGCGAAGTCCCGGTAGATCTCAGCGGGTCTCGGTGGTGGCCACGTTCCAGCCGAACTTGACGTCGCCGGTGGTGGCGCCCTTGTCGTTCTGGGCCTTGTAGGCGAACTCGATGTCCTTGTAGGTCACGACCACGTTCTCGAGCACGTCGCCGCCTTGCGAACCGGCCGGGGCCACGTTCGAGATGAAGACTTCCTTCATCGTGACCTTGAGGTACTCGCCCTGGCCGTCGCCGGACTTGCGGCAGGTCAGGACCGCGTCCTTGAAGTGCTTGCCGCTGACGCAGTTCTTGGCCAGCACGGGCGAGGCCTTGTCGAAGATGTGGACGAAGTTGAAGAAGCCGGGCTGCGCCTTGCCCTTGCCCGAGCCGCCGCCCGAGGCCGCGCCGGAGGTGTTCGCCACGTCCCACGACCACGACAGGATCTCGATCTCGTCCTTGTGATCCTTGTGGGTGGCCTCGCCGGTGACGCCGTCGAACTTGATGTGGAAATCGGATGCCATCTTGCTACTCCTGTGATGCCTGCGATGCGCGGGCGATGGTTGACGAAAGAGAAAGTTTTTTGGGGCTACCGGCCGCTGCGGGTGGGGCTTCGGCCGGTAGTGATCTCAGAACGAAGAAGCGGGCGGGATTTCAAACCCACCCGATGGCCTATGCCGCGCCCTTGGCGGACGGCAGCTTGGAGACCAGGCGCAGCGAGACCGTCAGGCCCTCGAGCTGGTAGTGCGGGCGCAGGAAGAACTTGGAGGAGTAGTAGCCGGGGTTGCCTTCCACCTCCTCGACCACCACCTCGGCCGCGGCCAGCGGCTTCTGGGCCTTGGTGACTTCGGACGAGTTCGCCGGGTCGCCGTCCACGTAGTTCATGATCCACTTGTTGAGCCAGCGCTGCATCTCGTCGCGTTCCTTGAACGAGCCCACCTTGTCGCGCACGATGCACTTGAGGTAGTGCGCGAAGCGGTTGCAGGCGAACAGGTAGGGCAGGCGCGCGGCCAGGTTGGCGTTGGCGGTGGCGTCGGGATCGTCGTACTCGGCCGGCTTGTGCAGCGACTGGGCGCCGATGAAGGCCGCGAAGTCGGAGTTCTTGCGGTGGATCAGCGACAGCAGGCCGGCCTTCGAGAGCTCGGCCTCGCGCCGGTCGCTGATGGCGATCTCGGTCGGGCACTTCTGGTCCACGCCGCCGTCGTCGCTCGGGAAGGTGTGCAGCGGCAGGTTCTCGACCGCGCCGCCCGATTCGATGCCGCGGATGCGCGAACCCCAGCCGTAGAGCTTGTACGAGCGGTTGATGTTGGTGGCCATCGCATAGGCGGCGTTGGCCCAGGCGTACTTGCTGTGGTCGGCGCCGGCGGTGTCCTCCTCGAAGTCGAACTCCTCCACCGGGTTGGTGTTGGCGCCGTAGGGCGTGCGCGCCAGGAAGCGCGGCATGCACAGGCCCAGGTACTTCGCGTCGTCCGACTCGCGCAGCGAGCGCCAGCCGGCGTACTCGGGCGTGAGGAAGATCTTGGTCAGGTCGCGCGGGTTGGCGAGCTCCTGCCACGATTCCATCTGCATCAGGTTCGGGCTCGCGCCGGTGATGAAGGGGGCGTGGGCCGAGGCCGCGATCTTGGCCATCTCGCCGAGCAGCTCGACGTCGGGCGGGCTCTGGTCGAAGTGGTAGTCGCCGACGATGGCGCCGAAGGGCTCGCCGCCGAACTGGCCGTATTCCTGCTCGTAGATCTTCTTGAACATCGGGCTCTGGTCCCAGGCCGCGCCCTTGAACTTCTTGAGGTTCTTGGCGAGCTCCTGCTTGGAGATGTCCATCACCCGGATCTTCAGGTTCTCGTCGGTCTCGGTGTTGTTCACCATGTAGTGCAGGCCGCGCCACGCACTCTCGAGCTTCTGGTAGTCGGGGTGGTGGATGATCCGGTTGACCTGCTCGGTGAGCTTGGCGTCGATCGCCGCGATCATCGACTGGATCGACTTCGTGACGTCCTTGCCGATGACCTCGCTGTTTGCCAGCGCCTGCTGGGCCAGCGTGAGCACGGCGGCTTCGACCGCGCTCTTGGCTTCGTCGCTGCGCGGCTTGAATTCCTTCTGCAGCAGCGACGAAAAGTCGCTGCCCGCGTACGCGACGTCTTTCAACGCGCTCTGTTCGAGTGCTTCGGCCATGGTGGGTTACTCCTCGTGAACCGGATGTGGAAGTCGGAATGGGACAGTGATCAGGCGGCCGGCGGGGTGGTGCCGTCCTCGGGCTTCTTGGTCGCGGCCAGCGACTGCAGCAGCGCCGGGTCCTCGAGCACCTTGGCCAGCAGTTCCTCGGCGCCGTTCTTGCCGTCCATGTAGGTGACGAGGTTCGACAGCTGGGTGCGCGCCTCGAGCAGCTTGTTGAGCGCGCCGACCTTGCGGGCCACGGCGGCGGGCGAGAAGTCCTCCATGTTCTCGAAGGTCAGCTCGACCTTGAGCTCGCCCTCGCCGGTCAGCGAGTTCTCGACCGCGAAGGCCGCGCGCGGCTTCATGGCCTTCATGCGCGAGTCGAAGTTGTCGACGTCGAACTCGAGGAACTTGCGGTCGGTCACGGGCGCCAGCGGGTCGGCGGGCTTGCCCGACAGGTCGGCCAGCACGCCCATCACGAAGGGCAGCTGGATCTTCTTCTCGGCGCCGTAGAGTTCGACGTCGTATTCGATCTGCACCCGGGGCGCCCGGTTGCGGGCGATGAATTTCTGACTGCTCTTGGCCATGGCGATGCTCCTTGCGGGGGTGAAACGGGGTGGGTCGATCCAGGGATGGAAAGGGGGGGGACGAGGAAGAAGAGGCGAGAGGCCTTAGTCCGAAGCGCGGCGACCGGTCACGTTCTCGATCGTGTCGAGCGCGTTCGGCGCGAGGTTGGCCATGATCTCGAGGAAGCTCACGCCGATCAGCTTCTTGGCGCGCTCGATCAATAGCGGCGCGGGATTGCCGGGTTCGGTGGTCTCGAGGAAGCGGATCACGCGGTCGAGCATCTTCAGCGCGTCCTCGCGGGTCTGGATCTCGCCGCGCGCGGCCGCGGGGCGTGCACCGCCAGCGCCCGCGGCAGCCTCGCCGCCGTCTTCCGCGCCCGCCGCGCCGGCTTCCTCGGGCACGCCGATCGCGGCGCTGCAGGCCTTCTGCACGGTGCGCGCGATGGTGCGCAGCGCGCCCAGGTCGATGGCGTCGGAACGGCCGGTGCGCTCCACCAGCAGCGCCTGCAGCTGGTCGATGAGGGCCGGCGCGGCGATCGCGGCCTCGATGCGCTCGGGCTGCGCGGCCTGCAGGGCCTCGAGGCCAGCCTGCAATTGCGGCGCGGAGTAGAGCGGCTCGCCGTTCGCCGCGAGCGTACCCTGGACCACCGCGATGTCGCGCACGCGGATCGAGCCCACGCCCGGCGCCGCGCCGACCTGGGCGTCGTAGAGGTCGCGCAGCACCATGGTCTCGTCGTTCAACGGCGCGAGCGCGTTCAGGCGCATCGTCGGATCGTTGTCGTCGTCGGCATCGAGCGTTGGATGTATGCCGTCCCAGAAGCGGTCGAGCAATCCGGTCAGAAGGCGCAGGCCGGCGACGAAGCCAGGCACGCCCTGCAACCGGGTGGCGGCACGCAGCATCAGCACGGCGGCGCGCACGTCCTTGCTGCGGCGCAGGATGGCGTCCGACTGCTCGGCCACGCTGCGCCAGTCCGGCTCCACCGCGGGAATGACGGTGTCGCCGAACTGCTGTTCGGGCTTGCCCTGCGACGCGGTCACGAGCGCGGTGAAGTCCGCGTCGTACTCGAGGTCGGTGCCGCTCGGCGCGCTGTCGCCGATCGGTGTGAGCAGTGCATCTGCGAGTTCGTTGGTGAGCATGTTGCCTGTTGAATGTGGCTGGTGATAATCAAAGATGCCTCTCAACCGGTCAATGCAACGAAGGGAATAGCATGCGAGCGCTCGGTACACACCATTCGTCCTATGGAGGCCTTCCGGCCACGGCTTCGCGCCGGCACGTGGCGGCCTTCGGCCTCGCTGCCGCGGCGCTCTTTCTCGCGGGCTGCGCGAGCAAGCCGCCCCCCGAAGTGAAGACGCCCGTGTCGCTGACGCTGGTGGCGGGCCCCGATGCCAATCCCGACGCGCGCGGCCGCGCATCGCCGCTCACGGTGCGCGCCTACGTGCTCAAGACGCCGGGCGCCTTCGAGAGCGCCGACTTCTTCTCGCTGTTCGAGAAGGACCAGGCCACGCTCGGCGCCGAGCTGGTGCAGCGCGAGGAAACGCTGCTGCGTCCCGGCGAGAGCCGCAAGTTCGATTTCGTGCTGCAGCCCGACGCCAAGATGATCGGCGTGATGGGCGCGTTCCGCGACCTCGACCGCGCGCGCTGGCGCGAGGTGCGGCCGCTCGAGGTCGGCAAGATCAACACCATCACCGTGACCTACGGCGCGCGCCAGATCCGCATCGATCAGAAGGCGGAGCCGATCAAGGAGAAGTAGGCGCCGCGCGGCGCGGGATCGGGCGGCGTTCACATCGCGTCCAGGCCCGTGTCGCGGTCCGCGGGCGGCAGCCGGCCGGGGCGCACCAGCGAGGCGTCCGCCGGCAGGAAGCGATGGAACAGGTCGCCCGTGAAGGCGCCATTGCCGCCCGCCGCGCCGCCGGCCACCGTCAGGTAGAGGCCGCGCCAGCGCAATCCCCGGGCCTCGCGCGCCTTGCGGCCATGGCTGTCGAACAGCGCCTCGGCCGCCAGCCTGAGCCCCGGCTGCAGGCTTCGCACCCCCTCCACGAACGAATGCACCGCGAGCCGGCCCGAAGCGCCCGACTGCTCGCGCAGCAATCCCATGCGCAGTGCATGCAGTCGCGCGGCGATCGGCTCGAACACCGCATCGAGCCGCTCGGCGGCGCTGCCGGCATCGGGCATCGGCTGTTCCGCCGCCAGCCGATGGCCCAGGGCCTGCGCCAGCACCTCGGGCGGCAGCGTGCCGCGCAGCGCGCCATAGCCTTCGAGCCCCTCGAGACCCGTGACCACGAGGTAGAACGGCAACTGCAGCCGCAGGGTGCGGCCCGCCTCCTCGACCAGCCGGCGCAGCCGCGCGATGCGCATGCGGAAGGCGATCGCGTCGGCCGGCGCCTCGCGCAGCGCCTGCGCCCCGATGCAGGCCACGATGCCGTGCAGCGGCAGACGCTCGCGGCGCTCGGCCAGCGCCAGCAGCGCCGCGAGCCAGAGGGCGCGCGACTGTGGCGCGTCGGCCGGGTCCTCGAGCACGCGCGCATCGATCTCGATGGCGGCCATGGCACCGCCGGTCCACCAGCGCCAGCCGCTGCGCACCGGGCCGGTCGGCGCGTCGTCCGACGGGTCCGCGTCGAGCGGCGAGGCGGCGAGCAGCCCCGGCAGGTCGGCGGCCGCATCGCCGAGGAACAGCAGCCACGGCGCGCTCGGCGTCGCGCAGCGGCCGAAGTCCTCGTCATCGAGGCTCTCGCCGGCGGCACGCGGGCGCGGCGCCAGCCGCAGCCGCTGCTGCGCGCGCGCCATCGCCTCGTGCAGGCGCTCCACGGCCTGCGCATCGGCCGCGCGCGAGGGCGGCCGCAGCGTGGCGATGCGCTGCTGCAGCGCACGCCGACGCGCGCCGCGCCCGGCATCGCGCACCACGGCGCAGAGCACCGCGAAGCCGAGCGCGCACAGCGCGAGCAGCGGCCAGAAGAGGTGGGCGGGCGGCAGGGTGTGCATGGCGGCGGCGCGCGCGTCAGCGCGCCTCGGTCTCGAGGAACACGAAGTCGGCGATCAGCCGGTCGCCGCCCTTGTTGGCCGCGAGCGCCTCGCGCAGCTGCAGCAGGTAGGCCGAGGCCAGTTCGAACGGCGGCCGGTCGGCGGTCTCGTGGAAGGGCATCGGCGAGGAGATCACGGTCACCAGCACGCTGCCGAAGGGCGGGCTCACGAGCCAGCTCGAGGGGATGTCGCGCCCGAGCTCGAGCTTCTCGCCGGCGTGCAGGCGGGTCGGCGCGCGGCCCGCGTTGAGGTGCATCACCGAGCCGTCGGCGGTGTAGTAGTCGACCCACAGCACGCTGTCGTGGCGCGGCGCGGTGACCTCCACGCGCACCGTGTCGCCCTCGCGCAGGCGGCGCTGCCGCGCGGAGGGCAGGTCCAGCCCGAGGCCGTAGGCCTTGTCGGCATTGCGTGCCTGGTAGGGCTTGAGGATCGCGAACACCTCGCAGTGCGGCCAGACGCGCACGCCGAGCTCGAAGCGCGGCGCCTTCACGCCCGGCAGCTGGCCCACGTCGTGCTGCACGTTGGCCACGTCGGCCGGCAGCGAGACGAAGCCGCTGACCTTGAGTGTGCCCCCGGCTTCCACCGCCACCGCGAGGTCGGCGCAGGCATAGCTCTGCAGTTGCTGCTCGACGCGCTGCGCGAGGTCGGTTTCGGGCCGCGGCGCGCCCGCCAGCCAGGCCCACAGCAGGTAGAGCAGCGGCACCAGCAGCGCCAGCGCCGCGCTCGCGCGCAGCAGCGAGCGGTCGCGCCGGTGCATGTCGATCGGGGCCGGCGGGTCGGGCCCGTCGTAGGGCTGGGGCGTGATGTGCTGCTGCGCGAGGCTGCCGAGCGCGAGCGGCTGCTGCCGCAGCTGGCGTGCGTGCAGGTCCTTGAGCTTGCCGAGTTCGCCGCGGTCGCCGTGCTCGAAGTAGTACTGGCCCTTGAAGCCCAGCGCCAGCGCATGCCAGTAGACCTCGCGCACCTCGTCGTCGCGCGCGCCCAGCGCCGACAGGTGGTGGAAGAACTCGCTGTGGGCGTTGTTCGAGGCGAACAGCTGCACCTGCAGCGGTGCCGCGCCCTGGCCCGCGCCCGGGTGGCGCGCGAGGATCTCGTCGATCCAGGCGACCATCGCGAAGGCGGCCGATTCGAGCTGCGCGGGCAGGAGCGGCGTGGCCGCGGCGCGCGCGCGTTCGCGCGCCGCGTCGAGCAGCTGGCGGGCCTGGATCTGCGCGGCGTCGTGCGCGAGCGCGGGGCGGTTCGCGGCGATCGCGGCATCGAGCGCGAGCCCGAACGAGACGAAGGCCGAATAGCAGTCGATCAGGCGGGCCATGAAGACACGCGCGCCGGCTCAGGCCGCGGCGAGGCGCGCAGGCAGCGCCGGGCGCCGCACGAGAGATGCCCTGCACCGGCGCCTGCTTCGTTGGCACATGCCCATGTCTCGCTTCCTTCGGGTTGGCGACCATTCTTCTCAGCGGCCCCGGGGGGCGCCATATCGCTTGGGGCCTATGCCGTTCGTGGAGCGCGCCAGCCTTGCTGCGCGGGGCATTCGCCGGTATCGTCGGCGGTCGCTGAGTCAATGCACGCTGGGGCGAGCTTCGTGACCCCTTCTCAAGCGTTGAAAGGCCTTAAGTCATGAAAATTCTGATCGCCGACGACCACCGGCTTGTCATCGAAGCGGTCAAGGCCAAGTTGTCCGAGCTGGAGCCCGGCATCGAGTTCGTGCTGGTCATGAGCGTCGACGAGCTGCTCGCCGGTGCCACCGACGACCTCGACCTGGCATTGATCGACCTCAACATGCCCGGCGCCGACGGGCAGGCCCACATCGACGAGATCCGCCGCCGCCATCCGGCCGTGCCGGTGATCGTGCTGTCGGGCTACGAAGACCCGGCCATCATGCGCGCCGCCCTCGAGCGCGGCGTGCTCGGCTTCATTCCCAAGGCCTACTCGCCCGAGGTCATGCTGTCGGCCGTGCGGCTGGTGCTGGCCGGCGGCGTCTACGTGCCGCCGATGATGCTGACCGCGCTGCCGCCCGGCATCGTGGCCGGCGTGGCGCCGCAGCCCGGCGCCGACACCGCGCGCGCGCCGGCCTCCTCGCAGACGCTCGAGCACCTGCGCAACGTGCTGACCGAGCGGCAGGTCGAGGTGCTGCAGCTGCTGTCGCAGGGCAAGCCCAACAAGCTGATCGGCCGCAGCCTCGGCATCAGCGAGGGCACGGTCAAGATCCACCTCGCGGCGATCTTCCGCGCGCTCAACGTGCGCAACCGCACCGAGGCGGTGGTGGCGGCGCAGGCCTTGACCGAAGCGCAGGCCTGACCTGACATGACCCAGGCCCGAGACCGTTCGGGCCGCCCCTCTCGTTTCAGCGCCGTTGCGCCGCCTGCGCCACCGCGCGTGGCACCCTCACCCGCATGTCGAGCAGCATCTGCCCCATGCCCTTGCCCAGCGGGTCCATGCGCATCGACGAGGGCCCGCCGCCGTCGAGCGCCCCGTGCAGCAGCAGGTTCATCGCCGCGATGCCCGGCAGGTAAAAGCGCTCGACCTTGCCGTGCACCAGGTGCGCGAAGTAGGCGCCCACCGCCTCGGGCGTGACGCGCGACCACAGCAGCGGCAGCCACTCGGGCCGGCGCGCCACCAGGCCGATGTTCGAGAGGTCGCCCTTGTCGCCGCTGCGGGCCCAGGCCAGGTCGATGAGCCGCAGTTCGACCTGTTCGCCGCCGTCGTCGGCGAAGGGCGGCGGTTCCGCCATCGGCGGCGCGGCACCATCGCCCGCGCCCGGCGGGATCGCCACGGCCTGCCGCTCGCCGTCGATCGTGAACGACACCGGCACCTGCTCCTTGGCGAGCAGGAACGCGAAGGGCTTGATGAGCGGAGACACCGAGGGCCGGCCGCCACCGGGCCCCGTGGTGCCGGGCGACCACGAGGTGCCCGCGGGCGCGATCTCGCGCGCGAAGATCTCGAGCGCGGCCTTCTGCGGATGGTCGACCGCCACGCGCATCATCGCCTCGCGCACGCCGTGGGTGCGCGCATGCGGGCCGTAGAGCGTCTCGGCGCCGATCGCCTCGATGTGGCTGCGCGTGAAGGGCGGCAGGCCCAGGCGCGCGAGGATGCCGCCGGTGCGCTCGAGGATCGCCTCGGCCGTGCGCCGCGCCTTGCGCTCGGCATCGATGCCCACGATCACCAGGCTGCCCGCGCAGCGGAAGCCATCGAGCTGCGTGGCCGAGACCTTGTAGGCCGGCGTCGGCGCGCGGCCGCGCGCGGGGCCCACGCGCACGCGGTCGGGGCCCTCCTGCTCGATCGTCACGGCGCGGAAATCGCAGCTCACGTCGGGCAGCAGGTAGGCGCCGGGGTCGCCGATCTCGTAGAGCAGCTGCTCGGCCACCGCGGCGCGGATCACCTTGCCGCCCGTGCCCTCGGGCTTGGTCACGACGAAGCTGCCGTCGGCCTGGCATTCGACGATCGGGTAGCCGATGTTCGCCCAGTCGGGGATGTCTTCCCAGTCGGTGTGCAGGCCGCCCGTGGCCTGGCAGCCGCATTCGATGATGTGGCCCGCGAGGCTGCCCGAGGCCAGCCGGTCGAAGTCGCCGGGCTGCCAGCCGAACTCGTGCATCAGCGGCCCGAGCGTGACCGCGCTGTCGACGCAGCGGCCCGTGATCACCACGTCGGCGCCCGCAGCCAGCGCGGCGGCGATCGGCAGCGCGCCCAGGTAGGCGTTGGCGCTCAGCACCTTCTCGGGCAGGGCCTCGCCCGTGAACATGTCGCGGGTGTCCGCGGCACGCAGTTCGGCCATGCGCGCGCCGAGGTCGTCGCCCTCGACCACCGCGATGCGCAGCGGCACGCCCTGGGCCTCGGCCAGTGCGCGCAGCGCGGCGGCGCAGCCCTGCGGATGGATGCCGCCCGCGTTGCTCACCACCTTGATGCCCTGGCGCTTGATCTCGGCGAGCACCGGCTTCATCGCGATCTCGACGAAGTCGGTGGCATAGCCGAGCTCGGGCTTCTTCGCGCGCGCCGCGGCCAGGATCGCCATCGTGGTCTCGGCCAGGTAGTCGAACACCAGGTAGTCGAGCCGGCCGTGCTGCACGAGCTGCGGCGCGGCCACCATGCTGTCGCCCCAGAAGCCCGAGGCGCCGCCGATGCGGACGGTCTTGGTCGGTGCGGCGGTGGATGAAGGCATGGCGGTCCTCGGTGGCGGATGGAAGGGCCAGCTTAGCGAGGCGGCCGCGGCGCGGCTTGCGTCGAGTCGCTGCGCCTCGCGTCGCGTCGCGTCGCATCGCCGGGCGCAGCCTGTTGGCGCAAGACCGGCGGGGCGCCCGCCGCTAGCCTCGTGCGCCAAGGAGACACCATGGAATTCCTGGACGCCCCACCGCTGCCCTTCTACTTCTCCGCCGAGCACGAAGCCTTCCGTGCCGGCCTGCGCGCCTTCGTGGCACGCGAGATCGCGCCCTTCGTGACCGAATGGGACGAGGCCGAGACCTTCCCGCGCGAGCTGTACCGGCGCGCGGCCGGGCTCGGCGTGCTGGGCCTGGGCTATCCCGAGGCGCTCGGCGGCACGCCGGCCGACCTGTTCTACCAGCTGATCGTGGCCGAGGAGTTCGCGCGCTGCGGCGCGGGCGGCGTGCAGGCCTCGCTGAACTCGCACAGCATCGCGCTGCCACCGATCCTCAAGGCCGGCAGCGAGGACCTCAAGCAGCGCGTGATCCCGCCGGTGCTGGCCGGCGAGAAGATCGCCGCGCTCGCGATCACCGAGCCCTCGGGCGGTTCCGACGTCGCGGCGCTTCGGACCACCGCGGTGCGCGATGGCGACCACTACGTGGTGAACGGCGAGAAGACCTTCATCACCTCGGGCGTGCGCGCCGACTTCATCACCACCGCCGTGCGCACCGATCCTGCGAACAAGGGGGCGGGCGGCATCTCGCTGCTGGTGATCGAGGGCGACACGCCGGGGCTCGCGCGCACGTCGCTCAAGAAGATGGGCTGGTGGAGCTCCGACACCGCGCACCTGCGTTTCGAGAACTGCCGCGTGCCCGCGCGCAACCTGGTGGGCACGGAGAACCAGGGCTTCAAGCTGGTGATGAACAACTTCAACGGCGAGCGGCTCCTGATGTCGGCGCTGGCCTGCGGCTTCGCCGAGGTCTGCCTCGAGGAGGCGGTGGACTGGGCGCGGCAGCGCGTCTCCTTCGGCGTGCCGCTGGCCGAGCGCCAGGTGGTGCGCCACAAGCTCATGGACATGACCCTGCGCGTCGATGCCGCGCGCACCCTGGTCTACGACCTGGCCTACCGCATCGAGCACGGCCTGGCCGATCCGGCGAAACTCGTGGCGCGCGTGTGCCTCGCGAAGGTGCAGGCCACCCAGGCCATGCAGTTCTGCGCCGACCAGGCGGTGCAGTTGCTGGGCGGCATGGGCTTCATGCGCGGCACGCGCAGCGAACGCATCTACCGCGAGGTCAAGGTGATGATGATCGGCGGCGGATCGGAAGAGATCATGAAGGACCTGGCGGCCCGGCAGCTCGGGCTCTGAAGAACGAGAAGGACAACGCCCACGATGAACGATTCGACGAACGGCCCCAACGCGGAGACCGCGCGCGACCTGCGCGACGAGTACGCCGAGCTCGCCGCGCTGTGCGCCACGCTCACGCCCGAGCAGTGGCGCGCGCCCAGCGTGTTCTACGGCTGGTCGCCCTGGGACGAGATCGCCCACCTGTGCTTCTTCGACCAGACCTCGATGCTCGCGCTGAACGACCCCGAGGCCTTCGTGCGCGATGCCGCGGCGCTCAACGCGCAGTTCGCGCAGGGCCGCGAGATCAGCTCGCTGGCGCGCGAGAAGTACGGCGCGCTCGACGGCCCCGCGATGCTCGCGCTGTGGCAGCCGATCTCGATGCAGCTGGCCGACGCGCTCGCGGCGCTCGACCCGAAGGCGCGGCTGCCGTGGTACGGGCCGATGATGAGCGCGCGCTCGTTCGCGACCGCGCGGCTGATGGAGACCTGGGCCCATGGCCAGGACATCTGGGACCTGATGCGCCGGCGCCGGCCGGCCAGCGCGCGGCTGCGCCACATCGCGCACATCGGCGCCACCACCTTCGGCTGGACCTTCGTCAATCGCCAGCTGCCGGTGCCCGAGCCCGCGCCCTACATCGAGCTCGACGCGCCCGGCGGCCAGACCTGGCGCTGGGGCGATCCGGCCTCGGCGGAATCGGTGCGAGGCGATGCGCTCGACTTCTGCCTGGTCGTGACCCAGCGCCGCCACCTCGCCGACACCGCGCTGCACTGCACGCCGGGCAGCGCGACGCAGTGGCTGTCGATCGCCCAGTGCTTCGCGGGGCCGCCGGCCGATCCGCCGGCGCCGGGCGTGCGCGCGGTGGTCTACGACGCTGCATGAGGACAGGGCGACCGCTGTCGCTGGCGCTGCGCGAGGCGATCGAACCGGCGCTCGCACGGCTGCGCGCGGGCAGCGCCGAGGGCTGCCTGTCGGACCTGACGTTCTCGAACCTCTGGCTGTTCCGCGAGGCCCACGACTACCGCTACATCGGGCCCGAAGACGACGGCTGGCCGCGCATTTCGGGCCGCACCTACGACGGTACGCGCCACCTGGTCCCGCTGTTCGCGCTGCCGCAGGCACCGCCCGAGGCGCTGGCCGCGATGCTCGAAGACCACGACTGCTTCTACCCGCTGTCGCGGCGCGACGTCGAAGGCCTGAGCACCGACCGTTTCGCGCTGAGCGCCTCGCCCGACGACGCCGACTACCTCTACGACGCCAGCCGCTTCGCCGACTACGCCGGCCGCGCGCTGGCCTGGAAGCGCAGCCAGGTGCGGCAACTGCTCGCGCAGTGCACGCCGCGCGCCGAGGCCTTCGGTCCCGCTTCGGCCGGTGCGGCGCTGCGCGTGCTCGAGGCCTGGATGGCGCAGAAGGGCAAGGCCGCGGGCGAAGCCGACGAGGCGCCGTGCCGCGCAGCCATCGCCGATGCGACGGCGCTCGGGCTCGAGGGCTTCGTGCACTTCGCGCACGACGAACCGCTGGGCTTCGTGCTCGCGCAGGAACTGCAGCCCGGCGTGTTCGCGATGCGCTTCGCCAAGGGGCTCGACAGCCACGCGGGCATCTACCCGCACATGTTCCAGCACTTCTGCCAGCAGTTCGAGGCCGGGTTCGGCCGGCCGGTGCGCTGGCTCAACTTCGAGCAGGACATGGGCATCGCGGGCTTCCGGCGCAGCAAGCGTTCGTACGCGCCGGCGGCGATGGTGCAGAAGTTCAGGGCACGGTTATTGCGCTGAGCCGGCGTGGCGACGGGTATTCTTCCGCCGCCCACCGTACCGACCGCATCCGCCGCGAGGAGCCCGCATGACCCGGACCACCGATTCCCTTCATCGACGCTGGCCGCGCGCCGCATCCGCGGTCGTTGCCGCTGTCGCCGCCGGCTTCGCATTCTCGGCCCAGGCCGCCGACTACACCGGCCCGCTGTTCGACACCCACCTGCACTACAACGAAGAGGCCTGGAACGGCAGCAGCGGCCCGTTCCCGCCGGCCGAGGCGCTCGCGCGCATGCAGCGCAACGGTGTGCGCGCCATCGTCGGCAACTCGCGGCCCAACGACGGCACGCGCACGCTCGCGGCGCTGCGCGAGACCCGCGAGGCCGGCGTCACCGTGGTGCCCTTCGTGCGGCTGTACCGCAACCGCGCCGACTACAACAACTGGTTCCGCGACGAGAGCATCCACGAGATGGTGCTGGCCGAACTCGAGCGCGGCACCGCGAACGGGCCCTACCGCGGCATCGGCGAGTTCCATCTCTACGAGAGCGCCAATGCCAACGGCCCGGTCGCGAAGAAACTGATGGCGCTGGCAGAGCGGAAGCAACTCGCCGTGCTCGCGCACGTGGACGACGAGGCAGTCGACCTGCTGATGGCCAACACGCCGAGCCAGGGCCGCGACACGCGCCTGATCTGGGCCCACACCGGCATCGGCGGCACGCCGGTGACGCGCGTGCGCCAGATGCTCGAGCGCTATCCGAAGCTGATGGGCGAGCTGTCGTACCGACCGGGCCTGGTCTGCGAGGGCGGCACGCTGTGCGCGCCGTGGCGCGAGCTGATCCTGGCCTTTCCCGATCGCTTCCTGATCGGCTCCGACACCTGGGTCAACCAGCGCTGGAGCGCCTACGACGAGCTGATGCGCGGCTACCGCGGCTGGCTCGGCGAGCTGCCGCCCGCGGTGGCGCAGCGCGTGGCGTGGGACAACGCGGCCGGGCTGTTCGGCGTGCGCTGATCCCCAGCCACTGGGCACAAGACGCCCCGGGGGGCGCTGCCTAAGCTGCCATGGACTCTTCCGCAGACCATGGCCACCATCGAATCGACCCTCTCCCCCCACGCCGAAGCCTTCCAGGCCAATCGCGCCCACATGCTCGCGCTGCTCGAGCGCGTACGCGGCTGCGAGCAGCGCGCCGCCGCCACCTCGGAGCGCTCGCGCGAACGCTTCGAGAAACGCGGCCAACTGCTGCCGCGCGAGCGGCTGTCGCTGCTGCTCGACCCCGGCACGCCCTTCCTCGAGCTCTGCTCGCTCGCCGGGCTGGGCCTGGACAACCCCGACCTCGACAAGAGCGTGCCCGGCGGCGGCGTGATCGCGGGCATCGGCCAGGTCTCGGGCCTGCGCGTGATGGTCAATGCCTCCGACTCGGGCATCGACGCCGGCGCGCTGCAGCCCATGGGCATCCCGAAGCAGCTGCGCATCCAGGAACTCGCGCTCGAGAACCGGCTGCCCTACGTGCAGCTGGTCGAGAGCGCGGGCGCCAACCTCATGACCTACAAGGTCGAGGAATTCGTGACCGGCGGCAGCCTGTTCCGCAACCTCGCGCGGCTGTCGGCCGCCGGCCTGCCGGTGCTGACGGTCACGCACGGTTCCTCGACCGCGGGCGGCGCCTACCAGACCGGCCTGTCGGACTACATCGTGATGGTGCGCGACCGCTCGCGCGCCTTCCTCGCGGGGCCGCCGCTCTTGAAGGCCGCCACGGGCGAGATCGCGACCGAGGAGGAACTGGGCGGCGCGCTCATGCACAGCTCGGTGTCGGGGCTCGGCGACTACCTGGCCGAGGACGACCGCGACGCGATCCGCATCGCGCGCGAGATCCTCGCCCACATCGACTGGAACCGCGAGCTGCCGGCGCCGCCGCCGCGGCGCTTCAAGCCGCCGCGCTTCGATGCCGAGGAGCTGCTGGGCATCATGCCGGCCGACCTCAAGCGGCCGGTCGACATGAAGCAGGTGATCGCGCGCATCGCCGACGACTCCGAGTTCCTCGAGTTCGGCGCCGGCTACGGCAGCGCCACCGTGGTCGGCCACTTCAAGATCGAAGGGCTGCCCGTGGGCGTGGTCACCAACAACGGCCCGATCGACAACGCGGGCGCCACCAAGGCCGCCCATTTCATCCAGGCCTGCTGCCAGTCGCGCACGCCGATCCTCTACCTGCAGAACACCACCGGCTTCATGGTTGGGCGCGCGCACGAGGAGGGCGGGATGATCAAGCACGGCTCGAAGATGATCCAGGCCGTGACCAACGCGACCGTGCCGCAGATCACCATCCATTGCGGCGCTTCGTTCGGCGCCGGCAACTACGGCATGTGCGGGCGCGGCTTCCATCCGCGCTTCTGCTTCTCGTGGCCCAACGCGCGCACCGCGGTGATGGGCGGCGAGCAGGCGGCGCAGACCATGGTCAACGTGACCGAGGCCGCGATGCGGCGCAAGGGCGGCGAGGTCGACCGCGCCAAGCTCGCGGAGATGGAGCGCCGCATCGTCGAGCGCTTCGACAGCCAGATGAGCGTGTTCACCACCAGCGCGCACGTGCTCGACGACGGCGTGATCGATCCGCGCGACACGCGCGCCGTGCTCGCGAAGCTGCTGGCCGTGTGCCGCGAGGCCGAGCTGCGCGAGCCGCAGCCCATGCAGTTCTCGGTGGCGCGGCCATGAGCGAGGGGAAGCAGTCCATGAACCAGTCAACGCCCTTCCACAAGATCCTGATTGCCAACCGCGGCGAGATCGCGCTGCGTGTGATGCGCAGCGCGCGCGCGCTCGGCTACCGCACGGTGGCGGTGTATTCGAGCGCCGATGCCGGTGCGCGCCACGTGCGCGAGGCCGACCAGGCCGTGTGCATCGGCGAGGCGCTGCCCGCGCAGTCCTACCTGCGCATCGAGGCCATCGTCGAGGCCGCGCGCCGCACCGGTGCCGACGCGGTGCATCCGGGCTACGGCTTCCTGGCCGAGAACGCCGCCTTCGCGCGCGCCTGCGCGGAGGCCGGGCTGGTCTTCATCGGGCCCTCGGCCGAGGCCATCGAGGCCATGGGCCACAAGGCCGGCGCCAAGGCGCTGATGCAGGCCGCGGGCGTGCCCTGCATTCCGGGCTACCAGGGCGAGGATCAAGGCGAGGAGCGGCTCGCGCGGGAGGCCGCGCGCATCGGCTTCCCGGTGATGATCAAGGCCACGGCCGGCGGCGGCGGGCGCGGCATGCGGCTGGTGCCGTCGGCCGAGGAGTTCGCGCCCCTGTTGCGCAGCGCGCGTTCGGAGGCGCAGAGCGCCTTCGGCGATCCCGAGGTGATCCTCGAGCGCGCGATCGCGCAGCCGCGGCACATCGAGATCCAGGTCTTCGCCGACCGCCACGGCCATGCCATCCACCTGGGCGAGCGCGACTGCTCGGTGCAGCGGCGGCACCAGAAGCTGATCGAGGAGGCACCTTCGCCGGCGGTGGACGGCGCGCTGCGCGAGCGCATGGGCGCGGCCGCGGTGGCGGCCGTGAAGGCGATCCGCTACGAGGGTGCGGGCACGCTCGAGTTCCTGCTCGACGGCGACGGCAACTTCTACTTCATGGAGATGAACACGCGGCTGCAGGTCGAGCATCCGGTGACCGAGGCCGTGACCGGCCTCGACCTGGTGGAACTGCAGCTGCGCGTGGCCGCGGGCGAGCCGCTGCCGCTCGCGCAGCAGGACGTGCGCTTCGAAGGCCATGCGATCGAGGTGCGGCTGTGCGCCGAGGACGCGGCGCAGGGCTTCGTGCCACAGAGCGGCACGCTCGCGCTGTGGAAGATGCCCCCGCAACTGCGCGCCGAGCATGCGCTGCATTCGGGCGCCGAGGTGCCGCCGTATTACGACTCGATGATCGCCAAGCTCGTGGCGCACGGCCGCACGCGCGAGGAGGCGCGGCGCAAGCTGGCCACGGGGCTCGAGGACGCGGTGGCGCTGGGCGTGACCACCAACCAGGCCTTTCTGCGCGCCTGCCTCGTGCATCCGGTGTTCGCGGCGGGCGGTGCCACCACGGCCTTCATCGGCGAGCACCAGGCGGCGCTGCTGCAGGCCGACGAGGCCGCGGCCGCACGCGCGGCCGCGCTCGCGGCGGTGCTGCTGTACGAGCGCGTCGACGACACGCAGGCGCGGCGGCTGCCGCACAAGCTGCCGATCTCGCTGCGCTTCGAGCTCGCGGGGCAGGTGCGGCATGCGAGCGTCGCGTTGATCGCGTCGCGCCGGTTCCAGGTCAGGCTCGATGAAAAGGCCTTCGCGATCGAGCTGATCGAGCACGGCGACGACAGCGTGCGCTTCGCCTGCGATGGCGTGCACGAGAGCGCCGCGTACTGGCGCGACGGCACCTTGCTGTGGCTGCAGTACCGCGACCGCGCGCTGCGCATCGAGGACACCACGCGCGCGGCTTCCGCGCGCCAGGGCGGCGCGGGCGGTGGCGACGGCAAGCTGCGCGCCTCCATGAACGGCCGCGTGGTCGCGGTGCTGGCCGAGCCCGGCCAGTCCGTGCGCGCGGGGCAGCCGCTGCTCACGCTCGAGGCGATGAAGATGGAGCACGTGCACGCCGCGCCGGTGAGCGGCCGGCTGGCCGCGCTGCATGTGCGTATCGGCGACCAGGTCGAGGCGCGCCGTGTCGTGGCCGAGATCGAGGTCGATGCCCCCGTTGCCGAAGGAGTCGCGCCATGAGCACCGCCGCCGTATTGCACGAGAAGCGCGACCGCGCCTTCTGGATCACCATCAATCGTCCCGACAAGCGCAATGCGCTCAACGCGGAGGTGGTGGCCGGCATTCGCGAAGGCTGGCGGCTCGCGCATGCCGACCCCGAGGTGCGCGCCATCGTGCTGACCGGCGCGGGCGAGAAGGCCTTCTGCGCCGGCGGCGACCTGCAGCCCGGCGCGGGCTTCGCGTTCGACCTCGCGCAGCCCACGCTCGACTACGCCGACCTGCTGCGCGAGACGCAGGCCGGCACCCTGCCGAGCATCGCGCGCATCAACGGCACCTGCATGGCCGGCGGCATCGGCCTCTTGTGCATGACCGACCTCGCGGTGGCCGCCGACACGGTGCAGTTCGGCCTGCCCGAAGTGAAGATCGGCCTGTTCCCGATGCAGGTGCTGAGCCTGCTGCAGCGCATCGTGCCGCGCCGCACCCTGCGCGAGTGGTGCCTGAGCGGCGAGCCCTTCGGCGCGGCCGAGGCGAAGGAAGCCGGCCTGCTGAACCACGTGGTGCCGGCCGACGCACTCGATGCGAAGACGCAATGGCTGCTCGAGCGCCTGACCGACAAGTCGCCGACCGCGATCCGCCGCGGCAAGTACGCAATGCGCGCGCTCGAGGCCATGTCCTTCGACGAAGGCATCGCTTTCACCGAGGGGCAGATCGCGCTGCTCGCGGGCACGCAGGATGCGAAGGAAGGGCTGGCCTCGTTCAACGAGAAGCGCAGGCCGGTCTGGACCGGGCGCTGAGCGGGCATCGGCGGCGACCGGTCCCGGTCGCCT
Source organism: Variovorax sp. GW821-FHT09B05 (assembly GCF_059418265.1). Lineage (NCBI taxonomy): Bacteria > Pseudomonadati > Pseudomonadota > Betaproteobacteria > Burkholderiales > Comamonadaceae > Variovorax > Variovorax sp. GW821-FHT09B05. Next base: position 44,513 of record NZ_JBWKPN010000027.1, read on the forward strand.
GAAGACTTTCTGCCTCAGGCCGGCTGCGTGGCCGGCGCGGTGCCGTGGCCGGTTGCGCATCGCCCGTGTCACATGCGATTCATGTTCGGGAGAACTCCTCGCCCTGAGGCCCCGAAAAGCCCCGGCCGCGCGCGACAGGCGCGAATCCTCCCGAGCTTCTGGCATCAGGCTGACATGCGCCGTTGCGATCATCCTTGCTCGGAAACGGTATCGACCTGGAGCGAAGATCATGGCCGCAGTGTTCCCCGGAAAGAAACATCTGCGGCTTCGGAAGCAGGGATTCACGCTCATCGAACTGATGGTGGTGCTGGTGATCATGGGCGTGCTCGCCGCGCTGATCGTGCCCAACCTGATGAACCGCCCGGACCAGGCGCGCGCGATCGCCGCGCGGCAGGACGTGGGCTCGATCATGCAGGCGCTCAAGCTATACCGGCTCGACAACGGCGAGTACCCCAGCGGTTCCCAGGGACTGCGCGCGCTGGTCGAGAAGCCGACCGCAGGCAAGGTGCCGCAGAACTGGCGCAGTTACCTCGAGCGCTTGCCGGCCGATCCCTGGGGCAAGCCCTATCAGTACCTCAACCCCGGCACCAACGGCGAGATCGACGTGTTCTCGCTCGGCGCCGACGGTGAGCCGGGCGGAGAGAAGGCCAACGCCGACATCGGTTCCTGGCAGCTGTAGGTGGTATCGATGGGTGTCGTTCGGGCGCTGCCCGCGGGCCTGCAAGGCCGGTCGCGCGGCATGGCGGTCGTGAGCATGCTGCTCGTGGTCGCGGTGATCGCGGTGCTGGCGGCGGCCCTGCTCTCGCGGCAGACCGCGGCCATCCGCGCGGCGCAGTCGGAGCAGACCCGGGCACAGGGCTACTGGCTGTTGCGCGGCGAGATCGCCCGCGCGCAGCAGCTGCTTCGGCTGCAGGCGCAGCGCGAACCCGCCACGCGCCTGGACGGCGCATGGAACCGGCCGGTTGCCGGCCAGGTGCTCGGGCAGATCGAGGGCGCGCCCGCGCGCGTATTCACCGAAATCGTCGACGAGCAGTCCAAGTTCAACCTGCGCAACCTGCTGAGCTACCGGCGCGTCGATCCGGCGGAGAGCGGTGCGTTCCTGCGCCTGTGCGCGCTGGTCGGCGTGCCGCCCGACCAGGCCGGACGCATCGCCCGCAGGGTGGTCGCCAGCTTGGCCGAGGCGGACCCGCCGCGCGATGCGCTGACCGATCCCGAGGAGGTCGAGGCACAGCGCGCGGCCGAGCTGCAGCTGGGCATCGACGGCGTGCCCGCGCGCGACCAGGCGCCGCGCCTGCGCACGGTCGAGGACCTGCTGGCCGTTCCGGGCGTGAGCGCCGACAGCGTCGCGCGCCTGCGCCCCTACGTCACCGTGCTGCCGCAACGCACGTGGATCAACGCCAACACCGCGAAGCCCGAGGTGCTGGCCGCATGGGTGCCCGGCCTGTCGCTGGACCGCGCGCGCGCCGTGCTGCAGGCGCGCGACCAGGGCCAGTGGTTCGTCAACCGCGGCGACTTCGTGAACCGGCTGCAGATGCCCGAGCTCGACGAGGGCCAGGTCCTGATCGGCATCGTGAGCCAGTGGTTTCGCGTCTACAGCGCACTGGAGATGCCGCGCACGACGCTGCTGATGCAGGCGCTGATCCACGACGATAAAGAAGTGCTGCCGCAGGTGACCTGGCTGAGGGAGGGCGCATGAGGATGAGCGGCGCATGTTGCTCGCTGCTTCGCGCGCGGTCACGCTCGTGCGCCGGGCGTCGATGCCGTCGGGCGGGAGGCCGCTGAGATGACGCGCATCGACCTGCTGCGGCTCATGCTGCCGCCGGCACGAAGCATCGGCACGGCGCCCGTGCGCTGCGCCTGGCGCCTGCCCGACGGACGCTGGCAGGGCGAGGTGTTCGAGCGCCTGGAACTCATCGGTGCCCGCTGGCAGGCGCGGCGCATCGAGGCCTGTCCGCATCCAGGCGACGTCTCGATGACGAGGATCACGCTGCCGCCGTTGCCGGCCGCGCGCCAGCGTGTCGCGGTGCTCGGCGCGATCGAGCTGCTCGCGCTGACGCCACCGGGCGATCTCGCCGTGGGTTTCGGCCCGCGCGCCGACGACGCCACGGTGCCGGTGGCCTGGATGAACGCCAACGTCCTCGCGGCCTGCATGCAGGCGCTGCGGCAGCACGGGCTCGCACCGCATGCGGTGTATCCGCCGCCGGCCTTCCTGCCCGATGCCGCCGGCCAGCCTGGGCTCGAAGGCTCGGCGAGCGCGGTCCGCATCGACGATTGGGCGGTGGTTCGCTGCGCAGGCGACGACGGCATCGTGCAACCCGTGCTCGCGGGAAGCGACGATCCGGCGAGGCTGCAGGCGCTGTCGCCGGGAGCACGCCGGCTGCACTGGCTGTCGGACGGCGGCGATGACGCGGTGGGCGTGCCTTTCACCGGCACGGGATGGCAGTGGACCTTGCCGATGGACGGGCGCCGGGCCGGCGCCGCCGGGGCCCGCTGGATGCGGCCAGCCATCGGCTGGGGCGTGGCCGCCGCCGCCGTGTGGCTGCTGGGCCTCGACCTCCACGCATCGCGGGTGGCGATCGAGGGCCAGGCGTTGACGCGGCAGATGGCGGCGCGGGTCAAGGCCGCCTTTCCCGAGGTGCCGGTGGTCCTCAATCCATTGCAGCAGGCGCGGCAGTTGCGGGACGCGCGCCGTGCGAGCGTTGCCGGCGGCGCCGGCAACGCGGTGGAGCCGAATTTCTCGGCGCTCGTGCAAGCCTTGGCCGCGGTGCTCGCGCAGGCCGAGGGACAGGTTCAGGGCATGGAGTTCGGCGATGGACTGCTGCGCATCCGCTGGCGCGAAGGCGTGGTGCCGGGCGCGGAGGAACTGAAGGCGCTGCAGGCACGTGCCTCGGCGCACGGACTGGCCATCGAGGCCGAGACGGGCGGCCTGCGCGTGCAGGCCGCCGCGGCGCCGTCGACCACCGCCGGAGCGCAGCCATGAGCGCGCGCCTCGATGCGCCCGCGCGCGGCGCTCCGGCCCCGCGGTGGCGGGAGCCGATGGCGCGTCTTCGCGCGCGCGCGCAGCCACTGCTCGCGCAGTTCCAGGACCGCTGGCGTGGCCTTTCGGGGCGCGAGCGCCTGCAGGTCATGGCGATGGTCGTCGTGGTGGTGCTGGCCGCCGCCTGGCTGCTGCTGGCCAGACCGGCACTGGACACGCTGGCGTACTGGGATGGCGAGTTGCCGCGCCTGCGTTCGCAGGCCGCGGCGCTCGAGGAGGTGCTGGCCGACGTCGGCCATCCGACCGCGGATACGGCCGTCGCGCCCGCCGCGCGCGACCCGGCCGCGCGCGTTCGCGCCAGTCTGGCGGAGGCGGGCCTGGCCGATGCCTACCGGCTGCGCGAGGACGGCGCCATGCTGAAGATCGATTTCGAGCGCTCCGCGGATGACGCGCGGGTGATTGCCTGGATGCTGGACGCACCGCCGGCCCTGGGCATGGCGGTGCAGCGGGCGGCATTGCAGCGCTCCGGCGACGGCGCTCCGGCCGATCGGCGGAGCCATCTGCGCGCCAGCGTGACGCTCGCGGTGCAAGGACAACCAGGGAACGGATCATGATGCGAGCCATCGCGGGTCGAACGGGAAGATGTTGTGCGTTGATCTGCAGCCTGGTCCTCGCGGGCTGCGCCAACGACGCCGCGACGCAGGAGCCCCTGTTCAGGGACGGCACCTACGTGCCCAGCTCGGGCGTTGAGGCGCGGGCAGCGGCCGGCGCGAAGATGCAGGCGACGGCGCGGCCGCCCGTCGCACCGTCGGCAGCGGCCGCCGGCACCGGGCACGTCGTGCGCCCGCTCGCGAGAGACGCGCGAGGCGCTCCCGCCGCAACGGCGGCCACGCCCGTCATGGCCGTGGCCGATGACCGGTCGGTGCTGAACTTCGTCGACGCGGATATCCAGTCCGTCGTCTCCGCGCTGTCGCGCTTCCTCGGCCGCAACTTCGTGATGGACCCGCGCGTCAAGGGCCAGATCACGCTGGTCTCCGACGGCGAGGTTCCCTCGAAGACCGCCTACGACATGCTCGGGTCGGCGCTGCGCATGCGAGGCTTCACGATCGTCGACGTAGGCAACGTGAGCCGCGTCGTGCCGGTGGCCGACGCCAAGCTGCAGGGCGGCGCGGTCAATGCGCGCACGCCGGGCGGCGGTATCGCCACGCGCACTTTCCGCCTGGCCTACGAGAACGCGGAGGCGCTGGTGCCGGTGCTCAAGCCGATGATCGCAGCCGAGAGCAACATCGCGGCCTACGCGGCCAACAACACGCTGGTCATCACCGACTACATCGACAACCTGGAGCGCATCGCGCGCATCGTCGAGAGCATCGACACGCCGACCTCGCTCGACACCGACGTGGTGAAGGTGTTCAACGGCGTGGCGGTGGACATCGCGGGCCTGGCCAACGAGCTGCTGCAGGGCAGCGGCAACGAGACGCGGCGCGACATCGTGGTGCTGGCCGACCCGCGCTCCAACAGTGTGATCATCCGTTCCAGCAGCCCGGCGCGCACCTCGCTGGCGCGCGACCTGATCGTCAAGCTCGACAACTCGCAGGACGATCCCGGCAACCTGCATGTGGTGTACCTGCGCAATGCCCAGGCGACCTACCTGTCGGGCGTGCTGCGGGGCCTGCTTACCGGCGATGCGGGCAGCCAAGTGTCTGGCGGCGGCGATGGCGCGCGCGCCGCACTGGGCGCGGGCGGCATGTCGGGCGGCGCGGGTGCCGCCGGCGGCTCGGGCGCGGCGGGCAGCGCCGGCAGGACCGCGGGCACGACCGGCTCGTCGTCCTCCTCGTCGTCGTCCGCCTCGGGCTCCGGCACGCGCGCCTCGAGCGGCGGCAGCCGCTTCGGCGGCGCGGGCGGCTCGCAGCAGGGAATTCCAGGCAGCGGCGGCCCGGGCTCGGCCTTCTCGGCCAATGGCGTGACCGTGCAGGCCGACGCCACCACCAACACGCTCATCATCGCGGCGCCCGAGCCGATGTACCGCAGCATCCGGCGCGTCATCGATCTGCTCGACCAGCGTCGCGCGCAGGTGCTGGTCGAGAGCCTGATCGTCGAGGTGACGGAACAGGATGCGGCGCAGCTGGGCATCCAGTGGATGCGCAACAACGGGCGCTTCATCGGCGGCTCCAACTTTGGCGGAGGGGCGGGCCTGAACACAGCCGCCAGCAACACCATCGACCTGCTTCCTCAGGGCCTGAACCTCGGCATCGTCGACGGCACAACCGCGTTGCCGGGCGGCGGCCAGATACTCAACCTCAACCTGCTGGCGCGCGCGCTGCAAACCAAGGGCGGCACCAACATCCTCTCGACGCCGAACATCCTCACGCTCGACAACGAGGCGGCCTCGATCATCGTCGGAAAGACGGTGCCCTTCGTCTCGGGCCAGTACATCACGCCGGGCGGCGGCGGATCGGACAATCCGTTCCAGACCGTGACGCGCGAGGACATCGGCCTGCAGCTGAAGATCCGGCCGCAGATCTCCGAGGGCGGCACGGTCAAGCTCGACATCTACCAGGAGGTCTCAAGCATCGACGACCAGAACTCCGGCGTGGCGGGAATCGTGACCAACAAGCGCGCGCTCGATACCAGCGTGCTGCTTGACGATGGCCAGATCATGGTGCTCGGAGGGTTGCTGGAGGACAGCGTCACCAGCACCTCGGAATCCGTGCCGGGGCTCGGGAACATCCCGGTGCTGGGCAACCTGTTCCGCTATGACAAGCGGCAGCGCGCGAAGACGAACCTGATGATCTTCCTGCGGCCCTACGTGATCCGCGATGCCAATGCCGGCCGCGGCCTGACGCAGGACCGCTACAACTTCATGCGCACGCAGCAAAGCCGTGTGCAGCCCGGCAAGCACCTGCTGCTGCCCGACATGCCGGCGCCCATACTGCCGCCGCCGGACCTGCCGGTGGCCGGCGGGCGGGCCGAGGTGGACCTGCGGCCGCAACAGTGGGACCGTACCCGCGAGCAGGCGCCACCGGTCACGCAGTCCTCGCGGGAGGTGCACGAGCGGCCCGCGCAGGGCGAATCGAAGGAGCCCGAGATGCGCTCGCAGCTGCCCGCCAATGTCGGTGTGACCGGCGACCCGGCGGTGCTGTATGCCACACCCGAGAACAACCGCAGCGTGCTGCAGGTGGCCGACGTCGCGCAGGAGCAGGACGCGGTCCGCGTCGCCAAGCGCGTGCGCATCAGCGGCATGCCGGCGTACATCGTGGCCGGCCCGGGCGGCGTTGGCTACGCGGTGCGCGTGGACCTGCCGCGCGACGCCCGCGCGGTCGACACCTCGGTGGGCGTGCTGCGCGAGCTCGGCTACCGCCCCGAGATCGTGGTGGCCCCGTGAGCGCCGCGCTGCGACCGCTGCCCACCCTGCCGCATGCATGGGCACGCGCGCAACGCGTGGTGGTGTGCGGCGTCGGCGGGCCGGGCGATGCCGTCGATGCGGGCGACGCGAGGGCGCTGGCCTTCGGCGCGAGCACGCCCGGCTGGGCGGTTTCCGAGGCACAGCGCCAGACCGGCATCCATGCCTGGCGCGAGGTCACCGAGCCGGAACTGGACGCGTTGCTGTCCGCGGGCTATGCGGAAACCGGCAGTGCGGCCGCCGTGGTGGGCGCGGCCGAGTCGGAGGTCGACCTCGAGCGGCTGATGCAGGACATTCCGGCCGTGACGGACCTGCTCGATGCCCAGGACGACGCGCCTGTCATCCGCATGATCAACGCGCTGCTCACGCAGGCCGCGCGCGACGGCGCGAGCGACGTTCACTTCGAGGCCTTCGAGACGCACTCGGTCGTGCGCTACCGCGTCGACGGAACGCTGCGCGACGTGGTTTCGCCGCGCAAGGAGCTGCATGCTGCGCTGATCTCGCGCATCAAGATCATGTCGCAACTCGACATCGCCGAGAAGCGCATCCCGCAGGACGGCCGCATCACCCTGCGCGTGGGCGGCCGGCCGATCGACGTGCGCGTGTCGACCGTGCCGACGGTGCATGGCGAGCGCGCGGTGCTGCGGCTGCTCGAGAAGGATGCGGGCCGGCTGCAGTTGCAGCGGCTGGGCCTCGCGCCCCACACGCTGGAGACATTCACGCGATTGATCCGGCAGCCCCACGGAATCGTGCTCGTGACCGGCCCGACCGGTAGCGGCAAGACCACCACGCTCTATGCCGCACTCGGCCAGCTCGACAAGAGCGTGAGCAACATCCTTTCGGTGGAGGATCCGGTCGAGTACGACCTGCCCGGCGTCAACCAGATCCCGGTGCACGCGAAGATCGGCATGACATTCGGCGCTGCGCTGCGCGCGGCGCTGCGCCAGGACCCCGACAACATCATGATCGGTGAGATCCGCGACCTGGAGACCGCGCAGATCGCGGTCCAGTCCTCGCTCACGGGGCACGGCGTGCTGGCCTCGCTGCACACCAATGACGCGATCTCTGCCATTACGCGGCTGACCGACATGGGGATCGAGCCGTTCCTGCTGTCGTCCTCGTTGCTGGGCGTGCTGGCCCAGCGGCTGGTGCGTTGCCTGTGCCCGCAATGCAAGCGCGAGGAAGCGCTGCCCGGCGGCGGCACGCGCTGGGTGCCTGTGGGCTGCGCGAATTGCAACCAGTCGGGCTTCAAGGGTCGCACGGGCATCCACGAGCTCTTCGTCATCGACGACGAGGTGCGCAGGATCATCCACGACGGCGGCAACGAGCAGGCCATGCGCGAGGCGGCCCGCGCGCGCGGCATGCGCAGCATGCGCGAGGATGGCCAGCGCTGGGTTGAGGCAGGGATCAGCACGCCCGAGGAAATCCTGCGCGTCACGCGCGACGACGAATAGCGCGCCGGCACGGCCGGAGGCGGACACGCGATGCCACGATTTCACTTCGAAGCGGCCAATGCGAAGGGCCAGGTGCAGGCCGGCGTGATGGAGGCCGAATCGGCGCGCGCCGTGCGACTGCAACTGCGCGAGCGCGGACTGACGGCACTCGGCGTGCACGAGACGAAGGCCGGCAGCGCCGCCGCGTGGTTCGGCCCGAGGCTGGGCGCGGCGGACCTGTGCTGGGCCACGCGCGAGCTCGCGAGCCTGCTGGGCGCGCGGCTGCCGCTCGAGTCAGCCCTGGTGGCCACCGTCGAGCAAGCCGAGCAGAAGGTCGTCGCCGATGCGCTGACCGCCGTATGCGGCCACGTACGCGGCGGCATGCGCCTGGCCGACGCGCTGGGCGAGCGTCCGCGCGACTTCCCGGAGATCTATCGCGCGCTGGTGAGCGCGGGCGAGGACTCGGGCGACCTGGCGCGCGTGATGGAGCGGCTGGCCGACTACCTCGAGGGCCGCGATCACTTGCGCAGCAAGATGCTCACCGCCTTCATCTATCCCGCGGTGGTGGCCTTCGTCTCGGTGTGCATCGTGATCTTCCTGCTCGGCTACGTGGTGCCGCAGGTCGTGAGCGCCTTCTCGCAGGCGCGGCAGGAACTGCCGATGCTCACGCGCGCGATGCTCGCGGCGAGCGCCTATGTGCGCGAGTGGGGCTGGCTCACCGCGCTCGCGATCGGCGGGGCCGTTGCGATGTGGCGCTCTTCGCTGCGCGACGATGCGGCGCGCCTCCGATGGCATGGCGCGGTGCTGCGCATTCCGATGGTGGGCCGCTACGTGCTGGGCGTGAACACCGCCCGCTTCGCCTCCACCCTCGCCATCCTGATGGATGCCGGCGTGCCGCTGCTGCGTGCACTCGACGCCGCACGCCAGACAATGGGCAACGACCGGCTCAAGGCCTGCGCCGCCGACACCACGGCGCGCGTGCGGGAAGGCGCGCCGCTCGCATCGGCGCTGCGCGTGCAGAAGATCTTCCCCTCCAACCTGGTCCACCTCGTCGCGAGCGGCGAGAAGACCGGTGCGCTCGCGCCCATGCTCGATCGGGCCGCCGCCAATCTATCGCGTGACCTCGAGCGACGCGCCACGCGCCTGACGGCATTGCTCGAGCCGCTGATGATCCTCGGCATGGGGGGGGTCGTGATGCTGATCGTGCTCGCGGTGCTGCTGCCGATCATGGAAATCAACCAGATGGTGAAGTGAGTCCGGCGCGGCGAAAGAACGCGCCGGGATCCATCCTCCCGTGTGCCATTCGAATGCTCGGGAGGATTGCGCATCGCGTGCAAGACGCTAGCGCGGCCGAAGCCGTCGCATCTGCCCGTGGCCATCGACGCGGAGCGAGGAAATCGCAGCGCAAATCAAAGGCTTGCGCGAGATCACCGGTGCGGAATCGAGAGCAGTGTGAAAGCTTCCATTCGCTTCGACGAATGGATGAAAGAAGCCGGAACTCGGGAGCGTCGCGAATCGAGTTGGGGGTTCTTGTTCAACGCCACGTCACTGTGCAAATCCAAACTCGATCTGTCGCCAAAACAATGGCGGCGTGTCTACCCAACAGGGGGACGGGCGGCGCAGATGCAATGCCCAAGGATCTGGTCAATTCGTTCTGGGTATCTCAACTTTCTCAGTTTGCTTAAGGAGCAACGCAATGAAATCCGTGAACTTCAAACTCAACAAGCTGTCCCTCGTGATGGCAGTCGGTGTGATGGCGATGGCCGGTGCCGCTTCGGCACAGACGGTGGTCAGCGGTGGCGGCACGCTGGCTCAGCAGATGTACCAAGACATCTTCGACAACGGCACCACCCCGGGTGCCTGGAGCTACACCGGCACCGGTAGCGGCGCGGGCAAGAAGGCATTCCTGCTGAACAACCCGCAAGCCACCGCGGGCAGCGAGTTCCGCAACGAGAGCTTGGCAACGCGCCCGCTCTGGCCCACCACGCAGACCGTGCACATCATCGGCAGCGACTCCGCGCTGACCTCGACCGAACTCACCGCCTACAACGATCCCACGAACGTCAAGGGCAAGTCGGTCTACGGCCCGATGCTCCAGATCCCGGCGGTCGCTACGCCGGTGCTGCTGCCCTACAAGGAAACCGGCCTCTCGACGCTGAACCTCACCACGCAGGAAATCTGCCGCATCTTCTCGTTCCAGACGACGGCACGTACCTGGAACCAGGTGAGCACCGCCGCCGACGACGGCGCCGTGGGCTCCACCAGCCCGATCGCCGTGGTCTTCCGCGTCGAAACCAGCGGCACCACCGAACTGCTGTCCAGCTTCCTGAAGGCTGCCTGCGGTTCGTTCCTGCCCGCCGGCAAGTCGTTCACCTTCTCGAACGACTTCAAGCAAGTCGTGGCTACGGCCCTGCCGACCCTGACGGCTGCCGAAGACGCCAACGGCGACGGCATCCCCGACGTGTGGGTTGCCGCCACCACCGGCAGCGGCGGCGTGAAGGCCGCGATGACGACCAACCATCGCATCGGCTACCTGAGCCCGGATCCGGACTACACGGGCAACGCGAACTCCGTCGTCGCCCGCATCAACGGCTTCCTGCCGACGGAAGCCTCGATCCAGGCCGCCCTGCCCAATCCGCCGACCGGCCTGGCTCGCAACACCCCGACCAACTGGGTTCCGACCTACGCCGTGCCTGCCGCCGCCTATCCGATCTACGGCACCACCAACCTGCTGCTCGGCCAGTGCTATGCGGCCGGCTTCGGCACCGGCACCGTCGGCGCCGCGGTCAAGGACCTCGTGACCAAGCTGAACAACGGCACCTACGACTCGTTCATCGACGGCCCCGTCGGCGTCGGCCACAACTTCGCCAAGCTGCCGACCGCATGGAACAACGCCATCCGCGACACGTTCCTGACCTCGACCAGCAGCCAGGCGATCGGCAACACGTCGGTCTGCGGCACCACCGGCCGTCCCTCCTGATGTCGCGATCCGATGAGTCGCGCGCCGGCCCGTCGGCCTAGTTGAAGCATCGGAGCGAACTCCACGCCAGGCAGTTGCATTTGCAACTGCCTGGCGTTTTCATTTCCGCGCCAAGGAGCGCGCCGCCTCGACCGAGAGCCGGGCTTCAGTTCGGGGAAGAACGGTCCGCGGAACAGGATGCCGGCGGCCGCAGCTTCGCCGATCAAGTCGCCCTTGGTCGCGCGCGCTGTCGATGCCGGCGTCGGGGGCGGAGGTCGGCAGTCGGTGCCGCAACCCCTCGGCGAGGCTCAATCCAGTGGAACCACCTGGCGGTACCGCACCGCGGGCCCGCCGTCGGTGCGCATGCCGAGCGTGATCTCGAACCCGGATGCCCGCGCGCGTGCGAATGCGGCCGGCAGCGCGCGCCAGCCCTGCCCGGGTTCCCACGCGCGCACATCGAACGAGGCGATGTCCTCGAGCACCGTGACGCGATCGGCCGGCCGTGGCGGCGGCAGCGGATAGGCATCCACCGCGGGTCCCGCCGCGCGGTAGAGCGTGCCGGCCTGAAGCCACCATTGCACGCGCTGCCAGCGCCCCGGCTCGGCAGGCGCGGCGCGCACCAGTTCGATCAGCAGCGGTGCCTGGGTCGAGCGCCGGGCGTCCATGCCCGCGGGCAGCAACGCAGCCGCAGGCTCGGGTCTGCGCGGCCTTGCATTGCGCGTGGCGGCCGCCGCGCGCGATGCTGGCGGTGCGTCGGCCTGCGAAGGCGCATCGTCGGCGGCGGAGGGAAGTTCGACGGTGGTGCGCCAGTTCAGGTCGCGCTCGATCTGCTGTAGCGTGCGCAGAAGGCGCGCGTTCTCCTCGGCGCGTGCCTGCAGCCGGGTGTTGGCGCGGCTCATGCCGTCGAGGCCGCGCCAGGCGATCAGGCTGAGCACGGCCATGATCACGATGGCGACCAGGGCCTCGACCAGCGTGAAGCCCGACGAGCCCGAGGGAACCCGCCGCGGACCGCGCGGCGCGGTCTTGCTCACCGGGGCCTCTCGGGCAGCCGCGACTGCAGGCTGGCCAGGCGCTGGCCGTCGTCGCGCCCGAGGTAGACCTCGACCTCGACCGCGCGCATGCCGTCGAGCGAAGGCCCCGTGCGCACCCGGCAGACGAAGGACAGGTCGGCCTGGGGGCATGCGATCTGGCGCAGCCCGGGCGCGGGCAGCGCATCGAGCTGCAGCTCGGCCAGGCTGTTCTGCGCGGAGAGCATCGCCAGCGACCGTTGTTCGATCAGGCCCTGGTTGGTCGCGCTCTGGCTCGTGACGCGCACGAACGCGGCCAGCGCGATGCCGATGATGGCCAGCGCGACCAGCACCTCGACCAGCGTGAAGCCGCATGCGCCGCTCGAGGTGGGCGGCAGGGGCGACGGGGACGGAAGCCGGCGCGCGCGCATGCGTCATTGCACCTGGAAGCCGCCGATGGCATCGCGCAGGATGGCGACGCGGTTCGGGCCGCTGCGCAACTCCAGCACCCAGGGCGCGCCGATCCATTCGGACGTCAGCAGCAGGGGGGCGGCGGGCGTGACCTCCACCGTGCCGGCGCGCCAGCGACGCGGGCGCAGGGCATCGTCCTGCGCGAAGCGGTCGAGTTCCCCGCCCGTCGCGACCATGGGCACGACGCTGCCGGGCGCGCTGGCCCATGTGCCGCGCACGAACTGGTAGCCGTCGCCGTGCGCTTCCCAGGCGATGACGCGTCCATCGATGCGCACCTCCTGCTGCGCGGCCGCGAGCCGCAGGGCGAGTTCGCGTGCGTCGAGCCGCAGCGCCCCGGCAGGGTCGGGCGCGACGCGCAGGGAGATGGCGGCCGTCGCGATGCCGATGATGACCAGCACCACCATCAGTTCGATCAGCGAGAAGCCGTGATTGCGGCGCGGGGGTTTCATGGACGAGGTCGTCGCGTCGGGCGGGATCCGCCGGCGAAGGTTTGGAAAATCGTAGGGCTGGAATGTGGCGTTGACATGAATTGCCAACATGCATCTGCTAATACTGCGGGTCCCGCGCCGACGCGATGCGCGGGCACCGAAGGAATTGCAAGATGACCCGAACATGGAATTGGCTGCAACCGGTATCGCCGGCGCTGTCGGCGCGCGCCGCGCATGCGCTGGGCCTGGTCGCGGTCGTCGCCGGCCTGGGGTTCTGGGGGGCCAGATTGTACGCGCCAGAGGCGCCGCCGCCAACGGCGCGGGCCGTTCCGCCCGCTCCCGCGCCCGATCCCGCAGCGCAGGCCCTGGGTGCGTGGCTCGGGCCGGGGCAGGTGCGCCTGGATGTCGCCGTGATCGGCCTCATGCGTCGCGGCGACCGCGCCGTTGCGGTGCTCAGGATCAATGGCGCGACGCCCCGGGCATTCATGACCGGCGAGGCCATCGCACGCGATGCAACGCTCGCCGCCATCGACGCCGATGCGGTGACGATCGAGCGCGCCGGCGAGAAGACGCGCATCGTGGCGCCCGCGCGCCCCGATCTGGGCCCGCCGGGCATCGTACGCGTGCGTTGACCGAGCCCCTCGCATCGTTTGCTGTACTGCTTTCGTTGCGGTCATTTGCGCGTGATGTGCGCCAGCGGGAACACGGCCTGCGCCCACGGATTTTTTCTGCGGGTTCGGCGATTGGCACTCGTCTAGGAATATCGATTTCGGATCATGGTCGGGCCGCGGCTGGCGCCGCGCCCGGGGGCGTCCCCGTTCGGGACAGATGCGGAGGTTGAGTGAAGAAGAAGAACCCGAGGGATACGGTCTTTGCCGGCGCGGGCAGGAGCGTATCGATGCAGACCCTGGACAAGGAATTGTCCAAGCACGTGGAGGTGGCCCGCAGCGAACCCGTGCCCATCGAGCGCTATGGCGTGCCGTGGGTTTGGATCGTGTCCCATCCGCTGTGGGTGGAGGTCGACTGCCTGAAGAACTTCGTTCCCGACGACCATGCGCTGGTGGTGTTGCGCGAGGCGATCGACAGCACCCTGGCCTACGAGGGCGCGGTGATGAGCGAGCTGACGCTGCAGTGCGAGAGTGGGGTCGATGCCCGGCTGATCACCCGGGCCTGGTTGCTGCAGGTCGTGTATTCGCTGGCCGATCCCAGGCGCGTTCGCGAGGGCCTCGGATACAACATGCTGTGGCGCTGGTTCGTGGGCTACCGGCTGCGTTCCGAGCCGCTGCCCGAGCCGCAGGCCTTCATCCGCGACATCGGGATGATCAGCGCCGATCCTCATGCGATCGACATCGTGTGCCGCTGCCTCGAAAACGGCGCGCTGCTGACCGCGGACACCGAGGAGTTCTGCATCAACCACGGGCTGCTGCACACGCTGCGCTCGCACCATATCGAGTTGGCGCGCGCCACGGCGCGCAACAGCCCCGTCTACCAGGCTGCGCGGATCGAGCGCGGTGGGCATGCGGTGAGCGGCTGAAGCGCTCCCCGCCTTTGCGGCGACCGAGCGATTCGGCGCGTCGCCGTGCCTTGGAACTTTGCCTTTACTGTCACGGATGTGCAATTTGCCCGGGGGATGATTCATTTCGTTCAATAGGGTTCTCGTTGCCGTGCTGACGCAATCCACTGTTCCCCAGCCGCTCGCCCGGCGTTTCGATCGCGGCATGCGGGGCGCCTCGGGAAAGGCATGGCCCGCGGGCGAGCCGTCGTGCGCGGCATCGCTCGCGGCGTGATCGGCCACGCGGCCGTTTGCGCGTGCGTGCTGGGAATGGCGATGGAATCCGCCCCGGCATCGGCCGCCGATGACGCTGCCTCCGCCGTCACCGCCGCCGGCATCCGCGTGGATGCCCTCGACTTCGACATTCCCTCCCAGCCGCTGGCCTTCGCGCTGGAACGCTACGCGGTGATCGCGGACCAGACCGTCCTCTTCAGCGATGCCCTGGTGGCGGGCCGCGCCTCGAATGCCATCAAGGGCCGCTATCCGCCTCACGTCGCGCTGCTGGCGATCCTCGCTGGTACCGGGCTGATGGCTGATGACTCCGATCTCCAGCTCCGGGGCGCCTTCGTGCTGCGGCAGATCTCGGCCGGCGTCGCGTCGGAGCCACCGCACGCCGCGGGACTGGACCGGCGCTATGACGGGCTCGTCCAGGCCCGCGTGTGGCGCGCGCTGTGCGCCGATCCCCGGACCGTGCCGGGAAGCTATCGCGCATCGCTGCGCCTGAGTGTCGATGCCGAGGGGCGGCTGGTGCGTCCGCGCCTGATCGGCTCGACCGGCAGCGTCCGGCGCGACGGCGTGCTGCTCGCCGCGCTGAGCGGCCTGCGGCTGGACCATCCGCCGCCCGCGGAGCTTCGCCAGCCGCTGTTGCTGGTCATCCTGCCCCAGGGCCGTGTGGCGGGACGCGCGTGCGAGGAGGATGCCGCGCAATGAACGACAACGTGCTTCCGATGCTGCGAGGCGCGCTGGTCCAGTGCTACGACCAGATCAAGCGCAGCCTGTCGATCCACCTGGGCAACGCCGAGCTCGCGGGCGACACGCTGCACGAAGTCTGGCTGCGGCTGCATCGCGACAGCCACATCGCCGGGCCGATCGCCAATCCTCAGGCCTACCTGGTCCGCATGGGCGTCAACCTCGCCATCGACGTCCGGCGCAGCCAGAGCCGGATGCTCTCGGCCGAGGATGTGCAGGAGTTGATGCACGTGATCCCGGACCCGGCACCTGGTCCGGCCCAGGTCGCGGAAGGGCGGTCCGAGCTCGAAGCCCTGAAGGCGGCGGTCGACGAGATGCCAGCACGCCGTCGAGAGATATTGCTGCTCGTGCGCTGGGAGCAATGGCCGCAGCGCGAGGTCGCCAAGCGGCTGGGCATCTCGCTGCGCACGGTGGAAAGCGAGCTCAAGGCGGCCCAGGAGTACTGCGCCGCGCGCCTGCTGCGCCGGCCGTAGCAGGCTTTCATGACGCGCACGCGAGATTTTTCCGCGGTTTTGGGAGCCGCCAATCGTCTTGTAGTCTGGCGCCGTATCTCGCCGGGGCATCCTGCCTTCCGCGCGGCGCGAAACGGCCGTTTGAGAGCGAAGCAATGACGACGACACCCGACGATCGCAGCAACCTGCCCGATGTGCTCAAGGATGCACAGGCATGGGTGCGCAAGCTCACCTCGGGCCACGTCAGCGAATGGGAGGCGCGGGCATTCAAGCGCTGGCGCGATGCCGATCCCGTCCACCTGTCGGCCTTCCAGGAGGCTGCGCGTCAATGGCAACTGCTGGGGTCGGTCGCCGGCAGCGTGCTGGGCAGCAACGCGGAAGCGGCGCGCCATCACCGCAAGGTGCTGCACCGCCCGCGCGTGGGGCGGCGCGCGTTTCTCGGCGCGGCGCTCGGAGGTGCCACGGCCGCGGGCATCGCGGCCTACTCGCCGCTGGGCCTGTGGCCCGCCGTCGAACAATGGGACGCCGACTACCGCACGGCGGTGGGCGAGCAGCGCGAGGTATCGTTCGAAGACCGTGTGACCGTGGCGATGAACACCCGCACCAGCCTGCGTCGCACGAATGATCCGGACCAGGCCAGGGGCCTGGAGCTGCTGGAGGGCGAGGCGCAGGTCGAGGTGTCCGACGCGGCCCGGCTCTTCCGCGTGAAGGTCGGGGCAGGCCGGGTCATGGCCAACGCGGCAGGCTTCGAGCTGCGCTGCCTCGACGGGCGCACACGCGTCACCTGCCTGCATGGCCAGGTCGACGTCGAGCACCCGGCGGGGCGCCGACTGCTGCAGGCTCGACAGCTCACGGTCTACGACAGCCGGGTCATCAGCGATATCGCCGCCGCCGATGCGGAGACCGCGTCGGCCTGGCGCCGCGGCGAGATGGTGTTCCGCCAGACGCCGCTGTACGCCGTGCTCGACGAGATCAACCGCTATCGCCCGGGACGCGTGATGCTGGTGGGCGATGCCTTGCGCGACAAGACGGTTACCGCGCGCATCAAGATCGCCGAGATCGAGACCGCGCTGCTGCAGATACAGCACAGCTTCGACCTGCATGCGAGGGCCTTTCCCGCGGGCGTGCTCGTTCTGAGCTGACCGCAGGCGCGCGCGCGGATGCGAGCGCGCGATGGTGACGCTGCCGTGACGCGTGGCCAAAAAAATGTGTGTTCTTTTGCTGCGGATTCGCCGGGCGGGACTCGTCTAGAAAAATCAGTCGCGGGTCATGGAGGTCGAGACGACCGTGGATGCCGGGACGTTCCGAAAAGCGCGCATGCAGGCAGTCGTGCGCCGCTTCGGCTTCCATATTTCTTTCGGCAGGAATTCACATGAACACGCGCGGGCACGGCGGCAGAGATCGACAGGCGGGACATGGGGAGAGCTGGACATTCAGGATGGCGCCGATGGCGCGAGCCATCGCCCTGATGCTGGCGGCGGGCGGCATGATCGGCGGCGCGCACGCGCAGCGCGCCTTCAGCGCCGGCTGGATGGCGCAGAAGAACCTGAACCAGAGCAACGCGGTGCAGACCGGGCGCTTGGCCAATGGCCTGCCCGCGTCGACGCTTACCAGCCCGCAGGCCCAGCAGCAGCGCGCCAACGAGCAGTTGAGCCGTTCGATCAACAACCTCCAGCTCGCGGCACGCGGCATCGCCGCGCAGCAGGCGGCACAAGCGGCCGCCCGGCTGGCCGCGGGCAACGATCCCTCGGTGCCCGATGGCCTGGCCGATGGCGGGCTCAAGGTCGACACCGACAGCCTCACCGCCGGCTGGCTCAACGCCAATGCACCGGTGCAATCGCAGGTCGACGGCCGCACCAACGTCGCGATCCAGCAGACCGGCGACAAGGCGATCCTCAACTGGGAGACCTTCAACGTCGGGCGCAACACCACGGTCGATTTCAAGCAGGACCCGAGCTGGGCCGTGCTCAACAAGGTCAACGATCCGCAGGCGCGCCCCTCGCAGATCCAGGGCCGGATCAAGGCCGACGGTACGGTGCTGATCGCGAACCGCAACGGCGTGGTGTTCTCTGGCACCAGCCAGGTCGACACACGCAACCTGGTGGCGGCAGCGGCCACGATCGCCGACGACCAGTTCCGCACGAAGGGCTTGTACGTCGACGTCAACGGCAGCGCGCCCAGCTTCACCGACGCCGTGGGCGCCGTCGTGGTCGAGGCCGGCGCGCAGATCACCACCCGTGCCCCCCAGTCGGTCACGCAAGGCGGCGGCTACGTGCTGCTGCTGGGCAAGGAGGTGCGCAACGCCGGCCAGATCGCCACGCCCTCGGGCCAAACCGTGCTGGCGGCCGGCGACAGCTTCACCATCCGCAAGGGCGTGGGCACCGAGGCCAACCGGGGCTCGACCACCGCGGGCAACGAGGTCTCCGTGTCGCGCGGCCCTGACAGCAGCGCGGGCACCGTCATCAACACCGGCCTGATCACCGCCGCCACGGGCGACGTCACGCTCACCGGCCATGCCGTGACCCAGGCCGGCGTGATCGTCGCCACCACCTCCACGGCCAAGCGCGGCACGATCCATCTTTCCACCCGCGCGAGCGACGAGGGTGGTGCCGTCACGATGGCCGATGGCAGCACCACCGCGATCCTGCTGGAAGCCGGCGACGGCACCGCGCTGGACAGCCAACGCGATGCCGCCCGGCAGCGCGTTGGCACCGTGTCGGGCCTTCCCGTGGGCGTGTTCGACAACCTCTCGACCGTCGTCGATCGCAGCGACCTCTCGCGCATCGAGATCGTCAGCGGCAGCACGGTGGAGTTCCAGGGCGGCTCCCTGAGCCTGGCCACCGGTGGCGAGATCGTCGTGACCTCGCCCCGGCGCACGCTGGTGGCCAGCGGCGCGCAGCTCGACGTGTCGGGCGCGGTGGGCGTCAAGGTCGCGATGGAGAACAACAACATCCTGATCAACGCGCAGGGCAACGAGCAGCGCGATGCGCCGGTCAACCGCGACAGCAGGAACCTCAACAACCTGAACCTGTGGGTGGATCGGCGCAAACTGGTGTTCGTGCCCGCAGGGACCAACGGCTATCCGACGGACCGCTGGTACACCGAGGGCGGCCTGCTCGAGGTCAGCGGCTACCTCGCGACCAGCGGCCACACGGTCGGCGAATGGATGGCGCAGGGCGGCGCCATCACGGTCACCGGGGGCGACCTGGTGACGCGCGCAGGCTCGAACATCAACCTGTCGGGCGGCACGCTGGACGTGGCCACCGGCGTCATCCGCCAGAGCTGGCTCAAGGGCAGCGACGGCCGGCTCTACGAGGTGTCGAGCGCGCCGGGAGATCTGCTCTACAAGGGCCTGTACCGCGGCTTCGAGGACGAGCACACGCGCTGGGGCAAGGACGCGACCGGCTATTTCTACAACCCGCTGATCGGACCGCAGAGTCGCCTGGAGAGCGGCTACACGGTGGGGCGCGACGCGGGCAGGCTGGTGGTGGCCACGAGCAGCGCGGCGCTGGAGGGCACGATCGTCGGCGACACCTACCAGGGGCCGCAGCAGACGCAGGGCGCGCAGGAGGGACTGGACGGCTACCACCAGTCGCAGCAGGCCGCGGCGCGGCGCGGGCAGCTCGTCGTGGGGCAGTACCGGCCGGTCTACGACGCGGCGACGAACACGCTGCGCTACAACCTCGCGCCGCTGGTCGACAGCGTCACGCTCGGGAAGATCGACAGCGGCATCGCCGACGGGTTGCAGCTGGGCGACGACGTCGCGCCCGAGCGGCAGGGCGTCGTGCTGCTGGATACGGCGAGCCTGGGCGCGTCGGGACTGGGCGCGTTGCGCATCGCGGCGAAGAAGGGCGTCGGGGTGCGCAACGCGCTGCAGGTGGCCGATGGCGGGGAGATCGTGCTGTATGCGCCGACGGTGGACGTGGAGGCGAATCTGACGGCCCGCGGCGGGGCCATCCGGCTGGGCAACGTGCTGCGGCAACCCGACAGCACCGGCCTGGTCACGGACATCGGCATCGCCGTTCCCGAGGGCGCCGCGGGCGGCGTGCGCGTGCGCGAGGGCGTGGTGCTCGATGCGACCGGGCGCTTCAGCGACCTGCGGGGGGCGGGCAATCCGGGCGACCTGGCCTATCTCGACGGCGGAACGGTCAGCATCCGCTCGACGCGCGGCGTGACGCTGGAGAAGGGCTCGCTGATCGACGTGTCCTCGGGCGCGGCGGTGATGGTCGACGGCAGCCTCCAGGGAGGCAGGGGCGGCTCGGTGCAGCTGGGCTCGGGGCTGGCGGGCACGGGTGCGGGCGACGCCGCCGCGGTCCTGGTCCTGGATGGCGACATCCGGGGGTATGGCGTTAAGGGCGGAGGCACGCTGCAGATCGAGTCGGCCAGCGCGATCTCGATCGGCGGGAAGCTGATGCGAACCGACGGCCTGCTCGGCGCCGGCGAGTCGGTCGGTGCGGACCTGATCCTGCTGCAGGACTACGAGGTCAAGAAGGGCGAGGTGCTGCCGGTCGCCTACTCGACGCAGACCTTCACCGCGCTGCCGGGCCAGACCGTGGCCGGGGGAGCCCTCGCCACCGGCGTCTGGTACACCTTGCAAGCCGACTGGGTGCTGCCGGTGCCGCGGCCCGACGAGGTGGCCAGCAACCGCGTGCAGAGCGAGGACGGGACGGTCTGGATCACGCGCACGGGAACCCCCGCGGGCAGCGTCGTGGTCCCGAAGGGGACCACCGTCCGGATCACGAGCTCGGGCTTCTCCTACTTCGCTGGCTACGTGATCCCCGGGGATGTCTTCCCCGATGGCATGCAGCTGAAGACGGCGATGACCGTCACGACGCCGGCGGGAGGCATCGCCCCGGCCGATTTCACGGTGTCGGCCGGCACCCGCCTTGTCGCGGGGACTCGGCTGTCGCGGTCCGCCGAGGTGGCGGGGACGACGAGCCTGTCACCGGAGCTGTTCCAGTCCGGCTTCGCGCAGTACGACGTGCGTGCATACAACGGCCTGGTCGTGCCCGCGGGAACGGCCCTGGACGTCAGGATGCCGGTGCTGCAGGCGGATGTCTCCTCGCTGCCGGCGGGGGCCGACATCGAGGACGCATTCCAGCCCTGGCTGCCCGACCTGTACCAGGCGCATCCGACGACGCGCACGCTGGCCCGGCGCGGTGGCGCCAGCCTGTCCCTGGCGGCGGGCCTCGCCGATGCGCAAGCCTCCGGCACCAGCGGCAGCCTTTACGTGGGCCAGGGCGCGGGCGTGCGGGTCGATCCCGGCCAGTCGATCGCCCTCGAAAGCCAGGGCAACCTGACGGTCGATGGCCTGCTGCAGGCGAAGGGCGGCCGCATCAGCCTGCTGGGAGCCCGCAGCAGCGTGCCGGGAAGCGCGCTGGAGGAAGGTGGCATCGGCGCCGACGGCCGGGCCAGTACCCGCAGCATCCTGCTGGGCGAGCACGCGGTGCTCGATGCCTCGGCGGCATCCGCCACGGCCGTCGATGCGTCCGGCCGTCCCTACGGGGTGCTGACCGAGGGGGGCAGCATCGTGGTGGGCGGCAGCATGCAGGAGTCTGGCAGCCGGGCCATCGCCTCGGATGCCTTCGTGGTGATCCGCGAAGGCGCCGTCCTCGACGTCTCGGGCGGCGCCGCGCTGCTCGATGTCGACGGCACGGGCACACGCCTGGTCGCGAGCAACGGCGGCAGCATCCAGATCGGTTCGGTCAGCGGGCTGTACCTGGACGGAAGCCTGCGGGCTCACGCGGGCGGCTCTGGTGCCGCGGGCGGCAGTCTGGCGGTGGCGCTGGAAGCGCCGAACTACGCGATCGACTCCGCGGACGACGCCGTGCTGGCCGTGCGGGACCTGACGCTCGTGCAGCAACGCGCGCCGGGCGGTGCCGGCGAGGACGGCCTGCGCTATGGCCATGCCGCGCTGGGCGTGAACCAGGTGCGTGACGGCGGCTTCTCTTCGCTCACCCTGTACAGCAACGGTCTCGTGAGCTTCGGCGGCGACGTCGACCTGGCCATGGGCAAGGAACTGCGCGTCTATTCGGGCGCGCTGGCCGTGGCGGGCGGCGTCGATCCCTCGATCCGCGTGTCGCTGGCGGCGCCCTACGTGCTCCTGGCCGGCATCGCCGACAACGGCGCCGCGGCGGAGACCTTCGAGCGCCCGTCCTACCAGGGCGGCGTGAGCACGCTGGACTCCGGCGCGGTGCTGGACGTGCACGGCAAGCTGATCGACATCAAGGGCGTGGTCACGGCGGGCCTGAATGCCACGGTGGACACCACCACCGTGGAGCGGGCCGGCTTCGGCCGGCTCAACCTGGCCAGCGAGGGCGACATCCGTTTCGTGGCGGGGCCGTTGCTGCCCAACGGCAGCGCGGTCGACTCCGAGCTGAGCAGCAGCGGCGACATCCTGCTGCGCGCAGCCCAGGTCTATCCGGCCACCGGCGTGGGCGGGCGGGTACTGGCGGGTCGTGCCGATGCCAATGCCTTCGATCCGGCCGGGCGCCTGGTCATCGAGCGCTACGACGCGCAGGCCGGCGACCCCGCGTTGCCGTACTCGGTCTTCGGCTCGCTGACGCTGGGCGCGGCCAACATCGAGCAGAACGGTGTCGTGCGCGCGCCGCTGGGCACGATCTCGCTGGGATCGGTCGCGTCGGGCACCGGCGGCGGCGACGCCCTCTCGGTGAAGCTGGCCGCGGGCAGCCTGACCTCCGTCAGTGCGGCCGACCTCGTGATGCCCTACGGCGGCACCGCCGACGGCGTGAACTACACCTACCTGGGCAGGAACGTCTCGTTCAGCGGCGTGGGCGGTGCCGGCTCGATCGGCATCTCCGGCCAACACGTGGCGACGGAAGAAGGCGCGATGCTGGATCTCTCGGGCGGCGGCGAACTGCGCGGCGCGGGTTTCGTGTCCGGCCGCGGCGGCTCCACGGATGCCCGCATGAACCCGCTGCTGCAGAACAACCGCAACGGCTTCGTGCTGCCGGGCCTGGAGAGCAATCCGGTCTACGCCATCGTGCCCGGCTACGCCTCGGCCTATGCGCCGGCCGATGCCGGCGGCGCCGTCGACCCACGCATCGGCCAGCAGATCACCATCCGCGCCAACGACATCCCGGGCCTGGCGGCCGGCACCTACACCTTGCTGCCGTCGAACTACGCGCTGCTGCCGGGTGCGTTCCGGGTCGAAGTCAACGGCGCGGCGACCGGCCTGGCCCCCGGCCGCGCCCTGCCCATGCGCAACGGCTCCTATGCCGTGGCGGGCACGCTGGGCACCGCCAACACCGGTGTCGCCGACAGCCTCAGCAGCCCCATCGTCGTCACGCCGGCGAATGTGCTGCGAAGCTATTCCCAGTACAACGAAACCGGCTATGCGGACTTCGCGCTGCAGCAGGCGGCCCTGGCCGGAACCGTGCGCGCGACGCTGCCGGCGGATGCGAAGACGCTGAGCTTTCAGCTGCCGTCCTCACCCGATGCCTCCTTCAGCTTCAACGGGCGCGCGGACTTCACGCCGGCGCCGGGCGGCCATGGCGGCATGGCCAGCATCGCGACGAGCACCGGCAACGTCGGCGATGGCGCGATCGAGGTTCTGGGCAACGGCGCGTCGTCGACCGCCGGCTTCGATGGCCTGTCGCTGCATGCCGCGGACCTCAACGCCATCGGCGCCCCGCGCCTGATTGTGGGAGGTGCGATGCTGTCGACCTACGGCGTGCAGCGCAACGGCACGAACCTCAGCAACTACGTCGACGTGACGGGGAAGACGGGCCGCATCGTGCTGCGCGAAGGGGCCATCCTGAAGGCTCCCGAGGTGTTCCTGGTCGCGGCCAGCGCCGACGGCGGCATCGTCGTCGAGACCGGCGCGGGCATCAACACCATCGGCACCGGCAAGGTGGCCTTCGACTCGACCGACGGCTACATCTACAGGCCGGGTTCGGTCGCCGTGGTGGCCGCGTCCAATGGCTGGCTGAACGTGCTGCCGCCCGCGGAGGACAACCTGCCGCAGGGCGCGGGAGCGATCTCGATCGGTGACTGCGGCGCCACGTGCGCGGGCGTCGCGCAGCTCTATTCGGAGGGCACGCTGCTGGCCGCGACGCGGCGCGACTTCGAGCTCGGCGAGAGCGTGCGCTACGGCACGCGCAACCTCGTGCTGGCCGTGGGAGCGGTCAACGCGGGCAGCGAGGCGGACCTCGCCGCTGCGGCGCAGCGCGGGGCACTCACCAGCGGCCTGACCCTGAACCAGACGGTGCTCGACCGCCTCTTGCGCGGCGACACGGCCTACGGCGCGCCCGCGCTCGAGCGCCTGGTGCTGACCGCCGCCGAGTCGGTGAACTTCTTCGGCAACGTGAGCCTCGACACCACCAATGCCGCGACCGGCAGGTCGTCGCTGAGCAACCTGGTGCTCTCCACGCCGGCCATCTATGGCCAGGGCGGTGCCGGCGACATGGCTCGCATCATCACCGCCAAGCTCACCTGGGCCGGTCTCGCGGGCGCTACCCCGGCGCCGGTCACCGGTGGGCGGGGCACGGGCAGCGGCAAGCTCGCGATCAACGCCGACACGATCGAGTTCGGCTACGACCCCACGTCGCAACCCAATGGGGTCGACGACTTCGGCCGCACCATCCTGGGCTTCGCCGACGTGCAGCTGAACGCGACGCAGCGCATCACCGCCAACCAGAAGGGCTCGTTGTCGGTGTACCAGTCGCAAGTCACTGGTGCCGGTGCAGGTACCGACGGACCACGCTACGAAGGCGGCAACCTGACCCTCACGGCCCCGCTCATCACGGGTGCCGGAGGCTCGATCAACCGCATCACCGCGGGCGGCGCGCTGCAGGTGCTGGCACCCGCGAGCGGCCGCGCCGATGCGTCGGCCACGAGCCTCGACGCCGGCGTGCAGACCGGCGCGGAACTGAACCTCAAGGGCGCCACGGTCCGGGTCGACACCACGGTGGCGCTGCCCAGCGGCAAGCTCGGCATCACGGCCGAGGGCGACATCGTGCTGGGCGACTCCGCCTGGCTCGACCTGGCCGGGCGCGAGATCGCGCTGTTCGACGTGCGCCGCTATTCGTGGGGCGGCGACCTGACGCTGCGCAGCAGCACGGGCAACATCACGCAGGCGGCGGGGTCGACCATCGACCTCTCGGCGCGGAACAACAACGCGGGTTTGCTCAGCGCCATCGCGCTCGATGAAGACGCGGGTCGCGTGGACCTGCGCGGCACGCTGCGCGCCGGCGCGAGCGGCCACTACGACGCGGGCGGCACCCTGGTGCCCTATCGCGCGGGCGGCGTGGACATCCGCGCCCAGCACCTGGGCGGCGGCGACGCGCTCAGCGACGAATTCGCGGCCCTCAACACGCGGCTCAACGACGGCGGCTTCTTCGGCGAGCGCAGTTTCCAGCTCAAGCAGGGCGACCTGCGGATCGGCAACGAACTCAAGGCCCGCCAGATCAACGTGTCGGTGGACAACGGCCGACTGGACGTGGTCGGCACGATCGACGCGAGCGGCGAGCAGGTCGGCAGCATCCGCCTCGCCGCCGCCAAGGGCCTCGCGCTGGCAGGCAGTGCCGTGCTCGATGCGCACGGCACGGTGCTGCGCGTGGACAGCCACGGCAAGATCATCGACAGCCCCAACCGCGCGATGGTGGAGCTCGATGCCGGCAGCGGCACGCTGGTGCTGGGCGAGGGCGCGCGCATCGACCTGCGCCACGGCACCGGCTCGAGCGGCGGCGACGGCAGGAACCGCGGCACGCTGGACTTGTATGCGCCGCGCATCGGCAGCACCGGCAGCACGACGGACGCCGACGCGGCCACCTTCGGCGACATCGCCATCGATGCGCGCGGCAACGTGAACATCCAGGGCGCGCGCTCGATCGCCGTGTACGGCAAGCAGCGCTACAGCGATGCGCCCTTCGGCACCGACGCGGCCGCGAGCGGCCGGCCCTACCAGGTGATCGATCAGGCATATCTGAATGGCAAGGGCGACGAGGCCACGCTGTTCGTCGACGGTGCACTGCGTAACGGGGATCTGCTGAATTCCAAGTTGGCAGGACTGAACAACGCGACCTATCGCGACGCCTTCCATTTGCGGCCAGCGATCGAGATCGTGAGCGCCACGCCCGACGGTGACCTGGTCGTGCGGGGCGACCTGGACCTCTCGGGCCTGCGTTATGCGAGCCTGAACCCGAACACGCAACGCACGAGCGTGTACGGCTCGGGCGAGGTCGGCATGCTGACGCTGCGCGCCGGTGGCGACCTGTCGATCTACGGCAGCATCAACGACGGCTTCGCGCCGCCGCCCGAGACGCCGGACGATGGCGGCTGGATCCTGACACCGGGCGTGCAGGCCTTCGGCGGCGACGTGGTGGTGCCGGTGCCGGGCGTGACCCTGGCCGAGGGCACGGTCTACCCCGCGGGCAAGACGCTGAACTACGCGATCACGGTGAAGGACGTCACCCTGCCCGCGGGCACCGTGCTGCCGGGTGCGATCACGCTGGACCGCGAGCTGATGCTGCCCTTCGGCACGGTGCTCGCGGCCGATGTGCGCGCGGCCGACGGCAGCGTGCTGCTGCCCGCGGGCCGGATGGTGGGCACCGGCGGCCTGGCGCTCCCGGCGGGCGCCCAACTGCTGGCCGGCGCACGGCTGCCGGTGGCCGTGACGCTGGCGCGCCTGACCTGGCCCAAGGGCGCGAAGCTGCCGGTCGCGATGACGCAGTCAGGCAGCCTGGTCCTGCCGGTGGGCGCATTGATCGCCGCGGGCACCAACGTGGCGTTGCCCGACGGGGCCGCGGCGGTCGACCTGCGGCCCGCGGATGCGAGCGGTCGCCAGGCGCGGAACTGGGCCGTTGCGCAGATGCTGCCCGAGGGCTCGCAGTCGTGGAGCATGCGGCTGGTGGCGGGCGCGGACCTCGGTGCGGCCGACACGCGCGCGCTCAATGCCGTGCGGACGGGCGACATCGTCCTTGCCGATGCCCACTACACCGTGCAGAAGTCCGGCGGCGGCGAACTGATCGGCTTGAACTCGCGCGGGGTGGATGCCATCTTCGCGGCGACCGGCTTCCTGCCGAACGGCATCAACAGCAAGAGCGAACTGGTCGGCAAGACCGAGGCCGAGGTCATCGCCCTCTATTTCGCGAGTTCGTGGGAGGACTTCGGGCTGCCGGCCGATTTCTGGAAACCGGCGAACGGCAACGTTCTGCTGGGCCTGACGACGCAGGGCGCCGATGCGGTGTTCGGCGTGACCGGCTTCCTGCCGCCCGGCATCAACACCACGAGCGAACTGGTGGGTAAGAACGAGGCCCAGCTCATCGCGCTCTATTCGGCGACATCGTGGGAGGATTTCGGGCTTCCCGCCGATTTCTGGGATCTTCCGGCCGGCAATGGCGCGGCGATCAGCCTGCCGCGGACCTACACGGTCAGAAGTCCCATCTTCAGCGTGCTGCGCACCGGGACGGGAGACCTGGACATCGCGGCCGGCGGCAGCTTCTCGATGCGCTCGCCCTACGGCGTGTACACGGCGGGCGCGCCGACCCGCCTGGACGACGCCGCGCTCGATGCGCGCTACGACCAGGGCCGCGGGCTGGTGAACGGCGGGTCGGTGCTGGGAACCGCCGCCGGCGACCTGGCGGGCGACTACGAGAAGCTGGTCAGCGGCACGGACAGCCTCTACAAGGCCTGGTATCCGGCCGGTGGCGGCAACCTGAGAGTCGACGTCGGGGGCGACCTGACGGGCGACTCCTGGGGCACCAGCAGCGAACTCGCCAGCGCGAGCGCGAGCGTGGGCAACTGGCTGTGGCGGCAGGGCACCGGCGGCACGGCCGGCGTGGATGACGTGCCCACGGCCTGGTGGATCAACTTCGGCACCTATGCGCGTCCGGGGCGGGTCAACGATCCCGCCGGCTCGTCGTACTGGCCGGCCGTGACGGGATTCACCGGGCTCGGGACGCTGGGCGGTGGCGATGCGACGATCCGTGTCGGCGGCGACGCTGGCGTCATCTCCACGCGCTCGACCGACCCGGTCGGCAGGAACTCGCCGAACAGCAAATCGGCGCGCAGCGAGGGAATCGTGCTGGCCGTTGGCGGAACGGGCAGGGTCCTGAGCGACGGCAGCCTGGTGCTGACCGGTGGCGGCGACCTGGACGTAGTCGTCGGCGGCGGCTGGAACAGCAGCCTGGCGGGCCGCCTGGCGACCGTGAGCACCGGCATGGCGCAGACGCACGAGCTCTACGGCGGCCTGGTCAACCTGCGCGGTGAGATCGCGATGAGCGCAGGGCGGATCGGAACCATCCAGCTGTTCTATGGCGCGGTGCAGGATTCCAGGGAGGTCCGGGCGTCGGATCCCTACACCGCCAGCCTGTCGCGCGCCACGGGCGGCCTCATGCTGATGGAGGGCGATGCCGGCGCGACGATCTCCAGCCGCGGCGATCTGGTGCTGGGCGGCACGGGCGACCCCGGACTGGTCGGCACGCCCAACGGCGTCGCCTTCGCTGCCGCCGCCGGCAACGGCCAGATGGGGCAGAGCTGGTTCTCGCTCTGGACCGGGAGGACGGCGGTCGACCTGTCGTCCGCTGGCGGCAACCTGGCATTCGACACGCGCGCCAGCGAGACGGTCGCCGACCCGCTGGTGGCCAACTGGGACTACACCAGCAACGGCGGCTGGTTCCTGTTGCCGGGCAACGTCAGTGCCGTGGCGAGCACGGGCAGCATCTACTACGGCCAATCGGCAGCCTATCTCAACAGCTTCGGCGAAGCGACCCAGTGGAACAACGGCGGCCTGCTCCAGGCGCCGCTGGGCGGGCGCCGCATCGAGCTGATAGCGGGCGGCTCGCTGTACGGCGGTGGCTACGCGATCAGCGCCTCCGGCGCGGATTCGTCGAGCGTGGCGACGATCCAGCACCCGGGCTTCGCGGGATTCGACGCATCCGGCACGCGGCTGGTCACCAATGCCAGCGACGACGCCCCGCTGGTGGACATCGGGCGATATCCCCTGTTCGCCTTCGGCGTCAACAGCGCCGGCGCCTCCGAGGGCGCATCGGTGCCGTCCCGCTTCTACGCGGTGGACGGCGACATCGTCGGCCTGCGCACGGGCACGACGGTGACCTACCGCGGCGGCCGGCGCATCGACCAGGTCGACTATGCGGCCGCCGGCCCGATCGCCGTGCGCGCCGGGCGCGACATCGTCTATTCGGGCACGCGCCTCGGTGACACCTTGCCGTCGACCGGCGACATGACGAGCGACGAATCGCCCGCCACGCTCGCGGGCAACCTCATCGTCCACACGAACGGCAACGACGTCTCGGTGGTCCAGGCGGGCCGCGACATCCTCTACGCCAACTTCGACGTCGCTGGCCCCGGCACGCTGGAGATTACGGCCGGGCGCAACCTCATCCAGAACGATCAGGCCGATCTCACCAGCATTGGCCCGGTGACCGCGAGCGACACCCGGCCCGGGGCCGGCATCGTCGTGCAGGCCGGCGTGGGAGCCAAGGGCATCGACTACTCGGGACTGTTGCGCCGCTACCTCGATCCCGCCAATCTCGCGGCGGCCGGCGCGCCGCTGGCCGACCAGGCCGGCAAGGTCGCCAAGACCTATGGCGCGGAGCTGTCCGCGTGGCTTGCGCAGCGCTACGGCTTCGAGGGAACGCCCGAGCAGGCGCTGGCCTACTTCGACGCACTGGCACCCGAGCAGCAGCGCATCTTCGCGCGCCAGGTCTACTTCGCCGAGCTGCGAGAGGGCGGGCGCGAGTACAACGACGAGAACGGCCCGCGCGCGGGCAGCTACCTGCGCGGGCGCAACGCCATCGCCGCGATGTTCCCGGACCGGACCGCCGACGGCCAGGCCGCCTACCAGGGCGACCTGCTGATCTATGGCGGCTCGGGCATCCACACGAACCTGGGCGGCGACATCCAGGTGCTCACGCCCGGCGGCTCGCAGACCTATGGCGTGGAGGGGGCAGCACCGCCCTCGACGGCCGGCCTCATCACCCGCGGGCAGGGCGACATCCAGCTGTATTCGCTCGGCAGCATCCTGCTGGGCCAGAGCCGCGTCATGACCACCTTCGGCGGCGACATCCTGGCCTGGTCGGCCGAGGGCGACATCAACGCCGGCCGCGGTTCGAAGACCACCGTGGTCTTCACGCCGCCGAGGCAGGTCTACGACGACGTGGGCAACATGAAGATCTCCCCGGACGTGCCCAGCACGGGTGCGGGCATCGCGACGCTCAACCCGATCCCGGAGACCCCGCGTGGCGACGTGGACCTGATCGCACCGCTGGGCACCATCGACGCGGGCGAGGCCGGCATCCGCGTCTCGGGCAACGTGAACATCGCGGCGCTGCACGTGGTGAACGCGGAGAACATCCAGGTGCAGGGCAAGTCGAGCGGGCTGCCCACGGTGGCGTCGGTGAACGTCGGGGCGCTAACCAACGCGAGCGCCGCGGCGGCGCAGGCCACGGTGGCCGCACAGGATGCGATGCAGCGCGAGCGCGCCGAAGCCAGAAAGGCGCTGCCCTCGGTGTTCACGGTGCGGGTGCTGGGATTCGGTGACGAGCCGATGCAGGGAGGCGATCCGGCACCCGTGGGGCCGCGGTCGCGTGACGGACTGCAAGGCGGCGCGCGCATTCCGTACGACGCGCAGAACTTCGTCCAGATCGCGGCCCATGGGGATGCGTTCGATCCGGCCGTGATGTCGAAGTTGTCGGAGGCCGAGCAGCGCGAGCTGCACCGGGCCAGGTAAGCAGTTCCGGGCGTCGTTCCCACGCAGCCTCCCGCGACCCGGGATGCCGTGCGGGGACGGTGCTGTCCGGCGTCTCGCCATGATCGTTGTCAGCTCATCTTCTGCACCCGCTGGCCGCCCGCCGCCGCGCGGCAATGTGCGGATCGACTAGGAGGTTTCCATGTTGGACATGAGTGCCTGGTTCTGCCTCGACGACCCTTGCCGTCCCGAGGACGAGGCCCCCGCAGTCGCGGATACGCGCGCGTCGTCGCGCGACGGGATGCTGCGCGACTTCCTGGTCGAGAACTACGGCCGCCTGCACCGGCGCCTGTTGCGCCATCTCGGCGATACCGACCTGGCGAGCGACTGCCTGCACGACACCTGGTTGCGATTGGGCGACGCGCCCGCCGAGGGGCCGGTCCGCAGCCCCGAGGCCTATGTCTACCGCACCGCGTGCAACGTGGCGCTCGATCGGTTGCGCCGCGGCGGCGCCTGGCGGCAGGCGCAGGACGTCGAGCTCGACCACCTGATCGACCAGGCGCCCGGTCCGGAGCTCATCGCCGAGGCGCGCTCGGCCGTCGAGTCGGTGGATCGTGCGATGCAGCACCTGCCGCGGCGCCACCGCGCGGTGCTCGTGGCCTTGCGCATCGAGGAGATGACGCGCCAGGAGGTCGCCACGCGCTATGGCCTGTCGCTGCGCGGCGTCGACACCGCGCTGCGCCAGGCGCTGGACCACTGCGCCCAGAGGACGGGCCACCCGGTGCCCGACGGCGCCGGCGCATCCCGGCGCGCCGCGCGCCTATGATCCGGGCCCGATCCGACCTGCCAGCAAGAACCGCCTTGAACGCCTTCCGCTTCGACCTCACCCGCTTCGACGCCGCCATCGTCGACCTCGACGGCACCACCATCGACACGCTCGGCGATTTCGCCGTGGCCGTGAACCGCATGCTCGAGGACCTCGGTCTGGCTGCGCTGCCGCGCGAGCGCATCGAACTGATGATCGGCAAGGGTTCGGAGCACCTGATCCTGTCGGCGCTGCAGTACGTGGCCGCGGCGGACGGTGCCGACGCATCCGCCGCCCTGGCGCGTGCGCAGGCGCAGTTCGACCGCGGCTGGGAGCGCTACCAGCACCACTACCTCGCGATCAACGGCCAGCATGCGGCGGTGTATCCGGGCGTGGTCGAGGGGCTGCAGGCGCTGCGCGACCGGGGGCTGAAGCTGGCCTGCCTCACGAACAAGCCGACGGCCTTCGCGCAGCCGCTGCTGGCCCAGAAGGGGCTCGACGGCTTCTTCGAACTCGTGTTCGGTGGCGATGCCTTCGAGCGCAAGAAGCCCGATCCGCTGCCGCTGCTCAAGACCTGCGAGGCGCTGGGCACGCCGCCCGCGCGCACGCTGATGATCGGCGACTCGAGCAACGATGCGCGCGCCGCGCGCGCGGCCGGCTGTCCGGTGGTGCTGGTCAGCTACGGCTACAACCACGGCGAGCCGGTGCGCGCGGTCGATGCCGACGGCTTCGTCGATTCGCTGGCCGAACTGGCGGCGCCGCGCGCCTGAGGCTTTGGCCGCCGCTCAGGACGGCTTGCCGAGCAGCGCGTCCTTGAGCTTCCAGTCGGCCGGGCTCGGGCCGAGCCAGATGCGCAGCAGCGCGTTGAAGAAGGCGGGCTCCTTCACGGGATCGGGCTGCGGCACGCCGCGCACCGTGATCAGCGTGCCGGTGCCGGGCAGCCAGTCGATGGTGAAGGTGTCGCCGGCCTTGAGCTGCTTCTGGTCGGCGAACATCTGGCCCATGCGCAGCAGGCCGGGGATCAGCTGGCCCATCTCGCTCTTGGGCGAGTTGTCCTCCACGCCCTTGATGAAGAGCTTGCCGAGCTCGTTGGCGTCGATGTCGCGCAGCATGGTGATCGCCACGCGCTTCGGGCCGGGCACGGCCAGCGCCTCCTCGGGGGTCGAGGCCTTGCGGCCCATGTAGAGGCCGGCCGTGTAGACCTTGAGGATGGCCTTGTAGCGCACGCCGGCGCCATTGAGCTGCAGCGGCGTGCCGCGCAGCTCGAGGCTGTCCTCGAGCTTGACGCCCGCGACCTCGACCGGGGCGGCGCGCACCGGCGCGGCGATGGCCAGCGCCGCCGCGAGACCTGCCAGCAGGAACAGGCGCGCGAGCGCCGGTGACACGAGCGGAAGTGCGGTCGAGCGTGCGGACAAGGCGGCCTCCTCTGGAACTTGCGAACGGTCGTGCGAATGTATCTTTTCGTTTTATCGCCCCGGCTCCGGACGAACCCTGAAGCGCGGGTTTGCGCGCGGCCCCGTTCTCGTGGGCTAAACTCCGGCCCTCATGTTCGTTCATCACATCCATCAGACAGGTGAAGGCAGCCGGGGAGCCTGGCCCTGGCGTACGCCATCGACGCTGCCTGTTTGATTGCACGGCGCACGCCGTGCGCCCGAGGTTCCGGATCGCCCCGACGCCGAACCAACCCCCTCTGTTTGTGAATGAGACCGCTCCCGGCCGATGAAAGCGCGCCGGGCCGGCTTTCCGGAGAACGACACGTGATCACCGAACTCGAATTCAAGAGCCTCAGCGCCCAGGGCTACAACCGCATCCCGCTGATGGCCGAGGCCTTTGCCGACCTCGAAACCCCCCTGTCCCTGTACCTCAAGCTGGCCCATTCGCAGGGCGGCGGCAAGCACAGCTTCCTGCTCGAATCGGTCGTGGGCGGCGAGCGCTTCGGCCGCTACAGCTTCATCGGCCTGCCGGCGCGCACCCTGCTGCGCGCCAGCGGCTTCGGCGCCGAAGCCGTCACCGAGGTCGTGACCGACGGCCAGGTGGTCGAGACCGCCGCGGGCAATCCGCTCGACTTCGTGGCGCAGTACCAGAAGCGCTTCAAGGTCGCGCTGCGGCCCGGGCTGCCGCGCTTCTGCGGCGGGCTGGCCGGCTACTTCGGCTACGACACCGTGCGCCACATCGAGCGCAAGCTCGAGAAGAGCTGCCCGCCCGACACGCTGGGCTGTCCCGACATCCTGCTGCTGCAGTGCGAGGAACTGGCGGTCATCGACAACCTCTCGGGCAAGCTCTACCTGATCGTCTATGCCGATCCCAAGCAGCCCGAGGCCTATGCCAACGCCAAGCGCCGGCTGCGCGAGCTGAAGGAAAAGCTCAAGTACTCGGTGAGCGCGCCGATCGTGAAGCCCACGCAGCCGCATCCGGCCGAGCGCAGCTTCGCCAAGGCCGACTACCTCGCGGCGGTGGAGCGCGCCAAGGAGATGATCGCCGCCGGCGACTTCATGCAGGTGCAGGTGGGCCAGCGCATCAGCAAGCGCTACACCGAGTCGCCGCTGTCGCTGTACCGCGCGCTGCGCTCGCTCAATCCCTCGCCCTACATGTACTACTACCACCTGGGCGACTTCCACGTGGTGGGTGCCTCGCCCGAGATCCTGGTGCGCCAGGAGCACACGGGCGAGGGCGAGCAGAAGATCACCATCCGCCCGCTGGCCGGCACGCGTCCGCGCGGCGCCTCGCTCGAGCTCGACAAGGCGGCCGAGGTCGAGCTGATCAACGACCCGAAGGAGCGCGCCGAGCACGTGATGCTGATCGACCTCGCGCGCAACGACATCGGCCGCATCGCCAAGACCGGCACGGTGAAGGTGACGGAAGCCTTCGCGGTGGAGCGCTACAGCCACGTGATGCACATCGTGAGCAACGTCGAGGGCACGCTGAAGGACGGCATGACCGCCATCGACGTGCTCAAGGCCACCTTCCCGGCCGGCACGCTGACCGGCGCGCCCAAGGTGCATGCGATGGAACTGATCGACCAGCTCGAGCCCACCAAGCGCGGCCTGTACGGCGGCGCCTGCGGCTACATCAGCTACGCGGGCGACATGGACGTCGCGATCGCGATCCGCACCGGCATCGTGAAGGACCAGGTGCTGCACGTGCAGGCCGCGGCCGGCGTGGTGGCCGATTCGGTGCCCGAGCTCGAGTGGAAGGAAACCGAGGCCAAGGCGCGCGCACTGCTGCGTGCGGCGGAGCTGGTGGAGGAGGGCCTGGAATGAGCAACGCACCCGATATCCAGAATGATTTCTCGCACGAGATCATCGGCGCCGCCGTCGAAGTGCAGCGCGTGCTCGGCACGGGGCTCGACGAACGCGCCTATGCCGCGGCGCTGGCCATCGAACTCGCCGAGCGCGAGATCGGTTTCGCGCGCGACGTGCCGCTGTCGGCCAGCTACAAGGGCCGTTCGCTCGGCGAGGTCTATCGCGCGGGCTTCGTGATCGAGCAATCGGTCATCGTCGAACTCAAGGCGGTCGACGCGCTGACCGACCTGCATCGCGCGCAGGTGCTGGCTGCGCTGCGCCTGTCGGGCCTCAAGCTGGGCCTCCTGATCAACTTCAACGTGTTCCCCGTCGTCAAGGGCGTGCACCGGATTGTGAGCAAGCCATGAAACTGCTGATGATCGACAACTACGATTCGTTCACCTACAACATCGTCCAGTACTTCGGCGAGCTGGGTGCCGACGTGCAGGTGCATCGCAACGACGAGATCACGGTCGCGCAGATCGGCGAGCTGATCGCCTCGGGCGTGACGCGGCTGGTGGTGTCGCCGGGACCGTGCTCGCCGGCGGAGGCGGGCGTGTCGGTGGCGGCCATCGAGGCCTTCGCGGGCAAGCTGCCCATTCTCGGCGTGTGCCTCGGCCACCAGGCCATCGGCGCGGCCTTCGGTGGCAGGATCGTGCGCGCGCAGCAGCTCATGCACGGCAAGACCAGCGAGATCACGACCACGCAGGAGGGCGTGTTCGCGGGGCTGCCGAAGACCTTCGTCGTCAACCGCTACCACTCGCTGTCGATCGAGCGCGCGAGCTGCCCCGAGGCACTGGCCGTCACGGCCTGGACCGACGACGGCGAGATCATGGGCGTGCGGCACACCGGGTATGCGCACGAGGTGCGCATCGAAGGCGTGCAGTTCCACCCCGAATCGATACTCACCGAGCACGGCCACGCCATGCTCAAAAACTTCCTGGACTGAAGCCATGACCGACCGCACCGCCATCGTCGACCTGCGCAGCGACACCGTCACGCAACCCACGCCGGCGATGCGCGACGCCATGATGGCGGCGCCGCTGGGCGACGACGTCTTCGGCACCGACCCGAGCGTGAATGCGCTGCAGGAAAGGATCGCCGCGCTGCTGGGCTTCGAGGCGGCGCTGTTCGTGCCGACCGGCACGCAGAGCAACCTGAGCGCGATCCTCTCGCACTGCGGCCGCGGCGACGAGTACATCGTCGGCCAGATGGCGCACTGCTATCGCTGGGAAGGCGGCGGCGCGGCGGTGTTCGGCAGCGTGCAGCCGCAGCCGCTGGACCACGCGGCCGACGGCACGCTGCCGCTCGCGCAGATCGAGGCGGCGATCAAGCCCGACGACGCGCACTTCGCGCGCACCCGGCTGCTGGCGCTCGAGAACACGCTGGGCGGCAAGCTGCTGCCCTTCGACTACGTGCAGGCGGCGACCGAACTCGCCGCACGCCACGGGCTGCAGCGGCACCTGGACGGCGCGCGCCTCTTCAACGCGGCGACCGCGCAGGCGGCGAAGAACGGAAGCACCGACGTGCGCGCCGAGGCGCGCCGCATCGCGCAGTGCTTCGACAGCGTGTCGGTATGCTTCAGCAAGGGCCTGGGCGCACCGATCGGCTCGGCGCTGGTCGGTTCGCGCGACTTCATCGCGCGCGCCCACCGCATCCGCAAGATGGCGGGCGGTGGCATGCGCCAGGCCGGGCTGCTCGCGGCAGCGGCCGCGCATGCGCTCGAGCACCACGTCGACCGGCTGGCCGACGACCATGCGCTGGCGCTGCGCCTCGCGCAGGGGCTCGCGGGCATCGAAGGGCTGAAGCTCGAGATGCCGCACACCAACATCGTCTTCGTCGACCTCGAGGGCGAGGCCAAGGCGCGCTCGGCGGGGCTGATCGAGAGCCTCGAGCGCCAGGGCATCCTGGCCACGGGCCTGTACCGCTTGCGCTTCGTGACGCACCTCGATGTCGATGCCGCCGGCGTCGACCGCGCGGTGGCCGCGATCCGGGCCTACTTCGCAGCCTGATCCGTCGTTCGAGGAGAGGAGAACGCCATGCCCGATCTTCCCCATCTGCTGGCCTTCATCGCCGCCGGCTGGCTGCTGAACCTGACGCCGGGGCCCGACGTGCTCTACGTGGTCACCCACTCGCTGCGCTCGGGCGTGCGCGCCGGCATCGTCGCCGGGCTCGGCATCACCGCCGGCTGCTTCGTCCACATCTTCGCGGCGGCCATAGGCGTCGGCACGTTGATGGCGACCTCGGCCGCGGCCTTCACGGTGCTCAAGTACATCGGCGCGGCCTACCTGCTGTACCTGGGCGTGCGCATGGTGCTGTCGCGCGCACCGGCACCGACCGACCTCGGCAAGGCCGCGGCAGCCGGCGCGGAACGCAGCCTCAAGGCGATCTTCCTCGGCGGCTTCTGGACCAACGTGCTCAATCCCAAGGTGGCGCTTTTCTTCCTGGCCTTCGTGCCGCAGTTCATCGCGCCCGGGGCCGACCACAAGGCGCTGTATTTCGTGCTGCTCGGCGTGCTGTTCAACCTCAACGCGATCCCCGTCAACGTGGGCTGGGCGCTGGCGGCGGGCTGGATGGCGCGCCGCGGTGCCGTGCAGAAGGGCATGCACTGGCTCGACCGCGCCGCCGGCGTTCTTTTCATCGGCTTCGGCCTCAAGCTCGCGTTCACCGACGCCCCCGCGGCGCGCATCGGCCGCTGATTCATCCCGAGGAGACTTTCCATGATCACCCCCCAGGAAGCGCTGCAGCGCACCATCGAGCACCGCGAAGTCTTCCACGACGAGATGCTGCACATCGTGCGGCTCATCATGAGCGGCGAGTGTTCGCCCGTGATGATGGCCGCGCTGATCACCGGGCTGCGCGTGAAGAAGGAAACCATCGGCGAGATCACCGCCGCCGCGCAGGTGATGCGCGAGGTGTCGACCAAGGTGGCGGTGGCCGACACCACGAACCTGGTCGACATCGTCGGCACCGGCGGCGACGGTTCGCACACCTTCAACATCTCGACCTGCTCGATGTTCGTCGCGGCGGCGGCCGGCGCCAAGGTCAGCAAGCACGGCGGGCGCAGCGTGTCGAGCAAGTCGGGCAGCGCCGACGTGCTGGAGTCGCTGGGCGTCAACATCAACCTCAAGCCCGAGCAGATCGCGCGCTCGATCGAGCAGTCGGGCATCGGCTTCATGTTCGCGCCGAACCACCATCCGGCCATGAAGAACGTGGCACCGGTGCGCAAGGAACTCGGCATCAAGACCATCTTCAACATCCTGGGCCCGCTGACCAACCCGGCCGGCGCGCCCAACATCCTGATGGGCGTGTTCCATCCCGACCTGGTGGGCATCCAGGTGCGCGCGCTGCAGCGCCTGGGCACCGAGCATGCGATGGTGGTCTACGGCCGCGATGGCATGGACGAGATCTCGCTGGGTGCGGCCACGCTGGTGGGCGAGCTCAAGAACGGCGAGATCAGCGAGTACGAGCTGCACCCCGAGGACTTCGGCTTCCAGATGTCGAGCAACCGCGCGCTGCGCGTGGAGACGCCCGAGCAGTCGAAGGCGATGCTGCTCGGCGTGCTCGACAATCAGGCCGGCCCGGCGCTCGACATCGTGCTGCTCAACGCCGGTGCGGCGCTGTACGCGGCCAACGTGGTCGATTCGGTGGCCGCGGGCGTGACACGCTCGCGCGAGGCCATCGCCTCGGGCGCGGCCAAGGCGAAGCTCGCCGAGCTGGTGCGGGTCACCACCTCGGTCTGAGCCAGGAATCCAGGAGCAAGAGAGAAGCCATGTCCGACATCCTCGACAAGATCGTTGCCGTCAAGCACCAGGAAGTGGCCGCCGCGAAGCAGCGCAGCCCGCTGGAGGCGGTTCGCTTCGACGCCGAAAGCCGCGTGCTGACGCGCGATTTCGAAGGCGCGCTGCGCGCCAAGATCGCGGCCGGCCAGGCCGCCGTGATCGCCGAAGTCAAGAAGGCCAGCCCGAGCAAGGGCGTGCTGCGCGCCGATTTCATTCCGGCCGACATCGCGCAGAGCTATGCCGAAGGCGACGGGAAGATCAGCGCGGCCTGCCTCTCGGTGCTGACCGACAAGCAGTTCTTCCAGGGCGGCATCGACTACCTGAAGCAGGCGCGTGCCTCGTGCGAGCTGCCGGTGCTGCGCAAGGACTTCATCGTCGACGCCTACCAGGTGTACGAATCGCGCGCGATCGGCGCCGACGCGATCCTGCTGATCGCCGCCTGCCTCGACGACGCGCAGATGAAGGATTTCGAAGCCATCGCGCACGGGCTGGGCATGGCGGTGCTGGTCGAGGTGCACGACGCGGCCGAGCTCGAGCGCGCGCTGCGCCTCAAGACCCCGCTGGTGGGCGTCAACAACCGCAACCTGCGCAATTTCGAGGTCTCGATCCAGGCCACCATCGGCCTGCTGCCGGGCCTGCCGAAGGAGCGCCTCGCGGTGACCGAATCGGGCATCGCCACGCGCGAGGACGTCGCCACGCTGCGCGCCGCAGGCGTCCATGCCTTCCTGGTCGGCGAGGCCTTCATGCGCGCCGAGGAACCTGGCGAAGCCCTCGCGGCGTTGTTCCAATGAGCGCCGCGCCGGGCCGCCCCAAGCAAGCTCGCACCGCAGTGCGCAGCACA
Organism: Variovorax sp. GW821-FHT09B05; assembly: GCF_059418265.1. Taxonomy (NCBI): domain Bacteria; kingdom Pseudomonadati; phylum Pseudomonadota; class Betaproteobacteria; order Burkholderiales; family Comamonadaceae; genus Variovorax; species Variovorax sp. GW821-FHT09B05. The sequence goes on from NZ_JBWKPN010000027.1 coordinate 83,544, forward strand.
GAGGTGTTCTCATGAGCCGGGCGGATCAGCTGTCGAGCAGCGATCCTGCCGACTGGCCGGTGGCGCCGGGCTGGCAGCCGCTGGTCGATGGCTTCTTCGGCGGTGCCGTGGGACAGAAGCTGCAGGCCTTCCTGCGCGAACGGCTCGATGCGGGCACGGTGATCTTCCCGCCGCAGCCGCTGCGCGCCCTGGAGCTCACGCCGCCCGAGGACGTGCGCGTCGTGATCCTGGGCCAGGACCCGTACCACGGGCGTGGCCAGGCCGAGGGGCTGGCTTTCTCCGTGGCGCCCGGCGTGGCGCTACCGCCCTCGCTGCGCAACATCTTCAAGGAGCTCCAGCGCGACCTCGGCACGCCGCCGCCGCCGTTCCCGAACCCGGGCGGCAGCCTGGTGAAGTGGGCGACGCATGGCGTGCTGCTGCTCAACACCTGCCTCACGGTCGAGGAGGCCCAGCCGGCCAGCCATTCGGGGCGCGGCTGGGAGGTGCTGACGGACGCCGTGATCCGGCATGTTTCCGATGGCGCGAAGCCTGTTGTTTTCATGCTATGGGGCTCGCACGCCCAGAGTAAGCGTGCGTTGATCGACGTTGGCCGCCATAAGGTGCTGATGTCGAATCATCCCTCGCCGCTGTCGGCGTTGCGCCCGCCCGTGCCGTTCATCGGATGCGGACATTTCGGCGAAGCACGTGCCTGGCGTGAGGAGCACCAGAAGGGGGCCTGAAAATTCGCGGATAATCGCCCGCAGTTCATTCCTCGAACGGTTTCCCTCGCTCCTTTTGGTGCTCGGGTTTCTGCATAGTCACAAAACCGTGCTATATTTCGAGGTTCGCCGGAGAGGTGGCCGAGTGGTTAATGGCAGCAGACTGTAAATCTGCCCTCTAACGAGTACGCTGGTTCGAATCCAGCCCTCTCCACCAGCGATGAATTTGGTTTCTAAGAGCGATTGGATCTAGCGCTTTGGGTGCCTTGAAGTGCCCCCGATGCGGGAGTAGTTCAATGGTAGAACCCCAGCCTTCCAAGCTGATGACGCGGGTTCGATTCCCGTCTCCCGCTCCAGAGACCGAGTTTGATGCAGGTTTAGGCAAAAGCCCTTTTGGCTCAGTGGTAGAGCACTCCCTTGGTAAGGGAGAGGTCGCGGGTCCGATTCCCGCAAAGGGCACCAGTTTTTCCCAGGGGTTGCAAGAGCAGCGTTGCGACCTTATCTGCGTACGTTGATATCGTTTTTTTCGGAGTCGAAAAATGGCAAAAGGTAAATTCACCCGCACGAAGCCGCACGTGAACGTGGGCACGATCGGTCACGTTGACCATGGC
>NZ_JBWKPN010000028.1:0-74988 GCF_059418265.1 Variovorax sp. GW821-FHT09B05
GCCATGGTCAACGTGACCGATCGTGCCCACGTTCACGTGCGGCTTCGTGCGGGTGAATTTACCTTTTGCCATTTTTCAATCCTTGAAAGAGCAGTCCCGTGTATTGGTTTTATGTCTGCATCCGATTGCTGGATCGCCTCGCACGGGAACAAGACGGCACCGGATCGCAGACAAGAAGGGCCGCGCACTGCGCGGCCCTGCATTCCTGAAACGCTTACTTCGCGCGGGCAGCCACGATGGCTTCGGCGACGTTACGCGGAGCTTCGGCGTAGTGCTTGAACTCCATCGTGTACGTGGCACGGCCTTGCGACATCGAGCGCAGCGTGGTCGAGTAGCCGAACATTTCCGACAGCGGCACTTCGGCCTTGATGGCCTTGCCGCCACCGACCATGTCGTCCATGCCCTGCACCATGCCACGGCGGGACGACAGGTCGCCCATCACGTTGCCGGCGTAGTCTTCGGGCGTTTCGACTTCCACGGCCATCATCGGCTCGAGAATCACGGGGTTGGCCTTGCGGGCACCTTCCTTGAAACCGAAGATCGCGGCCATCTTGAACGCCATTTCGTTCGAGTCCACGTCGTGGTACGAACCGAAGTGCAGCGTGACCTTGACGTCGACGACGGGGTAGCCCGCCAGCACGCCTTGCGTCAGCGCTTCCACGACGCCCTTTTCCACCGCGGGGATGTATTCGCGAGGAACCACACCGCCCTTGATGGCGTCGACGAACTCGAAGCCCTTGCCGGCTTCCTGGGGTTCGATCTTCAGCACGACGTGGCCGTACTGGCCCTTGCCGCCCGACTGGCGAACGAACTTGCCTTCGGCTTCCTCGACGGTCTTGCGGATCGTTTCGCGGTAGGCCACCTGCGGCTTGCCCACGTTGGCTTCCACGCCGAATTCGCGCTTCATGCGGTCCACGATGATTTCGAGGTGGAGCTCGCCCATGCCGGCGATGATGGTCTGGCCCGACTCTTCGTCCGTGCGAACGCGGAACGAGGGGTCTTCCTGAGCCAGGCGCTGCAGCGCGATGCCCATCTTTTCCTGGTCGGCCTTGGTCTTGGGCTCGACGGCCTGCGAGATCACCGATTCCGGGAACACCATGCGCTCGAGCGTCACGACCGCTTCGGGATCGCACAGCGTTTCGCCGGTGGTCACTTCCTTCAGGCCCACGCAGGCGGCGATGTCGCCGGCGCGGATTTCGCTGACTTCCTCGCGGTTGTTCGCGTGCATCTGCACGATACGGCCGATGCGTTCCTTCTTGCCGCGCACCGGGTTGTAGACGCTGTCGCCCTTGCTGAGCACGCCCGAATAGACGCGCACGAAGGTCAGCTGGCCCACGAACGGGTCGGTCATCAGCTTGAATGCCAGGGCCGAGAACTTCTCGTTGTCGTCCGCCTTGCGAACCACGGGCGCTTCGTCTTCGTCGAGGCCGTTGACCGGCGGAATGTCGGTCGGAGCCGGCATGTATTCGACGACGGCGTCGAGCATGGCCTGCACGCCCTTGTTCTTGAAGGCCGAGCCGCACAGCATCGGCTGGATTTCGCCGGCGATGGTGCGCTGACGGATGGCCTTCTTGATTTCCTCTTCCGACAGCTCGCCGCCTTCGAGGTACTTGTTCATCAGCTCTTCGCTGGCTTCGGCAGCCGCTTCGACGAGCTTTTCGCGGTATTCGTTGCAGACATCGACCAGGTTGGCCGGGATGTCGCCGTACTGGAAGGTGACGCCCTTGTCTTCGTCCCAGATGATCGCCTTCATCTTCACGAGGTCGACGATGCCCTGGAAGTGCTCTTCGGCACCGATCGGGATCTGGATCACGACGGGGTTGGCCTTCAGGCGGTCGACCATCATCTGGCGCACGCGCAGGAAGTCGGCGCCGGTGCGGTCCATCTTGTTGACGAACGCGAGACGCGGAACCTTGTACTTGTTGGCCTGGCGCCAGACGGTTTCCGACTGGGGCTGCACGCCGCCGACGGCGTCGTACACCATCACGGCGCCGTCCAGCACGCGCATCGAGCGCTCGACTTCAATGGTGAAGTCCACGTGGCCGGGGGTGTCGATGATGTTGATGCGGTGTTCTTCGAACTTGCCAGCCATGCCCTTCCAGAAGCAGGTGGTGGCAGCCGAGGTGATCGTGATGCCGCGCTCTTGCTCTTGCTCCATCCAGTCCATCGTGGCGGCACCGTCGTGCACTTCACCGATCTTGTGGTTCACACCGGTGTAGAACAGGATACGTTCCGTCGTCGTGGTCTTGCCAGCGTCGATGTGCGCGGAGATGCCGATGTTGCGGTAGCGCTCGATGGGGGTCTTGCGGGACATGATTTACTTTCGGGTTGAAATGCGTTGAGCGCTGGGCCCCGAGCACGGGCACAACGCCCGACACTCGACACCCAACGCCCAAGCGAAGTTTGATTCTTAGAAGCGGAAGTGGCTGAACGCCCGGTTGGCTTCTGCCATGCGGTGCACTTCGTCGCGCTTCTTCATCGCGCCGCCACGGCCTTCCGTGGCTTCCATCAGTTCGTTGGCCAGACGCAGGGCCATCGACTTCTCGCCGCGCTTGCGGGCGGCTTCCTTGATCCAGCGCATCGACAGAGCGAGGCGGCGGACGGGGCGGACTTCGACCGGCACTTGATAGTTCGCACCGCCGACGCGGCGCGACTTCACTTCGACCATCGGCTTCACGTTGTTGATGGCAACGGTGAACGCTTCGAGGGGGTCCTTGTCCGGGTTCTTCTTCTCGATGAAGTCGAGCGCGCCATAAATGATGCGCTCGGCAACAGCCTTCTTGCCGCCTTCCATGATCACGTTCATGAACTTCGACAGCTCGACATTGCCGTACTTGGGATCCGGCAGGATTTCACGTTTGGGGACTTCGCGACGACGTGGCATTTTCTTAACCTCTTTGCTTCAGTTGGCACCGTTTCCGGCACCGCGAGAGTCGACTCGGACCCTCACTTACTCGACCCAACTTCGGGTCACTACGCTCGACATGCCCGCCAAGGCACTCGAACACCGATGAAACAACTACTGAAAGAAGAACCCGATCAGGCCTTCTTGGGGCGCTTCGCGCCGTACTTGGAACGCGACTGCTTGCGGTCTTTCACGCCTTGCAGGTCGAGCGAACCGCGCACGATGTGGTAACGCACACCGGGCAAGTCCTTGACACGACCGCCGCGAACCAGCACCACGCTGTGTTCCTGCAGGTTGTGGCCTTCGCCGCCGATGTAGGAAATGACTTCGAAGCCGTTGGTCAGGCGGACCTTGGCAACCTTGCGAAGTGCCGAGTTCGGCTTCTTGGGGGTCGTGGTGTAGACCCGGGTGCAGACACCGCGACGTTGCGGCGAGTTCTGCATGGCAGGGCTCTTGGACTTGATCTTTTCGACCGTCCGGCCCTGACGCACCAGTTGATTGATGGTTGGCATGAATGAATTAGTCCCAAAACGAGAAATACCCCGGTGGTGCCTTGCGGCGCCCTGGTCGTGACCCAGGAACCGGGAGATGACGCAAACGTGAATCCCTTCGGAATTTTCCGAAAAGCCCACGAGTATAGCAGCGGGCTTGTGAAACGGCAAAGTCAGGCGGGTTTGGAGGCCTTCAGCCCCCTGCCGCCGGCCTGAAGCCGCCCCCTACCCTGCCGATTACTTGATCCAGAGCCGCACCGCATCCCAGGCGCGGCCCAGCATGCCGGCCTGTTCGACCGGCTCCAGCGCCACCAGCGGCACCTCGGCCACCGGCTGGTCGTCGAGCGTGACCTTGAGCGTGCCCACGGGCTGGTACTTGGTGAACGGCGCCACCAGCGGGTCGGGGCGCGCGATCTGGGTCTTGAGCTTGCTGGCCATGCCCGCGGGCACGGCGACCACGATCGGCTCGGGACGGCCGAGCTTGAGCACGTTCTGCTTGCCCTTCCAGACCGCCGGCGTGGCCGCAGGCTGGCCGCCGTCGAACAGGCGCACGGCGTCGTAGGCGGTGTAGCCCCAGTTCAGCAGCTTCTGCGATTCGTTGGCGCGCACGGTTTCGCCCGAGGTGCCAAGCACGATCGACAGCAGGCGGCGGCCGCCGGTCAGGTTCGGGAAGTCGCGCTTGGCGGTGGCGATCATGCAGTAGCCGGCGGCTTCGGTATGGCCGGTCTTCAGGCCGTCGACGGTCGGGTCGCGGAACAGCAGCAGGTTGCGGTTGGTGTCGTTGGTCGAGGGCGTGCCCGGGTAGCGGTACTTCTTGATCGCGTAGTACTTGGCTTCCTCGGGGAAGTCGCGCACCAGCCGGGTCGCCAGGATGCTGAGGTCGCGCGCGGTCGTGGTATGGCCGGGCGCGGTCAGGCCCTCGGGGTTCTTGTAGGTGGTGTTCTTCATGCCCAGCACCTTGGCCTGGGCATTCATCAGTTCGACGAAATGCTCGACCGTGCCGCCCACGCCCTCGGCCAGCGCCACGGTGGCGTCGTTGCCCGACTGGACGATCAGGCCCTTGATCAGGTCTTCGACCGGCACCTGCATCTTCGGGTCGATGAACATGCGCGAGCCCGGCATCTTCCAGGCGCGCGGGCTGACGGGCAGCGTCTGCGTCAGGGTGATCTTCTTGGCGCGCAGCGCGTCGAACACGATGTAGGCCGACATCAGCTTGGTCAGCGACGCCGGCTCGACCGGGCTGTCGATGTCCTTCTGCGCCAGGATCTGGTTGGCCGTCACGTCGAGCAGCAGGTAGCTGCGCGCGGCGATCTCGGGCGGCGCCGGCACCTGGGCGGCGGCGATCAGGCAGACGGAAGCGGCGGCGGCGAGCAACAGCGCGCGGGCACCGTGGAAGAAACGATTCATGGGAGCAATGGGAAAGAAACGAAGACGTGCCTGCAAGCCAGGCTTTCAGGCGGCCGGGTTGTCTGCGCGCAGATGGCGCACGACCAGGCTCTTGAGCAGCGGCAATTGTCCGTGAAAGAAATGGCCGCCCCCGGGGACGACTGTGACAGGAAGTGACTGCGGCCGCGCCCAGTCCATGACCGCCAACAGCGCCACCGTGTCGTCGGCCTCGCCGTGGACCACCAGCGTGCGCTCGTGGGCCTCGGGCGGCAGCACGGCCACCGTGTTGCGCGCGGCTGCCGTGCCGACCAGCACGATCTGGCGAACGTCGCGCGCGGCCCAGAGCTTCTCGACCGCGCCGCTCGCGACGAAGGCACCGAAGGAGAAGCCGGCGATCGCCAGCGGGCCCTCGGGCGCGAGCTGGCCGACCACATGGAGCATGTCCTCGAGCTCGCCACGGCCCTCGTCGTGCACGCCCTGGCTCGCGCCGACGCCGCGGAAGTTGAAGCGCACCGCGGTCCAGCCGCAGGCGATGAAGGCACGCGCCAGGGTCTGCACCACCTTGTTGTCCATGGTGCCGCCGAACAGCGGATGGGGATGCGCGATGACGGCGATGCCGCGCGCGGCCTCGGCCGGCTGGTCGCGCTGCACCTCGATGACGCCGGCGGCGCCCTGGAGGCTGATCTTTTCGGTCTGGGAATTCATGAGGCTCGGAATGGAACGGGCCGGCAGGCCGACGGTGGAGGGGTTGCCTGCGGCGAGCACGGTACGAGCGCAGGCCCCGGCTGAAAGTTCAGCGCCCGACGTCGGGCGGCAGCAGCAGGCGCTCGACGATCTCGCCCTTCTTCAGGTGCGAGTCGACGATCTCGTCGATGTCGTCGGCATCGACGAAGGTGTACCAGACCGCCTCGGGATAGACCACGGCGACCGGTCCGCCGGCGCAGCGGTCGAGGCAGCCGGCCTTGTTGACGCGCACCTTGCCGGGCCCCGAGAGCCCCTCTTCCTTGACCCTGGCCTTGCAGCGGTCGAAGCCCTGCTGGGCGTTGTGCATGGCACAGGAATCCTCGCCGTTCTTGCGTTCGTTGAGGCAGAAGAAGATGTGGCGGCCGTAATAGCCCGAAGGCACGGCGGAGCTGGCGGGGGTGGGCATCGGCGGATTCTAGGACCGCCGTCCGCGTGGCCGGCGCTTCAGGCCGCCGGCGGCCGGCTGCGCCGCGACAGCAGGAAGATCACGTAGGCCAGCACCCCGAACGGCCAGAGCCAGCCCAGCCACTGGGCCAGCCCGTGGAAGCGGATGAAACGCCCCTGCTCCCAGGTCGCCAGCGTCTGCGCGAAATAGGCGCTCTCGGGCGCCTGGTTCAACAGGCTCAGCTGCAGCACCAGCGCCACCAGCAGCAGCGCGCCGCACAGCCGGCGGGGCGCGAACAGCAGCAGCACGCCGGCGAACAGCGCCGCCGCCATGCCGACCTGCGCCGGCAGCTCGAGCCAGGCCCAGGCATGGTCGGGGCCGTAGCTCAGCGCCGCCGACAACGCCGAGGCCGCCACGCCCGTCAGCAGGATCAACGGCAGCAGCACCGCGCGCTGCACCACGGTGCGTGCCACGAGATAGCCCAGCAGGCAGGGCACCAGCGCGCCCAGCATCACGCACAGCAGCTCGACCGCCGGCACCAGCGGCTCGAGCTCGAACTGGCGCACCGGCAGCCAGTCGATGAACGGGGTGTCGAGCAGCCATTCGGAGATCGCCGCCTCGAGCCGCTCGAACACCTGGCCCAGCCCGAAGGTCACGGCCGCGGGGAACAGCAGCGCGAACGGCCACAGCGCCAGCAGCACCAGCGCGCCGCGGGCCTCGTCGACGAACCATTGCGCCCGGACCCGCCCCCAGTGGGCGACCGCGCCGAAGCGCTCGAGCGCCACCGCCAGCACCGCGCCCAGCAGCGCGCCGGCGCTGTTCAGGCCCAGGTCGACGTTCGAGGGAATGCGCGCCGGCAGGTAGCTCTGCAGCGTCTCCATCGCGAAGGACACGGCCACGCCCGCCAGCGTGGCGCGCAGCACGGCGCGGCCGATGCTCGAGGTGCTGCGGGTGCGCAGCACCGACAGCGCGCAGAGGAACCCGAAGGGCACGTAGCCCGCGACGTTGATCGCGAAGTCGAAGCCGGTCCAGTACTTGGGCCAGGGCGCCGACAGGTAGGCCCAGGGCGCGATGCCCTGGTCGCGCCAGTCGGAAAAGGGATAGAGACTGGCATAGACGATCAGCGCCGCATAGGCCAGCGCAAGGGGCAGCGCGGCGGACTTGTGCTGCGTCGCCACCGCCGTCAGAAGGGCTTGACCACGACCAGGATCACGATCGCCAGCAGCAGCAGCACCGGCAACTCGTTGAACCAGCGGTACCAGCCGTGGTTGCGCCGGTTCTCGCCGGCGGCGAAGCGGCGCAGCAGCACCGCGCAGCCGTGGTGGTAGCCGATCGCCACCAGCACCAGCGCCAGCTTGGCGTGCATCCAGCCGTTGCCCGGGCCGCGCCCGATGCCGTAGCCCAGCCACAGCCAGAGGCCGAAGCCCAGCGCCGGCACGGCCAGGAAGGTGGTGAAGCGCAGCAGCTTGCGCGCCATCAGCAGCAGGCGCTCGCGCTCGGCGAGCGACTCGGGCGGCACCATCGCGAGGTTGACGAAGATCCGGGGGAGGTAGAACAGGCCGGCGAACCAGCTGGCGATGAAGACGATGTGGAAGGACTTGACCCAGAGCATGGCGGTCAGTTTAGTGGCCGGCCCCCGCTGGCCGCACCCGGTTTCATCGGTCCCCACGAAAGCGACGGACAAAAAAAAGCCCGACGTCTTCACGTCGGGCTGGGAAGCCCTTTTGCTGTCACACATCAAGGCACCCGCTCAGGGAGGAAAAGCGGGGGACGGCAAGCCGTCCGGGGCAGAATTTAACAAAGACGAAACAAGGTTTCAAGCGACCGGTGCGCTTTAATTAACAATCTAGGGTAAAAATTTATTACTTTGGTACTACTAATTTCCGTAGTTGTCGGACAACCGCCCCCATCCATGGCAAAAGTTCGGGAACTTTAGTTCGGGCACAATTTTCCGCATGAGCTCCACCCTTTCTTCCTTCGCCGCCTTCCCCGCCGGGCGCCCGCGCCGCCTTCGCCGCGACGCCTTCACGCGCAACCTGGTGCGGGAAAACGCCCTGACCCCGCACGACCTCATCTACCCGGTGTTCGTGCAGGAAGGCAGCGGCCGGCGCGATGCGGTGGCCTCGATGCCCGGTGTGGAACGCCTGAGCCTCGACCTGCTGCTGCCCGTGGCCGAGCAGTGCGTGGCGGCCGGCATCCCGGTGATGGCGCTGTTCCCGGTGATCGATGCGAGCCTCAAGACCCCGGCCGGCGACGAAGCCTTCAACCCCGACGGCCTGATCCCGCGCGTGGTGGCGGCGCTCAAGGCGCGCTTTCCCGAACTGGGCGTGATGACCGACGTCGCGCTCGACCCCTACACCAGCCACGGCCAGGACGGCCTGCTCGACGACAGCGGCTACATCCTCAACGACCCGACCGTCGAGGTGCTGGTGAAGCAGGCGCTCACACAGTCGCAGGCCGGCGTCGACATCGTGGCGCCCAGCGACATGATGGACGGGCGCATCGGCGCGATCCGCCAGGCGCTCGAAGCGCGCGGCGACGTGCACACGCGAATCATGGCCTACAGCGCCAAGTACGCGAGCGCCTTCTACGGCCCGTTCCGCGACGCGGTCGGCTCGGCCGCCAACCTCGGCAAGAGCAACAAGAAGGTCTACCAGATGGACCCGGGCAACAGCGACGAGGCGCTGCGCGAGGTGGCGATCGACATCGCCGAGGGCGCCGACATGGTGATGGTGAAGCCCGGCATGCCCTACCTGGACATCGTGCGCCGCGTGAAGGACGAATTTCGCGTGCCGACCTTCGCCTACCAGGTCAGCGGCGAGTACGCGATGCTCAAGGCCGCGGCCCGGAACGGCTGGCTCGACCACGACGCGGTGGTGCTCGAGAGCCTGCTGGCCTTCAAGCGCGCGGGCGCCGACGGCATCCTCACCTACTTCGCGCTCGACGCCGCCCGTCTGCTACAAACTAAGTAGCACAATGGGTCCGCCCGGCCTTCGGTCCGGGCCATCTTGAGCAAGCACGGGGGCGCGCGATGCGAATCTTCGAAATCAACACCTCGCAGGTCAGCGAGCATGCCGCGCTGGCGCCGCTGGCCCTGCCCGGCTCCTGCAGCGCCGCCAGCTACCTCTGGATCTCGCTCACGCGCGACGAATTCCGCGCCTCGCTGCCCGAGGTGCAGCAGATCCTGCAGACGCTGTGCCAGACCCAGCTGGTCGACCTGCACGTGGCCGACCTGCTGAACGACCAGTTGCCCTCGCACAGCGACTACACCTCGCAGTACGACGTGCTGGTGTTCCGCCGGCTCGCGAGCGGCGGCAATGGCCAGCCGGCGCCTGCCACGCCACCGGCGGCCACGCCCGCGGCCCCCGCCCCGCGCCCGCGCGGCGGCCCGCCCGTGCTGCGCCGCATCGACACCCGCCCGGTCGGCTTCGCCGTGTTCGACCGCGTGCTGCTGTCGGTGCATCCCGAGGACGGCGCGGTGCGCGACGTCTTCGCCGCGCGCCTGCTGGCCGCCGCCGCGCCCGGCGACCGCGGCACGCCGGCGCTCGACGTGCGCGCGGTCACGAACCGCGTGCCCACCAGTCCGGCCGACCTGATGCTGCGCGTCATCAACCAGATCGTCGACGGCTACCTCGACCTGCGGCGCGAGCTCACCAAGCAGCTCGACCACTGGCAGGCCGAGCTCATCGACCCGCGCAGCCGCTTCACCAACTGGGGCGCGCTGATGGAGTCGCGCCAGTCGCTGCACCACCTCGACGAGATCTGCGAGGACCAGCGCGCCGCCATGCAGGACTGGCTCGACAACCTCGAGACCCTGCCGCCGCCCAAGGACGCGGCCGAGGGGCGCGAGCGCGAGCTGGTGATGATCCGCAGCCGCGACGTGCTCGAGCACATCGAGCGCGTGGTGCACCACGTGCGCCGGCTCGAACAGAACGCCGAGACCGCGGTGCAGATGCATTTCAGCGTGCAGGGCCACCGGGCCAACGACATCATGCGGGTGCTGACCGTGCTCACCGCCGTGTTCCTGCCGCTGAACCTGATCGCCGGCATCTTCGGCATGAACTTCGAGTTCATCCCGCTGGTGCACAAGGCCGACGGCTTCTGGATCGCCATGGGCTCGATGCTCGCGATCGCGGTGCTGCTGGTGCTGATCTTCTGGCGCAAGCGCTATCTCGCGCGCACGCGCTGAACGAGCGCGCATGAAAAAAGCCACGCGGAGCGATCTCCGCGTGGCTTTTTCTCGTCCGGGTGCGAACGGCCCGAAGGCCGCCCGGTGCCGTGCGACAGCTTACTTGGCGGTGGCGCCGGAGCCTTGCTGGGCCTGGACGCGTGCGTCGAGCGGGTGTTGCATGGTCGAGATGACCTTGCTGTTCACGCGCGAACCCGAGGTCACGTTCTGGTCGGGAGCGGAAGCGGTGCGGATCGCTTCGGCTTCGACCAGGGCGCGGTCCTTCGACACGGCGACCGTTTCCGGGCCGCGCGAGCCGCGGGTCACGTTCTGGTTCGGAGCGGCGGCGGCGCGCACGGCTTCGGTGTTGACTTCGTCGCGGCTCTTGCTAGAGACGGCCTGGGTCACGCCTTCATAGGTTTCGGCTTGGGCGCCAACGGCGGCAAACAGGGTCAGTGCGGCGGCGGCGATGATGTGCGAGGTCTTCATTTCGGTTGTCCTTGATACGGTACGTCGGAGGGTTTAGCCACCAGGCGTGCACGGATCGGCTCGCCTGTGCGGCGAGTTTCAAGGCGAAACCCCTCGGGAAAACACCCGGTTCAGAGACACGGTGTTTCCGGTATTGAAACAATGTCAGGTCGACCGTTCAGTCATTAACCTGCGTACGCAGCGGGCCATTCCGGCCCCGGCGAACACCGAAGCATTCAGCCGTCCGGGCCTCAGCGCGCGGTGCGCGGCGTGCCCGGCACGGCTTTGATCTGCGGCGGGATCTCGCTGTTGACGAAGGCGCGGCGGTCGAGGTTCAGGCTCGGGTCGTGCGAGGTCGCCACCGCCTCGGCGCGCACCGCCGCGCGGTCGCGCCCGCCGGTGCGCGGCGCGGCGAGCGGCGGCTCGGCCTCCACGTCGCCATACACATTGCCGGCGCGCGCGGCCGCGGCGGCTTCTACGGCCAGCGCGGCGCGGTCGGCGCCGGGCCCCATCGGCCGCACGGGATCGAAGGCCTGGGCCAGCGCCGCGCCGGCCGGCAGCCACAGGGCCGCCAGCGCCAGCGTCCACGGCGCGAGCGCCGCATGAAGTCGAAAAGTGCGTGTCATCGAATGCATCCTCTGCCTGCTTGCGAGTCGCGCTGCGTCACGAAAGTGCCGCGCGGCCTCGCTAAGAAAAACCCCTGAGAATCGCGCCATCGCCCAGCGCTACCGGCACGACCTCCATGGACAGCCTCGACCTGATCAGAACCTTTCGCGAAGTCGCGTCGCATGGCAGCTTCTCGCAGGCCGCCAAGCGGCTCGACATGTCCAAGGCCACGGTCAGCAAGTATGTCGCCGAACTCGAAACCCGCTTCGGCGTGCGCCTGCTCAACCGTTCCACGCGCTCGGTGAGCCTGACCGACGCCGGCCAGCTGCTGCTGGAGCGCAGCACGCCGGTGCTCGAGATGGTCGAGCTCACGCAGGCCGAGCTGCAGGAGCGCGCGAGCCAGCCCGGCGGCCGGCTGCGCATCTCGGCGCCGCACGGCATGGGCAATGGCGAGTTCCCGAACCTGCTGGCCGACTTCATGCGCTACTACCCCGACGTGCGCATCAGCCTGCAGCTGACCAACCGCACGGTCGATCTCGCCGAGGAAGGCATCGACGTCGACATCCGCAGCGGCCCGGTGGAGGACGCCAACCTGATCATGCGCAAGCTGCGGCTCATGAACATGGTGGTCTGCGCCTCGCCGGTCTACTGGAAGAAGCACGGCAAGCCCGAGCATCCGCGCGACCTGGCGGACCACGAGGCGCTCACCCATTCGCTGCTCGGCGCCCAGCCGGTCTGGCGCTTCGACGACGGCGGCCAGCCGCTCGACGTGCACGTCAAGAGCCGCATGGACTGCACCGAGGGCGCGCCGCTGATCCGCATCGCGATGCGCGGCTTCGGCGTGATCTACCTGCCCTCGATCCTGGTGCAGTCGCACATCGACCAAGGCGAGCTGGTGCCGGTGCTGCAGGACTATGCGCGCAAGGACATGTGGCTGTCGGCCGTCTACCTGCAGCGGCGCCACAACAGCGCCGCGCTGCGCGCGCTGCTCGACTTCCTCGAGACCCGCGTGGGCGACAAGCCCGGCCTCAAGAAATGAAAAAGCCCGGCGGCGCCGGGCTCCCATGCGAAGCGAGTGTGCTCAGCCGATGTGCTGCGCGAAGAAGGCCAGCACGCGCTCGCGCGCCAGCTTTGATGCTTCGGCGTCATACGAGCCGCGCTGGTCGCAGTTGAAGCCGTGGCCCACCGGGTACACGTGCACCTCGACCTCGGGGTGGGCCTTCTTGAAGCTCTCGATGGTGTCGAGCGGAATCCAGTGGTCCTGGTTGCCGAAGTGGGCCTGCACCGGCACCTTGGGCTGGCGCGCGGTTTCCTCGGGCGAGGTCATGCCGCCGCCGTAGTAGGGCGCGGCGGCCGAGAGGCCGGGCACCAGCGCGGCGGCGCGCCAGGTCAGCAGGCCGCCCCAGCAGTAGCCGACGATGCCGACCTTGCCGGCCTTGGCCGCATAGGCCACGGCGGCCTCGATGTCCTGCAGCACGCCGGGCGCGGGCAGCGCCTCGACGGCCGTCTTCAGGCCGAAGCCCGTCTTCATGTCGTCCTCGCTGTAGCCCAGCTCGACACCGGGCTTCACGCGGTGGAAGGTCGCGGGCGCGACGGCCAGGTAGCCCGCGGCCGCGTAGCCGTCGGCCACCGAGCGGATGTGCGAGTTGACGCCGAAGATCTCCTGCACCACGACGACGGCGCCGCGCGGCGTGCCGGCGGGTTCGGCCACGTAGGCGGGAAAGCTGAAGCCGTCCTTGGCGGTGAGATCGATGAATTGACCCATGATGTGTTGCTCCTTTGATGGCAATGGGAAGGATGGAGGGAATGCGTGTCCGGTGCGTGTCGGCGGCGTTCAGCCCGCCGCCCCGGGCCGCAGCGCGCGTTCGACGAAATCGAGCCGGTCCTGGCCCCAGAAGATCTCGCCGTCGATCACGTAGCTCGGCGCGCCGAAGACCTGGATGTCGATGGCTTCCTGCGTGTAGGCCTCGTACTGCTCCTGCACCGCCTGGCTCTGCGCCTGGTCGGCACGCTTGGCCGGCAGGCCGCATTCGGCCACCAGCGCCTCGAGCACCTTGGGGTCGCCGATGTTGCGCTCCTGCGCCCACAGCGCGGCGAACACCGCCGCGCACATGCGCATCGCGGCCTCGGTGCCGTCGTTGAGGTCGACCGCGATGATCAGCCGCGCCGCGTCGTCGCCGGAGACCGGGAAGAACTTCGGCTTCGGATGCAGCGGAATGCCCAGGTGCTTCGAGAAGCGCGCCAGCTCGACCAGCCGGTAGGCCTGCCGCTGCGGCGCGCGCTTGCCCAGCGGCAGCCCGCCCGAGACCGGAAAGATGCTGCCCATGTCCACCGGACGCACGCGCACCGTGGCGCCGGCCGCCGCCGCGATCGCGGCGAAGCGGGCATGGCCCAGGTAGGTCCAGGGGCTTTGGGGGGGGAAGTAGTAGTCGATGGTCTTGCTCATGAATTCACCTCCGCGCACGAAGCGCCGCCGGAACATCCCGGTACTGCGGGTAAGGCCCGCAACTTGCGAGCCACCCTCGGTGATGTAATCCGGACCGACGGTTTTAACTGACGCGCAGCTTTTGTGCAGGAGATCGGAATTGAACCAGCAGGTGCTCTTGGTCACGGGGGGCGGACGCGGCATCGGCGCCGCCACCGCCTTGCTGGCGGCGCGACGCGGCTATGCCGTGGCGGTCAACTACGCGAGCAACTCGCTCGCGGCCGACGAAGTCGTGCGCGCGATCCGCGCCGCGGGCGGCAAGGCGATCGCGGTGCAGGCCGATGTCGGCGATGAAACACAGGTGATGGCCATGTTCGAGCAGGTCGATGCCAAGCTCGGCCGGCTCACGGCGCTGGTCAACAGCGCCGGCGTGGTCGACGTGCGCGCGCGCGTCGACGAGATGAGCGCGGCGCGGCTGGAACGCATGTTCCGCATCAACGTGGTCGGCAGCTTCGTCTGCGCGCGCGAGGCGGTGCGCCGCATGAGCACGCGCCACGGCGGCACGGGCGGCGTGATCGTCAACCTCTCGAGCGCCGCCTCGCGGCTGGGTTCGCCCGAGCAGTACGTGGACTACGCCGCGAGCAAGGGCGCGATCGACACCTTCACGCTCGGCCTGGCCAAGGAAGTGGCCGACGAGGGCATCCGCGTCAACGCGGTGCGCCCGGGCCTGATCGACACCGAGATCCACGCCTCGGGCGGCATGCCCGAGCGCGCCGCGCAGCTCGCGCCCTCGGTGCCGATGAAGCGCACCGGCAGCGCCGAGGAGGTGGCGAACGCGATCGTGTGGCTGCTGTCCGACGAGGCCAGCTACACCACCATGGCCCTGCTCGACGTCTCGGGAGGACGCTGATGAGCACCTCGATGGACCTGATCAAGCCGCTGGTCACGCTGGTGGCGATCGTCAACCCGCTGGCCATCGTGCCCTTCTTCATCCACTACACACAGGGTTATTCCGACGCGCAGCGCCGCCGCACGGTGCGCATGTCGGCCTTCAGCGCCTTCGTGGTGATCGCGGTCAGCGCGCTGATCGGGCTGCAGCTCTTGTCCTTCTTCGGCATCTCGATCGCGAGCTTCCAGGTCGGCGGCGGCCTGCTGCTGCTGATGAGCTCGCTGTCGATGCTCAACGCGCAGCCGGCCGAGAGCAAGACCAACGTCGAGGAGCTGCGCGCCACCGAGGTCAAGGCCTCGATGGGCGCCTCGATCGCGGTGGTGCCGCTGACCATCCCGCTGCTCACCGGCCCGGCCACCATCTCCACCGTGGTGATCTACGCCGACAAGGCCAAGCACCTGTGGGAGCTCGCGGTGCTCGTGGGCTACGGCGTGGTGGTGGCGCTGGCCACGGCCATCGCCTTCTCGCTCGCGCAGCCGATCGCGCGCGTGCTCGGCAAGACCGGCATCAACATCATGACCCGGCTCATGGGCCTGATCCTCGCGGCTCTGGCGGTCGAGGTGATGACCGACGGCCTCGGCAAGCTGTTCCCGATCCTCGCCAAGTAGCGCATCGGGTGCGGGCCGGCTCAGCCCAGCATCTTCTCGATGATCTTCCAGTGCGCCGGCTCCACCGGCGTGATCGACAGCCGGTTGCCCTTGCGCAGGATCGTGAGCTCGGCCAGCTCGGGCTTCGCGCGCAGCTCGGGCAGCGCCAGCAGGCGCGTCTTGCGCAGCGCCTGCACGTCCACCAGCAGCCAGCGCGGATCGTCCTTCTTCGAGGCCGCGTCGTAGTAGGGCGACTTCGGATCGAACTGCGTGGGATCGGGCTTGATCGCCGAGGCCACGCGCGCGAGGCCGGCGATGCCGGGCTCGGGGCAGCTCGAGTGATAGAACAGCACGCCGTCGCCGACCTTCATGCCGTCGCGCATGAAGTTGCGGGCCTGGTAGTTGCGCACGCCGGTCCACGCCACGGTGGCGTCGGGCGCGGCCAGCGCATCGTCGATCGAGACCTCGTCGGGCTCGGATTTCATCAGCCAGTACTGGGGCATGGCGTTCTCGCGAGGATGGGATGCCGCGCAATATAGCCGCCCGCCCCGCCGCCGGGGCCCGGCCTCAGGGGGCCACGTAGTCCGACACCACCACCCACTTGCCGTCCTTGATCTGCGACAGCCGCGACTGGTCGTTGCCCAGGCGCTTGGTGGCGGTGTAGGTGCTCTTCGGGCTGCCGAACATGTCGGGCTCGAAGGTGATGCTGTCCATGGCCTTGATGAAGCTGTCGGTCGTGAGGTTCGGGCCGGCCTTCTGCGCCGCCTTGATGAACGAGTCGACGATCACGTAGCCGTAGACCGAGAACACGGTCGGGTCCTCGTTGAACTTGGTCTTGTACTTGTTGGCCCAGAAGCGCAGCGGCTGCGACTGCTCGTCGGTGTAGGGGTTCTGCACCGTCATGGTCGCGTAGATGCCGTCCATGGCCTTGCCGCCGAGCTTGTGGATCAGGTCGGTGTAGGCCGCGCTCGAGCCCAGGAAGGTCGGGTTGAAGCCGGTCTTGCGCGCCTCGCCCACGGTGCCGATGGTCTCGCGGATGATGGTGCCGAGCACCACCAGGTCGCAGTTGGCGGCCTTCATCTTCGCGACCTGCGAGCTGAAGTCGGTGGCGCCGCGCTTGAACGAGGTCTTCTCGGCCAGTTCCATGTTCACGGCCTTGAGGCCGGCCTCGGCGCCGCGCTGCACTTCGAGGCCGAACTCGTCGTCCTGGTAGATGGTGCAGACCTTCTTCGCGCCCTTGTCCTTCACCATCTTCGGCAGCGCCAGGCGGATCTGGTCGTAGTAGGTGGCGGCGAACGAGTACTTGAGGCGGTTGAGCGGCTCGTACATCTCGCGCGCCGCGGTGATCGGCATGTAGTTGACGACGTTCTTGTCGAACTGCACCGGCATCGCCGCCATGTTCTGCGCCGTGCCGATGTGGCCGGCCATGATGAAGATCTTCTCCTGGTTCACCAGCTTCTGCGCCGCCAGCACGGCCTTCTTCGGGTCGTAGCCCGAGTCCTCGACGTAGAGCTTGAGCTTGCGGCCGTTGATGTCGCCCTGTTCGTTGAGCTCGTCCACGCGCAGCTGCATGCCGTTGCGCGCCTGCTTGCCGAAGCCGGCGAGCGGCCCCGAGAGGTCCTGGATCGTGCCGATGCGGATCTCGTCCTTGGTCACGCCCTGCTGCGCGGACGCGAGCGTCGCGGCCAGGCCCAGCACGGCCAGCATCGTCGGTGTCTTGAGCTTCATGCGCTTGTCTCCTCGGGTTGGCGAAAAAATCGGGTGGCGATCGGGACCTTTTTCGATGCGCTCAGCGGTACATGGCCTCGATGCGCGGCGCGTACTTGGTCTGCACCAGCTTGCGCTTGAGCTTCATCGTCGGCGTCAGCTCCTCGTCCTCGGCGCTCAGTTGCGTCTCGAGCAGGAAGAACTTCTTGATCTGCTCCACGCGCGCGAACTTCGCATTGACGCGGTCGATCTCGCCCTGGATCAGGTCGAGCACCTCCTGCGTGCGCGTGAGGCTTTCGTAGTTGCTGAACGGCACGTCGTTGTCCTGCGCGAATTTCTCGACGTTCTCCTGGTCGATCATCACGATCACCGTCAGGTAGGGCCTCTTGTCGCCGATCACCACCGCGTCCGTGACGTAGGGGCTGAACTTGAGTTCGTTCTCGAGTTCGCTCGGCGTGATGTTCTTGCCACCTGCCGTGATGATGATGTCCTTCATGCGGTCGGTGATGCGGAAATACCCTTCCGCGTCGACCGTGCCGACGTCGCCGGTGTGCAGCCAGCCCTCGGCGTCGAGGGTCTCGGCGGTCTTCTCGGGCAGGTTCAGGTAGCCCATGAAGACGTTCGGGCCGCGCACCAGGATCTCGCCGGTCTGCGGATCGAGGCGCACCTCGTTGTAGCCGGCCGCCGGGCCGATCGAACCCGGCATGATGCGCGTGACCGGCACGCCGGTGGAGGCGCCGCACGACTCCGTCATGCCCCAGACCTCGAGCATCGGCACGCCCAGCGCGAGGTACCAGCGCACCAGCTCGGGCGAGATCGGCGCAGCACCGGTCACGAGGAAGCGCGCGCGGTGGATGCCGATCAGCTTGCGCACGTTGTCGAGCGCGAGCCAGCGCGCCAGGCGGAACTTCAGGCGCAGCCCCGCGCCCACCGGCCGGCCCTCGAGCACCCGCTGCGCGATCTGCTGGCCCACCCCGATGCTCCAGCCGTAGGCCGCCTGCTGCAGCCGGCTGGCCTCCTTGAGCGCGATCATCACGCCCGAATAGAACTTCTCCCACACGCGCGGCACGGCCGTGAAGACGGTGGGCGCGATCTCGCGCACGTTCTCGGGCACGGTCTCGGGGTTCTCGACGAAGTTGAGGATCGAGCCGGTGTACATCGCGAAGTACTCGCCGCCCATGCGCTCGGCGATGTGGCACAGCGGCAGGAAGCACATGCGCTCGTCGCTCTCGTCCTGCGCCAGCAGCGTGTTGTAGCCGCGCATGGTGTAGACCAGCCCGCCGTGGCTGTGCATCGCGCCCTTGGGCTTGCCGGTGGTGCCCGAGGTGTAGACCAGGATGGCGAGGTCCTCGGCGCGGCAGGCGGCCACGCGCTGCTCGAGCGCCCGCGGATGCGCGGCCAGGTGCGCGCGGCCCAGGGCACGCAGTGCCTCCAGGCTCAGCACGTCGGGATCGTCGAGCTCGCGCAGGCCCTCCATGTCGAACACCACCACCTTGCGCAGCAGCGGCAGCGCGGCGCGCACCTCGAGCGCCTTGTCGAGCTGCTCGTCGTCCTCGACGAACAGCACCGTGGTGCGCGAGTCCTCGCACAGGTAGCGCACCTGCGAGGCGGCGTCGGTCGGGTAGATGCCGTTGGAGACGCCGCCGCAGCTGAGCACCGCCACGTCGGCCAGCACCCATTCGATGACGGTGTTCGACAGCACCGAGGCGCACTCGCCGGCCGCGAAGCCCAGCGCCATCAGGCCGCCCGCGATCTCGCGCACCGCCTCGGCGGTCTGGCCCCAGGTCCAGCTGCGCCAGATGCCGAATTCCTTCTGCCGCATCCAGACCTTGTCGCGGCGCAACTCGACCGCTTTCCAGAACACGGCCGGGATGGTGTCGCCCGGCACCACCACCTCGGTGCGGGGCTGCAGGTGCGCCAGGTCCCAGAGGCCGGCCGGCGCGCGCAGTGCGAGGGTGCTGCTCATCGGTGCTACCTCCAGGTCTTCTTCTTCTTCCAGCGCCGCTCGCCGCGCACGCCCTCGTCCTTCACGCCGAGGTAGAACTCCTTGATGTCCTCCTTCTCGCGCAGCCGCTCGCAGCTGTCCTCCATCACGATGCGTCCGTTCTCGAGCACGTAGCCGTGGTCGGCCGCGTTGAGCGCCATGTTGGCGTTCTGCTCCACCAGCAGGATGGTGGTGCCGCGCTCGCGGTTGATGCGCACCACGATCTCGAAGATCTCCTTGGTGAGCTTGGGGCTCAGGCCGAGGCTGGGCTCGTCGAGCAGGATCAGCTGCGGCGCGGCCATGATGGCGCGCGAGATCGCGAGCATCTGCTGCTGGCCGCCCGAGAGCAGGCCGGCGTCCTGCGTGGCGCGCTCGCGCAGGATCGGGAAGTAGCCGAACACGGTCTCGATGTCGCGCGCCACGCCGTCGCGGTCCTGGCGCGTGTAGGCGCCCATCAGCAGGTTGTCGCGCACCGACAGCAGCGGGAACACCTCGCGGCCCTCGGGCACGTGGCTCAGGCCCTGCTGCACGATGTGGGCCGGGTCCTTGGCCGTGATGTCGCGGCCCTGGAACTCGATGCTGCCCTTGCGCGGATCGATGATCCCCGAGATGGTCTTGAGGATGGTGGTCTTGCCGGCGCCGTTGGAGCCCAGCACGGTCGCGATCTCGCCCTGGCGCACCTGGAGGCTCACGCCGCGGATGGCCTTGATCGGGCCGTAGGCGCTCTCGACGTTGAGCAGTTGCAGAACCACGTCGCTCATGCTTTGCTCCTCCGCAAGCTGCTCACGTCGTCGACCGTGCCGAGGTAGGCCTCCACCACGCGCGCATCGGCCTGCACCTCGCGCGGCGAACCCGTAGCCAGCACCTCACCCTGGTTCATCGCGAGCACGCGGTCCGACACCTTCGACACCAGCGACATGTCGTGCTCGACCATCAGCACCGACACGCCGAGCTCGTGCTGGATGTCCTGGATCCAGAACGCCATGTCGGCCGTCTCCTCGACGTTGAGGCCCGACGAGGGTTCGTCGAGCAGCAGCAGCTTGGGTTCGGTGCACAGCGCGCGCGCCAGCTCCACCACCTTGCGCACGCCGTAGGGCAGGCCCGCCACCATCGCGTCGCGGTGGTGCTGCAGGTCGAGCAGCTCGATCACCTGCTCGACCTTCTCGCGCGCCTCGATCTCGGCGCGCCGCGTGGCCGGCGTGAAGAACAGCTCGCGCCAGAAGCCGCTGCGCCGGTGCGTGTGGCGGCCGATCAGCAGGTTGTGCAGCACCGTCGCATGCTCGAACAGCTCGATGTTCTGGAAGGTGCGCGCGATGCCGAGCGCCGCGATCGCGTGCGGCGCCTGGCTGGTCAGCGCCACCGCGCCGCCGACCTCGCCATGCCAGGTGATCTGGCCCGAGGTCGGCGTGTAGATGCGGCTGATCAGGTTGAACACCGTGGTCTTGCCCGCGCCGTTGGGCCCGATCAGCGTGAACACCTCGCCGCGCCGCACGTCGAAGCTGACCTTGTTGACCGCGAGCACGCCGCCGAAGCGCACGCTCAGGTCCCGGGCCGAGAGAAGGATGTCGCCGCCGCTCATCTCAGGCGATCCGACTTGGTGAAGGACTTCTGCCGCTTGAACAGGCCCTTGCGGTAGAACGGAAACAGCTGCAGGTAGGTGCGCACCTTGAGCCAGCGCCCGTACAGGCCCAGCGGCTCGAACAGCACGAACACGATCAGCACCACCCCGTAGACGAAGCCCTGCAGGCCAGGCGCCTGGCCGATCACCGCGGGCAGCCAGTCCTTGCCCATCGAGATCAGCTGCGGCATCGCGATCAGGAAGATCGCGCCGAGGAAGGCGCCGTGCACCGAGCCCAGCCCGCCGATCACCACCATCAGCAGCAGATCGATCGACTGCAGGATGTTGAACTGGTCGGGCGAGATGAAGCTCAGCTTGTGCGCATAGAGCGCACCGCCGAGCCCCGCGAGCGCGGCCGAGATCGCGAACGACATCGTCTTGTAGCGCGCGAGATGGATGCCCATGCTCTGCGCCGAGATCTCCGAATCGCGGATCGCCACGAAGGCGCGGCCGGTCGGCGAGCGCAGCAGGTTCAGGATGCCCAGCGTGCTGAGCACCGCCACCACCAGGCACAGGAAGTAGAAGCCGTCGCCCGAGCCGAGCGACCAGCCGAAGAGTTGCGGCGACTTCACGTGCAGCCCCGCGTTGCCGCCGGTCACGCTCTCCCAGCGCGCGAACACCTCCTCGACGATGAAGCCGAACGAGAGCGTCGCGATGCCCAGGTAGATGCCCTTCACACGCAGCGCCGGCAGCGCCACCACCACGCCCACGCCGGCCGACAGCGCCGCGGCCGCGACCAGCGCGAGCGGGAACGGCACGCCGAGGTTGGTCAGCACGCCCTGCGTGTAGGCACCGGTGCCGAGGAAGGCCGCATGGCCGATCGAGAACTGGCCCGTGAAGCCCGCGAGCAGCATCAGGCCCAGGCCGACGATGCCGTAGATCAGCACGAAGGTCAGCTGCGCGAGCCAGTACTCGTCGATGACCCAGGGCGCGGCCAGCAGGAAGACGCACAAGAGGCCGTACCAGAAGACCTGGCCGCCATGCTTGGCGAGCCGGATGTCCTGGTCGTAGGAAGTCTTGAAGATGTAGCGCATGTTCAGACCTTCTTGCGCAGCTTCTCGCC
Source organism: Variovorax sp. GW821-FHT09B05 (assembly GCF_059418265.1). Lineage (NCBI taxonomy): Bacteria > Pseudomonadati > Pseudomonadota > Betaproteobacteria > Burkholderiales > Comamonadaceae > Variovorax > Variovorax sp. GW821-FHT09B05. Next base: position 21,487 of record NZ_JBWKPN010000028.1, read on the forward strand.
GAACAGGCCGTTGGGCTTGATCATCAGCATCAGCAGCACCACGATGTACGGCGCCGTGTCCTTGAAGCCGTCGGGCAGGTAGAAGCCCGCGAAGGACTCGACGATGCCGATCACCAGCCCGCCGACGATCGCGCCCGGCAGGCTGCCGAAGCCGCCGACCACCGCCGCCGGAAAGGCCTTGAGCCCGATGAAGCCCATGTTGGCGTGCACGAAGGTGATCGGCGCGAGCAGCATGCCCGCGATGGCCGCGACCGCGGCCGCCAACCCCCACACCAGCCCGTTGAGCCGCTTGACCGGAATGCCCATGTAGTAGGCCGCGAGCTGGTTCTGCGACGAGGCCTGCATCGCGATGCCGAGCTTGCTGTAGCGGAACATCGCGAACAGCAGGCCGCAGAGGATCGCGGTGGCGACGATGATCACGAGCTGCTCGAGGTTCACCACCAGCTCGCCGAGCTTCCAGATCCGGTCCTTGTAGGGCACGGCCAGCGCATGGGTCTCGGTGCCGATGCCCGGCACCATGGTGACCAGGCCGCGCGCCACGTAGGCGATGCCGATGGTGAGCATCACGATCGAGAACTGCGGCTGACCGAGGATCGGGCGGATCACCACCAGCTCGAGCAGCACGCCGAAGGCCGCCATCGCGACGATGGCGAGCACGGCCGCGAGCCAGAACGGCATGCCGAACAGCGACATGCCCGCGAACGCGGCGAAGGCGCCGAGCATCATCAGGTCGCCCTGCGCGAAGCTCACCGTCTCGGTGGCCTTGTAGATCAGCACGAAGCCGAGCGCGATCAGGCCGTAGATGCAGCCTTGCGCGATGCCCGACAGCAGGAGCTGGAGGATCTGCACGACGGGAACCTCCTTGGCCTTACTGGCGCAGGTGACGGAAGGGAGACGTGAAGGGGCGATAGGCCGCGCCGGCCGCGTCGTGCAGCGCGAGGCGCCGCGAGCCGGCCAGGATGTCGCTGGGCTTCAGGCCGTAGACCTGGCGGATCGAATGGCTGAAATGGGTGGAGTCGGGATAGCCGGCCTCGAGCGCGATGTCGGTCAGGGTGGCGGTCTGGCGCACGTAGCGCAGCAGGCTGCGCGCGCGCTTCCAGGCGCGGAAGGCGCGGAAGGCCATGCCGGTCTCCTGCTTGAACAGGTGCAGGAAGCGCGAGAACGAGAGGTGCACCGAGGCCGCGCATTCCTCGGCCGAGGTGGCGGCCGCGGGGTCGGCGTTGATCGCGTCGATGACCTTGCGGATGCGCGCATCGAGCGCGCGCGGCGCGAGCGGCGCGCCGAAGAACTGGCGGTCGAAGTCGAGGCCGTCGAAGCGCTGGCCGCGCGCCGAGGCGGCGAGCAGCTGCGCATGGCTCTCGCGCACGCGCTGGACGAAGGCCGGTGCCTGTACCGGGCCGCAGTGCTGCAGCCAATCGGGCATGCGCGCGGGATCGACCGACTCCGATTCGATCAGCAGGTTGAGGATCAGCGGATGCGCGCTCTCGATCTCGATCGGCACCTGCGGCGGCACCACCAGCAGCTCGCCGCTCTGCCAGGCACCGCCGCCCACGCGCAGGCGGTTGGGCGGTGCGCCCGCGGGAGAGACATAGACGCCATGGCCGCCCATGGTGCGCACGGCGGCACGGCCCAGCAGGCCGGCGTAGAACACGCGCTGCGTGGTGAGCCACATCAGGCGTTCGCCCTGGCCGCGACCCTCGCGGGCACCGCCTTGCGTCGACGGCGCCATCCTCGTTCCCTGCATGGTGTCTGTCTCCTGCATTCGGGGGCCTGGGCCAGGGCACGGGCCCTGGGTCGGCGTCGTTGTGGGGCTGATCGTAGCGGGGCACGCGCGCGGCGCGGCACCGATTTGCGCGGGGACTTTCCCTAGGCCTGCGGCCGTGGCGCCGCGAACGCGCGACGCAACTCGGTGGCGCAAAGCGCGACCGCGGTGTTGGCCTCGTCGAGCACCTTGCCCATGGTCACGAAGCCATGGATCTGGCGCTCGAAGCAGACGTAGTTCGCGCTGTTGCCGGCCGCGGTCAAGGCCTCGGCATAGGCCAGTCCTTCGTCGCGCAGCGGGTCGTAGCCGGCCGTGAGCACCAGCGCCGGCGGCAGGCGCGAGAGGTCGCCATGCAGCAGCGGCGAAGCGCGCCAGTCGAGGTCGTGCTTCGCATCGGTGATGTAGTGGTCGTGGAAGTAGGTCATCGTGTCGCGCGTCAGCAGATAGCCCTGGCCATTGGCCTGGTGCGACGGATGGCCGCGGCGCATGTCGGTGGCCGGATAGATCAGCAGCTGGAACACCAGCGGCAGGTCGGCGCTGTCGCGCGCGGCGATCGCCACCACGGCCGCGAGGTTGCCGCCGGCGCTGTCGCCGCCCACCGCCATGCGGCTCGCGTCCACGCCCAGCGCCGCGGCTTCGCGCCGCACCCAGCGCGTGGCGGCCAGCACGTCGTCGACCGCGGCCGGGAAACGGTGCTCCGGGCCCATGCGGTAGTCGACCGCCACCACCGCGCAGCCGGCGCCGTTGGCCAGCTCGCGGCACAGCACGTCGTGCGTGTCGAGGTCGCCGATGACCCAGCCGCCACCGTGGTAGTACACCAGCACTGGCAGCGGGCCGGCGCCCGAGGCCAGCGGCCGGTAGACGCGCACGGGAATAGGGCCGTGCGGGCCGTCGGCCGCGAGGTCGCGCACCTCGGCCACTTCGGCCGGCAGCGGCTGGGTGGCGGCGCGGCGCTCGCGGTAGAAGGCGCGCGCGTCGGCGGGCGACAGCGTGTGGGTCGGCGGGATGCCGCGCGCCTCGATGAAGTCGAGCAGCGCGCGGGCCTGGGGATGCAGCATGGTGTCTCCGGTGGATCGATCGATCGACCCAGTGTGGAGCGCGGCGCGCGCGGACGGAATCCGCATGCACCCGCATCCCTCCCGGGCCGGCGTCTTTCGTCAGCCCCGGCACCATGCCTGCGCCTGCGCGGCGCGGCTTGCGAAAACTGGCTACGGCTGTCGCGCGCGCAGCCTGCCGTCGACCGAAGCGATCAGGCCTGGCGCGGCTTCACGCGCGAGGCGGCTTCCTTGGCGTTGGTGCGCGCAGTCTCCACGTCGGCGGCATGCGCCAGCGCCACGCCCATGCGGCGCTTGACGAAGCTCTCGGGCTTGCCGAACAGGCGCAGGTCCACGCCCGGCACCTGCAGCGCCTCGGCCACGCCGTCGAAGACGATGCCCTGGGCATCGACGCCGCCGTAGATCACCGCGCTGGCGCCCGGGCTCTTGAGCGTGGTGTCCACCGGCAGGCCGAGGATCGCGCGCGCATGCAACTCGAACTCGTTCTGCCACTGCGTGGCCATGGTGACCATGCCGGTGTCGTGCGGCCGCGGGCTGACCTCGCTGAACCAGACCTGGTCGCCCTTGACGAACAGCTCGACGCCGAACAGGCCCTGGCCGCCGAGGTCGGCCGTGACCGCCTCGGCGATCTGCTGCGCCTTCTGCAGCGCGGCCGGCGCCATCGGGTGCGGCTGCCAGCTCTCGACGTAGTCGCCGCTGACCTGCACATGGCCGATGGGTTCGCAGAACCGGGTGCGCACGGCGCCGCCGGCATCCTTGGCGCGTACGGTCAAGAGCGTGATCTCGTAGTCGAAGTCGATGAAGCCCTCGACGATCACGCGGCCATGGCTCACGCGGCCGCCGGCCATGGCGTAGTCCCACGCTTTCTGCACATCGGCCGGGCCGTCGATCTTGCTCTGGCCCTTGCCGGAGCTGCTCATCACGGGCTTCACGATGCAGGGGTAGCCGATGCCCGCGTCGATCGCGGCCTGCAGCTCGGCGAGCGAGTCGCAGAACTCGTAAGGGCTGGTGGGCACGCCCAGGGTCTCGGCGGCCAGGCGGCGGATGCCTTCGCGGTCCATCGTGAGGCGGGCGGCGCGGGCCGTGGGGATCACGCGCACCGTGCCCGCGTCCTCGAGCTGCTGCAGCATCGGCGTGGCGATGGCCTCGATCTCGGGCACCACGAGCTGCGGCTTCTCGGCCTCGATCAGGGCCTGCAGCTGCGCGGGGTCGCTCATGACGATGGTGCGCGCATGGTGGGCCACCTGCTGGCCGGGCGCGTTCTCGTAGCGGTCGACGGCGATGGTCTCGACGCCCAGGCGCTGCAGGGCGATCAGCACCTCCTTGCCGAGTTCGCCGGAGCCGAGGAGCATCACGCGGGTTGCCGAGGGGGAGAGGGGGGTGCCGAGGGTGGTCATGGCGGCTTCTGTCGGTTCGGGAGGGAAGAAAAAGAGGGGGAAAGCGCGAGCGCGCACTGTAAGCCACCCGTGTCGCCCGCGGCAACGACGCGCCGGCGGGGCTGATCCACAATGGACGGCACGGCGGCTGGCCCGCCTTCTTTTCTCTTCCCCTTTCGTTTTCTCAAGGAGCATTTCTCATGGCGATTCAGACCGTCGGCATCATCGGCGCCGGCACGATGGGCAACGGCATTGCGCAGGCCTGTGCGGTGGCGGGCGTCAAGGTGGTGATGATCGACGTCGCGCAGGCGGCGGTCGACAAGGGCCTGGCCACCGTCTCGGGCAGCCTCGACCGGCTGATCAAGAAGGAAAAGCTCACCGCCGAGCAGAAGGCCGCCGCGCTGGCGCTGATCCAGGGCTCGACCAACTACGACGACCTCAAGGGCGCGCAGCTCGTGATCGAGGCCGCGACCGAGAACCACGCGCTCAAGCTCAAGATCTTGAAGCAGGTCGACGAACTCGTGGGCCCCGAGGTCATCATCGCCTCGAACACCTCCTCGATCTCGATCACGCAGCTGGCCGCCGCCACCTCGCGCGCCGACCGCTTCATCGGTATGCACTTCTTCAACCCGGTGCCGATGATGGCGCTGGTCGAGCTGATCCGCGGCTACCTCACGAGCGACGCCACCCACGACACGGTGAAGGAACTGGCCGAGCGCCTGGGCAAGTCGCCGATCACGGTGAAGAACGCGCCGGGCTTCGTGGTCAACCGCATCCTGGTGCCGATGATCAACGAGGCCTTCTTCGTGCTGTCCGAGGGCATCGCGACCGCCGAGGACATCGACGCCGGCATGAAGCTGGGCTGCAACCAGCCGATAGGCCCGCTGGCGCTGGCCGACATGATCGGCCTGGACGTCTGCCTCGCGGTGATGGAGGTCTACCTCGACCAGTTCGGCGACTCCAAGTACCGCCCCTGCCCGCTGCTGAAGGAAATGGTCGCCGCCGGCCAACTGGGCCGCAAGACCGGCCGCGGCGTCTACACCTACTAACGCGCCGAAGAACGAGGAGACAGGCCACGCCATGACCGCCACGCCCACCACCCCGCCCACCGAAGGCTGCATCGACACCCAGGTGCTCGACCACGTGCTGCTGATCGGCATCAACCGGCCTGCCAAGCGCAACGGCTGGACGCCGCCGATGTTCCGCCAGCTCGCCGAGGCCTACACGCGCCTGGACGACGACCCGAACCTGCGCGTGGGCGTGCTGCATGCCTTCGGCGACCACTTCACGGCCGGCCTCGACCTGCCCGCGGTGGCCGAGTACATGAAGCGCGGCGAGAAGGCGATCCCGCAGGGCCTGGTGGAGCCGCACGACTTCGGCCTCGAGGGCTACCGCCGGCGCACCAAGCCGATGGTGGTGGCGGTCAAGGGCATCTGCTTCACGGTGGGCATCGAGCTGATGCTCGGCGCCGACATCGTGGTGGCGGCCGACAACTGCCGCTTCTCGCAGATGGAGGTGCAGCGCGGCATCATGGCCACGGGCGGCGCCACCTTGCGCATGGCCGAGCGCGCCGGCCTCGGCAACGCGATGCTGCACCTGCTGACGGCCGACGAGTTCGGCAGCGCCGAGGGCTATCGGCTGAACTTCGTGCAGAAGGTGGTGCCCGCGGGCCAGGAGCTCGACGAGGCGCTCGCGATCGCGCAGCGCATCGCCGCGCAGGCGCCGCTGGCGGTGGTGGCCACGCGCCTCAACGTGCTCAAGGCGATCGAGCACGGGCCGCTGGCCGCGGTCGGCGAGTTCATCGAGACGCAGAAGCGGCTGTCGAACAGCGAGGACGCGGCCGAGGGCGTGCGCTCCTTCATCGAGCGCCGGCCCGCGCGCTTCAGCGGGCGCTGACGAACGCCCTTCCCACCCCCTCCTCCATCCCTCACCATGACCCTGCGACTGCGCGCGGCCCTGGCCGCATTGACCCTCTTCGCCGTGAACACCTCCCTCCACGCCCAGGCACCGGCCGCGCCCGCGGCCCTGCCCGATCCCGCGGCCACCTCCGTCGACGCGCTCGGCTGGATGCGCGGCTTCCCGCCGCCGCCCGACAAGCTGATCACCTTCGAGAACCCCGCCGGCAACGCCTTCCCGCGCAACCGCTGGACCTTCTCGCACGTGCGCGAGGTCGTGCCCACCGCCAACGTGTGGCGCGGCAGCGGCGCCGCGAGCCCGCTGCCGGCCGCCACGGGCGTGACGCCCGAGCAGATCGAGGGCATCCGCTTCAAGTCGCTGTCGGGCGAGGACAGCACGGTCGCCCAGATGATCGCCAACACCTACACCGACGGCATCCTGGTGCTGCACCGTGGCCAGGTGGTGTACGAGAAGTACTTCGGCGCGCTGACGCCCGAGCGGCCGCACCTCGCGATGTCGGTCACCAAGTCCTTCGTAGGCACGCTCGCGGCCATCCTCGCCGACGAGGGCAGGCTCGACCCCGCGGCGCCCGTCACCAAATACGTGCCCGAGCTCAAGGACAGCGCCTACGGCGACGCCACCGTGCGCCAGGTGATGGACATGACCATCGGCGTGCGCTACTCCGAGAACTACGCCGATCCCAAGGCCGAGATCTGGGACTACTCGCGCGCCGGCGGCTTCATCCCGCGCGCGCCCGGCTACAGCGGCCCGAAGACCTTCTACGAGTTCCTCGCGCTGCAGAAGAAGGAAGGCGCGCACGACGAGGCCTTCGGCTACAAGACCATCAATGCCGAGGTGCTGGCCTGGATCCTGCGCCGCGCCAGCAACCAGTCGCTGGCCGAGCTGCTGAGCGAGAAGATCTGGCGCCGCATCGGCGCCGAGCAGGACGCCTACTTCATGGTCGACAGCATCGGCACCGAGTCGGGCGGCGGCGGCCTCAACACCACGCTGCGCGACCTCGCGCGCTTCGGCGAAACCCTGCGCAACGGCGGCCGCGCTCCCAACGGGCAGCAGGTGTTCTCGAAGGCGGTGGTGGACGACATCCGCCGCGGCGGCGACCCCGCCAAGTTCGCGAAGGCCGGCTACGGCCTGCTGCCGGGCTGGTCGTACCGCAACATGTGGTGGGTGTCGAACAACGCGCACGGCGCCTACATGGCGCGCGGCATCCATGGCCAGAGCATCTACGTGGACCCGGCGGCGCAGATGGTGATCGTGCGCTACGCGGCGCATCCGGTGGCGGCGAACGCGGGCAACGATCCGCTGACGCTGCCGGGCTTCGCCGCGGTGGCCGATGCGCTGATGAAGCGACCCTGAGTTTTCCTGCCCTCTCCCGCCGGGAGAGGGCCTCCGAAAACCCTGTCGCACAAAATACTTTGCACACAATTTAATTGAGTGCCATAATTCGGCCCATGCCCTCCCTCACGCAAGACGAACTCCTGAAGCTGGACAACCAGCTCTGCTTCGCCATGTACTCCGCCTCGCTGGCCATGACCCGCCTGTACAAGCCCCTGCTCGACAAGCTCGGTCTCACCTACCCGCAGTACCTGGTGATGCTCGCCCTGTGGGAGAAAGACGGCCCCATGGTCTCCGAACTCGGCGAGCGCGTCTCGCTCGACTCGGGCACGCTCACCCCGCTGCTCAAGCGCCTCGAGGCCAACGGCTTCGTGGCCCGCGTGCGCGACGTGGCCGACGAGCGCCGCGTGCACATCACGCTCACGGCCGCGGGCCGCCGCCTCAAGGCGCGCGCGGGCCACGTGCCCGAATGCCTGCTCGCGGCCTCCGAATGCTCGGTGCCCGAGCTCGTGGACCTCACCCACCAGATTCAAGCGCTGCGCGACCGCATCCGCAAGGCCGCCTGAGCAAGCAAGCCATTTCAATCACCACAACAGGTTTCTCCCGCCGCGTGCCATTCCGGACCACGACGGCTTTCTTCAACCACCGTTCCACTTCGACCAAGGAAACATCACCATGACCACCAAGCTCGACAAAGTGCTCTATACCGCCCAGGCCCACACCACGGGCGGCCGCGACGGCGCCGGCAAATCCAGCGACGGCGCGATCGACGTCCAGCTGAGCTCGCCCGGTTCGGGCAAGCCCGGCACCAACCCCGAACAGCTGTTCGCGGTCGGCTACGCCGCCTGCTTCATCGGCGCGATGAAGGCCGTGGGCCCGAAGATCGGTGTCAAGGTGCCGGACGACGTGGCGATCGACTCCAGCGTCTCCCTCGGCCCGACGAATGGCGGCGCCGCCTACGGCATCGCGGTCAAGCTCGCTATCACGCTGCCCGGCCTCGACGCCGAACAGAAGCAGAAGCTGGTCGACACGGCCCACCAGGTCTGCCCGTACTCGAACGCCACGCGCGGCAACATCGACGTCGAACTGACGATCGCCTGAGCCCCCGCGCTCCACGACGAAGCCCCGCGCCGCGGGGCTTTTTTGCGTGCGCTCGCTTGTCCCGCGTGCGACGCGCCGGCTACCTGCGCGATGGCGCCTTTCACGAAGCTTGGCTAACGTGGCGTGCACTCACCGGTGCGTCGTGACGCACCCCTTGCCACCCCAGCGGCCGGAACGCCGCGCAGCCACGGAGCTTCGACACGCCATGAGCACCACCCTCAGCCTGCAGATCCGCAAGAGCCAACTGGGCGACACCCGCCTCGACGACAGCACCGACACCCCACTGGCCGACGGCCAGGTGCGCGTGCGCATCGACAGCTTCGCGCTGACCTCGAACAACATCACCTACGCCGCCTTCGGCGACGCCATGAGCTACTGGCGCTTCTTCCCCACCGGCGACGAGGCCTGGGGCAACATCCCCGTGTGGGGCTTCGCGAGCGTGGTGCAGTCGCTGCATCCGGGCGTGGCCGTGGGCGAACGCCTCTACGGCTACTGGCCCATGGCCACCGGCGCGGTGCTGAGCCCGACGCGGCTGTCGCCCGAGCGCTTCGCCGACGGTGCCGCGCACCGCGCCGAGCTGCCGGCGGTCTACAACCAGTACTTCCGCTGCAATGCCGACCCGCTCTACACCGCCGACAGCGAGGACACGCAGGCGCTGCTGCGCCCGCTGTTCATCACCTCCTGGCTGATCGACGACTTCATGGCCGACAACGACTTCTTCGGCGCGCGCACCATGCTGCTGTCGAGCGCCTCGAGCAAGACGGCCTACGGCACCGCGTTCCAGCTGCACCAGCGCGAAGGCATCGAGGTGGTCGGCCTGACCTCGGCGGGCAACGTCGGCTACTGCGAGAGCCTGGGCTGCTACCACCGCGTGCTGCGCTACGACGCGCTCGACGAACTGCCGGCCGACACGCCCTGCGTCTACATCGACTTCGCGGGCAACGGCGCGCTGCGCGAGGCGATCCATGCGCGCTTCACTGGCCTGCGCTACAGCTGCGCGATCGGCGGCACGCATGTCGACGAACTGGCCTCCAAGGGCGCCACCCGCGAGCTCGCGGGCCCGCGCGCCACGCTGTTCTTCGCGCCCGCGCAGATCAAGAAGCGCACCGCCGAATGGAGCGCCGAGGAATTCAGCCGCCGCATGGTGGCGGCCTGGCAGGCCTTCACCGCACGCGCGACCGATGCCGCCAGCCCCTGGCTGCGCGCCGAGCACCACCGCGGCGGCGCGGCCGCGCAGGCCGCCTATGCCCAGGTGCTGGCCGGCAAGGGCGATCCGCGCACCGGCCACATCCTGTCGCTGCACGCGCACCCCGGCGGCCTCTGAAAAGCGCGCGGGGTGCGGGCGACGACAATCGCCGCATGATTCCCGATTCCCCCGCGGCGCCCGCCGGCCACCCTGCCCATCCCTACGAGAGCCTCACGCCCGACGTGGTGCTCGACGCGCTCGCAGGCCTCGGCCTGCACGGCGACGGCCGGCTCACCGGGCTCAACTCCTACGAGAACCGGGTCTACCAGGTGCACCTCGAGGACCCGCAGCCGCACCCGGCCGTGGTGGTCAAGTTCTACCGGCCCGGCCGCTGGAGCGAGGCCGAGATCCTCGAGGAGCATGCCTTCTCGCTCGAACTCGCCGCGGCCGAGGTCCCCGCCGTGCCGCCGCTGGCCTTCGGCGGCGCCACCTTGCACCGCCATGCCGGCTTCGCCTTCAGCGTGAGCCCCTATCGCGGCGGCCGCGCGCCCGAGCTCGACGACTTCGAGGTGCTCGAATGGGTCGGGCGCTTTCTCGCGCGCATCCACACCGTGGGCGCCGCGCGCCCGTTCGAGGCGCGGCCCGCGCTCGACCTGCAGAACTTCGGCACCGCCTCGCGCGACTGGCTGCTGGCGAACGACAAGCTGCCGCTCGACGTGCAGCGCGACTGGGAGAAGGCCTGCAACGAGGCGCTGGCGATGATCGCCGCGACCCCGCTTTCGAGCGCGGCAGCCACCGGCGACGGCCCGCGCAAGCTGCGGCTGCATGGCGACGTGCACCCCGGCAACATCCTCTGGACCCCGACCGACCGCCCCCACGGCGGCCCGCACTTCGTCGACCTCGACGACGCGCGCACCGGCTTCGCGGTGCAGGACCTGTGGATGCTGCTGTCGGGCGAACGCGCCCAGCGCACCGCGCAGCTCTCGGGGCTGCTCGACGGCTACGAGCAGTTCCGCGAATTCGACCGCCGCGAGCTCGCGCTGATCGAGCCGCTGCGCACGCTGCGCCTGATCCACTACAGCGCCTGGCTCGCACGGCGCTGGGAAGACCCGATCTTCCCGATCAACTTCCCCTGGTTCGGCAGCAGCGACTACTGGAAGGGCCAGGTCCAGATGCTGCAGGACCAGTGCGAGGCGATGGCCGAGGACCCGATCTACGCCTGAACGGCCGGCGCCGACAGCCGGCGGATCTCCTCGCGCACGATCTCGCGGTGGTGGTGCGAGGGCGAGAGGCCGATGAACTGCGTGTACTTCTCGAGCGCGGCCGCCACGTTGCCGGCGTCCTCGAGGTCCAGCGCCTCGAGCATCAGCTGGGTGAACAGCCGGTTGGCATCGGCCTCGCGGCGCGAGGCCACGAGCGTGCGCGGCTGCAGCTCGGGCTGCTCGGCATAGATCCGGCGCTGCACCTCGATCAGCTCGACCATCGCGCGGCCGATGCGGTGCACCTGCTCGGTGGCCGGCTCGAGGCCGCAGGCCCGCACGTCGGCCGCGGCCTGGTCGAGCAGGTGCGAGGCCACGCGCAGCAGCCGGTTCAACGATTTGAGGCTCATGGCAGCACCGCCCCGGCCGTGCCCGCGGGCCCGGCCTTGCACGCACGCGCCGCCATCAGGACGCCAGCTCCGCGCCGTCGAGCTGCCGCTTGAGCGCGAGCTGCGTCTCGCGCTCGGCGATCGCGAGGCGCTTGGCCGCCTGCTCGCCATGGGTCTTCACCGAGAAGGCCTTGCTGACGGTGCCGCGCCCGGCGATGAAGGTGATCGCCATCCAGTAGCCCGGATGGTCGGGCCGCGGCGACTTGAACTGCACGCCGCTGGTGCCGCTCGAGTTGTTGCGGCGCACGATCTCCGCGCGCGAGAGCCGCGGCGTGCGCGCGCGCGGCGCGGCATCGGTCTCGCGGCGGATCGCCTCCTCGGCCGGGTGCACGTGCGCCAGGCCGGTCATCTGCGCGAGCTGGCGCGCGCGCTCGGCCAGCGCCGCCGCATGGGCCGCGCGGTCGGCGCCGTCGACCGAGAAATAGGTCTGCAGGATCTGGTCCTCGGCGATGTAGGTCTTGGCGAGCCAGGCGCGCACGCGGCCGTCGGGCGCGACGCGGCTGTAGACGCCGGGCGCGCCGGTGCTGTTGTTGGCGCGCGGCTGCTCGGCGCGCGCGCGGCGCGCGATCGGCGGGTGCTGCCGCACGATGGCGTCGCGCCAGTCCTGCGCATGCAGCAGCGCCTGTTCGGCGCCGCCGTAGCTCGCCCGGCCGAACTGCCGGTAGTGGCGGGTTCCGTTGCGCATGACGGAGACCTCGTAGCCCCAGGGCCGGGTGAAGATGCCGTACATGGCGGCGGAATTGGGGATACCTTTGGGCATGCTGGCGTCGACACGGCCGTGTCGTTGATCTGAACCCCCTGGCGACACCCCTTTTGCATGCTCTTGAAGGCCCGGGCCACGGCGAGGTTGCCGGGAATACTAAAGCCTTCGCAAGGCCTTGGGCATCACCGGTTCCGGTAGCCCGGCGCGGTGCGGGGTCGATGCCCCGCATGGTCACGGCCCTGCCACGAAGACGATGCAGAACGGCGTGCGCGTTCAGCGCTTCGCGCTCTCGCGCAGGCTCTTCGCGAGCCCGTCGAGCAGCCGCTGCACCAGCATGTTCGGCGGCCCCGCGCGCCACACGCCATAGGCCTCCGACGGCGTGACCTCGCGGTCGAGCGGGCGGAACACCGCGCCGCTGAGCGCCGAGTGCCGCATCGCCTGCGGCACCAGCGCCACGCCCATGCCCTGCGACACCAGCGAGACCACCGCGAGCCAGTGCCGCACCTCGTGCCGCACCTCGGGATGGAAGCCCGCGTCGGCGCAGATCGAGAGGATGCGCTCGTGGTAGTCGGGCGAGGCCTCGCGCGAGAACAGCACGAAGGGCTCGCCGCGCAGCTCGGCCGGCGCGAGCGCGCGCCGCCGCGCCAGCGCATGGCCCGCAGGCAGGCAGCAGACGAAGGGCTCGGTCAGCAGCAGCCGGTGCTGCAGCTCGGGCGGCATGCGCGCGGTGTGGACGAAGCCGAGGTCGAGCCGGTCGTGCATCAGCTCGGTGATCTGCACCCCCGAGTTGAGTTCGGCCAGCGTGATGCGCACCGCCGGATGCTTGGCCTGGAACGCGCGCAGCGCCTGCGGCAGGCCGCGGTAGAGCATCGCGCCGACGAAACCGATGCGCAGCCGCCCGGCCGAGCCCTGCGCGATGTCGCGCGCCTCGAGCGCGGCCTCCTCGGCCTGCTGCAGCAGCCGGCGCGCCGACACGCGCAGCGCATCGCCCGCGGGCGTGAGCCGCACCTCCTTGCTGTTGCGCTCGAACAGGCGCGCGCCCACCGTGTCCTCGAGCTGGCGGATCGCCACCGACAGCGGCGGCTGCGAGATCGAGAGCCGGCGTGCCGCGCGCCCGAAGTGCAGTTCTTCGGCGAGCACGGAGAAATAGCGCAGGTGACGCAGTTCCATGAATAGGCAAATCGAATCGAGCAAGACCCAAACGATATTAGACACGGATCGTCACGGCTTGAACAATGGCGCGAATCCAGGAGACAAGCCATGCCCGAGACGCCCGCCGCGCCCGCCGCGCCTGCCGCGCCCGCCGTTCACCCCATTCCCGACCGCCACGGCCAGAACCTCTACAGCGTCGACACCGAGCTGCAGTCGCTGCTCGCGCTCTACCTGCCCGAGGACCTGCTGCGCCACCTGCAGCCACAGCTCGAGCGCCTCGGCGGCCTCGCGGGCGGCAGGCTCGATGAGCTGGCCGGCACCGCAGACCGCAACCCGCCCACCTTGAAGCAGCGCACGCGCACCGGGCTCGACGAGCAGCAGGTGATCAAGCATCCGGCCTACGTCGAGATGGAGCGCCTCGCGCTCAGCGAATTCGGGCTGGCCGCGATCTCGCACCGCGACGAGACGCTGGGCTGGAAGGGCCGCATGCCGCCGCTCGTGAAATACGCGCTGACCTACCTGTTCGTGCAGGCCGAGTTCGGCCTGTGCTGCCCGGTCTCGATGACCGATTCGCTCACGCGCACGCTCAAGAAGTTCGGCGCGCCCGCGCTGGTGCAGAAGTACCTGCCGCGCCTGACCTCGCTCGACTTCGACGAACTCGCGCAGGGCGCGATGTTCATGACCGAGCAGGCCGCGGGCTCCGACATCGCCGCCACCGCCACGCTGGCGCGGCGCGAGGCCGACGGCAGCTGGCGCCTCACGGGCGACAAGTGGTTCTGCTCGAACCCCGACGCCGATTTCGCGATGGTGCTCGCACGCGCCGAGGACGGCGTGGCCGGCATGAAGGGCGTGTCGCTGTTCCTGCTGCCGCGCCGGCTCGACGACGGCAGTCTCAACCGCTACCGGATCATCCGGCTCAAGGACAAGCTCGGCACGCGCTCGATGGCCAGCGGCGAGATCCGGCTCGAGGGCGCGCTGGCCTACCTGGTCGGCGAGGAAGGCCGCGGCTTCGTGCAGATGGCCGACATGGTCAACAACTCGCGGCTGTCGAACGGCGTGCGCGCCGCCGGCCTGATGCGCCGCGCGGTGGCCGAGGCCGAGTACATCGCCGCCGAGCGCCAGGCCTTCGGCCGCACGCTCGACCGGATGCCGCTGATGCAGCGCCAGCTCGACAAGCTGCGCGTGCCCGCCGAGCAGGCGCGCACCATGGTCTGCCAGACCGCGCTGGCGCTGGCGCGCTCCGACGCCGGCGAAGCCGATGCCTACGCGCTGCTGCGCATCCTCACGCCGCTCATCAAGTTCCGCGCCTGCCGCGATGCGCGCAAGGTCACGGGCGATGCGATGGAGGTGCGCGGCGGCTGCGGCTACATCGAGGAATGGAGCGATCCGCGGCTGGTGCGCGATGCCCACCTGGGCTCGATCTGGGAGGGCACCAGCAACATCGTCGCGCTCGACGTGATCCGCGCCGTCAAGCGCGAGGGCTCGCTGCCGGTGCTGCGCGCCCATTGCGAACGGCTGATCGCCGAAGCCGAACCGGCCCCGGCCTTCGCCCAGGCGCTGCGCGATGCACTGGCGCGTGCCGCCGCGCTGGCCGAGACGGCCGCGCGCGAAGGCGGCGACGTGCTCGCGCGCCAGGCCGCCTCGGCGCTCTACCACTGCACCAGCGCGAGCGCGATGGCCTGGGAGGCCGCGCGCACCGGCTCGGCCGCGCGGCTGCGCTGGTCGCAGCTCGCGCTGCTGCATCGCGTGCTGCCGCGCGATCCGCTCGCGCCCGATGCGCTGCCCGCCGGCTGGACCACGGCCTGAGCCCTTCCCCCGAACACCCGAACAAAAGAACGGAGACCTCCTCTTGAAACACCTCGCTTCCCTCCTCGCGCTGGCCACCGCCTGCGCCGGCCTGCTGGCCGCGGCCCCCGCCGCGCAGGCCGACACCGCATTTCCCTCCAAGCCGATGACGCTGGTCGTGCCCTTCCCGCCCGGCGGCCCCACCGACGCGATGGCGCGCACGCTCGCGGCCGAGATGAAGGACCGCATGGGCCAGCCGATGATCGTGGAGAACCGTGCCGGCGCGGGCGGCAACATCGGCGCCGAGTACGTGGCGCGCGCCGAGGCCGACGGCCATGTGCTGCTGTTCGGCACCTCGGGCCCGCTCGCGATCAACGCCAGCCTCTACCGCAAGATCAACTACGACCCGGTGAAGAGCTTCGCGCCCGTGATCCAGGTCGGCTACCTGCCGAACATCCTGGTGGTGAATCCCGCGCTGCCGGTGAAGACCGTGCCCGAGCTCGTCGCCTATGCCAAGGCCAACCCCGGCAAGCTCAGCTATGCCTCCTCGGGCAACGGCGCCTCCTCGCACCTCGCGGGCGTGCTGTTCAACTCGATCGCCGGCACCGACTTCCAGCACATCCCCTACAAGGGCACCGGCCCCGCGCTCAACGACCTGCTGGGCGGCCAGGTCAGCATGACCTTCACCGACATCCTCACCGCGCTGCCCTACGTCAAGGCCGGCAAGCTGCGCGCGCTGGGCGTGGCCACCCTCGCGCGCTCGCAGGCGCTGCCCGAGGTGCCCACGATCTCGGAGCAGGGCTACAAGGGCTACGACGTGAGCGTGTTCTTCGGCATCGTCGCACCCGCGGGCACGCCGGCCGAGCGCGTGGCGAAGCTCAACCATGCCTTCGCCGAGGTGTTGAACTCGCCCAAGGTCAAGCAGATGTTCGCGGCCCAGGGCCTCGAGGCCAGCGCCGACACCTCGCCGCCGAAGCTCGGCCAGTTCATCGCGAGCGAGTCGGCAAAGTGGAAGGACGTGGTCAAGAAGTCGGGGGCGCAGCTCGATTGAGGCATCCGGGGCGCGATCACGCCGACGGGGTACCTTGCGCCGCGCCTGAACCGCCGGCACGACCAGAGCGCCTCTCGTGCGGAGGGCATCGGGTGCTCCCCGCAGCGAAATCAAGGAGGAGGCCGAAGGCCGGGGGACATTCGCGGAGGGGAGTACCCGATGTCCTTCGCACGCGCCCCGAACGAACAGAACACAAGCATCGGAACAGCACTGCAATGACATCCTCTCAAGGCGCACTCGCGGGCATCCGCGTGCTCGACATCTCCCGCATCCTCGGCGGCCCCTACTGCGGTCAGATCCTCGGCGACCATGGCGCCGACGTGCTCAAGATCGAGCCGCCGCAGGGCGACGACACGCGCACCTGGGGCCCGCCGTTCAAGGATGGCGTGGCTTCCTACTACCACGGCCTCAACCGCAACAAGCGCGTGCAGCACCTCGACTTCTCGACCGAGGAAGGCCGCGCCGCCCTGCTCGCGCTGGTGGCCGAGGCCGACGTGCTGATCGAGAACTTCAAGACCGGCACCATGGAACGCTGGGGCATCGGCTACGAGACCCTGTCGCAGCGCTTTCCGCGCCTGGTCTGGTGCCGCGTCTCGGGCTTCGGCGCCGACGGTCCGCTCGGTGCGCTGCCCGGCTACGACGCCGCCGTGCAGGCCATGACCGGCATCATGAGCGTCAACGGCGAGGCCGAGGGCGGGCCGCTGCGCGTGGGCCTGCCCGTGGTCGACATGGTGACCGGCCTCAATGCCGTCATCGGCGTGCTGCTCGCGCTGCAGGAACGCCAGCGCAGCGGACGCGGCCAGTTCGTCGAGGCCGCGCTCTACGACAGCGGCATCTCGCTGCTGCATCCGCACGCCGCCAACTGGTTCATGGACGGCAGCGCGCCGCGCCGCACCGGCAACGCCCATCCCAACATCTATCCCTACGACGCCCTCGCCACCGGCACCGACCCCGTGTTCGTCGCCGTCGGCAACGACCGCCAGTTCGCAAGCCTGTGCGGCTGCATCGGCCTGCCCGCGCTGGCCACCGATCCGCGCTTCGCCACCGCGGGTGCGCGCTCGGTGAACCGCGACGCGCTCAAGCAGCGGCTCGAGACCGCCATGGCCGCCTTCGACGGCCGCGTGCTGGTCGAGCAGCTCATGGCCGCGGGCGTGCCGGCCGCGCCGGTGCTGCCCGTGGCCGCCGCGCTCGAGCATCCGCACACCGCGCATCGCGGCATGGTGGTCGAACTGGAGGGTGGCTATCGCGGCATCGGCGCGCCCGTGAAGCTGGGCCGCACGCCCGCGAGCTACCGGCATGCGCCGCTGACGCCGGGCGATGCCTTCCTGCCGCGCGCGGACGACGAGGCGGCCTCAAGCGCGGCGCACTGAACGCCCGCGGCCGATGCCATAGCAGGCGATGCCGGCCGCCTCGACCTCGGCCGGGTCGTAGAGATTGCGGCCATCGAACACGGCACGCGCCGACAGCAGCGCGGCCATGCGCTCGAAGTCGGGCCGGCGGTAGGCCGCCCATTCGGTGACGAGCACGAGCGCATCGGCGCCTTCGAGCGCGGCCTCGGGCGCATCGCACCAGGCGATGCCTTCGCGCTCGCCGAGCAGCGCACGCGCATTCGGCATCGCTGCCGGATCGTGCAGCCGCAGGCGCGCGCCGGCGGCCAGCAGCCGCTCGATCAGCACCAGGCTCGGCGCATCGCGCATGTCGTCGGTGTCGGGCTTGAAGGCCAGGCCCCACACGGCCAGTGTGCGCTCCGCGAGCGTGGCGCCGAAATGGCCGGCCACGAGCTCGAAGATCCGCGACTTCTGCGCCTCGTTCACCGCCGCCACCGCGGGCAGCAGCCGCAGCGCGGCGCCCTCGCCCCCATGCTGCAGCGCGCGCAGGTCCTTCGCGAGGCAGGAGCCGCCGTAGCCCGCGCCGGCCTGCAGGAAGGCCGGACCGATGCGCGCATCGGCGCCGATCGCGCGGCGCACGCTCTCGATGTCGGCGCCCGCCTGCTCGGCCACGCGCGCCATCTCGTTCATGAAGCTGATGCGGGTGGCGAGCATCGCGTTGGCGGCGTACTTCGCGAGCTCGGCCGAGCGGCGGTCCATCACCAGCCACTGGCGCGCGGGGTCGCGCACGAAAGGCCGATAGAGCTCGGCCAGCAGCGCGATCGCGTCGGCATCTGTAGCCCCGACCACGATGCGGTCGGGCGCGCGGCTGTCGCGCACCGCCGAGCCTTCGCGCAGGAACTCGGGGTTCACCGCCACCGCGATCCGGTGCGTGGCACCGCGCCGCGCCAGCGCGTCCCGCACCACCGCCTCGACCCGGTCGGCCGTGCCCGCCGGCAAGGTCGACTTGCAGACCAGCAGGCCGTCGCGGTCGCGGTGGTGCCCCACGGCGCGCGCCACCTCGAACACCGCCTCGAGGTCGACCGCGCCCTCGGCATCGGCCGGCGCATTGACCACGATGAAGAGGATGTCGCCATGCCGCGTGGCCTCGCCGGCATCGTCCGTGAAGCGCAGCCGGCCGGCCGCCGTCTCCCGCGCCACCAGCGCGCCGAGCCCCGGTTCGTGCAGCGGCATGCGGCCCGCGCGCAGGCCCGCGATGCGCGGCGCGTCGGTGTCGGCGCACAGCACCGCGTGCCCGGCCTCGGCCATGCAAGCCGCGAAGCTCAGGCCCACGTAGCCCGCGCCGAAGACCGCGAGCTTCAAGACAGCGGCCCCGCGGCGGGCCGCGCCCATGAGCGATGGCACTGGCAACCGCGAGGGTTGTGCGATAAAAGCGGCATGCATGCCTTCCCAACGACGTCCGGACAGGAAAAATCGATGATGCCCGATCAAGTGGCGGCGCGCACCGCGCTGGTCCTCGAGACCAACAACCTGCGCGGCGGTGCCGATGCGCAGGCCAGGACCGCCGCCAGCCTGCGGCGGCTCATCGCGCTGCTGGCACGCCAGAAGCAGCCGCTGTCCACGCTGGCCCAGGTGGTCATCACGCACGACGGCCTCGATGCCGCCACCTGCGAGGAAGTGCAACGCCTGGCCGGGCGGCCCGTCGACTTCGTGCGCATCGACGCCAGCACCGGCTACTACGACGCCAAGAACACCGGCTTCGCGGCCACCGATGCCGCGCGCTGCGACTGGGTGGTGTTCGCCGATGCCGACTGCCTGCCCGACGAGGACTGGCTGCGCGAGCTGCTCGCGCCCTTCGCGCGCGCCGACGCGCCGGCCGTGGTGGCGGGCCGCACCAGCTACGCGGCCAACGTGGTGGGCACAGCGCTCACCACCATCGACTTCATGTACTTCCCGAACGAGCACGCGGGCGCGACGAGCAACTTCTACGCGAACAACGTGGCGTTCCGGCGCGAGGTCTTCGACACCCACGGCTACCAGGCGCTCGACGGCGTGTACCGCGCCCACTGCCAGGTGCTCGGCATGCGGCTGCGCGCGGCCGGCATCCCGCTGCACTACGCGGCGCGCGCCCACACCGAGCACCGCCTGCCCGACACGCGGCGCGAGGCGCTCAAGCTGCGCTGGATGCGCGGGCAGGACACGTATTCGCTCACGCCGCACCTGCTGCGCAGCTACGTGTCGCCGCGCTGGCACTGGCTCGCGAAGAGCGGTCCGATCGGCCCGCTGTGCGTGCTCGTCACGCGGCTGGGCTTCAGCCTGCGCGCGCTCAACCGGCAGGACCTGCCGCCGCTGCGCGGCGCGCGCTGGGTGCTCGGCGTGCTGCTGATCCTGGGCTTCTCGGCCGTCGACATGCTCGGCGCCTTCGCGCGCGGCATCGGCCTGCACACCACCGGCCGCGCGCATGCCGATGCGCAGGCGCTCTCCTACCACCGTCCCTGAGGCCCGCGACCATGGCACGCCTGCTCGTTCTCGCCGCCCTCGCGCTGCTCGCCCCCGGACTCGCGGCCTCGGCCGAGTTCTCGGGCCGCGGCGTGTTTGCCTTCGCCTCGGGCAGCGGCTGCCCCATCGCCGCCGGCACCGGCGAGAACTGCAACCGGCTCGCGCTCGACGACGAAGACACCCGCGCCACGCTCGACGAGGCCACGCACACGCTGCGCTTCGCCAATGGCCGCAGCTACGACGGCAAGCGCATCGTGGGCGACGTGGTGCTGCAGGGCTCGGGCCGCACGGCCGACGGCCAGCGCGTGCCGCTGAGCTTCCATGCGCTGCTGAGCCGCTCGGGCAACGACTGGTCTTTCAGCAGCCATGCGCATGCGCCGGTGCGCGGCGAGTTCTCCGAGATCCGCATCGATCCCTGGCAGCTCGTGGTCGGCGAGGCCGGCGGCGAGCGCGTGCTGTTCAGCAGCGCGCAGGTCGTGGAGGCGCTCGCCAAGCCGTCGCTGACGGCGCGCCTGGCCGACGAGCTGGTGCAGGTGCGCGACAACCGCGAGAGCGCCGCGCGCGACGCCGACATCACGGTCGGGCTCGGCGTGTCGAAGGCCGTCAAGTGGGTGGCGCGCACGCGCTTCGTCACGACGCGCAACCGGCCGCTGGCCGAGGCGATGCGCGAGGGCAACTGGTCGCTCGAGCTGCAGGCCCTGAGCGGCCGGATCCCGCGCCAGGTGGTGCAGCGCGACCTGTTCCTCTACGGGCTCGAATCGCAGGCCCTGCTGCAACCGCTGCTGCAGCGCGGCTTCCGCAAGAACGAGAAGCTGACCATCGGTGCCACCGGCGGCAAGGGCTTCGTGCGCTACGACGGGCAGCAGCGCGAGTTCGCGGGCGCAGACGCCACGGCGCGCGGCTTCCTGCAGGGCAGCTTCCTGGGGCTGGTGCTCGGCTGGCAGCAACAGCAGTTGCAGCCCGTGGCGCTCGATGCGAAGGCCGGGCCGAATGGCCGCTGAGCTGTACGCGCGGGCCGAGGCCGACGCCGAAGCCCCGGGCTTCGAGAGCCTGGCGCCGCCGTTGCTGCAGGGCTGGCCCGCGCTGCAGGCCGCGCTGGTGCACCGCGTGAAGCGCGCCGCGCTGCGCCAGCTGCATGCCAGCCGCGCGGGCGAGGCATTGCTGCTGCGCCTCTACCTCGTGGGCGAGGAATCGTCGGAACAGGCGCTGCAGCGCGAACTGCGCGCCGCCGCGCCCGACTGGCTCGAGCGCCAGCTCGACCAGCACCTGGCCGACGAGCAATTGCATGCGCGGCTGTTCGCCGAGGCCATCGCCGAACGCGGCGGGCACGCACGGGCCGGCGCCATCGATGGCGAGCAGCCGCGGCCCGACTGGTTCAGCCGGCGCAAGCTCGCGCGCTGGCAGGCGCTGATCCGCCGCCATGCGCCGCACTTCGCGCACGGCGGCCTGGTGCCGGCCTATGCGATCGGCCTCGCGGCCGAGCAGATGGCCTCGCGCATCCTCGAGCGCCACTGCGCGCTGATCGGGCCCGCGCATGCGCTGCATCCGCTGCTCGCGCGCGTGTGGGCCGACGAGCAGCGCCATGTGCGGCTGTGCAGCCACACGCTGCAGCGCTGCGTGGCGCCGCACGAGCGCGCGCGGCTCGCGCGGTTGATGGACGAGGTGCGCGCCATCGAGCGCGGCTTCGGCATCACGGGCGCGCTCGGCATGTGGTGCGCGGGCGCGGCACTGCGGCTGGTGCCGCGGGCGGGCTGAGCATGCCGCGCATCCTCTACCTCGCGACCGCCGACGCGCGCGGCCACCTGATGCGCTCGCAGCTGCTCACGCACGCGCTGCGCGCGGCCGGCGCGCAGGTGCAGGTGCTGACCACCTCCGACGAGGGCGCGCTCTTCCTCGCCGGCTTCGGCATCGACGCGCCCGTGCTCTCGCGCCACTACGCGGTGCAGTTCGACGCGCGGCAGAACATGCTGCGGCGCGAGACCGACCGCAACGTGGCGCACTACGTGTTCCGGCCCGGCCGCATGCTGCGCGACATCGTGCGGCTGCACGGCCGGCTGCGCGAGGCCGACCTGGTGGTCAACGACTCCTTCCATCCCGCGCTGCTGTTCATGGGCGCGCTGCCGCCGTGGCGGCACAAGGTGGTGCACGTGTACGGCGCGAGCCTGCGGCGCGCGCTCGAAGGCAATTTCAGCGGCCGGCTGCCGGGCTGGACGGCACGCGCCTTCGGCCGCATCGTGGCCTGGCAGATCGGGCGCAGCCGCGCGCGCATCGCGCACGATTTCGCGCAGCAGGCACCGGCGCACGACGGCCGCGGCACGCACCGGCTCGCGACGCCGGTGGCCGTGGCCTCGAGCGACGACGTTGCATCCGTTGCCCCACGGGCCGCGGTCTACCTCAACCCCCACTTCAAGGACACGGCGCTGGCCGACGGCCTCGAGCACGGCCTGGCCGCCGCGGGCCTGGGCGCGCATTGCGTGGGCGAAGGCTATGCCGGGCGCGCCGGCTGGCAGCCACAGGACGCGCACTGGATCGACACGGCCGCGCGCAGCGCCTTCATCGTCTCGGCCCCGGGCATGGCGGCGCTGTCGGTGGCGCAGGTCTACCGCAAGCCGATCCTGCTGCTGCAGACCGACCAGCCCGAGCAGGCAAGCAATGCCGAGCGCGCCGCGCAGCTCGGGCTGCACCATCGCGTGGTGGTGTGGCGCGGCGACGCGGCCGCGTTCGCGCGCGACGTGGCGGCCGCGGCGCGCGCGCTGGGCGCGAGCACCGAGGCCACGGCCGCGCAGGGCCGCGAGGCGGCGCTCGAACGGCTGCAGCCCTGGAGCCAGTTGCTGCTGCGCCTCGCGGCGCAACCGGCCGCGGCCGGTGCCGACGCGGCCTATCCGGCCGCGCGCCTGGACTGAAGCACCACGCGCAGCATCCGGTCGAGCGCGCGCTCGGGCGCTGCCGTCGTGGTGTCGGGCTGCGGCAGCGCCGCGACATCGCCCATGCCCGCCGGGCTCATCGACACGCGCAGCTTGCGCAGGGTGAAGCCCGAGCGCACGACCGGCTCGTCCACGCCCTCGGCCATTTCCGCATCGGCCGCCTCGCCCACGAAGAACTGCAGCACGAGGCACTTGCGCTGCGGCGAGGGCACGAGCTCGAACACCAGGCTGCGCCGCCACGCGCCCGAGGTGCGCTGGCCCGGCAGCATGGCGCCGTCGAGCAGCGCGACCACGCGCGTGCTCTGGGCCTCGCAGCGGTAGTCGATGCGCACGCGCAGCCGCTGCGCCGGCGCCTGGCCCGGGGCCTGCAGCGGATGCGCGAACACGGCCGCGGGCGGCAGCGGGATCACCAGGCAGGCCAGCGAGCCCTCGCTCCAGGTGTCGACGTCGTCGGGCGCCGACCAGCCATGGGCCAGCCAGGCCGTGGCCGGATTGCCGGTGCGAAAGGCGTAGTCGCGGCCGAGCACGAGCTCGGGCAGCGCCTGCAGGCCCGGGTCGCGGTCGTCGAAGCCCCAGCGCGTGGAGAAGGCACGCTCGATCGCATCCGCGGGCCATGCGCCGGCACCGGCCGGCGGGGCCGCGGCCGCCTCGCCGGGCGCGCGGCAGGCGTCGAGCATGAAGTCCAGCGCGCCGAGCTCGGGCCCCACCGGCAGCCAGGGCGAGCAGGCCGCGGGCAGGCACTCGGGCGCATTGCGGTCGGCGCGGATCAGCGCGCGCACGGGCTGCAGGAAGTAGCGCGCCTCGGTCAGCACGCTCGACGACAGCCCCGCGACGAAGCGCAGGTTCTCGGCCGACAGCAGCGCATAGGTGTTCTCGCGCGTCCAGGCGACGTTGGGAATGGCGCGCGCGATCGGCGCGAGGTCGTGCAGCGCGGGTTCGTAGGGATGCGGCTTCACGACCAGCAGGTCGACCTCCTGCGCCAGCGTGCGCAGCGCGCCGATCACGGCGGACGGATGCTGGCTGCGCCCGCCGCTCACCAGCGAGAGGTCGACCAGGCTCTGGCCGAAGAACAGGCCCACGCGCAGCCGCGGATCGAACAGCGCGCCCGCGCCACGGCGCGCGAAGCAGCCGCGGATCGCGGCCGCGTGGTTCCAGAACAGCTCCTCGTCGATGGCGCGCGCCTCGAGCGCGGCGCGGATGCGCGCGTCGTTGGTGCGCGCGCAGAAGTGCAGGTGCTCGGTGAAGCGGCGCGGGTCGATCTCGATGTCGAGGTAGCTCGCTCCGCTGCGGTCGATGCAGTGCTGCAGCGCCGGCGTCAGGCCCCAGCCGATCACCAGGCAGCCGGGGCCGAAGGCCGGCAGGCCCTCGAGCCCGCGCAGCGGCGCGAGGTCGGCGACGCAGGCGCGGGCCCAGCCGGCCGGCGTGGCCGGCAGGCCCAGCAGCGCCATCGCGCGCGCCACGTCGATCGTGCCGCCATGCGAGCGCGGCGCGATCTCGCGCATCGGCAGGCCGAGCCGGCCCAGCGCCGAGCCGAAGAAGCCCTGCAGGAAGCGCCGGTTGGCGGGGAAGTAGTGCAGCCCGTTGTCGGGCGAACGGAAGAAGTCGTCGACGAAGAGGACCTGGTGGAACCGGCGTGCTGGCATGGCGATGGGCGGTCGGTGCCGGAGGCCCTGCGGGCCGCCTCGCCGGCCGGTGGCTGAGGGGGAGCCGCCAATCTAGAAGTGCACTCTTAGCGTTCGGTGAGCCCCGCGCCAAGCGCGCGCAAAGTTCATGCAAAGCAAACGTGAAGCGCGTGCCGCGTGTGAACGGCAGGCAAAGTTGCGGCGCCGCAAGGCGGCGCTCAGTCCAGCGTCAGGTTGAGCCCGCGGATCAGGCCGTCCCAGCGCTCGGACTCCTGATGCAACAGCGTGGCGAACTGCGCGGGCGTGCCACCCACCGGTTCGACGCCATAGGCCGCGAGCTTGCGGTGCACCGCGGGGTTGTGGATGGCGCTCGCGATCGCCTGCTGCAGCCGCGCCACGATCTCGGGCGGCGTGCGTGCCGGCGCCACCACGCCCACCAGCGCGGCCGCCTCGACGCCGTCGATGCCGAGCTCGGCGAAGGTCGGCACCTCGGGCAATTGCGGCAGCCGCACGCGGTCGGCGATCGCGAGTGCGCGCACGCGGCCGCTGCGGATGAAGCCCAGGCACGCGGCGAGGTCGCACATCATGGCCTGCAGCTGGCCGCCGGCCACGTCGGCCACCGCGTTGGCGGCGCCGCGGTAGGGCACGTGCAGCATGCGCAGCCGGGCCTGGCGCTGCAGCAGCTCCATCGCGAGGTGGTGCGGGCTGCCGGTGCCGGCCGAGGCGTAGCTGATCTTGCCGGGATAGGCGCGCGCGTCCTCGAGGAAGGCGCGCGCGTCGCGCACGCCGCTGGCCGGGCCGACCAGCAGCACCAGCGGGAAGCGGCCCATCAGCGTGACCGGCGCGAAGTCGCGCTGCGGGTTGTAGCCGAGGTTGCGGTAGAGCACGGGGTTGAACACCAGCGTGCCGTTGTCGGCCGACAGCACGCTGTAGCCGTCGGCCGGCGCGCGCAGCACCTCGGCGGCGCCGAGCGAGGTGTTGCCGCCGGTGCGGTTCTCGACCACCACCGGCTGGCCGGTGTCGATCGCGAGCTGGTTGCCGACGATGCGCGTGAGGAAGTCGGAGCCGCCGCCCGCGGGGTAGGGAACGATCCAGCGGATCGGCCGGTTGGGAAATTCGCGCTGGGCCCGCGCGGGCGGCGCGCCGAGCAGCAGCGCGCCGGCCAGGCCGGCGGCACTCGCGAGCCAGGCGCGGCGATCGGGCGATGCGGTGGCCGGCGCGGCCGATGGATCCGCCTGCGCCGATGCCACCGTTGCCACGCGTGCCGTCGCCATCGTTTCAGGGCGCGATCGGATTGCCCGGCGAGCCGAGCGCGTTGGTGCCGACGCGCGCGGGCGCCGCGGCCTCGGGAGCGCGGTAGGTGACCTGCACGGGCGTCGGGGCGGCGACCGGCACGGCCTCGCGCGCGGAATCGCGCCTGCGCACCAGCACGCCCGGCGCGCGGGCCTTGTTGACGCGCGGCGCGGCCGACACCGGCGTGGCGGCGGGCGCCGCGACGGGCAATGCGGCAGGTGCCGGCGCGGGTGGCGCGCCGCCCGTGGGCGGTAAATCGGCCGCAACGCCGAAGCCCCCCGCGCTGCCGCCGACACCGGCGCCGACGCTGGTCACCGGACCCGGCTGCATCGCATTGGGCTTGCCCGCGTTGGGGTCGTGCAGCACCACGCTCTGGCCCACGCCGGCACCGACCGGGCCGACGCCCAGGCCCATGCCGACCGAGCCCGCGACCGCGCCGCTGTTGCTGACCGCGACGCCCGCGCCGAGCGGGCCGAAGCCGGTGTTGAGGCCGACCGAGAAGTTGCCGTCCTTGGTGGCGCCGAGCCCCAGCGAAAGGCCCGGCACGATCGGGATGCCGATCTGGTAGTGGGAGCAGCCGCTCACCAGCAGCGCGAGCAGCACGCCGGCCGGAAGGCCGGCGGCCGCGATGCGGGTGCGCGGCCGCGTGTTCACACCAGGAGCGCGTTCACGCGCCGCACGTAGGCCGCGGGATCGGCCGGCAGGCCGCCCTCGGCGAGCAGCGCCTGGTCGAACAGGATGTTCGCGAGGTCGTCGAAGTGGGCCGAGCCCTCGAGCTTCTTGACCAGCGCGTGCTCGGCATTGACCTCGAGCACCGGCTTGAGTTCGGGCGCGGGCTGGCCGGCCTGCTTGAGCATGCGTGCGAGCTGCGTGCTCATGCCGCCGTCCTGCACCACGAGGCAGGCCGGCGAGTCGACCAGGCGCGTGGTGACGCGCACGTCCTCGGCCTTGTCCTTGAGCGCTTCCTTGAGCTTCTCGAGCAGCGGCTTGAACGATTCGGCGGCCTCCTCGGCGGCCTTCTTCTCGTCCTCGTCCTGCAGCTTGCCGAGGTCGACCGCGCCCTTGGCCACGCTCTGCAGCGGCGTGCCGTCGAACTCGTTGAGGTAGTTGAGCGCCCACTCGTCGACGCGGTCGGTCATCAGCAGCACCTCGATGCCCTTCTTCTTGAAGACCTCGAGCTGCGGGCTGTTCTTGGCGGCGGCCAGCGTGTCGGCCGTGATGTAGTAGATCGCGTCCTGGCCGTCCTTCATGCGCGCCTTGTAGTCGGCGAAGCTCACGCTCACGGCATCGGTGGTGGTCGAGGCGTAGCGCAGCAGCTTGGCGATGCGGTCGCGGTTGCCGAAGTCCTCGCCCAGGCCTTCCTTGAGCACGGCGCCGAACTCGGCGTAGAACTTGGCGTACTTGCCCGCGTCGTCGGCCGCGGCGGCGGCGGTCTCGGCCGCGGTGGGGGCGTTCTTGTCGACCACGTCCGTCACGGCCTCGGTCGGCTCGGGCGTGGGCACCGATTCGCCCGAGCCCACGTCGATGCGGCCTTCGCCGCTCTCGGGGCCGGTCTTCTGCTTCCTGGCCAGGTCCTCGAGCATGCCGAGCACGCGCTTGGTGCTGCCTTCGCGGATCGCCTTCACGTCGCGGCTTTCCTGCAGCAGCTCGCGGCTCACGTTGAGCGGCAGGTCGGCCGAGTCGATCACGCCCTTGACGAAGCGCAGGTAGCTGGGCATCAGCGCCTCGGCGTCGTCCATGATGAAGACGCGCTTCACGTAGAGCTTGACGCCCGCGCTCTTCTCGCGGTTCCAGAGGTCGAACGGCGCCTTGGCGGGGATGTAGAGCAGCTGCGTGTACTCGGTGCTGCCTTCGACGCGGTTGTGGCTCCAGGCCAGCGGCGCCTCGAAGTCATGGCTGATGCTCTTGTAGAACTCCTCGTACTGCTCGGCGCTGATGTCCTTCTTGGGACGGCTCCACAGCGCGTTGGCCTTGTTGACCGTTTCCCATTCGCCGGTCTTCACCATGTCGCCGGGCTGGTCGTTCTCGCCTTCCTTCCACTCCTCCTTCTCCATGAGGATCGGCAGCGAGATGTGGTCGGAGTACTTGCCGACGATCTGCTTGATCTTCCAGGCGTTGAGGTATTCGTCGGCATCCTCGCGCAGGTGCAGCGTGATGCTGGTGCCGCGCTCGGCACGCGTGATGTCGGCCACCTCGAAGTCGCCGGCGCCGCCGCTGGCCCAGCGCACGCCCTGCTCGGCGGGCAGGCCCGCGCGGCGCGATTCGACGGTGATGCGGTCGGCCACGATGAAGCCCGAGTAGAAGCCCACGCCGAACTGGCCGATGAGCTGCGCGTCGGCCTTCTGGTCGCCGCTGAGCTTGCTCACGAAGTCCTTGGTGCCGCTCTTGGCGATGGTGCCGAGGTTGTCGATCGCCTCCTGGCGCGACAGGCCGATGCCCTTGTCGGTGATGGTGATCGTGCGCGCGGCCTTGTCGAAGCTGATGCGCACGTCGAGTTCGGACTGGCCTTCGTAGAGCTCGGGACGGTCGATGGCCTCGAAGCGCAGCTTGTCGCAGGCGTCCGATGCATTCGAGATCAGCTCGCGCAGGAAGATTTCCTTGTTCGAGTACAGCGCATGCGTGACGAGGTGCAGCAGTTGCGCGACTTCGGCCTGGAACGGGAGTTTGGTGTTGGAGGAATCAGCCATTGGAAAAGGAAAGGTCGGATCGAAAAAATTCTAAGGCGGCGCGGCGGTCCGGGCTTGGCCCGGACGCAGCTTTTCTACCTGGGGCAAACGGTTTTAAAAATCAACGCTCGCAGCCGAGATTTCAAGCACTCCATCACGGTTTACTACGAAAAATTCGGCAACGCCCCTGAAGCCCTCGTTTTTGGTCAGCAAAAGTTACCAAAAACCACAATCATCGCCTCCGCTGCGCACGCAGTGATTCAACTCAACCGGGGCCCTCGGGGCCCAAAGGGACGGCGATGTTGTTGGATGACGAGGGAGTTGCCGTGGCCTGCCGCTGGCTCGGCCGGAATGCCGTGGCGCCGCGGGGCCGCCCGGGCGTCGGCTGCCTGGCGGCGCTGGCCTGCCTCGCCGCGGAGGCGCAGACCGCGCCACCCGTCGCGGCCGCCGAGGCCCGCATCCAGCCGATGGACCGGGCCCAGGCGCAGCAGGCGCGGCTGAAGGCCCTCGTCGACGCCGCGCCGGTGCCCTACCAGGACCGGTTCATGAGCGCCGACGAGGCCGGCGCCGCGCCCGCCGACGACAGCGCCACGCCGTCCGCGCAAGCCGAAGGCTTTCGCGCCTGGATGACCGAGAGCCGCATCGGCTTCGGCGCTGCGACGAGTTCCGGCGCCGGGCGGCGGCGCGCGATGGAGTTCGGCCAGCGCATCGAGTACCGCCGCGAGACGCTCAACCACGGCGAGTTCCTGCTGCAGGCCGACGGCCGCCGCTGGAACGGCGACCGCCAGGCCCGGGGCGGCATCGGCGTGCTGGGCTACGCCGAGGACGCGGGCAGCGGCCGCCTCACGCTGCGCAACCTCGCCTTTCCGCTGACGCCCCGGACCTTCGCCGACAGCGCGCTGGGCGACATCCACAGCGAACTCACCGAGGGCCTGGCGCGCAATTACCGGCTCTCGCTCGGCAGCACCACGGTGCGCGGCGCCTCGTTGCGCGTGTTCGGCGCCGGCAGCGACTGGCGCGCGGGCTTCGGCATGCGCGGCAGCCTGCGGGGCGGTCCGTATCCGGGATTCGAGCAGAGCCAGGGCACGCTCGGCTGGCTCGGCCTGACGCAGCGCCTGGGTGGGAACGGCTTCGTCGCCGCGCAGCTGAACCGGGCGCGCGACCTTCCGGCCTGGACCCTCGACCCGTTCACGGGCCAGGGCGTCGGATCGCGCCATGTCGAGAGCTGGGCCGGCGCGCTGGGCTGGGGCCGCGAGGTGGAGCGCGACGGCGACTTCAAGGTCCGCGCCACGCTGATCGGCAGCCGCACGCGCTCGCCGACGCCGGGCGTCGCCGTCGGCGATTCGCGCGGGCTGTTCGTCGAGGCGAGCGCGCGCCTGGGGCCCTACCGCCACGAGTTCGGCGCCTACACGGCCCGGCCGAATCTCTTCTTCGGCGACCATCTCGTGGCCGACGGCACGCGCGGCGCCTACTGGCGCGTAGACCGCGGCGGCAGCCGCCTGCACTGGGGCGGCGGACTCGAGCACGAACGCACGCAGGGCGACGCCGCCTTCGGGTTCGCGGGTTCCCGCCGCAGCAGCGCGAACGGCAGCGTCCTGTACCAGTTCGACCGCCATGCCTCGGTCGGCGGCAGCCTGAGCCTGCAGCGCACGCGCTACGACAGCAGCGCGGACACCGCCGCCGGCAGCGACTCGCGCAGCCTCTACGCCAGCGTCTTCCACCAGGCACGCTTCTTCGGCGGCCTGCGCAGCCGCTTCAGCCTGACCGTGCGGCGCAACGAGCTGATCGTGCTCGGCGACCAGGCCGCCACCGGCCACGAATGGCAGTGGGAGCAGGACTGGATCGGCGCGGGCCGCGAGACGCTGCGCCCCGAACTCACCACCACGCTCGGCTATGCGCGCGACCGCAGCGGCGGCGTGCCACGCAACTACCCCACGGCCGGCGTGCAGTTCCTGTGCTGGCTCGACAGCGGCTTCCATCTCGGCGGCAACCTGCGCTACACCTCGCAAAGCGGCGGCCTGCACACCAGCCGCGGGCTGTCGGGCTCGCTCACGGCCGAGAAGGCGCTCGCCCGGGGCTGGCGCATCGGCTTCGCGGCTTACTTCAACCAGGCGCGCGCCGCCGTGGCGCCCACCACGAGCCTGGGCCCGCAGCTCTACCGCAGCAACGACCGCAGCGCCTACGTCTACCTGCGCTGGGAGGGCAGCGCGGGCACGGCCTTCCAGACCGCCGGCGTGCGCGACGGCGATGCGGGCGCCGGTGCAGGCAGCGTGGCCGGGCAGGTGTTCTTCGACGCCAACCGCGACGGCGCGCGGCAGCCCGACGAAGACGGGGCCGCCCACGTGGAGGTCCAGCTCGACGGCCGCTACCGCACCACCACCGACCGCGACGGCCGCTTCGAATTTCCGCTCGTGACGACCGGCCGCCACCGGCTGAGCCTGACGCTCGACAGCGTGCCGCTGCCCTGGGGCGCGGCCGGCGACGGCGGCGTGGCGCTCGGCGTTCCGCTGCGCGGCCGGGCCGTTGCCGAGATTCCCCTGACCAAGGTGGGCGAATGAGCAGCGCGCCCCTGCGGTCTTCTCCTGCCCGCTGCTGCTCTTCTTTCTTCATCCATCGAGGCCCTCTCATGAACCCCAGCGCCCTCCCCCACCGCATGCTCGCCCTTTCCGTGGCGGCCCTCTGCCTCGCCGCCGGTGGCGAGGCCATTGCCGAGAGCCAGTACGGCGCGGGCACCGGCACCATCACGGCCCAGGCCAAGGTCAACCTCAGCGTGACGGTGCCCAAGCTCATCCTGCTGCGCGTGGGCGCGGCCAACGCCGCCGTCGACACGCTGCGATGGAGCTCGGCGCTGGAGATCCCCGCCGTTCCCACGCCGGCCCTGGCCGCCGCCGCCAACACCGGCGTGGACTGGAACGGCGCGGCACCGGCCGCGACCGTTGCCGCCGCGGCCGGCGCCGACACGCTCACGGTCTACGCCTGGACCAATGCCGGCACCGGCACCATCCACTGCGCGCTCGGCACCTGGAACGCCACGGGCGGCCCGGCCGACGCCGACTTCACCGTGACCGCCGAGGGCACGCTGCCGCACCCGGGCGCGAACCTGGGCGCCTGCGCCTCGACCGCGTTCCCGTCCAACACGGTGGCCACGGGCACCTGGACCTATGCGCTCGGCGGCACGCCGGCCGGCTGGCGCGCCAACACGTACACCAACACCATCACCTACACCGCGCAAGGCATCTGATGCGGCCCCGCCCGGCCCCGGCTCCGCTCGCCGCCGCGCTGCTGGCCGCGGGCCTCGCCCTGCCCGCGGAGGCCGTCGTCATGACGGTGACGGACGTCGGCCTGGTCTATGCCATCTCGGTGCGCGTGGGCGCGGTCAGCGGCGTCGACACGGTGGCCTTCAGCGTCGCCGGCGACAACGTCGGCCTGGCGCCGGCGCCGGTGGCGGGCTCGCCGGTCATCGAGGTGTGGGTCACGCCGTTCCGGCCCGCGAATTCGTCGTCCACGGCGCGGCCGGTGACGCTGCGGGTCGACTCGACGCCCGGCCTGGCCTGCCAGTCGGGCGGCTGCGGCGCCACCCTCATCCCGTTCAGCCAGATCGGCTGGACCGCCAGCAACAACGGCGCCGCCACCACGGGCGACATCCAGAGCGGCCGCTTCGACGGCAGCGCCAACCAGCAGATCGCGAGCTTCAATGCCAACGCGACCTTCTGCTCGGCCCCGGTGCTGCTGCTGTGCCTGGGCTACGCCTACCGGTCGAACGCGATCGGCGCGACGCGGATGCAGTTCAGCTACGACAACGACGTCGTCTATCCGGCCGGCAACTACCGGGGCACCGTGCGCTTCACGGCGTCGATGGAGTGAAGCGCATGCGGGCAGCGATCGTCCCGTTCGCCGCGCTGCTGCTGTCGCTGGCGCTGCCGGCCGGCGCGGGCGTTGCGCGGCTGGACGACTCGAGCTCGCCGCGCGCCCAGGTCGGCACCGACTTCCGCCGCGCGCAACCGGTCGACGGCATCCGCTTCGACCTGCCGTTCGGACGCATCGACTACCGGCTCGCGACCGCGCCCTACATCGGCCGGCGCGCGCGCATCTTCTACGTGATCCCGGCCGCCATCCCCGGCCTGCGCTCCCCCGCGGGAATGCAGCTGCAATGGCGCAGCCACGGCGCCTTCGCGAGCGCCAGCGGCCGGCCGGGCGACCGCGTGCCGGTCTGGATCGGCACCGTCGCCACCGCCTGGATGACCGAGAGCTTCGAACTCACGCTGCGCCTCGATCCGCGCGAACTGCGGCTGCCGCCGGGGGCTGCGCTGCGCTTCGAATCGATCTTCGAGATCGAGACCCTGCCATGACCCCGCCTTGTCCCACCCACGCGCTGCGGCGAGGCGCCGCCACCTTCGTCCTGCTGCTGGCCGGCGCCGGCGGCGCGGTGGCCGCGCCGTTCGAGATCGCGGTCTCGCCCTCGCGCTTCGAGCTGTCGGGCCGCGGCGGCACGCGCCTGGGCCAGTCGCTGGAGATCCACAACCTCGCGCCGGTCGCGACCGAGGTGACGGTGCGCACCATCGACTGGCACTACTCGGCCGAGGGCCAGATCAGCTACCACGACGACCTGCAGCCCGGCAGCTGTCGGCCCTGGGTGGCGCTCGAGCGGCGCAGCGTGCAGCTGCCCGCGCGCGGCAGCCGGGCCTACCGCTTCCAGATCGAGCCGCCGGCGGGTTCGCCGCGCGGCGAATGCCGCTTCATGATCGCGATCGAAGGCAGCGAGCCCGCGCAGCAGGCGCTGATCCAGGGCGGCGGCGCCAGCCTGAGCCTGCCGGTGACGGGCCGCATCGCGGTGGCGGTGTACCTCGCGCTCGACGGCGCCGAGCCCCGGCTCGACCTGCAGCGGATCGCCAGCAGCGACAGCGGCGGCCAGCGCCGCATCGCCGTGACCGTGGCCAACACCGGCGATGCGCACGGCCGCCTCGAAGGCAGCCTGGACGCCGTCGACAGCCGGGGCCGCGCCTTCGCGCTGGTGCCCGAGGGCACGCCGATCCTGCCGGGCCAGACCCGCACGCTGGCGCTGATGCCCCAGGCCGAAGACGGCCGCGCCGCGCCGCAGCCCGCCTATCCGGTGAAGGTCGAGGGCACGCTGGACTGGGCACAGGGCAGCTTCAAGGTGGAGGCGACGCTCGAGTGACGGCGCGCATCGCCTTGCGCGGCACGGTCGCGGCGGCGTGCCTGGCGCTCATGGCGGCCGCACGGGCCGAGACGGCCACCTCGGCGTCCGGCTTCAACGTGCCGCGCAGCGCGACGGCCAGGCTGGACTTCAGCCTCTCGATCCAGAAGTTCCTGTTCTTCGGCGTCGGCGCCAGTCCCTGGCCGGCGCAGAGCAATGCCGTGGGCACCGTGCGCTTCGTGCTCGCGCCGTCGATCCCGCCGGCGGGCATCGCGCCCGTGGCCGGCAGCCGCCAGCCGGTGGACTGGCCCGGCGGCGCGCCGGTCTTCGCCGTCACGGCCTCGGACCACGTGCTGCCCGTCGAGGTGCGCAGCAATGCCGGCCCGATCGCCATCCGCGCCGAGGCGAACACGCCGCTGTCCAACGGCAGCCACACCATCCCGATGTCGGAGATCACCATCGCCTCGAGCAACCCCGGCCTGCCCGCGCCGCCGGTGCCCGCCAGCGGCATCGGCGGCGCCGCGATCGTCGCGGGCACGGGCTTCTCGAGCCTCGTCACGCTGCAGAAAGCCAGCTGGACCTTCGGCTATGCCAACAGCGCCAGCCGCAGCGCGGGCAGCTACACCGGCGTGCTCCGGTTCACGGCCAGCACGCCCTGAGTGCGGGCGCGGCGTGCCACGCACGAACGCGTCACAGGCCGCCTCCGCAATCCCGCCGGCCCCCACCAGGGGCGGTGACTTTTGCCGCCAGCCCGCCCTGAATCTCGCGCAAGTCAGCTTCCGCTGGGATTGCCCTCCAAAGCTGCGCATTGGCCTTTCAACACCTCAGGAGCTTTGCATGAACAAGAACCCCAGGAAGATGCTGTGGATCGCCGCCTGCCTCGGGCTGGCCGCCTTTGCCGCCCAGGCGCAAGTGCCGACCGACGCGCCAGCCGGCACCACCGTGCAATGCAAGGACGGCAGCTATGCCTCGCCCGACACCAAGTCCGGCGCCTGCCGTGGCCACAAGGGCATCAAGACCTGGTTCGGCAAGGCCGCCGATGCGAAGGCTGCACCAGCCGCCGCTGCTGCCGCCGCACCCGCCGTGGAAACCCAGTCGGCCAGCGTCGACAAGACCGGCGTGGCCCCGAGCACGGGCACCGCGACCAAGACGCCCGGCTCGCCCGACGTCACGAAGATGGCCGCCGCACCCGGCGGAGGCCCCGGCATGGTGTGGGCCAACGACACGACCAAGGTCTACCACTGCCCGGGCGACCGCTACTACGGCAAGACCAAGAAGGGCGAGTACCTGAGCGAAGCCGATGCGAAGGCCAAGGGCATGCACGCCTCGCACAACAAGGCCTGTGGATAGGCTCTCCCCCAGGCTTCGCGCACTTCGTGTCGCTACGCCAACCCCCCTTCCGGGGGCAACACCTGAGGCCCGGCGAAGCCTGTTCCTCGGTGTTTCGCGAAGGGAGCCGGGAATCGCCTACCTCGGCAGGGATTCGACTTCCTTCGTCCAGCGCTCGATCAGCCGCTTGCGCTCGGCCGCCTGGCCGTACTTCTGGAAGTCGTACTTGATGAGCTTCACGCCGTCCATCGAGGGGATGCGCGGATCGGGCTTGAGGGTCTTGTTGGCCGGCGACTGCAGGCTGCCGGCCTTGGCGCCGATGGACTGGCCCGCGGGGCTCATGAGCCAGTCGTAGTAGCGCTTCGCGTTCTCCTTGTTGCGCGCGCCCTTCACCAGCGCGATGCCGCCGATCTCGTAGCCCGTGCCCTCGCAGGGCGCGGCGGTCTTGACGGGAAAGCCGTCGTGGCGCCAGCGCTCGAAGCCGAAGATGAAGCTCACGCCGACCGCGACCTCGCCCTTGGCGACATTGGGCGCCTGGGCCTGGCCGCTGCGGGTGTAGCTGGTGACGTTGCGGTGCAGCTTCCTGAGGTAGTCGAAGGCCGCGTCCTCGCCCATCTGCTGCACCAGGCCCGCGATGATGGTGTAGGCCGTGCCGCTGGTGGCGGGGTGCGAGATCTCGATCTCGCCCTTGTAGCCGGGCTTCACGAGGTCGGCCCAGCACTGCGGCTCGGGCAGCTTCTTTTTCTTCAGCAGCTCGGTGTTGAAGCCGAAGCCCATCGCGCTGGTGTAGAAGCCGCCGACCATGTTCTGCGACAGCGCGTACTGGCGCACGGCCCAGTCGTGCAGGTCGTTGATGTAGGCCGGGCGGTAGGGCTCGAGCAGGCCCTGCTCGGCCGCCTGCAGGAAGGGATCGCCGGTGCCGCCCCACCAGAGGTCGGTCTTGGGATTGGCGGCCTCGGCACGCAGCTGCGCGCCGATCTCGCCCGTGCCCTTGTGGGCCTGCAGCACCTTGATGCCGGTCTCGCGCGTGAAGGCAGCGGCCGCGGCCTCGCACCAGCCGGCGTCGGTGCTGCACAGCGCGTTGACCGTGCCTTGCGCTGCCGCGTGCGGCGCAAAGGCGAGCAGGGCGGCGGCCGCGCCGAGCGCGGCGCATGTGCGGGTGAAGGCGAGCAAGTGCATGTGGGTCTCCTCGGGGTCAGGATAGCGTCGGCGCGCGCGGGCGCCGACAGGGTTCAGTCGGTTGCCAGCAGCGGCGGAAGATGCTCGGCCAGCCAGTCGATCACCACGCGCGTCTTCAGCGGCAGGTAGCGGCTGCGCGCGCGGATCACGTGCAGCGCGAAGCCGAAGGGCTGTGGCTCCTCGAACACCCGCACCAGCGTGCCGGCCGCCAGCGCCTCGGCCGCGAGCCAGGCCGGCAGCCGCGCGAGCCCCATGCCGCCGATGGCGGCCTCGAGCAGCACCTCGGCGCTGTCGCAGCGCAGCCGCGCGGGCAGCAGCACCTCGGCGACGCGATCGCCGGCATGGAAGCGCCAGGCCGAGGCCGCGCCGTCGCGCGCGTAGAGCACCGCCTCGTGCGGCGGCTTCAGGTCCTCGATGCCTTCGGGACGGCCGCGCTCGGCCAGGTAGGACGGCGCGGCGCACAGCACCATCCACTGCATGCCCACGAGCCGCGCGATCAGCGCCGTGCTGTCGCCGAGATCGCCGCTGCGGATCGCGAGATCGAGCCCCTCCTCCGCGAGGTCGACGAGCCGGTCGCTGAAGCCGAGCTCGAGCGAGAGCTGCGGATGCCGGCGCGCCAGCGCCAGCAGCAGCGGCCCGATCTTGAGCCGCCCGAGCATCGCCGGCATGCTGACCCGCACCACGCCCGAGGCCGTGCTGCGTGCCGCATCGGCCAACGCCTCGGCGGCCTCGAGCTCGGCCAGCGCGTTGCGGCAGCGCTCGTAGTAGCCATGGCCCTCCTGCGTGAGGCTCTGGCTGCGCGTGGTGCGCAGGAACAGCCGCGTGTGCAGCCGCGCCTCGAGCCGCGCGATGCTCTTGGCCACCGCCGAGCGCGTGACGTGCAGGCGTTGCGCGGCGAGCGCGAAGCTGCCGGCCTCGACCGCCGCGACGAATTCCTCGATGCCTTGCAGGCGCTGGCTCATTGGCGAATTTCAGGCAACAAACGTCGGAAAATTATCCACCACCGGCGCCTTTAGAGCGTCAATAGCATCAGGCCTTCTTCTTTTCGCGGAGGCTTTCATGCCCGAAACCACCCTGCGCCGCTGGCAACTGCCCGCCTACGGCCGCGCCCATCTCGAACAGGTGCAGGCAGCGCTGCCCGCGCCGGGCCCCGGCCAGATCCTGGTGCGCGTCGGCGCGGTCGCGCTCAACTACCGCGACCTGCTGATGACCGAGGACGGCATGGGCATGCCGCTCGCGCTGCCGTTCACGCCGGGCTCGGACATGGCGGGCACGGTCGAGGCCGTCGGCGACGGCGTGCGCCGCTTCGCGCCCGGCGAGCGCGTGATCAACACGTTCTGGAACGGCTGGATCGACCACCACTGGCCCGCCCATGCCGTGCCCGCGGGCGGCCCCGGTCCGGGCATGCTGGCCTCGCACGTGCTCATCGACGCCGAGGCGGCCGTGGCCGCGCCCGCCACGCTCTCGCTGGCCGAGGCCAGCACCCTGCCCTGCGCCGGCCTCACGGCCTGGTTCGCGCTGGCCGAGCTCGGCGCGCTGCGCGCGGGCCAGACGGTGCTGATCCACGGCACGGGCGGCGTGGCGCTGTTCGGGCTGCAGATCGCGCGGCTGCATGGGGCGCGGGCCATCGTGGTCTCGGGCAGCGCCGACAAGCACGAGGCCGCGCGCGCCCTCGGCGCCAGCCATGTGCTGGCGCGCGACAGCGACTGGCCCGCCGAGGTGCGGCGCCTGACCGGCGGGCGCGGCGCCGAGCATGTGCTCGAACTCGCGAGCGGGCCCAACCTCGACCGCTCGCTGCAGGCCTGCGCGCAGGGCGCGCGGGTGTCGGTCATCGGCATGCTCGAGGGCACGACGCTCGACGCCTCCTTCTACGGCCTGGTGCTCGGCCGCGTCACGGTGCAGGGCATCGGCGTGGGGCACCGGCGCGCGCTCGAGGAGCTCGTGCGCGCCGTCGACGCCAACGGCCTGCGCCCCGCGATCGCCGCCAGTTACGGCTTCGACGCGCTGCCGCAGGCGCTCGACCACCTCGCGCGCGGCGCCTTCGGCAAGATCGTCGTGACCCCCTGAGTTCGCGCCGGCCCCGGCGTTGCGCGGAAAACCGTGACGTTTTCGTGAACAGTTGCCCGCCTTGCCCGATCCCGTGCGGATGCCCGAAGGCTTGTTCTCCCTTTCCCGTTCCAGAATCCGCGCGCGCCGGGTTTCGCCCCGGCGTTTTCGTTGACATCGAGAACATCAGAGAGAGGAAATCGAACATGGAACGCAGGGACTTCAGTGCACCGCAGAAATGGGCTGCCGAATTCATCGGCACCTTCTGGCTCACCTTCGGCGGCTGCGGCAGCGCGGTGCTCGCGGCGGGCTTCCCGGAACTGGGCATCGGCTTCGCGGGCGTCGCGCTGGCCTTCGGCCTCACGGTGCTGACCGGTGCCTATGCGCTCGGCCCGATCTCGGGCGGCCACTTCAACCCCGCGGTCTCGATCGGCCTCGCCGCGGCCGGACGCTTCAACCCGACGCAGCTCGCGGCCTACATCGTGGCGCAGCTGCTGGGCGCGATCGTCGCCGGCGGCCTGCTCTACCTGATCGCCACCGGCAAGGCCGGCGCGCAGCTCGGCGGCTTCGCCACCAACGGCTACGGCGAGCATTCGCCCGGCGGCTACAACCTGATGTCGGCGCTGCTGATCGAGGTGGTGCTCACGGCCGTGTTCCTGGTCGTGATCCTCGGCGCCACCGGCCGCCGCGCGGCGCAGAACTTCGCGGGCCTGACCATCGGCCTGTGCCTCACGCTGATCCACCTGATCTCGATCCCCGTCACCAACACCTCGGTGAACCCGGCGCGCAGCACCGGCGTGGCGCTGTTCGGCCCGAGCTATGCGATCGAGCAGCTGTGGCTGTTCTGGGTCGCGCCGATCGTGGGCGCCGTGATCGGCGCGCTGATCTACCGCGGGCTGCGGCTGCGCGGCAACGGTGGCAGCGGAAGCGGCAGCGACAGCGCGCTCTGAACGACGCGCACCGCGCCAACGAAAAAAAGGGGAGGCATCGCTGCCTCCCCTTTTTTTCATGGCGCCGAGGCGCGGGTCGCTCAGCTGCCGGTGGCCGACTTCACCAGCGGTGCCGAGGTCGACTGGCCGATCGACTCGGTGCCGCTCGGGTGCGAAGCCGCGTAGGCGCCGGCCTGGATGTCCGACACCGGCGTCACCGAGTTCATCGCGGGTGCGCTGGTCGATTGGCCGATGGACTCGGTGCCGCTCGGGCGCGCCGCGGCCATGGCCGCGGCCTGGATCTCGGCGCTGGCGGGCGAATTCATCTGCAGCGGGTGGTAGTCCGAACCGTCCATCTTTTCCTGGGCCGATGCGGTGATGGCGCCCGTCGCCGCGAGCGCGGCGAAGGAGGCGACGGCGAGAAGCTTGAAAGAAGTGCGCATGCGTGTTCTCCTGGTCACAGGTTGTCCCCGGCCTCGTGCCGGCGCCGACGGGCGCGCGGCAGGCCTGAACGCACTCTAGGCAGGCCGACTGAGGGCAGCGTGAGTAAAGAGTTACGCGAGCCTTAGCGGGCGTTGCGCGCTTCTTCGCCGACGTTCAACGAACTTCCTAAATCGGCCGCTGAAGGTGGCACGAAGGCATTCATTCGCCGGCCGCGCCCATCTCGCCGTACGGAATGCGTCCCTCGCGCTCAGCCTGCGCCGCGAGCGCGCTGACGCTGTCGCGCGTGAGCCCGGGCTGCGCGCGCTCCATCGGCGGCGCGGTCTCCTGCGACACCATCGGCGAAGCGGTCGCGGTCTGCGTGGCCTCGGCCGCGTCGCGCGCGAGATCGGCGCGCGAGCGCTGCGACTGGAACTGCAGCACGTGCTCCGAACCGTCGGCCTCGTCGGCCTGCGCGGCCACCATCGGGGCCAGCGCCACCACGGCGCCGGCGGCCGCGATGAGGGCGAGCCGGCGCGAAGAGAAGAATGCGATCTGCATGGCGAACTCCTTGAGAGCGGGCTCGCGATGGCCGCGACATGCGGCCCCTCGGCCCTGGAGATTCACTCTAGGCCGCGACTCTCAGGGGGGGCTGAGCAAAAACTTCGCGCCGCGTGAGGGCTCGCTACGACTTTTCCGGCTCGGGCTCGGCCGGCAGGTGCACGCGCGCGCGCAGGCCGCGCCCGTCCTCGCGGTTGCTGAGCTCGATGCGCAGCCCGTTGCGCTCGGCCGCGGTGCGCGCGATCGCGAGCCCGAGCCCGCTGCCGCCGGCGGCCGCGCCCGGCACGCGGAAGAAGCGGTCGAACACGCGCGCCATCGCATCGGCCGGAATGCCCGGCCCGTTGTCGAGCACATCCACCACGCCGTGGCCGCTCACCGCATGCAGCTTCACGTCGACCACGCCGCCCTCGGGCGCATAGCGCAGCGCGTTGTCGATCAGGTTGTCGAACACGCTGCGCAGCTCGGCCGCGGGCGCGAACACCACGGGCGCGATGCTGCCCTCGAAGCCCACGTCGACCTGGCGCGCATCGGCCAGCACCATGAGCTGGCTCACGCTCTCGCGCAGCAGCACCTCGATGTCGACCGCCTCGCGCGCCGTCGCGCGGCGCGGCGCGTCCTGGCGCGAGAGGCTCAGCAGTTGCTCGATCAGGTGCTTGGCGCGCGTCACGCCGGCCTCGAGCTGGTTGAAGCGCTCGGTGGCTTCGCCGGCCGGGATGTGCGAGCGCAGGTTCTCGATCTGCAGGCCGATCGCGGCCATCGGCGTGCGCAGCTCGTGCGCGGCGTCCTGCACGAAGCGGCGCTGCGTGGCGAAGGCGCTGCGCACGCGGCCCAGCAGGTGGTTGAAGGAGGCGACCAGCGGCGCGATCTCGTCGGGCACGCGCGCCAGCGGCAGGTCGGTGGGACTGCGCTCGTCCTGCGAGGCCACGTCGCGCGCCACCGCGCGCAGCGAGCGCGAGGCGGCCGAGACGATCAGCCACAGCGCGAGCAGCGCCACCGGCAGCAGCAGCGTGATCGGCAGGCCCTCGAGCAGCGCGCGGCGCAGGGCGCGCTGGCGCCGGTAGTCCTCGTTCTGCAGCACCTGCACGCGCCGCTGGTCGGCATGCGTGCCGGGCTCGGCCGTGAAGGCGCGCCAGTGGGCCCAGGGCTGCGGCCCGGTGCGCAGGTCGCCGAAGCCCGGGCGCGGCTGCAGCGGCATCGGCAGGTCGGGCCAGGAGCTGCTGAGCAGCCGGCTGCCGTCGGGGCTCCAGATCTGTACGACGAAGGCGCCGTGCTCGAGCACGGCATCGCTGTTCAGCAGGCGCGGCGTGCGCGACTGGTCGCCGCCCGCGTACGACTCGGCCACCAGCCGCATCTGGTCGTCGAGCGCGTTGTGCACCAGGTTGCCGTAGGCCAGGAACGAGAACCAGGCCGTGAGCACCGCCGCCGCGAGATGCAGCGTGATGAGCCACAGCAGCAGTTGGGTGCGCAGCGAA
This sequence comes from Variovorax sp. GW821-FHT09B05, assembly GCF_059418265.1. Taxonomy (NCBI): domain Bacteria; kingdom Pseudomonadati; phylum Pseudomonadota; class Betaproteobacteria; order Burkholderiales; family Comamonadaceae; genus Variovorax; species Variovorax sp. GW821-FHT09B05. The sequence continues at coordinate 62,978 of NZ_JBWKPN010000028.1, forward strand.
CGCGGCCGGCGCCAGCCGCCCTTGTCCGCCGTCACGCGGCGACGCGCCAGCCGAGACCGCGCACGTTGCGGATCGACTCGGCGCCGAGCTTGCGGCGCATGCCGTGGATCAGCACGTCGATCGCGTTGCTCGTGACCTCTTCGCCCCAGCCGTAGATGCGGTTCTCGAGCTGCTCGCGCGAGAGGATCGCGCCCGGGCGTTCGAGCAGCGCATGCAGCAGCGCGAACTCGCGCGCGGTCAGGGCCTCGCGGTTGCCGTTGACCACCACCTCGCGCGTCGTGAGGTCGAGCTGCAGCGCGCCGCTGCCCACCAGCGAATGCGCGGCGCCGTCGCGGCGGCGCACGATGGCACGCATGCGCGCGAGCAGCTCGCGGAATTCGAAGGGCTTGAGCAGGTAGTCGTCGGCGCCGAGGTCGAGGCTGTGGATGCGGTCGTCGAGGCCGTCGCGCGCCGTGAGCACCAGCACCGGCGTGGCATCGCCGCGTTCGCGCGCGCGGCGCAGCACCTCGGTGCCGTCCTGGCGCGGCAGGCCCAGGTCGAGCAGCACGCAGGTGTAGCCGCCGTCGCCGAGCGCGCTCTGCGCGAGCTCGCCGTCGCGCACCCAGTCGGCCGACCAGCCCGCGCCCTCGAGCGCCTGTTTCAGGCTGCGCCCGATCATTTCATCGTCTTCCACCAGCAGAACGCGCATCGCAGCGACTCCTCATATCACGCAGAAAGCGCCGCACCGCCTTGCGGCACGGCCGTGCGCCAGGGGGCGTCGGGTCCGGGCCGCAAGGTAGCACGCGAACGGGATGATCGGTAGTGCCTGCGCCACGGCGCAGACTAAGGGCGAATACTTAGACGGTGCTTAGGCGCCGTACCGCCCGAGGGGTCAGGCGCCGCTCAGGCAGCGGGCCGCGCGACGCGCACCGCATGGCGCTCGCCGGGCGCGTCGGCGGTGAAGGCCAAAAGGCGCAGCGCCTCCTGCTCGGCGCCCTCGCGCCCGGCCGAGGGCCAGCGCGCGAAGGGTTCGAGCACGGCGGTGGCGGCGCCCTTCGCACGCTCGATCTTCCAGGTGCCCGCGACGAAGCCGTCGATCAGCACCGTGCCGCGCACGATGCCGTTGATGGTGAACACGCGCGGGCGATGCGCCTCGTCGAGCACGCGGCCGCGGTCGTCGTGCGCGAGCAGCAGGCTGTCCCACTCGGCGAGCAGGCGCGGCGGCGCGGGCGTCGCTTCGTCGGGACGCGGCGCGCGCGGCAGGTCGAACAGCGTTTCGCCCTGCGGGCCCTCGAAGCGGTGCAACCGCGCGCCGAGACGCTCGGCCACGGCCTTCCAGCCCGTGAGGCCCGACCACGCGCCCGCATCGGCCAGGGTCGCGGGGCCGAAGGCGGCGAGGTAGCGCAGCAGCAGGTCGTCCTGCGTGGCTGCGCCCTGCTCTTCTTCCTCCTTGCCGAGCCAGGTGCCGAGCCACTGCAGCAGCGCGTTCTGGTGCGAATTCCAGCTGCCCGCGGGCGGCAGGTGCACCAGCGGCAGGTTGTTGCGGATCAGCCCGGCGAGCGAGGCCGGCTCGCTGTGCGGCCAGCGTTCGAGCAAGGCCTGGCCGAGCTCGGTGCTGGTGCGCGCACGCTCGTCGAGCAGTGCGCGCCCCATGGCCAGCGCCTCGGCGCGCTCGACGCCCTCGAGCGCGCGCTTGTGGTTGCCCAGCAAACCGCGCTGGTGCGCCGCATCGAGCAGCGGCCGCCAGGCCAGCGCATCGCGCGCGCTCACCAGGTGCAGGGTCGCGCGCATCATCGACAGGCGCACCACGCGGCGCCGGCGCAGTGCCTCGGTCAGGGCTTCGCGCGGGAACTCCTCGAGCCGGCTCCAGAGGCCGACATAGGGCGGATTGGGTGCCTGCGCCTGCAGGCCCGCGAGGCGCTCGATGGCCTGCGCCACCGGCAGGCGCTGGCGCGCCAGCAGCATCTGCCGCGCCAGCGTGGCGCGGTTCAGCGCGCGCAGGCTCAGAACTTCTCGTGCGGTGCCAGGTAGCGCCATTGACCCAGCGGCAGGTTGCCGAGCATGACCTTGCCGATGCGCACGCGCTTGAGGCCCACCACCTTGAGGCCGACCAGCTCGCACATGCGGCGGATCTGGCGCTTCTTGCCTTCGGTCAGCACGAAGCGCAGCTGCTCGGGGTTCTGCCATTCGACGCGCGCGGGCTTGAGCGCCTGGCCGTCGAGGCTCAGGCCATGGCGCAGCTTGGCGAGCATCGCGGGCGGGAACACGGCCTGCACGTTGGTCGTGACCGGGTCGTCGTCGTCCATGCGCACCAGTTGGCCGGTGGGCGCGGGCTGGCCCAGGCCGTGGTAGGCCACGCGCACCAGGTACTCCTTCTCCATCGTCGAGTCCTCGCCGATCAGCTGGCGCGCGACGCGGCCGTCCTGCGTCATCACCAGCAGGCCGATGGAATCGATGTCGAGCCGACCGCAGGGCGCGAGGCCGCGCAGCTGCTGCGGGTTGAAGAAGAAGCGCGCGTTGTCCTCGGCCCAGCGGTTGGCGGGCGTGAACAGCGTGACAGCGGGCTCGTGGCCGTCCTCGGCCTGGCTGCTGACGTAGCCGATGGGCTTGTTGATGAGGATGGTGACCTGGTTGGCCTGCTGGCCCTTGGCCGCCTTGTCGATCTCGATGCGGTCGGCGGGCGTGACCTTGACGCCCATCTCGGCCGGCTTGCCGTTGACCTTGACCCAGCCGTTGGCGATCCATTCGTCGGCCTCGCGGCGCGAGCAGATCTTGAGTTCGGCCATGCGCTTGTTGAGCCGCATGGGGCCGTCGGCCGAGGCCTGCGCGGACTGCGGCGCGGGTGCGCGGCGAAAGGAGGACGGACCGTTGGAGGGAGGAGGCGCGGGCATGGCCGATTATCGCCAGCGCGCAGGGCGTAAGCCTTTTGTCCGGCTTGCGCCGCATGCGAGGCCGGTGCTATCGTGGCGGCAAGCGCGAGTTGATCGCGCCCTTTTTGGGGGATTCCCAAATGAGCACCACACGCAAGTACCACTACGCCATCGTCATCGGGCGCTTCCAGCCCGTCCACTTCGGTCACCAGAGACTCATCGAGGAAGCCGCCCGCGCGGCCGATCGCGTGATCGTGGTGGTCGGCTCCGACCGCACGCCGCGCAGCGTCAAGAACCCCTTCACCTTCGACGAACGCGAACGCATGGTGCGCGCCTGCCTGCGCGGCGGCGACCAGATGCGCGTGAGCGTGGTCGGCGTCGGCGATTCGCCCTACAACGACCAGCTGTGGATCGCGTCGATCCAGTCGGCGGTCGAGCGGCTGATCCTGCAGGACGGCCTCGCGCCCGCGCAGGCCCGGGTCGCGCTGGTGGGGCATCTGAAGGACGCCTCCAGCTACTACCTCAAGCTGTTCCCGCACTGGGAGTTCGTGGGCCAGCACAACGTCGAGAGCCTCAACGCCACCGACGTGCGAAACCTCTACTTCGATCCCGAGAACCGCGGCCAGCTCGCGCGCGCCGACCTGCCCGAGGGCAGCGCGGCCTTTCTCGAACGCTTCACCTCGACGGCCGACTATGCCGAGCTCTGCGAGGAGCGCGCCTTCCTCGCCGACTACCGCGACAAGTACCGCTATGCGGGCAGCGACTTCCCGCCGATCTACACCACGGTCGACGCGGTGGTGGTCGAGGCCGGCCACATCCTGATGGTGCAGCGCAAGTTCCATCCGGGGCGCGGCACCTGGGCGCTGCCCGGCGGCTTCGTGGGCCAGCAGGAGCGGCTGCTCGATGCCGCGGTGCGCGAACTCAAGGAGGAGACGCGCCTCAAGGTGCCGGTGCCCGTGCTCCACGGCAGCATGAAGGGCAGCCACGTGTTCGACGCGCCCGAGCGCTCGCAGCGCGGCCGCACCATCACGCACGGCTTCTTCTTCGAGCTCGCGCACAACCAGTGGGCGGGCCTGTCGGACGTGCGCGCCGACGACGACGCGGCCGCGGTGCGCTGGGTGCCGATCGCCGAATTCCTCGGCATGCAGGAGCGGGTCTACGAAGACCACTTCTTCATCGCCAATCATTTCCTGGGTGGCCTGGGCAAGTCCTGAGAGAACTCGCCCCGGGCCTTGTCAGCAAGTACGGCCCCGGTTGACGGGTGCCACCGTGAAAGGAGCTTTCACATGAACCGCACGCTCTCTCCCTCCCTCGGCAGCAACCTGCTGCTGCGCACCGACTCCTACAAGGTGTCGCACTGGATGCAATACCCGCCCGGCACGCAGACGGTGTTCAGCTACATCGAGTCGCGCGGCGGGCTCTTCAGCCATTCGCTGTTCTTCGGGCTGCAGGCCTATCTGCGCGAATATCTGCAGACGCCGGTGACGCGCGACGACGTGGACGAGGCCGCCGCGCTGATGGCGGTGCACGGCGAGCCCTTCAACCGCGAAGGCTGGCTGCGGCTGATCGAGAAGCACGGCGGGCTGATGCCGGTGCGCATCCGCGCGGTGCCCGAGGGCAGCGTGCTGCCGGTGCACAACGTGCTCGCGACGATCGAGAACACCGACCCCGAGTTCTTCTGGGTCACGAGCTTCCTCGAGACCGAGCTGCTGCGTGCGATCTGGTATCCGACCACGGTGGCCACGGTCTCGGCCGCGGCCAAGACCACCCTGCTGCGCTACCTCGAGGCCACCTGCGACGATCCGCAGGGCCAGATCGCGTTCAAGCTGCACGACTTCGGCGCGCGCGGGGTCTCGAGCCTCGAGTCGGCGGCGCTCGGCGGCATGGCGCACCTGGTCAACTTCATGGGCACCGACACGCTGAGCGCATTATTGGCCGCGCGCCGCTACTACGACTGCGACGTGGCGGGCTTCTCGATCCCGGCGGCCGAGCACAGCACCATCACGGGCTGGGGCCGCGAGCACGAGGCCGATGCCTATCGCAACATGGTGGCGCAGTTCGGCAAGCCGGGCGCAATCTTCGCGGTGGTGAGCGACAGCTACGACATCTTCAACGCCTGCGCCCGCCTGTGGGGCGATGCGCTGCGCGAGCAGGTGATCCGCTCGGGCGCGACGCTGGTGGTGCGCCCCGACTCGGGCGACCCGGCCGAGACGACGCTGAAGGTGGCGCAGATCCTGGCCGAGCGCTTCGGCACGACCACCAATGCCAAGGGCTTCCGGGTGCTGAACAACGTGCGCATCATCCAGGGCGACGGGGTGACGCTCGATTCATTGCGGCTGTGCCTGTCCAATTTCTTCCACAACGGCTTCTCGGCCGAGAACATCGCCTTCGGCATGGGCGGCGGGCTGCTGCAGCAGGTGAACCGCGACACCATGCAATGGGCGATGAAGTGCTCGGCGATGCAGGTCGACGGCGAATGGCGCGACGTCTACAAGGCACCCGTGGGCGACACGAGCAAGACCTCGAAGAAGGGGCGGCTGGTGCTGGCTGCCTCTGCCGATGGCGAAGTGCGCACGCAGCGTGCCGAGCAAGTTCTGGAGTCTGGGCAGGTGGATCTGCTCGAGACCGTGTATGAGAACGGGCGGATCGTTCGTGAAAGCAGTTTCGAAGGGATACGTGGACTTGCCGCTTCTGGCGTTGGGCGGTTGGTGACTTCTCGGGCGCCGCTCTGATCGGTTTGTTTGGGGCGGGGGCGCGTGCACAGGGCATCGGGTACTTCCCTCCGCGAATGTCCCCCGCCCTTCGGGCTCCTCCTTTATTTCGCTGCGGGAAGCACCCGATACCCTGTCCACGAGAGGCGCTGCGGTGGTGCCGGCGGTTCAACAACGATTGCGTCCCGGCTCACGCCGATGGGGTACTCCCCGCAGCGAAATAAAGGAGGAGCCGAAGGCGGGGGACATTCGCGGAGGGGAGTACCCCGTCGGCGTGAGCCCGTCCCGAACCGTGGAACGCCCGTCAGTGAGCCCTCCCCCAACGCCTCGAACCCGATCCCCGCACTGCCACAAGCCCTAGCCATAATCCGCGCAGACCGCCGAACACATGACCAAACTCCTGATCCTCAGCGTGAGCGCGGGCAACGGCCACGTGCGGGCCGCCCAGGCCCTCGCCGCCACCGCCCAATCCCTCAGCCCGCCCTGCCCGGCGGTCCACATCGACGCCATGGCCCACGTGCCCGCGGGCTTTCGCAAGGTCTACACCGACTGGTACATCCAGCTCGTGAACCGCGCACCCGAGCTCTGGTCGTACTTGCACCAGCGCACCGACGTCACGCCGCACCACGCGCCCTCGCAGCGCATGCGCCGCGGCATCGAGCGGCTGAGCACCGTCGCGCTGGTGCGCGAGATCCGGCGCGAGAAGCCCGATGCGGTGATCTGCACCCACTTCCTGCCGGCCGAGCTGCTGATGCGCGAGCGTAACCGCGGGCGCATCGAGTATCCGGTGTGGCTGCAGGTCACCGACTACGACCTGCACAACATGTGGCTGGTGCCGGGCATGACCGGCTACCTCGCGGCCACCGAGGAGGTCGCGTTCAGGTTGCGCGCGCGCGGCATTCCGCCCGAGCGCATCCACGTCACCGGCATTCCCGTCATGCCCGCCTTCTCCGAACCCGATGCGCTGGAGCGCGACGCCTGCGCCGCCGCGCTCGGCCTCGATCCCGCGCGGCCCGTGCTGCTGATGGTCTCGGGCGGCGCCGGCGTGGGCGATCTCTCGAGCATGGTCGAGCGCGTGCTCGCGCTCGGCGCCGGCGACGAACCCGGCGGCCGCTTCCAGGTGATCGCCGTGGCCGGCCGCAATGCCGAGATGCACGGCCGGCTGCAGGCCCTCGCGGCGCGCCATCCGGGCCGCGTGGTGGCCGTGGGTTTCACCAACGAGATGCACAAGCTCATGGCCGCGTCCGACCTCGTCGTCACCAAGCCCGGCGGCCTCACGGTCTCCGAATGCCTCGCGCTCGGCAAGCCCATGCTGCTGATCTCGCCGATCCCCGGCCAGGAGGAGCACAACGCCGGCTTCCTGATGGAGGAAGGCGCGGGCTGGCTCGCCTACGACGCCATCGGCCTCGAGTACAAGGTCGCGCGGCTGATGGCCGATCCGGCCAAGCTCGCCCACATGGCCCAGCGCAGCAAGGCGCTGGGCAAGCCACGGGCCGCGCGCGCGGTGCTCGATCGCGTGCTGGGGCCCTCGGCATGAGCTGGAGAAACGAAGACAAGCCCACCGTGGGCCGCACCCTCGTGTACCTGGCCTGGGTCGTCACCATGGCCTTCTTCTTCGCCAATGCCGAGATCCAGATCGAGGGCGGCGCCGGCTGGGCCACCTCGCTGCCGACCTGGCGCATCGAGAACAGCATCTGGCTCGACATCTTCTGGGGCGGCCGCGCGATGACCGGCTACCACGCCTGGGTCTTCACCTTCATGGCGCTGGTGTTCTTCTCGCCGCTGGCCTTCTCGGGCCGCTGGAAGCTGCGCGACTGGGGCCTCGCGCTCGCGGGCCTGATCGTGTTCTGGGTCTGCGAGGACTTCCTCTGGTTCCTCATCAACCCGGCCTTCGGCTGGGACAACTTCAACCCCACCAAGGCCTTCTGGCACAAGCACTGGATGTGGGGCGCGCCGGTCGATTACTGGGGCGGCCTCGCGGTCGCCGCGCTGATCCTGGTGCGCCGGCACTGGCCGCGCCGATGAGCCGCGCGAACATCGTGCGCCGCATGCGCGAGGCCCGGCGGGCGCAGCGCGAGGCGCAGGCCGCGCCCGTGGAGCGGCCCGACCACTGGGCCGATCCGCTCGATGCGCTGGGCGTGGAGAACCTGCATCGCCTCACGCCCACGCTCTACCGCAGCGCCCAGCCGCGCGCGAAGGACGTGGCCGCGCTGCAGTCGCTCGGCATCCGCACCGTGGTCAGCCTGCGTTCCTTCAACGACGACCGCAAGGTGTTCGCGGGCCATGGCATGCGGCTGGTGCGCGTGCCGATCAACACCTGGGACATCGACGACGCGAAGGTGCAGCGCGCGCTGCACGCGATCCTCGACGCCGAGCGGCACGGGCCGGTGCTGATCCACTGCATGCACGGCGCCGACCGCACCGGCGTCGTCTCCGCCGTCTACCGCATGGCGCTGCAGGGCTGGGACAAGGAGGCCGCGCGCCAGGAGATGCTGCGCGGCGGCTACGGCTACCACACGCTGTGGCGCAACATCCCGCGCTACATCGAGCGCGTGGACCCCGAGAAGATGCGCCACGCGCTGGCCCAGGCACCCGCGACACCGGTGGTTCCGGGGCTGTCCTGAAGGCGCCAGCAGGCTTCGCGGCCCGCTCCTATACTGGCCCGCGCCGGCCCCCGGCGGCCGGTCGCACCCACCTTCCGCACACGCTTCATCCGCTTCACAAGGGGCATCCGCCATGGCACTCCAACTGCGTTCCCTCGTCCGTTCGAACGGCGAGCTCGAGCTCTCGCTGCACGACGAACCCATCCCCGAACCGCAGGCCCACGAGGTCGTGATCCGCGTCGAGGCTTCGCCGATGAATCCCTCGGACCTCGGCCTGCTGTTCGGCGCCGCCGACATGGCGACCGCCAAGGCCTCGGGCAGCGCCGAGCGCCCGGTCGTCACCGCCACCGTGCCCGAGCGCGCGCGCCCCGCGATGGCGGGCCGGCTCGACCAGTCGATGCCCGTGGGCAACGAGGGCGCGGGCACGGTCGTGAAGGCCGGTTCGTCGCCCGAGGCACAGGCGCTGCTCGGCAAGACCGTGGCCGCGATCGGCGGCGCCATGTACTCGCAGTACCGCGCGGTGGCCGTCGCGCAATGCCTCGAGCTGCCCGAAGGCACCGCGCCGGCCGATGGCGCATCGTGCTTCGTCAATCCGCTGACCTCGCTCGGCATGGTCGAGACCATGAAGCGCGAAGGCCACACCGCGCTGGTCCACACGGCAGCCGCCTCCAACCTCGGCCAGATGCTCAACAAGATCTGCCAGAAAGACGGCATCGCGCTCGTCAACATCGTGCGCAAGCCCGAGCAGGAAGCGCTGCTGCGCGGCCTCGGCGCCAAGTACGTCTGCAACGCCGCCTCGCCCACCTTCCTCGACGATCTCACGCAGGCCCTGGTCGAGACCGGCGCCACCCTGGCCTTCGACGCCACCGGCGGCGGCAAGCTCGCGGGCCAGATCCTCGGCTGCATGGAAGCGGCGCTCAACCGCACCGCCAAGGAATACAGCCGCTACGGCTCGACCACGCACAAGCAGGTCTACATCTACGGCGGCCTGGACCGCGGCCCGACCGAGTTCGTGCGCAACTTCGGCATGGCCTGGGGCATGGGCGGCTGGCTGCTGTTCCCGTTCCTGCAGAAGCTCGGTGCCGAAGGCACGCAGCGGCTGCGCGCACGCGTGGTGGCCGAGCTCAAGACCACCTTCGCGAGCCGCTACACGCGCGAGGTCTCGCTGACCGAAGCGCTGCAGCTCGATGCGATCGGCGTCTACGGCAAACAGGCGACGGGCGAGAAGTTCCTGCTCAATCCCAACAAGGGCATCGCGGCCTGAGATAAGCAAAAAAAGGGCGACCCTCGCGGGTCGCCCTCTGGGGCCGTCAACGTTTCACGAGGCCGGCCATTTCGCCCGCGGGCACCGCGGCGTAGTGGTCGAACTGCATCGCGTACTGCGCGCGGCCCGAGGACAGCGCGCGCAGGTTGCCGATGTAGCCGAACATCCGCGCCAGCGGCACATGGGCCTCGACCACGATCGCGTTGCCGCGCATCGCCTGGCCGCGCACCATGCCGCGCCGCCGGTGCAGGTCGCCGATGCAGTCGCCCACATGCTCGGCGGGCGTGGTCACCTCCACGGCCATCACCGGCTCGAGCAACTGCGGCCCGGCCTGCGCCGCCGCTTCGCGGAAGGCCGCGGCGGCCGCGAACTCGAAGGCCATCGCCGACGAGTCGCGTTCATGGTGGCTGCCGTCGAGCAGCGTGGCCACGAAGTCCACGCAGGGATAGCCGGCCAGCACGCCCGACTGCGCGGCACGGCGGATGCCGGCCTCGATCGCGGGGATGAACTCGCGCGGGATCGCGCCGCCCACCACCCGGTTCTCGAACGCGATGCCTTCGCCGCGCCCGCGCGGGGCGATGCGCAGCCTCAGCTCCGCGAACTGGCCCTGGCCGCCGTTCTGTTTCCTGTGCACATGGTGCACCTCCGTTTCTCTAGCTACCGTTTCGCGGCAGGCGACCTGGGGCCGTCCCACCGACACTTCGACGCCGAAGCGTTCGCGCAGCTTCTCGATCGAGACCTCGAGCTGCAGCTCGCCCATGCCCGACACGATGGTCTGGCCCGACTCGGCGTCCTGCCGCAGCCGCAGGCTCGGGTCCTCGCGCAGCAGCACCTGCAGTGCCTTCGCCAGCGCCTGCTGGTCGGCCTGCGCCTTCGGCTCGATCGCGACGTGGAGCACGGGCTCGGGCACGCCGATCTGTTCGAGCTGCACCGGATGCTGCCGGTCGCACAGCGTGTGGCCGGTCAGCGTGTCCTTCAGCCCGACGATGCCGGCGATGTCGCCGGCCACCAGTTCGTCGCGTTCGATGCGGTCGCCCGCCTGCACCTCGTACAGCCGCGCCGCGCGTTCGATGCGGCCGGTGGTGGCGTCGAGCATGCTGTCGCCGCGCCGCAGCCGGCCGCTGTAGACACGCACGAACACCATCGCGCCGTGGTCGTCGCTCGCCACCTTGAACGCCAGCGCCGCGAACGGCGCCTGCGGATCGCAGGGCAGCGCCACCTCGCCGGGCTTCGGCAGCCAGTCGACGATGGCGTCGAGCAGCGGTTCCACGCCGCGGTTGCGGAAGGCCGAACCCGCGAGCACGGGCACGAAGGCACCGGCCAGCACGCCCTTGCGGATGCAGCCGCGCAGCAGCTCGGCCGACAGCTCCCCGCCGTTCAGGTAGGCCAGCATCGCGGCCTCGTCCTGCTCGACGGCGAGCTCCACCAGCCGCGCACGCTGTTGCAACACGGTGGCCATCAGCTCGGCGGGCACCTCGGTCACGCGGTACGGCCGGCTCGCATCGTCGAGGTCCCAGACCAGCGCGCGCAGGCCCAACAGGTCGACCACGCCGCGGAAGTCGCCTTCCGCGCCGATTGGCCACTGCACCGCCACGGCCTTCACGCCCAGGCGTTCTTCCATCATCGCGACCACGCGCGGGAAGTCCGCGCCCAGGCGGTCGAGCTTGTTGACGAAGGCGATGCGCGGCACGCGATAGCGGTCCGCGAGGCGCCAGTTGGTCTCGGTCTGCGGCTCCACGCCGGCCACGCCGTCGAACACGACCACGGCCCCGTCGAGCACGCGCAGCGAGCGGTTCACCTCGATGTTGAAATCGATGTGGCCAGGCGTGTCGATCAGGTTGATCTGGGTCGCGTTCCACTGCAACGTGATGGCGGCGCTGCTGATGGTGATACCGCGCTTGCGCTCCTGCGCATCGAAGTCCATGCGCGCGGTGCCGCGGCTCACGTCGCCGATGCGATGGTTCTCGCCCGCGTAGAACAGGATGCGTTCGGTGGTGGTGGTCTTGCCGGCGTCGACGTGGGCAATGATGCCGATGTTGCGCAGGTTCCTGGGTGTGTGGGTCATGGCGAATCTTTCTTTCTCTGGCTCGAAGCACGGCTTCGAGAGCCTGGTGGGCATGTGCCGGCCCCCAGGCGGAAAGGATTCGCCTGAGGGCTAGCGACGAACGGTGTCGTGCAATCTGCTGATGCGGCGGCCGGAGCCCGGGCGCACGGAAGCCACGCTCCGGCGGAGGCGAATCGTGGCGATCAGCTTGTCGTAGGTACGCATGGCGATGAAGAAGTGAGAGACGGAAAAGACAAAACCCCGGAGGACGGGCCTGCCGGGGTTTTCAGTACCGGAAGGCGCAACGCCTTCCGAACGCGATCGAAGGCGGTGTCAGGTGGCGGTGAGGCCGGCTTCGATGGCTTGGGTGAATTTCATGGTGGGGCGGATTGTGGGTGTGCTCTTCAATCAAGACAAGCCTTGTTGAATGCGCGTGTTGGGACGACACCACGACGCATCGGGACGGGCTCACGCCGACGGGGTACTCCCCTCCGCGAATGTCCCCCGCCCTTCGGGCTCCTCCTTTATTTCGCTGCGGGG
>NZ_JBWKPN010000029.1:0-57281 GCF_059418265.1 Variovorax sp. GW821-FHT09B05
GGGGTCGCCTTTTCTTTGCCTACTTTCTTTTGGCGAAGCAAAAGAAAGTAGGTCGCCCGCCGGGGCGAGACCCGGCCGACAGCCTAAGCAGAGAAAACAGAGAAGGAAAAACCAAAACCACCCAGAGCAGTCATAAGCATTCAACGAAGAGTTCGTTGCCCAACCCCCCATCCCCGCCTACATTGCGGCACATGAGCCAAGTCCTCGTCCCCGAGCGCACCCAATCCTTCGAGATCCGCCCCTTCCCCGCCCCCGTAGGCGCCGAAGTCATCGGCCTCGACATCGCGCGCCCCATCCCGGAAGAAGACTTCGCCCGCATCCACCGCGCCCACCTCGACCACCACGTCCTGGTCTTCCGCAACCAGCAGATCACCCCCCAGCAGCACATCGACTTCAGCCGCCGCTTCGGCCCGCTCGAGATCCACGTCCTGCACCAGTTCCAGCTCAAGAACCATCCCGAGATCCTCATCGTCTCCAACATCAAGGAGAACGGCGAGCCCATCGGCCTCGGCGACGCGGGCGTCTACTGGCATTCCGACATCTCCTACAAGCCCAAGCCCAGCCTCGGCTCCCTGCTGCACGCGCAGGAACTGCCGAGCGAAGGAGGCGACACGCTGTTCGCCGACCAGCACCTGGCCTGGGAAGCGCTGCCGAGCGACCTGCAGCAGCGCATCCTGCCGCTCAAGGCCGAGCACAGCTACCTCGCCAAGTACGAGGAACTGCGCGCCAAGAACCCGTGGCGGCCCAAGCTCTCGCAGGCGCAGATCGACCAGGTCGCGCCCGCGGTGCAGCCGGTGGTGCGCACGCATCCCGAGACCGGGCGCAAGGCGCTGTTCGTCAGCGAGCACTTCACCACCCGCATCGTCGGCCTGCCGAAGGAAGAAAGCGATGAACTCCTGTCCGAGCTGTTCGCGCACAGCGTGAAGCCCGAATTCGTCTACCGCCACCAGTGGGCGCCCCATGACCTCGTGTTCTGGGACAACCGCTCGCTGATGCACCTGGCGGCGGGCACGCCCGACCACCTGCGCCGCCGGCTCAACCGCACCACCATCGTGGGCGACGAGCCCCGATAGACCGACCACCTCCGCAGACGAACGTCCTCGACGGACCGGCGACGCCGGGTCCGCGCGGAGCGCTGCACCCCGAATTTCTTCCCTTGGAGTCCTTCCCGCCATGAACCGCTTCACCCGCCAGGCCGCATCCCTCGTCGCCGGCCTCGGCCTGCTGGCCGGCAGCCTCGCCGCGCACGCCGAAGGCCAGATCCGCATCGCCGAGCAGTTCGGCATCGTCTACCTGCTGCTCAACGTGGCGCAGGAACAGAAGCTGATCGAGAAGCACGCGAAGGCCGCGGGCGTCGACGCCAAGGTCGAATGGGTCAAGCTCTCGGGCGGCTCGGCGGTCAACGACGCGCTGCTGTCGGGCAACATCGAGATCGCCGGTGCCGGCGTCGGCCCGCTCCTCACGCTGTGGGACCGCACCAAGGGCAAGCAGAACGTCAAGGGCGTGGCCTCGCTGGGCAACTTCCCCTACTACCTGGTGAGCAACAACCCGAACGTGAAGACCATCGCCGACTTCACGGACAAGGACCGCATCGCGCTGCCCGCGGTCGGCGTGTCGGTGCAGTCGCGCGTGCTGCAGTTCGCCTCGGCCAAGCTCTGGGGCGACAAGGAGTTCAACAAGCTCGACAAGATCAGCGTGGCGCTGCCGCATCCCGACGCGGCCGCGGCCATCATCAAGGGCGGCACCGAGATCACGGCCCACTTCGGCAACCCGCCGTTCCAGGAACAGGAGCTCGCGGGCAACCCCGCGGCGCACATCGTGCTGAACTCCTACCAGGTGCTGGGCGGCCCCTCGTCGGCCACGGTGCTCTACGCCACCGAGAAATTCCGCAACGAGAACCCCAAGACCTACAAGGCCTTCATCGATGCGCTCGACGAGGCCGCGAAGTTCGTCAGCGCCAATCCCGAGAAGGCGGCCGACATCTACCTCAAGGTCAGCAACGCCAAGCTCGACCGCGAGCTGCTGCTGAAGATCATCAGGAACCCCGAGGTGCAGTTCAAGACCACGCCGCAGAACACCTACGCGCTGGCCGACTTCATGCACCGCGTGGGCGCGATCAAGAACAAGCCGGCCTCGGTGAAGGACTACTTCTTCGACGACGCGCACAACGCCTCGGGCAACTGATGATGAGCACGGCGGCGGTGCTGGATTCGCGGGCCGATGCCCTGGCCCACCGGCAGCGGGTGGCGCCCGCGGCCGGGTCCTCCTTCCCGGAGCTGGCACGCGACGAGGCGCGCGCGCAGGAGGCCGCGGCGGCGCTGCTGCAGGTCGACGGTGTCAGTCTCGAGTACCGCACGCCCGAGCGCGTGGTGCGCGCCACGCACCGCGTGAGCTTCGACGTGCACCAGGCCGACCGCTTCGTGCTGCTCGGCCCCTCGGGCTGCGGCAAGTCGACCCTGCTGAAATCGGTCGCGGGCTTCATCGCGCCGGTCGAGGGCGAGATCCGGCTGGCCGGCGAGCGCGTGCTGCGGCCCGGGCCCGACCGCATCGTGGTGTTCCAGGAGTTCGACCAGCTGCCGCCGTGGAAGACCGTCCGGCAGAACGTGATGTTCCCGCTGCTGGCCTCGCGCACGCTGGGCCGCAAGGAAGCGGCCGAGCGCGCGCTGCACTACCTCGACAAGGTGGGGCTCTCGAAATTCGCCGACGTGCATCCGCACCAGCTCTCGGGCGGCATGAAGCAGCGCGTGGCGATCGCGCGCGCGCTCGCGATGCAGCCGCGCGTGCTGCTGATGGACGAGCCCTTCGCCGCGCTCGACGCGCTCACGCGCCGGCGCATGCAGCAGGAGCTGCTGGCGTTGTGGGACGAGGTGCGCTTCACGCTGCTGTTCGTTACCCATTCGATCGAGGAGGCGCTGGTGGTGGGCAACCGCATCGCGCTGCTGTCGCCGCATCCCGGGCGCATGCGCGCCGAGATCAACAGCCACGGCTTCACGCTCGACAGCCTCGGCGGCACCGAGTTCCAGCAGACCGCGAAACGCATCCACGACATGCTGTTCGACGAAGAACACGACACCGAGGCCGGCCGATGAGCGCGATCCTTCCCCCCGTGCGCCCCGAGTACGAGCGCACGCTCGAGCCCTTCACCGAGCTGCCGGTCGAGCGCCGGCTGCCGCTGGGCGCGCGCCTGGCCTCGCAGGCCTGGCTGCGCAAGGGCCTGATCCTGGTCGCGATCGCGCTGCTGTGGGAACTGGCGGCGCGCTGGCAGGACAACGACCTGCTGCTGCCCACCTTCAGCGCCACCGCGCGCGCGCTGGTCGAGGGCCTGGCCAGCGGCGAGCTGCTCGAGAAGGTGCGCATCTCGCTCGCGGTGCTGGTGCAGGGTTACCTCGCGGGCGTGGCGCTGGCCTTCGCGCTGACCACGCTCGCGGTGTCCACGCGCATCGGCCGCGACCTGCTGGACACGCTGACCTCGATGTTCAACCCGCTGCCCGCGATCGCGCTGCTGCCGCTGGCGCTGCTGTGGTTCGGCCTGGGGCGCGGCAGCCTGGTGTTCGTGCTGATCCATTCGGTGCTGTGGCCGCTGGCGCTCAACACCTATGCGGGCTTCCAGGGCGTGCCCGAGACCCTGCGCATGGCCGGGCGCAACTACGGCCTCACGGGCCTGCGCTACGTGCTGCAGATCCTGGTGCCGGCGGCGCTGCCGTCGATCCTCTCGGGGCTCAAGATCGGCTGGGCCTTCGCCTGGCGCACGCTGATCGCGGCCGAGCTGGTGTTCGGCGCTTCCTCGGGCAAGGGCGGGCTCGGCTGGTACATCTTCCAGAACCGCAATGAGCTCTACACCGACCGTGTGTTCGCGGGCCTGGTCATGGTGGTGCTGATCGGGCTGCTGGTCGAGAGCCTGGGCTTCAAGACGCTCGAGCGCCTGACGGTGCGCAAGTGGGGCCAGCAGCGCTGACCGGCCGCGCTCAGCCGGCCTTGGCGCCGCCCTTCTTCGCCTCCTCGCGCAGGCTGCGCAGCTCGGCGCGCAGGAACTCGCCCGATTCCTTGATCGCGCCGCCGCCGAGCTTCACGCGGTAGGCCTGGCCGGTCATCTCCGAGCGCGTGGCGCAGCGCTCGATGAAGTCCTCGGCGGTCACGATCTCCTTTTTGAAGTGCTCGTACTTGGCCTGCATGTGCTTGGCGGCCTCGGTGGCGTTGTACTCGCTGCCGTTGCGCAGGAAGGTCATCGAGCCCATCTTCGCCACGCGCTGGATCAGCGTGTCGATCAGCCGGTGCTCCGATTCCGACGGGGTGGCGTGGGCGAGGGCGGCGGCGGTGCCGAGCAGGGCCGCGAGCAGGGCGCGGCGCAGGGGCTGGAAGCTGGTCATGTCGTCTCCGCTGGGCAATTTTCGGGCCATGCTAGGACGGCGGGTCGCGCCGGTCAAACCCCGGGCCGATCCAAGTTCGGCCTGGACCTCGGCGCAAGGTCGGGTCTAATCCGGGGTTCGCGGCGCCCTGCCGCTTTGCCCGCAGTCCTTTGCCATGAGCACTTCCAACGCCGATCTCCCGAGCCTCGCGCAGGCGCTGGCCGACGCCGCCGCCGCCCAGTCGATGCGCCATTTCCGCACCCCGCTGGACATCATCACCAAGGCCGACGAGAGCCCGGTCACGCTGGCCGACCGCGCGGCCGAGACCGCCATGCGCGAACTGCTCGCGCAGCGCGCGCCGGCCGACGGCATCTACGGCGAGGAGCACGGCGCCGAGCGCCTGGAGGCCGAGCGCGTCTGGGTGCTCGACCCGATCGACGGCACCCGCAGCTTCATCACCGGCTCGCCGCTGTGGGGCACGCTGATCGGCGTGCTGCAGGGCGAGCGCGTGGTGTTCGGCATGGTCGACATGCCGGTGCTGAAGGAGCGCTGGATCGGCCAGGCCGGCGCGGGCGCCACGCGCGACGGCCAGCCGGTGCACGCGAGCGCCTGCGGCGAGGTCGCCAAGGCGCGCATCGTCACCACCTCGCCCGACATCTTCGCGCCCGCCGACTGGCAGGCCTTCGACCGGCTGAGCCGCCAGTGCGCGATGCGCCGCTTCGGCGGCGACTGCTACGGCTATGCCCAGCTCGCGGGCGGCACCATCGACCTGGTGGTCGAGACCGGCCTGCAGCCCTACGACTACCTCGGCCCGGCCGGGCTGATCGAGGCCGCGGGCGGCGTGATCACCGACTGGGAAGGCCGGCCGCTGGGGCTGAAGTCCGACGGCCGCGTGATCGCGGCGGCCACACCCGAACTTCACCGACAAGCGCTGGCCGTGCTCCAGGGCTAGACTGGTTTCATGCTTCGCTGGCTGATCGTCGTCGTCCTGGCGCTGGTGCTCATGAGCGGCCTGACCGCCTGGCTGCGCCGCTTCGGCTTCGGACGACTGCCCGGCGATTTCGAGTTCCGCGCCTTCGGCCGCGAATGGCAGCTGCCGATCGCGAGCACGGTGGTGCTCAGCATGATCGCGGCGCTGGTGGCGCGGCTGCTGTAGCTCCGGCAACGCCGGATTTCACGAAAGAAGACAACCGCAATGAGAGCCTGCGTCGATATCGGTGGCACCAAGGTGGCCGTGAGCCTTTCCGCGTCGAGCGATGCACCGCTGATCGGCCGGCGCAGCGAGCCCACCGCGAAGACCGGCGACAACGACGCGGTGGCGCTGCAGATCATCCGCATGATCGATGCCATCTGCGCCGAGCAGAAGGTCGACCCCGCGAGCATCGAGCGCGTGGGCGTGTCATCGACCGGCCCCTTCGAACTGCGCGACGGCAAGGTCGAGCTCGCCACGCCCAACATCTGCGGCGGCATCGCCGGCCCGGCGCGCGGCCTGCCCAACGACTGGATGACGGCGGTGGTCGAGGCGCCGCTCGCGCAGCGCTACGGCTGGGTGAGGGTCGAGAACGACGCCGTGGCCGCGCTCGAGGCCGAGCGCCACTGGGGCGCGCTGCAGGGCTTCGACCATTGCGCCTACGTCACCTGGAGCACCGGCGTGGGCGTGGGCCTGTGCGTGGACGGCCGCGCGCTGCGCGGCAAGAACGGCAACGCGGGCCATGCGGGCCACAGCTTCGTGGCCGACGACGGCAGCGGCGCGCTCTGCGGCTGCGGCAACATCGGCGACGTCGAGGCGCTGGTGGCCGGCAACTCCATCGACCGCCGCTTCGGCCGGCCCGCGCCCGACCTGTTCGCCGCCGCCTCGGCCGGCGAGCGGCATGCGCTCGAGGTGGTCGACGCGCTGTGCCGTGTCATGGGCCGCCTGCTCTACAACCTGGTCGCCACGCTCGACCTGCAGCGCATCAGCCTCGGCGGCAGCGTGTTCCTGCACCACAGCGACTTCCTGCTGCCGCGGCTGCAGGCGCAGATCGACGGCCGGCTGCTGCCGCTGACGCGCGGCGTCGAGCTGGTGCGCGCGGGCCTGGGCGACAAGATCGGCGACTACGCGGCGCTCGCGCTGCTCGACTGAACGCCGCCGGCACCGGGCCGGACCCGCACCGGCCCCGCGCGATGAATTCGCGCCATCAACCCGCCTCTCATTCATTTCGATGATGCGCGCCCGCGCGCGGGCCAGAACACTCGAGCCGAGGGGGTTCATGGAGAACCTTCGTTGACGCAAAAAAAGGAGTGTTCCCATGACTGGTTCCAAGAGGGTGTTCTCGCGTTCGGGCATGTCGCTGGCGAGCGTCGCGGCGTTGCTGGCGCTGGCGGCATGCGGGGGTGGAGGCGGCGGTGGCGGTGGTGGCTTTCCCTTCGTCGGCGTCGCGCCGCCGCCACCGGCGCCCGCACCGCCGGCCGCGCAGAAGCTCGAGGTCAAGGTGGTCGATGGCGTGCTGCGCAATGCCAACGTCTTCCTCGACAAGAACAACAACGGCCTGCTCGACAGCGGCGAGCCCAGCGGCAGGACCGACACGGCGGGCAAGGTCACGCTCGAGATCGATGCCGCGGACGCCGGCAAGTACCCGGTCGTCGCGCTGGTGGGCACCGACGCCGTCGATGCCGAGCTCGGGCCGGTGAAGACCGCCTACGTGCTCAAGGCACCGGCCGACAAGCCGGGCCTCGTGAGCCCGCTGACCACGCTCGTGCACTACCTGGGCACCGGCGCGGGCGCCACCTCCGCCGAGGCCGAAGCCAACCTGCGCGCGCAGCTCGGCCTGGGCGGCAGCCTGTTCGACGACTACACCGCCAACGGCGACCTGCTCTCGGCCACCACGGCCGCGACGCTGGTCGCCTTCTCGCAGGCGATCTCCCGCACGCTGGCCGACAGCATCGGCACCGCCGACATCAGCGGCGGCACCATCTCGGCGGGCGACATCTCGCTCGAGACGCAGCGCATGCTGCTCGACAAGCTGACCTCGGTGCGCAACCTCGTGAACCAGGAGTTCTCGCGCGCCAGTTGCGCGGGCGGCGTCGGCACCAAGCCGTGCCAGGACCTGATGGCGGGCCAGTCGACCTACTACGCGACCAACGCCCAGGAGAACCAGCTGCGCCCGGCCAACATCGGCGTGGCCGTGGGCCTCACCAAGCTGGCCGCCGGACCGTCCGTGGGCGCCGGCGAGGCCATCGCGGCGACCGGCATCCTCGACTGGTTCACCATCTCCGACAGCAACAACTGGAGCCGCCGCCTGCTGGTCTCGACCGTCGCGGAGAACACGCCGGTGGACGGGCTGACGCACTTTCGCGACCAGCGCGAGCGCAGCGTGGCCGGCACGGTCACGCGCTGGGCCTCGGGCGGCGATCCGGCGCGGGTCGGCGACCTGCACTGGAACGGCCGCAGCTGGCTCGCGTGCGCGGACTCGAAGAACACGACCACCGTGCGCGACGCCGCCGGGCGCAACATCTCGGACTACTGCGACGGCCTGAGCGTGAGCCGCTCGCGCCGCATCGATGTCGACATCTCGGGCCAGAAGCTGGCCGACGTGGTGAACCGCATCAAGTCCTCCCCGTACACCAGCAACGGTCCCTATGGATCGCGCTATGCCAACTGGGGCCCGCAGGCCAGCGCGGCGGCGATCAGCGCCGACCTCGGCAGCGCCACCTTCCCGGCCGGCTCGCGGCTGCGCCTGCAAGGCAGCATGGACCTCGCCACCGCGATCGCCTACGACGTGCGCGACAACGCGAAGGTCCAGCTCTATCCGGCGGACATCGCGCAAGGCGGCGACAGCACCCGGGGCAGCGTGGCCTGTGCGGCGAACCCGCTGCCGGCCACCGCGCGCGTCGCGACCCTCGAGACGCTGATCCAGCGCAGCCCGGGCGTGCCCTGCGTCTTCGGCGTGGGCACCCTCGACGGCGACAACGGCAGCTTCCAGAGCGGACCGAAGAACGAATGGTGGGGTGCCACCTCGATCGACCTGGGCACGGTCGGCGGCGCGCCGCTGGGCACCGCGGCCACCATCACCGGCTACTACACCGGCAACTACCTGATGCGCGCGAGCTTCGCGGGCGGCAGCAGCAACGCCGTGACCTTCCTGCAATGCCAGCAGCGCGTGATCAACGGCTCGCCGCGCAACTGCATCGCGGTCGGTACGGGCAGCTACAAGATCGAGACCCTGGGCGATGCGCGCGTGCTGAGCTTCAGCCCGGTGGGCGACTTCGCGCTGTTCATCGACTACGAGCGCGTCTTCATCGAACGCGGCGGCGAGGTGTCGTTCGGCTACAAGTCGAAGGCGGTCGGCAAGCAGCAGCTGCGGCTGAACCTCGCGGCCTCGAACGCGCTGTTCGCGGCCTATGCCGCGAAGGGTGCGACAGGGCTGACGCCGATCGCGCCCTGAGCACCGGGCTGTTCAGGCGGCCCGTCGTGCCGCGGCGCAGCACTGCGCCGCGAGCTCGCCGAGCCGCTTCAACCCCGCATCGATGGCCGGCGAATAGGGCCAGCCGCAGTTGATGCGCAGGTAGTGGTCGAAGCGGCCCGAGTTCGAGAACATGGCGCCGGGCGCGATCTGGATGCGCTCGGCCAGCGCGGCCTCGAACAGGGCGTTGGCGCCGATGCGCTCGGGCAGCTCCAGCCACAGCTGCAGCCCGCCGCGCGGCAGGTTGAGCCGGGTGCCGGCGGGGAAGTAGTTCGCGATCGCCTCGGCCGTCTGCTCGCGCTGGCGGCCCAGGTGCTCGCGCAGCCGGCGCAGGTGGCGGTCGTAGCTGCCCGTGCCCATGAATTCGCCGGCCGCGAGCTGGGCCAGGTCCTCGTTGTTGCGGGTCTGGGCGTACTTGAGCATCTCCACGCGCGCATGCCAGCGCCCGGCCGTGATCCAGCCCAGGCGCAGGCCGGGCGCCAGGATCTTGTGCAGCGAGGCGCAGTAGATGACGTTGCCCGTGCGGTCCCAGGACTTGAGCGCGCGCAGCGGGGTCTCGCTGTCGACCAACTCGCTGTAGGAGTCGTCCTCGATCACCGGGATGCCGTGGCGCTCGCACAGCTGCGCGAGCCGCTGCTTGTGCGCGTCGGGCATCACGCTGCCCAGCGGGTTCTGCAGGTGCGGCACCACGGCCACGGCCTTCACGTTGTCGTAGGCCTGCAGCGCGAGCTCGAGCGCCTCGATCGAGATGCCGGTCTGCGGGCTGGTCGGGATCTCGAGCGCGCGCAGGCCCAGGCTCTCGAGCACCTGCAGCAGGCCGTAGAAGGTGGGCGATTCCACGGCCACCGTGTCGCCGGGCTGCGTGACCGCGCGCAGCGCGAGGTTCAGTGCCTCGATGCAGCCGTTGGTGACCAGCACCTCGTCGGGCGGGATCGTCATGCCGATGCGCAGGCTGCGCTGGGCCAGCACGGCGCGGAACTGCGCATTGCCCTTCTGCGGCGTGGCCGAGGTCAGCAGCTCGGGCCTGTGGCGCAGCGCGCGCGTCATCGCGTTGCGCAGCGCCTCGGCCGGATAGAGCTGCGGCGCGCCGCGCGCGATCGCGAAATTGAGCGTGTCGCCGGCCGTGCGGCCGCGCACCACGAAGTCGGACACGCGCGCATGGATGCCCACGTACTGCGCCGGATCGGGCGGCAGCACGGTCAGCGGCTCCTCCATCGGCGCGATCGCGAGCCGGCGCGGCCGGCGCACGAAGTAGCCCGAGCGGTCGCGCGCCTCGACCCAGCCGTCGCTCTCCATGGCGCGACACAGTTGCAGTGCGGTCGACAGGCTGATGGCGTGCAGCCGCATCAGGCTGCGCAGGGAGGGCAGGCGGTCGCCCTGCTTGAGCGAGCCGGTGTGGATCGCGTCCACGTAGCGCGCCGCCAGTTGCCGATAGAGCGGTAGCGAGTCCATGGCGTCGATGCTCGCGCGATCGTTCATTGGAAAACAGATGCAGTTGCGAGGGAAAACGACCATAACAGATGGCCGCCGGCCCTGGCTGTTCCGGTGCGAATCGCGTCGGCGTGTGCCTGTTTTCCGGGCGGGGGAATTTCTACGATCGAAGCGCGCCCAGCCCTTCCTTCACCGACTTCCGAACCCGAGGTACCGCCATGATCACCACCCTCTCGCAAGCCCCCGATGCCGTCTTCCTCGAAGCCGGCGATTCCTTCCGCACGGCGGTGGACGCCGGCACCTGGCTGCAGGTGGCCGAGGGCCGCGTGCGGGTGTCGTCGCCGCCGCGCTGGATCGGCGAGGCCGTGTGGACCGCGCACACGGTGCTCGGCGAGGGCGAGACGCATGGCGTGGAGCACGGCGGCTGGATCGAGCTGACGGCGCTGTCGCCGGTGCAGTTGCGCATCCATGCGCCGATCGCCGTCGCGCGGCGGTTGCCCGCGCGGGCCGAGCCGCCGGCCGAGCCGGTGTCGGCCGCCTGGGCCGTGCCGCGGCGGCCGGTGATGCGGCTGATGCAGCTGCTCACCGGCTGGTGAGCGGCCGCGTCAGCGCACGCTGGCCGCTTCGCGCAGCGTCTCGAGGAAGCTGCGCCGCCACCAGTGGATGTCCTGCTCGCGGATGCGCGAGAGCAGCGCCTGGTGCCGCTCGCGCCGTTCCTCCAGCGGCATCTGCAGCGCCTGCTGCACCGTCTCGGCCGTGCCGTGGGTGTCGTAGGGATTGACCAGCAGCGCTTCCTTCATCTGCTCGGCCGCGCCCGCGAAGCGCGACAGCACCAGCACGCCGGGATCGGCCGGGTCCTGCGCCGCCACGTACTCCTTGGCGACCAGGTTCATGCCGTCGCGCAGCGGCGTCACCAGGCCCACGGCCGCGGCGCGGCACAGGCCCGGCACGCGCTTGCGCGCGACCATGCGGTGGATGTAGCGCACCGGCATCCAGTCGAGCTCGCCGTAGTCGCCGTTGATGGCGCCGCACAGCGACTCGAGCTCGCGCCGGATGTCGGCATAGGCATCGACCGTCTCGCGCGTGGGCGAGGCGATCTGGATCAAGGTGGCGCTGCGCCGGTTCTCGGGGTAGTGGGCCAGCAGCTCGCGGAAGGCGCGCACCCGGTTCGGGATGCCCTTGGAGTAGTCGAGCCGGTCGATGCCCAGCAGCAGCCGGCGCTGCGAGTACTCGCGCTTCATGGTCTCGTACATGTCGCGCGCTTCCTTGGCATGGGTGAGCGCCGCGAACTCGTCGACGTCGATGCCGATCGGGAACGCCGCCGCGCGCACCGTGTTGCCGTAGGCGCGGTACATCTCTGCGCCCAGGCTCTCGCCCTTGGCCTCGTTGTGCACGTAGTGCTCGAAGTGCTGCACGTCCTGCTGGGCCTGGAAGCCGATCAGGTCGTAGGCGAACAGCGAGCGCATCAGCCATTCGTGCTGCGGGATCGCCGCCATGATGATCTGCGGCGGCAGCGGGATGTGCAGGAAGAAGCCGATGCGCTGCTTGCAGCCCATGGCGCGCAGCTCGGCCGCCAGCGGGATCAGGTGGTAGTCGTGGACCCAGATGACGTCGTCGTCCTTCAGCAGCGGCATCAGCTTGCGCGCGAACAGCTGGTTCACGCGCCGGTAGCCGCCGATGAAGTTGGCGTCGAAATGGGCCAGGTCGAGCCGGTCGTGGAACACCGGCCACAGCACGTCGTTGCTGTAGCCGAGGTAGTAGCTGTCGTGGTCCTCGCGGCTCAGGTCGATGGTGGCCAGCGTGACCTTGCCGGCCTGCTGGCGCCGCAGCTCGCCCTCGCCGGTCGGGCCGCCCTCGACGATCTGGCCGCTCCAGCCGAACCACATGCCGCCCGACTGCTGCAGGCTCTCGCCGAGCGCCACGGCCAGGCCGCCGGCGGCGGGCTTGCGCGGGTCGGCCACGCGGTTGGAGATGACGACGAGGCGGCTCATATGGCGGAGTCCCAGGGGGCGGACAGACGCATCGCCGCGTTGATGATGCCGACCATCGAGTAGGTCTGCGGGAAGTTGCCCCACATCTCGCCCGTGACCGGATGCGTGTCCTCGGACAGCAGCCCGAGCGGATTGCGCGCGGCCAGCATGGTCTCGAAGATCTGGCGCGCCTCGGCCTTGCGGCCGATCTTGGCGAGTGCGTCGATGCGCCAGAAGGTGCAGATGTTGAACGCGGTCTCGGGCTTGCCGAAGTCGTCGGCCGCCTCGTAGCG
Organism: Variovorax sp. GW821-FHT09B05; assembly: GCF_059418265.1. NCBI lineage: Bacteria > Pseudomonadati > Pseudomonadota > Betaproteobacteria > Burkholderiales > Comamonadaceae > Variovorax > Variovorax sp. GW821-FHT09B05. The sequence goes on from NZ_JBWKPN010000029.1 coordinate 12,483, forward strand.
GCGCATGTAGGGACCGTCGCACAGCGACTTCTCCATCGCGTCGACGGTCGAGACGAAGCGCGGATCGCGCGCGTCGATCAGCCCCACCTCGGCCATCAGCAGGATGCTGGCGTCGAGCTCGCGGCCGCCGAAGCTCTCGGCGAAGGCCTGGCGCTCCTCGCTCCACGACTTGGCGAGGATCTCCTCGCGCATGCGCGAGGCATGGCCGTGCCAGTAGGCGGCGCGCTCGGCGAAGTTGATGCGGTTCTCCGCGGGCTTGCCCGAGGAGGCGGCCTCGGCGCGCGCGGTCTTGTCGAGCGCGCGCGCGATCTTCGCGAGCCGGTCGCAGGCGGCCCAGCTCATCAGCGCCGAGCTGGTGTGCACGCGCGCGCGGGTGCGCAGCTCCCACATGCCGGCGTCGGGCGTGCCGTAGACCGCGATCGCGCGCTCGCCCACGGCCTCGAGGTGCGGAAACTCCGCCTCGCCCGCGCGCTGCAGCAGCCGGTGGTCGTGGAAGGCCTGGGCGGCCCCCAGCACGATGTTGCCGTAGACGTCGTGCTGGAAGTGCTCCTGCGCCTGGTTGCCCACGCGCACCGGGCCCATGCCGCGGTAGCCGGGCAGGGTCTCGACGAAGGACTCGGGCAGCTCGCGCTCCAGGCCGATGCCGTACAGCGGCTGGATGTGCTCGCCGTGCGAGCCGATCACCACGTTGCCGAGCCAGCGCAGGTAGTCCTCCATGGTGCCGACCTCGCTCAGCGAGTTGAGCGCGCGCACCACGAAGAAGGCATCGCGCAGCCAGCAGTAGCGGTAGTCCCAGTTGCGCTGGCTGTCGGGCGCCTCGGGGATGCTGGTGGTCATCGCGGCCACGATGGCGCCGGTGTCCTCGTACAGCGACATCTTCAGCGTGATGGCCGCGCGGATCACCGCGTCCTGGTACTCGAAGGGGATCGCGAGCCGCTTCGACCAGACGCGCCAGTAGGCGATGGTCTCCTGCTCGAAGCGGCGCGCGGTGTCGGCGATGCCGTCGAGCAGGGTCTCGTCGACGCCGAACATGAAGTTGTATTCGCGCGAGACCACGAAGGGCTGGCGCGCGAGGATGTGCGAGATCGAGGCGTCGGTGTTGAGCCTGAGCGTGACGTCGGGGCCGACGTAGCGGATGTGGTTGCTGCCGCGCGTGACCTCGACCGGCTCGGTCGCGCCCCACTGGAAGCGCGGGTCGAGCGCCACGCGCATGCGCGGCGCGCCGGCGATCGGGCGCACGCGGCGCACCAGCATCAGCGGGCGGAAGTAGCGCGCGCGGCTGTAGAAGCGCGGCGCGAAGTCGGTGATCTCGATGCCCTGGCCCGCGCTGTCGAACAGCTGGGTGCGCAGCACGGCGGTGTTCGGCTCGTACCACTGCTTGGCCTCGGCGAAGTCCTCGATCTCGAAGCCCCAGGCCGCGCCGCCTTCGCCCGGATGCAGCAGGGCGTTGAACACCGGGTCGCCGTCGAAGCGTGGCAGGCAGCACCAGACCACGCGTGCGCGCGCATCGACCAGCGCGCTGAAGGCGCAGTTGCCGATCACGCCGAGGTTGAGCGAGCAGTCGGCCGGGCGCGGAAACTCGCGCGGCTTGGGCGCGGCGGCCGTGCGTTCGTCGACCGGCGCATCGTCGTCGGGGCCGGCCGCGCCGGCCACCGCTTCGCCGCCGCGGTCCTCGGGCGCCTTCTGGAACTGCCGTGCTTGCGGATCGTCGTGCCGCCCGGCCGGGACTTGTTGTTGTTCTTCCTGCTGGGTGTCGCTCATGCGGGATTCCTTGGCGAAGCTTCTTCGGGAGCGGGGGAGGGCGCGTTCGCGAGCTGGTCGCGCGCCTGCACCAGCCATTCGTAGACGGCGCGCGGCGATTCGAGCCGGTGCTGCGCGAGGCTCGGACCCGAGCCGACCTTGATGCCGACGCCGCCGCGCGGCTGCACCACGGCGAAGCCGCTCTCGTCGGTGGTGTCGTCGCCCGCGAACACCGGCACGCGGCCCGCGAACGGCGCCTCGTGCATGAAGGCGTCGATGGCGATGCCCTTGTTGACGCCGGCGGGCTTGACCTCGAACACGAACTTGCCATGCAGCAGCTCGAGCTGTGGCCGCTCGGCGATGGCGCGCGACATGGCGTCGCCGCACACGGCCTCGAGCTGCGGCGCGAGCCGGTAGTGCAGCGCGATGGCCGCATGCTTGCGCTCGACCAGCAGGCCTTCGTGCACGCGCGCGAGCTCGTTGGCGATCTCGAGCACGGGCACCAGGTCGGGCGGATGCTGTTCCTGCATCGCGCCCTTGGCATCGCGGCGCTGCACGCCGTGCTCGCCCGCGGCCGGCAGGCGCAGCGGCGCGAGGAAGCGGTCGAGCACGTCGATCTGGCGGCCCGACACCACGGCGAGGGCGCCGCCGAGCAGGTCCTTGAGGTCGCCGAGCAGCGCGACCAGGGCAGGGGGGACTTCGATCGCCTCGGGCGTGGCCGCGAGGCCCACCAGGGTGCCGTCGAAATCGAGGAAGAGGGCCGCGTCCCGGCCCAGGGGAGGAGGCAGCGGATCGTTGCTGCGGATGGGATTGGACATCGTGAAAGACCTTAGCACGGCCCCCGCGCGCGCCGTGTCGGCCAAAACCGGACGTGCCCCGGGGCCGGGGCCGCGACCTGCGCGCAGGCTCAGGGCGCGGCGCCGGGCGCGAGATCGGCCAGCGCGCGCAGCAGCGCCGTGGCCTCCACCGGCTTGAACAGCACCGGCACGCCCGAGGCGCGCACGCGCTGCAGCCGCTCGGGCGCGGTCTCGCCGGTCACCAGCATCAGCGGCGCCGCGAGGTCGAAGCGCGCGCGCAGGCGCTGGCCGACGTCGAGGCCGTTGTCGCCGTTGGCGAGCCGGTAGTCGCACAGCAGCGCGCGGAAGGGCGCCGGGCCCGATGCCAGCAGCGCGGCCGCTTCCGCCTCGCCGGCCACGGCCTCCAGGTCGATGCCGTGGGCCTGCAGCAGCTCGGTCATCGCCGCGCGGATCTCGGCGTCGTCGTCGATCAGCAGGATGCGGCCCGGCACCGGCGCCGCCGGGGCGGGTGCGGTTTCGGCGCGGACGGCCCAGGGCCCGGCGGCGGCCTGCGCGTCGCAGCGCGGCAGCACGAGCCGAAAGCGCGTGCCGCGTCCCACGCGCGAGCGCAGCTGCACCGGATGGCCGAGCAGCCGCGAGAGGCGGCGCACGATGGCCAGGCCGATGCCCAGCCCGTGCGAGCGCTCGCGCCCGGGGTTGTCGACCTGGTAGAACTCCTCGAACACGCGGTCGAGCTGGCCCGGCGCGATGCCGATGCCCGAATCGACCACCTCGATCCACACCGAATCGCCGAGCCCGTCGCCGTTGCGCCGCACGCGCGCGCGCACCGACACGCCGCCGCGCGCCGTGTACTTGAGCGCGTTGTCGAGCAGGTTCGACAGCATGCGGTGCAGCAGCCGCGGATCGCTGCGCACCCACAGGCCGCTCGCGCGCAGCCGCAGCTGCAATTGGCGCTGCTCGGCCTGCGCCGCGAACATGGGATTGAGCGCGCGGAACAGCACGTCGAGCGAGACCGGCTCGAGCGCCGGCTCGACCACGCCGGCATCGAGGCGCGAGACGTCGAGCATGGTGTCGAGCGAGCTGCCGAGCGCGTTCACCGCGCGCATCAGGCGCTGTGCGTTGCGGCTTTGGGGATGCTCGTTCTCGAGCGCGGCGCCGAACAGCGCAATGGCATGCAGCGGCTGGCGCAGGTCGTGGCTGGCGGTGGCCAGGAAGCGGGTCTTCTCGATGCTCGCGCGCTCGGCCGCGGCGATCTGCTCGCCCAGGCGCTCGGCCAGCGCCTCGTTCTCGAAGCGCAGCACCAGCGAGTCGGTGAGCAGCCGGTGCTGCTGCTGGCCCACGCGCAGCGTGAACAGCAGGTAGGCCAGGCTGAACATCGACAGGAACAGGTGCATGCCGTCGCCCTGCCAGGCCAGCGCCGTGATCAGGCTCAGCATCATCGGCAGCGTGTAGCCGTAGAGCGCGGGCTTGAGCGGCCACAGCAGCTGCATGGCGCGCGCGCAGCTGCCGATGACGACCACCGTGAGCACCGAGGTCGCGGACAGGTCGTCGCGCGAGATGAACAGCCAGGGCGCGGTGGCGGTCGCCAGGCTCACCAGGGTGACGGTGCGCGCATGGCGGCGCGCCCACAGCGGGGTCTGGTCCAGCGGCAGGTCGGCATGCCAGCGCGGCATCAGGTACAGCGCCAGGCCGAGCAGCAGGTGGGCCGCCATCCAGGCCAGGATCCAGGTGCGCGGGGAGGCGATGTACATCGCGGCCCCGAGCGCGACGCCGAGGCCGAAGTGCACCACGATCGAGGCGTCGTAGGCGCCGTAGACCGAGGCCAGGTGCTCGCGCAGCACGCGCAGCGCCAGGTCCCGCGGCACCGCGGCCGCGACCGCCGGCGCGGCGTGCGTGGCGCTCGGGTCCGGCGAGGAGGTGGGAGGCGGGGCGGCGATCACCCGGCCCATGCTAGCCGGGGCGTGCGGCGTCGGAAGTGCCCTAAGTCATGGAACCTCCGCCATAGGCGTGAAGACATGCCGCCGCGCGCGTGGTATTTGCGCGCCTGGGGCGGTCGGCCGTTCAGCCGTTCAGCCGTTCAGCCGGCCGCGGCCTTCACGGCGTCGATGCGCGCGCGGTGGATCGCCTCGCCGATCTTCGGGCCGGTGGCACCGGCCTGCTGCGCCTGGCGCGCGACCGCGTCGGTGGCCACGGCCGCGGCCACGGCCAGCACCGCGAGCAGGCGCTCGCGCTGCGGATAGTCGCGCTGCTCGAAGCCGAGCCGGCCGCGCGCGTCGCATTCGCAGGCCAGCAGCGCCTCGGCGAAGCGCGCGGGCTTGCGGAAGGCATCGCAGCGTTCGAGCAGCCGCACCAGCGCGGCGGCGTCGAGCTCGCCGCTGCGGTGGATGTTGCCGTGCTCGCGCGCCACCACCTCGGCCAGCTCGCGGAGGTCGACCGGCACGCGCCAGCGATCGCATACCGCCTGCAGCAGTTCGGCGCTGCGCTTCTCGTGGCCGATGTGGCGCGGCAGGATTTCCGGATCGGTGGTGCCCTTGCCGAGGTCGTGCATCAGGCAGGCGAAGCGCACGCCCAGCGACGCCGACAGGCGCGCGCTGGTGTCGAGCACCATCATCAGGTGCACGCCGGTGTCGATCTCGGGATGGTGCTGCGCGGGCTGCGGCACGCCCCAGAGCCGGTCGACCTCGGGCAGCAGCACCGCGAGCGCGCCGCAGGCGCGCAGCACCTCGAACATGCGCGAGGGCCGCGTCTCCATCAGCCCGCGCGAGAGCTCCTGCCACACGCGCTCGGGCACCAGCGCATCGACCTCGCCGGCCGCGACCATCTCGCGCATCAGTGCCAGCGTGTCGGGCGCGACCTCGAAGTCGTCGAAGCGTGCGGCGAAGCGCGCCACGCGCAGGATGCGCACCGGGTCCTCGCGGAAGGCGTCGGTGACGTGGCGCAGCCGCTTCTCGCGCAGGTCGCGCTGGCCGTCGAAGGGATCGGCCAGGTCGGCGGGGGCGGGGTCGAAGCTGCCGTCGGCGGCCACGCGCTCGGCCGGCAGCGCGATCGCGTTGATGGTCAGGTCGCGCCGCGCGAGGTCCTGCTCGAGGCTCACGTCGGGCGCGGCGTGGATCACGAAGCCGCGGTAGCCGGGCGCGCTCTTGCGCTCGGTGCGCGCGAGCGCGTATTCCTCGCGCGTCGATGGATGCAGGAATACCGGGAAGTCGCGCCCCACGGGCAGGAAGCCCTGTGCCACCATGTCCTCGGGCGTGGCGCCGACCACGAGCCAGTCGTGGTCCGACACCGGGCGTCCGAGCAGGCGGTCGCGCACCGCGCCGCCGACGAGATAGGTTTTCATGCGCGCAGTGTAGGGATACCCCGCAGGGCTTAAAAAGAACGGTCGTTCGATAATCTCGAGGCAAATCGAACGATCGTTCGCTCGCTCGATGCGCTCGAACGCTTCACCGGCGGCAGACCGGCACCGCGTTTGGAGGGGGAATTTCAACCAAAGGAGTATTCACATCATGAAAAAAACCATGTTGGCGTTGGCAGCCCTCGGGGCACTGACGTCCGGCAGCGCCTTTGCACAGAAGGCCGGCGACTGGGTCGTCGGCGCGGGCTGGTTCCATCTTTCGCCGCAGGACAAGAGCAAGCCGCTGATGCTGACCTCGCCGGTGCAGAGCGTGCTCGCCGGCTCGGGCGCCAGCGTGAGCGATTCCGACACGCTGGGTCTCAACGCGGCCTATTTCCTCGACGACCACTGGGCCGTGGAAGGCGTGCTGGGCATCCCGCCGAAGTTCAAGCTCGAAGGCACCGGCACGCTGGCGCGCGTGGGCGAACTGGGCAAGGCACGCCAATGGAGCCCGACCATCCTCGGCAAGTACTACTTCAACGACGGCAATGCCGCCTTCCGTCCCTTCGTGGGCCTGGGCGCCACCTACGTCTGGTACAGCGGCGTGCAGATCACCAGCAACCTGCAGGAAGCGCTCGGCAGCCAGCTGCGCCAGCGGCCGCTGTCGACCGTGACCACCGCCAAGCTCGACAGCTCGTTCGCGCCCGTGCTCAACGCCGGCCTGGCCTACCAGTTCGACAAGCACTGGGGCATTTCCTTCTCGGTCTCCTACATCCCGCTGAAGACCAAGGCCAAGCTCACGACGACCTCGATCACGGGCCTGCCGATCGCGACCAGCGAAGCGCGCCTGAAGCTCAATCCGATCGTGACCTACGTGGCGGCCACCTACCGCTTCTGACCGGACACGACGCGGCCTGGCCGGCTCGCGCCGATCGACGACAGCGAACGACGATCAGCGCGAGGTCCGGTAGGGCTCGTCGAAGGCCACGAAATCCTGCTCCGCGAGCGCCTGCTCGATCCACGCGGCGACGCCCGGCAGGGCCGCCACGCGCTCGATGTAGGCCTGCGCCGCGGGCGGCACCGGCAGCCCGTAGCTGCGGATGCGCATGCACACCGGCGCATAGAAGGCATCGGCGATGCCGAACTCGCCGAACAGCATCGGGCCGCCATGGGTGTCGAGCAGCTCGCTCCACATGGCCGCGATGCGCTCCAGGTCCTCGACCACGCCGGGCTGTTCCTTCAGCACGCGCGCGCCGACCTCGGCCAGCGAGGCCTCGATGTTCATCGGGAAGTGGTTGCGCAGGTTGCCGAAGCCCGAGTGCATCTCGGCGCTGACGCTGCGCGCGCGGGCCCGCGCGGCCTTGTCGCGCGGCCACAGCGCCTTGTCGGGGAACTGCTCGGCCAGGTACTCGGCGATGGCGAGCGAATCCCAGACCGTGATGTCGCCGTCGATCAGCACCGGCACGCGCGCCGTGGGGTTGACCGCGCCGACCACGGCCTTGAAGTTGGAGCCGGCCTCGAAGGCGTCGAAGCGCACCATCACCTCCTCGAAGGGAATGCCGGCCTGCTTGAGCAGCACCCAGGGACGCATGGACCACGACGAGTAGTTCTTGTTGCCGATGTAGAGCTTGAGCATGGGATTCCTCCGGTTGGTTTCGTGGCAAAGCCTTCGATGCTAGGGCGCCGGCAGCGCGCGATTGATACCGTTTGCGGCGCGCATTGATGACGGGCGTGGCCCGCGCACCGCCGGCTATCGCCGGTCGCTGTCGTCGGTGCGCAGCGCGGGCTCGCTGCTCGAGGCGATGACGCGCGGCGCGGCGCGGCCGGGTGCCTCCTCGCCCTTGGGCGGCCCGATCGTGCGCTCGATCAGGCTCACGAGCCGCGGCACGAACTGCAGCACCACCAGCGCCAGCAGCGCGCTGATGACCGCCGTGGCCTCGCGGCCCAGGCCGCAGGCCATGCCGATCGCGGCCGTCATCCACAACCCCGCGGCGGTGGTGAGGCCCTGCACGTGGTGCTCGTCCTTTCCCTGCTTGAGGATGGTGCCCGCGCAGAGGAAGCCGACGCCGGCCACCAGGCCCTGGATCACGCGGCTCATGTCGGCCGGCACGATGCCGGTCTGCTGCGGCACGAGCACGAACAGGGCCGAGCCGATGGCCACCAGCATGTGGGTGCGCACGCCGGCCGCCTTGCCCTGCTGCTCGCGCTCGAAGCCGAGCACGAAGCCCAGCAGCGCCGCGAGCAGCAGCCGCACCAGGATGCGCGTGAGCTGGGCGAGGTCGCCCACGTCCGAGAACTCGGCGGCGATGGTGTCGAGGACCTCGTCGCTCCAGCTCATCTCAGGGCAGGTCCTTGTTGGGCTCGGGCATCGCGGCGTCGCGCGGGCCGACCCGGCCCAGGCGTTCCTTCAGCGACTGCGGCCGGCCGGTGATGATCGCGGCGTAGTTGGTGGTGTTGGCCAGCACCTTCTTCACGTAGTCGCGGGTCTCGTTGAACGGCACGTTCTCGGCCCAGATCGCGGCATCGAGCACCGGGCCGTTGCGCCAGCTGCGCGGGCGGCCGGGGCCGGCGTTGTAGGCCGCGGCGGCCAGCGCCATCGAGTCGTCGAAGTCGTCGAGCGCGAGCTTCAGGTAGTTCGTGCCGATGGTGATGTTGGTCTCGCGGTCGTTGATCTGGCCCGGCGTGAAGTCGGTCATGCCGATCTTGCGCGCGGTCCAGCGCGCGGTGGCGGGCATCACCTGCATCAGGCCCGAGGCGCCGACGCCCGAGCGCGCGTCCATGATGAAGCGGCTCTCCTGGCGGATCAGGCCGTAGACGTAGGCCGGATCGAGGCCGATGTCCTGGCTCTTGCGCAGCACGGTGTCGTGGAAGGGCATCGGGAAGCGCTGCTCGACGTCGATCACGCCCTTGGTGCGCTCGCTGGTGTTGATGCAGCGGTCCCAGACCTCGCGCTGGCAGGCGAAGTCGGCCGCGGCCAGCAGCGCGCGGTCGTCCATGCCGCCCCGGTCGTGCAGGTTGGTGGCGTAGTTCCATTCGCGCGTGCCCTCGGGGCGCAGGCCGATCGCGATGGCGTAGAGACCGCGGTTGAGCGATGGGTTCAGGCGCGCGGCATTGCGTTCCTCGGGCGTGAGCGGCGCGGGCCGGGTGGCGGCCACCACGCGCTGGCCCAGTTCCTCGAGCGCCAGCATCTCGTAGAAGCCGCGCGTACCGGCGATGCCCTGGTAGAGCTCGCGCGCCTGGGCGCGGCGCTCGTCGCCGCCAGCATTGACCAGCGCGCGCGCCTTCCAGTAGGTCCAGGTCGGGTCCTGCTGGCTGGCCTCGCTCATGGCGTTGATGGCGGGCGCCACGTCCTTCCACTGGCCGGCGCGCAGCGCGGCGCGCACGCGCCAGCCGAGCATGTCGTCCGACAGGTCGGCGTTCTTCGTGACGTTGCCGAAGTAGCTCACGGCCTGCGGCCAGAGCTTGATCGCCGACTGGCGGCCGATGGTGCCCCAGATCCAGTTGCGCTCCTCGGCCGAGAGCATCGCGCTCCACTTGGCGTCGAGCTGCGAGGCGGCCTGCTCGGGATCGGCCATCGCGATCTTGATCAGTGCCAGCGTGACCAGCTCGCGGCGCGACTTGGCGGCCACGGGCCCGCGCGTGACGAGGAACTTGGCCGCGCTCGCGTTGACCTCCTCGAACAGCGGCAGCGCATCGGGCGAGGCCAGCGTGACGGCGCCGCGCGCGGCCTGCGGCCGGTTGGCCTCGATGGCCAGGCGCGCCTTCTTCCAGGCGTCGTTGGGCGACAGCAGGCGCGCGGCGATCATGCGGTCGGCGGCCGTGAGGCAGCCGTCGTCGCTGTCGCGCTGGGCGAACCAGTTGCGCCGGATCTCGTCGGCCTGGGCCTGGGTGGCGCTGCCGCTGCGCAGCGCGTCGACCAGGATCGCGTAGCAGCGCACCTGGGCGTCGTCGCCCATGCGGAAGCCCGCGATGGCGGCCGAGAAGTTGTCCCAGTCGCGGCGCTGGCCCGTGAGCAGCAGCCAGTCGTTGCGCAGCCGGTCTTCCTGGTAGGTGCCGGGGTAGCGCGCGAAGAAGTCCTGCACCTCGTTCGCGCCGGCTTCCTGCAGCCGGGCCTTGAGTTCCCAGTAGGCGGCCCAGGGTTCGAGGACGTGGCCGCGGGCCTGCGGCAGCAGCGCCGCCAGCCGGGCCTTGTCGCCGCGCTGGAAGGCCTGCTTCATCTGCAGCAGAACCTCGTCGTTGCTGTTGTTCTGCGCCAGCGCCGCGGCGGGCGCGAAGAGGGTCAGCGCGCAGGCCGCGAGGGCCGAAAGAACCAGTGCCGGCGCGACGCTGCGCGGGCGGCGGCACATGGATGCCAAAATGCTTGGAAACTGCATCGGGAGATTATGGACAAGTCAAAGGATGCCGCCACGTCGGCGACGGCGAGTTTTCTCAAGGATCAGCTGCGCAAGGCGTTGATCGAACAACGTCTGGGGATGCCGGACCGGCTGACACGCGCGGACCTGCTGCAGCGCGTGATGCGCATCTGGCTGGTCGGCCGGCCCGACACCGTGATCGGCGCCTACTGGCCGATCAAGGGCGAGTTCGATCCGCTGCCCGCGCTGCACCGGTGGAAGGAGGACGGCGAACTGATCGACGAGCCGCAGCGCCGCCGCATCGGCCTGCCCGTGATCGACAAGGTCCACAAGACCCTGACCTTCCACGCCTGGTACCCGGGCTGCCAGATGGAAGAGGACGCCTACGGCATTCCCAAGCCCAAGGACACCGAGCTGATCGTGCCGACCCTGCTGTTCGTGCCCTGCGTGGGCTACAGCGCGGGCGGCTACCGGCTCGGCTACGGCGGCGGCTTCTACGACCGCACGCTGGCCGCCCTCGAGCCGCGGCCCTTCACGGTCGGCCTGGGCTTCGCGAACGGCTTCCTCGAGGACTTCGAGCCCGAGGCGCACGACCTGCCGCTCGACGCCATCCTCAACGACAACGGGGTGGTCTGGCCGATCGGCTGAGCGGCTGCTTCCTGCGCATACGGGCGCCCGGCTTCGAGCCGCGGCGCCCTTTTTCTCGTCAGTCGAGGTCGTCGACGGTGTCCGGATCGGGCACCTCGCCGATGGTCTCGCGCGTGGTGCCGGCCTGCGCGAGCAGCCAGTCCCAGAAGGCCTTGATCTCGGGCCGCAGCGCGCTGCGCGGGCCGGCGATCAGCCAATAGGACATCGGCGAGTCCATGCGGTGCTGCGGCAGCACCTCGATCAGGTCGCCGTTGGCCAGGCTCTCGGCGATCAACGAACTGCGCGCCAGCACCACGCCCTGGCCGGTGAGCGCGGCCTGCACCATCTGGTAGGCGTAGTTGAAATAGAGCCAGCGCTTGGGCTGGGCGCGTTCCAGGCCGTGCAGCTCGAACCAGCGCCGCCAGGTCAGCCACTCGAGATGGGTGCGGTGGGCGTCGCCGGCCTCGATCAGCGTGAAGCGCGCGATGTCCTCGGGCTTCTTGATCGGCGGGCTGCTCTTGATGAGCCAGGGGCTCGCCACCGGCGTGAGGTTTTCGCCGAACAACCGCACGGCCTGCGGGGGCATGGCCTCGCGCGGGCCGTAGCGCAGCGCGATGTCGACGTCGGCCACCTCGAGGTCGACCGCGAGGTCGCTGGCGTCGATCCGGATGTCGATCTCGGGGTTGTCGCGCTGGAAGGCCTCCAGGCGCGGGATCAGCCACATCGAGGCGAACGAGGCGAAGGTGGTCAGCGAGACGCTCTTGCGCCCGGCGCTCTGGCGGATCTGCCGCACCGCGGTGTCGACGCGCGGCAGCGCCTGCTGCACCGCCAAAAGCAGCTGGGCGCCCGCGCTGGTCAGCTCGACCGCGCGCGTGTGGCGCAGGAACAGCGGCACGCCCACTTCCTCCTCGAGCGACTGGATCTGGCGGCTCACGGCCGACTGGGTCAGGGCCATTTCCTCGGCCGCGGCACGGAAGTTCAGGTGCCGCGCGACCGCCTCGAAGGCGCGCAGGTGGCCGGCGGAGATCGGGCGGGAGCGCAGGTGGGTTTGCGAATGCTGCATGGATCGGGGGCCGGCGCCTGCCTCGGGATTGATGCGAAACCGGAATCAGTAGGCTACCTCCTTTTCATTGGACTGCCAACGGCCGGGAAACGATCATTCATTCCCGAACCGCGCCATTGCTGCCTCCTTTCCCAAGCACCCATTGATTCGCGATTCGGCAAACACCTAGGAGCCCATCATGTCCACTGCCGTCTGCACCACCTCTACGCTGTCCACCCTGTCGCTGCCCAACCGCAACACCGCCGCCGCGATTCCGCCGGCCGTGCGCCGCGGTGCCTGGCAAATCGCGCCCGGCGAGGCGATGAGCCTGAAGGCGCGCGGCGAGAGCGTGCTGCGCGTACGCCAGGGCCGGGTCTGGATCACGCCCGATGCCACGCTCGAAAGCCCGAGCGAGGACCTGGTGCTCGCCCCCGGCGAATCGCTCACCGTGGCGGCCGGCCAGCGCATCGTGATGGAAGCCTGGGACGGCTACGGCGCCACGTACACGTGGGACGCCGCTTGATCCCGCGGGTTTACTGATCGATCCTGGGCCATCGGGCGGCGGCGCGAGCCGCGCCCGTCATACCAAGGGGCCGGACGGCGCGTCGAGCGCGGTCCGGCCCCTGTTCTTTTTGGGGGCTTTTCAGCCGTTGATGTCGAAACTGCGGCGCAGCGCCAGGAAATGCTTGAGCGCGACCTCGCCGTCGAGCGCATGCACGCCGGCCATCAGGTCGGGCCCCTCGCTCTCGGCCAGCCCGAGCCGGAAGCCGCTGTAGCGGCGTGCGGCCAGTTCGCCCTGCCAGGCCACGCGCACGTCGACATGGCGCGGGTCGCGCGCGATGCGGTCCATCAGCGCGCGCAGGGCGTCGGGCGGTCCCTCGATGTGCTGGCAGAAGCGCTGGCCGTCGAAGACCAGCAGCCCGGTGATGCCGAGTTCGCCGTTGCGCGCGCGGGCGCGCGCGACGATGTTGGCCACCGTGTCGGGCGGCAGGTCCGGCGCAAGCTCGCTGCAGTAGAGGATCTCGGAGAGCGCCGGGGCGGGCGCGGGAGCTTGCGTCTGTTCGTCGGGAATCATGGGCCGGGATGGGAAAAGCGAGCGCAGTGTAGGCAGCCGTCCGACATCACGAAATGTAAAAAGACATACCGGTCCCACCCCCCTCGATGCCTATAGTCGGTGGTGCCCGACCAGTACCCCACACCCGCCGCCCCGGAGAACGGGCCCCATCCCTGCAGCCGTTGCGCGCTGCGTCAGCTGCCGGCCTTTTTGCCGGTGTCCGCCGACCAGTTGCGCACCATCGAATCGTTCCGCATCGGCGCGCGCCGCGTCGAGGCCGGCGGCTCGATCATCGAGGAACACCGGCGCAGCCCGCAGCTGTTCACGCTCTATTCGGGCTGGGCCTTCCGCTACAAGACCCTGAGCGACGGCCGGCGGCAGATCCTCAACGTGCTGTTGCCCGGCGATTTCGTCGGGCTGCAGGACGAGTTCGCCGACGGCCAGACCCACGGCGTCGAGGCCCTGACCGAGGTCTCGCTGTGCGTGTTCGCGCGCGAGAGGCTCTGGGAGCTGTTCCATGCCGAGCCCAAGCTCGGCTACGACATCACCTGGCTGGCCGCGCGCGAGGAAAAGATGATCGACGACAACCTCGTGACCACCGGCCGGCGCAGCGCCGTCGAGCGCGTGGCGATGCTGCTGATGCACCTGTACCGCCGCGCCGAGCGCGTGGGCATGGTGCGCGACGGCTGGGTCGAGTTCCCGCTCAACCAGCAGCACATCGCCGATGCGCTCGGGCTGTCGCTGGTCCACACCAACAAGACCTTGCGGCGGCTGTCGCAGCTCGGGCTCTACAAGCTCGACGACCGCTGGCTGCGCATCCTCGAGCCGCGCGCGCTCGAGGCGCTGGGCGACTACTTCGAGCGCCCGCTGCGGCCCACGCCGCTGATCTGACCCGGGGGGGGGCGCCGGCTCAGCCGCCGGCCACCAGCTGCCGCAGGTCGTTCTGGTAGGCCTGCAGCCGCTTGACCGCCTGCGCGCGCTGCGCCGCGCTGGTGCCGTTGTGCAGCGCGGCCAGGTTGCGGCAGCCTTCCTGCAGCAGCGCCTGCTGCTGCTCGCGCCAGGGGCCCGGGGGCGGATCGGCGATGCGCTGCAGGTAGGCATGCAGCGCGGCGCGCGCCTCTGTGGGCGGCGTGCGGTTCGCGACGAAGCCGCGCAGCAGCACCAGCGCCTCCTGCTGGCGCTTGCGGCGCTCCACGTCCTGCAGCTTCGGGTCGAACACCGACTGCGCCACCTGCTGGCGCAGCAGCTCGCGCTGCTCGGGCGAAAGCCGGCCGTAGAAGTCCTCGAAGCGGTCGAGGAACTGGTCGTAGCGCTTCTCCTGCACCCGGGCCGGCGAGCGGTCGAGCCAGTCCTTGCGGTAGTCGGCGTTGTTCTTCGCGTACTTGCGCTCGAGCTGCTGCAGCTGGGCCTCGCTGAGGCTCAGCAGCAACTCGGTGCCCGCGGGCTCGGCGCGCTCGCTGACCGCCAGCAGCCGGTCGCGGATGCGGTCGGTCATGGCGCAGGCCTGGGCCGGCGTCACCTCGCCGGGGGCCAGCGTCTCGGCCTCCTGCAGCAGCGCCGCGATCTTCGGCAGCTCGTTGCGCCGGTGCCAGTCGAGCAGCTGCGCGAGCTCGTCGCGCACCTTGGGCGTTTGCGAACCGTCGAAATCGAGGTAGCCGTCGAGCCACCAGTAGCTGAGCTCGGGCAGGTTGTTGTAGGCCAGCTTGATGGCGCTGCAAGCCCCCAGGACGGCCACCAGCGCCATCACGCCGATAATCCGCGCCAGCTTGAAACAACGCATCCGGGTAGAAAAAGGCATGAATCAGATTCCGAAGCAGGGCAACCAGGGACCGGTCGACGTCGTGATCATGGCGGCCGGCAAGGGCACGCGCATGAAGAGCAGGCTTCCCAAAGTGTTGCATCGTTTGGCCGGCCGCGCACTGTTGTCGCACGTGACCGGCACCGCCGCGCGCATCGGCGCCCGGCATGTGGTGATCGTCACCGGCCACGGCGCCGAGCAGGTCGAGGCCGCGATGGCCGCCTCGCCCGAGGCCGCCTCGCTGCGCTTCGCGCGCCAGGAGCCGCAGCTGGGCACCGGCCACGCGGTGCAGCAGGCCACGCCGCTGCTGCCCGACGACGGCACGGTGGTGATCCTCTCGGGCGACGTGCCGCTGATCGCCGAGGACACCTTGCGCACCCTGATCGCCGCCAGCGGCGGCGAGCGGCTGGCGCTGCTGACCATCGAGCTGGACGACCCCACCGGCTACGGCCGCATCATCCGCAACGCCGCGGGCGGCGAGGTGACCGCCATCGTCGAGCACAAGGACGCCAGCGATGCGCAGCGCGCCGTGCGCGAGATCAACAGCGGCGTGATGGCCGCGCCCGCGAAGCTGCTCAAGGGCTGGCTCGAGCGGCTGGACAACCGCAACGCCCAGGCCGAGTACTACCTGACCGACATCGTCAAGCACGCCGCGGCCGACGGCGTGCCGGTGGTGGCCCACATCACGACCGACGGCCTGCAGGTGGCCGGCATCAACAGCCCGGTGCAGCTGGCCGAGCTCGAGCGCGCCTTCCAGCGCCGCCAGGCCGAGGCCCTGATGACCCAGGGCGTGCGGCTGGCCGACCCGGCGCGCTTCGACCTGCGCGGCACGCTCGAATGCGGCGGCGACGTCGAGATCGACGTCAACTGCCTGTTCGAGGGCCAGGTTTCGCTCGGCGAGGGCGTGCGCATCGGCGCCAACTGCGTCATCGCCAATGCCCGCATCGAGGCCGGCGCCGTGATCCATCCCTTCACCCACATCGACGGCGAGAAGGCCGGCGTGACGGTCGGCGAGCGCGCGCTGATCGGCCCCTTCGCGCGGCTGCGCCCCGGCGCCCAGCTCGGCACCGAGGTGCACATCGGCAACTTCGTCGAGGTCAAGAACTCCACCATGGCCGCCGGCGCCAAGGCCAACCACCTGGCCTACCTGGGCGACGCCACCGTGGGCGCGCGCGTCAACTACGGCGCGGGCAGCATCACGGCCAACTACGACGGCGCCAACAAGCACCGCACCGTGCTCGAGGACGACGTGCACATCGGCAGCAACTGCGTGCTGGTGGCGCCGGTCACCATCGGCGCGGGCGGCACCATCGGCGGCGGCTCCACCATCAGCAAGACCACGCCGCCGGGCGCGCTCATCGTCGCGCGCGGCAAGCAGGTCACGATCCCGAACTGGCAGCGGCCGCAGAAGAAGCCGAAGGCCTGACGCGCCTCAGCCCGCAGGTGTCAGCGGCACCCGCGGCTCGAACTTCGCGCGCTTGAGGCTGAAGAAGGCCTTGACGTTGCGCACGTTGGCGTCGGCGGTGAACAGCCGCTGCACCAGCGCGCCGTAGCCGGGCATGTCGCGCGCGGCCACCACCAGCACGAAATCCGGTCCCGGCGATACGCGCCAGCACTGCTGCACCGCGTCGTCCGCGATCACGCGCGCCTCGAAGGCATCGAGCGACTCGGCGTCCTGCCGGTCGAGCGAGATCTCCACCACCGCCTGCAGCCCGTGGCCCAGCACGGCGGCCAGCCGGTCGGGCGACAGCAGCGCCACCTGGCGCTCGATCAATCCCTCCTGCCACAGCCGCTGGACCCGCCGCAGGCAGGTCGGCGGCGAGATGCCCACGGCCGCCGCCAGCTTCTGGTTGGTGGCCGAGGCGTCGCGCTGCAGGGCGTCGAGCAGCTTCAGGTCGATGGCGTCTAGTGCGATGGATTCCATGATTCGTGAAATTATGGAATAAAAATTCATTGAATTGAATGTGTGAAAGAAAAGTCCAAATTGATAGAAATTTAGACGGCAAATTTCTTTTCACCCTCCCTACCATTCGCAGCAATTCTTTTCGTTCTCCTTCATTCCTTTCCAAAGGCAAGACAACCATGTGCGGCATCGTCGGCGCGGCTTCCCATCGAAACATCGTCCCGGTCCTGGTCCAGGGCCTGCAGCGGCTCGAGTACCGCGGCTATGACTCCTGCGGCGTGGCCGTGCACGCGGGCGGCCTGACGCGCGCGCGCACCACCTCGCGCGTGGCCGACCTCCAGACCCAGGTGGCCGAGGACAGGCTCGAGGGCCTGACCGGCATCGCCCACACCCGCTGGGCCACGCACGGCGCGCCCGCGGTGCACAACGCGCACCCGCACTTCAGCCACGGCCCGGGCGCCGGCGCGCAGGAAGCGCGGCCCGGCCGCATCGCGCTGGTGCACAACGGCATCATCGAGAACCACGAGGCGCTGCGTGCCAGCCTCGAAGCCAAGGGCTACGTGTTCGAGAGCCAGACTGACACCGAGGTCATCGCCCACCTGGTCGACAGCCTCTACGACGGCGACCTGTTCGAGGCCGTGAAGGGCGCCGTGCGCCAGCTCACGGGCGCCTACGCCATCGCCGTGATCAGCCGCGACGAGCCGCAGCGCGTGGTCGGCGCGCGCGCCGGTTCGCCGCTGATCCTGGGCGCCGGCAAGGACGGTGCCGAGAACTTCCTGGCCAGCGACGCGATGGCGCTGGCCGGCGTCACCGACCAGATCGTGTACCTCGAGGAAGGCGACGTGGTCGACCTGCAGCCCGGCAAGTACTGGATCGTCGACCGCGCCCACAAGCCGGTGCAGCGCCCGGTGCGCACCGTGCAGGCCCACAGCGGCGCGGCCGAGCTCGGCCCCTACCGCCACTACATGCAGAAGGAGATCTTCGAGCAGCCGCGCGCCATCGGCGACACGCTCGAGGGCGTGGAAGGCATCGTGCCCGAGCTGTTCGACGGCATCGGCCAGGACGGCAAGCAGAGCGGCGCCAGCGCGCACCGCGTGTTCAAGGAGATCGACCGCATCCTGATCCTGGCCTGCGGCACCAGCTACTACAGCGGCTGCACCGCCAAGTACTGGCTCGAGGGCATCGCGAAGATCTCGACCCAGGTCGAGATCGCGAGCGAGTACCGCTACCGCGACTCGGTGCCCGATCCGCGCACCCTGGTCGTCACCATCAGCCAGTCGGGCGAGACCGCCGACACCCTGGCCGCGCTCAAGCATGCGCGCTCGCTCGGCATGGAGCAGACCCTGACCATCTGCAACGTCGCCACCAGCGCCATGGTGCGCGAATGCAAGCTGGCCTACATCACGCGCGCCGGCGTCGAGATCGGCGTGGCCTCGACCAAGGCCTTCACCACCCAGCTCGCGGGCCTGTTCCTGCTCACGCTGGCGATCGCGCAGTCGAAGGGCCTGCTGAGCGCGGAAGACGAGGCGCGCTACCTCAAGGAGATGCGCCACCTGCCGGTCGCGCTGCAGTCGGTGCTCGCGCTCGAGCCGCAGATCATCAACTGGGCCGAGGACTTCGCGCGCAAGGACAACGCGCTGTTCCTGGGCCGCGGCCTGCACTACCCGATCGCGCTCGAGGGCGCGCTCAAGCTCAAGGAGATCACCTACATCCACGCCGAGGCCTATGCCGCCGGCGAGCTCAAGCACGGCCCGCTCGCGCTGGTGACCAGCGAGATGCCGGTGGTCGCCGTGGCGCCCAACGACGCCCTGCTCGAGAAGCTCAAGAGCAACCTGCAGGAAGTGCGCGCGCGCGGCGGCGTGCTCTACGTGCTGGCCGACGGCGACTCGAAGATCAAGAGCAGCGAAGGCCTGCACGTGATCCACATGCCCGAGCACTACGGCGCGCTGTCGCCGCTGCTGCACGTGGTGCCGCTGCAGCTGCTGGCCTATCACACGGCCTGCGCGCGCGGCACGGACGTGGACAAGCCGCGCAACCTGGCGAAGAGCGTGACGGTGGAGTGATGAGGGGAGGGCGAGCCTCGGCTCGCCTGGCATGAGCGGTCGATGGGCGGGCGACAACGCAAGGACGCGCCATCGCCAGGCTGAATCCGAAGCCGTTTCCACTGCGTAGATGGCGTTGGTCGAAGACCAACTCCTGCGGTGCGGGCTGCCTGGCCGTGGGGCAGGTTCAACCCCCACCAGAGAGCGCCATGGCTTTGAGCACCCCCAAGGATCTTCCGGCAAGTCGCCGATCGAAGGGCTTCACGCAGAGGGATCACCGCAGGCTCGTCGAGGCGGGAGCGAAACCCGGTCAGGTCGTTCCTGTCGGGCTCTGGCACAGGGACGGGCATTTCGGCAGCGAGGCCGAGGCGCAGGGTGCCTTCAAGCTCGCGTACCAGCAGGCGGTCGACGGCCTGGGTGCATCGACGGCCGGCTGGATGGGCATCTCGCAGGGTGAGCTCGATGCATGGCTGCGGCATGGCACCCTGCCTGCCGTTCGCGGGCAACCGCCCGAAGACCCGGCCCATGCCGATCAGGCCGGGCCCGGCGCGCAAGCGGGGGCGTCGAAAGCCTAGAAGAAGGCCGCGCAGGCACGCGGGCGCCTCTCGTCGCGAGACGACACAATCGACCCGCATGGCTTCCCAAGCTCTGCCCGACCTCCTCGCCCCCGGCCTCGCCATCGTCTTCTGCGGCATCAACCCGGGCCAGCGCGCGGCCGCCTCGGGCCTGCACTTCGAAGGCCGGGGCAACCGCTTCTGGCGCGTGCTGCACCTGGCCGGCTTCACGCCGGTGCAGATGCAGCCCGCCCAGGCGCCGCAGCTGTTGCAACGCGGCTACGGCCTGACCACGGCGGTCGACCGGCCGACGGCGCGCGCGAGCCAGTTGGCGGCGCATGAATTCGCGGCCGCCACCGAGGCCTTCACCCGCAAGATCGCTGCCTGCGGCCCGCGCCGCCTCGCGTTCCTCGGCAAGGCCGCCTATGCGGGCATGACGGGGCGCCCGCAGATCGAATGGGGCCGCCAGCCCGAGCCCTTCGCCGGCATCGAGACCTGGGTCCTGCCCAATCCCAGCGGACTCAATCGCGCGTTCTCGCTCGATGAGCTCGTGGCCGCCTACAAGGCACTGCGCGAGGCGGCATCGCCGGCTTGACCGGCATTCCATCATGTTGGAAAATAAATCCAACATGAAAGAAGAAGCTCTCGCCCCCCTCAACGACCGCATCGCCCGCCGCGTGCGCGAACTGCGCGCCGCGCGCGGCCTCTCGCTCGAGGCGCTGGCCGCGCAGAGCGGGGTCAGCCGCTCGATGATCTCGCTGATCGAGCGCGGTGAGAGCAGCCCCACGGCGGTGGTGCTCGAGAAGCTAGCGACCGGTCTCGGCACCATGCTGGCCGCGCTGTTCGACGAGCCGCGCCAGCGCGCCGATCCGGTGGCGCGCCGCGCCGACCAGCCGCAATGGCGCGATCCCTCGTCGGGCTACCTGCGGCGCAACGTGTCGCCCGGCGGCATCGCCTCGCCGCTGCAGATCGTCGAGGTGCTGTTTCCGCCCAAGGCGCGCGTGGCCTACGAATCGGGCGCGCGCGAGTCGCAGGTGCACCAGCAGGTCTGGATGCTCGAGGGAACGATCGAGATCACGGTGGGCGAGGAGCGCCACCGGCTCGACGCCGGCGACTGCCTCGCGATGGTGCTCGACCGGCCCGTCGCCTACTTCAATCCCACGCGCGAGACCGCCCGCTATGCGGTCGCGATCGTGAGCCCCCATCCCGATGTCTGGAAGTGAGAACGAACGCCATGAACCCCACCAGCCTCCACCCGGTGCGCCGCCTGCGGGCGGTGGACGCGGCGCAACTGCAATCGCTGGCCGAGCTGCTGATCGACTGCGTCGACGGCGATGCCTCGGTGAGCTTCATGCATCCGCTGTCGCTCGAACAGGCGCTGGCCTTCTGGCGCAAGGTGGCCGACGGCGTGGCGCGCGGGGAGCGCGCGCTGATGGTGGTGGAGGACGCGCAGGGCATCGTCGGCACGGTGCAGCTCGTGCTCGACCAGCCCGACAACCAGCCGCACCGCGCCGACCTCGCGAAGATGCTGGTGCACCGGCGCGCTCGGCGCCAGGGGCTCGGCGCGCTGCTGATGCAGGCGGCCGAGCAGGCGGCGCGCGACAGCGGCAAGACGCTGCTGGTGCTCGACACCTCGAGTCCCGAGGCCGAGCGGCTCTACGAACGCTCGGGCTGGCAGCGCAGCGGCACCATCCCCGGCTATGCGTTGCTGCCGCGCGGCGGCTTCTGCGACACCACCTACTTCTATCGCACGCTCGCGCCCTGAGGCCGTCATGCGGCAGACTGGCGCGATGACCGAATTCGATCGACTGCTGGCCGAGGCTGCGCGCAAGCCGCTGGTCGGCTGGGACCTGTCCTGCGATGGCCGCATCGCGACCACCGCCGTGCCCTGGGATTTCGAACGGGCGGTGGTCCACCGCGCGCGCCAGTCGCCCGACCTGCTCGACATGGGCACGGGTGGCGGCGAGTGGCTCAGCCGGCTGCCGCTGCGGCCCGCGCGCACCGTCGCCACCGAGGGCTGGGCGCCCAACGTCGCGGTGGCGCGCGAGCGGCTCGCGCCGCTGGGCATCGAGGTGGTGGCGGTGGAGGGCGCGCCCGACAACGGCGCGCAGCACGATGGCGATGCGCAGGATGACGCACCGCTGCCCTTCGCCGACGGCGAGTTCCAGCTGGTGGTCAACCGTCACGAGTCCTTCGTGCCGGCCGAGGTGGCGCGCGTGCTCGCGCGCGGCGGCCACTTCCTCACGCAGCAGGTGGCCTCGGACTTCAATGCCGACCACTACCGGCTCGCGGGCCTGGCACCGGCCGAGCCGCCGCCCGAGTGGCGACTCGACATCGCGCGGCGCCAGCTCGAGCGCGCGGGCTTCGAAATCCTGCGCGCCGAGGCGGGCGCCGAGTTGCTGCGCTTCGCCGACGTCGGCGCCTTCGCCTGGTACCTGAAGAACGTGCCCTATGTCTGCCCCGGCTTCACGATCGAGGGCACGCGCGATGCGCTCGCGCAGCTGCATCGCCGGCAGCAGGCGGGCGAGGCGATCGAGGTGCGGCAGACCTTGTTCTGGATCGAGGCGCTGCGCTGAAGGCCTTCAGCGCGCCCCGAACTTCGCGTTCTCGAACAGGTCCTTGAACTCGCGCGGCTGCGAGCGCCAGTACTGCACCGGCGCCTTCACCCGCGCGCCGAGCTCGGCGGCCGCGTGCCAGGGCCAGCGCGGGTCGTAGAGGATCGCGCGCGCCAGCGAGATGGCATCGGCCCTGCCCTCGGCGAGGATGGCCTCGGCCTGCCGCGCCTCGGTGATCAGGCCGACCGCGATCACCGGGATGCCGACCTCGGCCTTCACGCGTTCGGCGAACGGCACCTGGTAGCCCGCGCCCAGCGCGATCGCCTGCTTCGGCGACACGCCGCCGCTCGAGACATGGATGGCCGCGCAGCCGCGCGCCTCGAGTGCCTTGGCGAAGGCGACGGTGCCCTCGAGGTCCCAGCCGCCTTCCACCCAGTCGACCGCCGACACGCGCACCCACACGGGCCGCTCGGCCGGGAAGACGGCGCGCACCGCGTCGAACACCTCGAGCGGAAAGCGCAGCCGGTTCTCGAGGCTGCCGCCGTAGGCGTCGTCGCGGTGGTTGGCCAGCGGCGACAGGAACTGGTGCAGCAGGTAGCCGTGCGCGGCATGGATCTCGATGCCCTCGATGCCGAGCCGCGCGGCACGCCGGGCGGCGGCCACGAAGGCCTCGCGCACGCGCGCCAGGCCCTCGGCGTCGAGCGCGAGTGGCACGTCCTCGCCGGGCGCGTGCGGCACGGCCGAGGGCGCGAAGGCCTTCCAGCCGCCGGGCTCGCCGGGACGGATCTGCGCGCCGCCTTCCCAGGGCGCGCGGCTCGAGGCCTTGCGCCCGGCGTGGCCGAGCTGCATCGCGATGGGCATCGACGAATGGGCGCGCACGGCGGCGAGCACGCGCGCCAGGCCCGCCTCGTTGGCGTCCGAATAGAGTCCGAGGTCGCCCGGCGTGATGCGGCCCTCGGCCTCGACCGCGGTGGCCTCGAGGATCAGCAGGCCCGCGCCCGACAGCGCGAGATGGCCGAGATGGATCAGGTGCCAGTCGCCCGGCGTGCCCTCGCTCGCCGAGTACTGGCACATCGGCGCGATCAGGATGCGGTTGTCGAGCGAAAGCGGGCCGAGCCGCATCGGCTCGAAGAGGCGGGGGGTGTCGCTGCTCACGGTGTCGTGGCTCCAGGGGTGCGGTAGGTGCAGGGATTCTGCGGGGGCGGCGCGATCCTTGCCGCGGGCAGGGCGTTGGCCTTGCGGTTCAGGGCGGTATGGATCAGGAGCGCCGCCACCACCATCGCCATGCCCAGCACCTCGTTCGCCGTGGGCAGGGTGCCGAGGGCAGCGCTCATCAGCAGCGCCGACACCGGCACGAAGTTGAGGAAGGCGGTGCCGGTGACGGCGCCGAGCGTGCGCACGCCATGGTTGAAGGCCAGCACCGAGGCGGCCGAGGGCACCACGCCGACGAACAGCAGCGCCTGCCACGACAGCCGCAGCCCTTCCAGGCTCGGCGCCGCCGACCAGCCGAGCAGCGCGGCACCGACCGCGGCGACCAGCAGCACCGGCCACGCGGCCAGCACCGTGAGCGCGCTGTACTCGACCGCGTCGAGCTCGGGAAAGCGCGCCGCGCCGCGCGTGTACCAGACCCAGCCCAAGGTGCCGACGAAGGCGATGGCATCGCCGAACAGCGTGGCGTTGCCCGCGCCGCCGTGGCCGCCCTGACCGCCGATGAGACCCGAGACGATCGCCACGCCCGCGAGCGCCAGCGCGGTGGCGAGCAGCGCGGCGCGCGTGGGGCGCACGCCGTCGAGCAGCCAGCGCACGAGCTGCGTGGTCATCGGCGTGGTGGCGATGATCACCGCGCCGTGCGAGGGCACCGAGTGCGCGAGACCGATCAGCAGCAGCACGCTGAAGAGGCCGAAGCCGGCCGCGCCGCGCAGCGCCAGCGCGCCCGCATGGCGGCGCAGCCTGCGCCAGGGCGCGGCGCCGCGCGGCAGCACCAGCAGCGCGAACAGCAGCGCCGACAGGCTGTAGCGGATCAGCGTGAACCACACGGGTTCGACGTGGTGGAGCACGCCCTTGCTGACGAGGAACAGGGAGCCCCAGCCGGAGGTGGCGAAGAGCAAGGCGGCGATGCCGTACAGGCGTTGGGATCGGGACATGGAGGGCTTTCGGACGATGAAGGAGTCGATGTGTCCGAGGATCGGGGCGGGGCCGCGCGAATGCCATTCGCTTCTTTGGAGCGGGCCCTCCGAAAAAACGAAGGGACCGCGCGCCGCCGCGCGCTCACAATCGGCCGCCATGGAGCTCTACCAGCTGAAGACCTTCGTCGCCATCGCCCGCGAGGGCAGCCTCACGCGCGCCGCCGAGCGCGTGTTCACCAGCGCGCCCGCCGTGAGCGCGCAGCTCAAGGCGCTCGAGGACGAGCTCGGCGTGCGCCTGTTCGAGCGCACGCCGCGCGGCATGACGCCCACGCCCGCGGGCCAGAGCCTGCTCGAGGAGGCCGAGCGCACGCTGGCCTCGGCGCTGCGCATGCGCTCGGCCGCCGAGCAGCTGCGCGGCGCCGCGCAGGGCGTGGTGCGCTTCGGCACCGTGGTCGACCCGGTCTCGCTGCGGCTCGGCGACGTGCTCGTGAAGCTGGCCGAGCGCCATCCGCAGGTCACGCTGCAACTGCGCCAGGGCCTGTCGTACGAGACCGCCTCGGCGGTCGAGCGCGGCGAGCTCGACTGTGCCTACACGCTGAGCGACGTGGCTTCGCGCGAAGGCCTGGCGCTGCACCGGCTGGCGCCGGTCGACCTGGTGGTCGTGCTGCCGCTGCCGATGGCCGACGCCCATCCGGGCCTGTCGCTCGAGGCGCTCACCGAGCAGCCCTGGGTCGGCACGCCGCCCACCTGCGTGCTGCGCGCGCACCTCGACCGCCTGTTCGCCGGTGCCGGCCGCGAGTACCGCCAGGGCCGCACCGCCGACAGCGAGAGCGCGGTGCGCAGCATGGTCGCGAGCGGCATGGGCGCGGGGCTGATGCGGCTCGACCAGGCCGAGCAGGGCGAGCGCCACGGCGAGCTCGCGATCTGGCCCGGCTGGCGCGCCCACACCTGGCTGTGCTGGATCGAATCGGCCGCGGGTGCGCGGGCGCCGGCGGTCGAGGTGGTGCGGCAGGCGGTGTTCGAGGCCTGGGGCGTCTGAGGCCTTCCGCCCCTGTGGCAAGGCGGCCCCTGTCAGCCTCCGGTCAGCGCGAAACGCCGGCACGCGGGTACGATGCGCGCGGCCTGCCGCTGGCGGGGTCTTCCTCCTTTCTCGCATGCCCGAATCGACCCTTTCTCTCGCCGAACTCCTGAACCGCGCCAGGCAGGCACTGGCGGGTCCCGAGGGCGTGCTGCCCGCGCTGCCGCCGGCCACGCCGGTCACCGGCAGCGTGGTCTTCCTCGCGATCGGCGAGGGCGGCAGCCGCGCCCGCGTGGTCTCGGGCCGCGGCGCCGATGCCGCGCAGGCCTGGGAGGAAGCGGCCGAGGCGCTGGCCGATGCCGCGCAGCGCGGCGAGCGCCCGCCGCAGCGGCTGCGCGCGGAACTGGTCGAGCACGTGCTGCCGATGAACTGGGGCGAGTTCAAGGAACTGCTCGCGAAGACGCGGCGCAACTACTTCCAGCAGGGCGTGTCCTTCGACAGCCGCTTCGAGTTCGCGCTGCTCGCGCCCGAGGCCAACGGCAGCGCGGTCTTCTACGACGGCAGCGTGGACCACTGCCAACCCAACCCCGGCAACCTGCGGCTGCACACCCGGCGCCGCTTCGGCAAGGAGCTCGACTTTCCCGACGACGACGCCGTGCCCGTGTGGTGCTTCACCACGCGCGCCGTCTACGTCGACGCCGAGGGCGCCTGGCCGATCGTCCCCGAGGGCCAGGAGGCCCACCTGCGCCGCCTCGACGACTGGAGCGCCGCGCCGGTGCGCCGCATGGTCGAGGACGCGAGCCGCTACCTGGCCGCGCAGGTCAAGCCCACGGGCGAGTTCCACTACGGCTGGTTCCCCTGCTTCGACCGCGCCATCCCGACCTACAACACGCTGCGCCATGCGAGCTCGACCTATGCGCTGCTCGAGGCCTGGGAGCTCACGCGCGACGCGGCGCAGAAGGAGGCCATCGACCGCTCGCTGGCCTTTCTCGCGGGCTCGCTGATCCGGCCCGCGGTGCTGCCCGACGGCAGCCGCGCGGCCTTCCTGGTCGACGTGGCGCACGAGGTCAAGCTCGGCGGCAACGCGGTCTGCCTGCTGGCCTTCGTCAAGTACACCGAACTGACCGGCGACCGCCGCTTCCTGCCGCTGCTCGAGCTGCTCGCGCTCGGCATCCGCCACATGCAGGACCCCGAGACCGGCCGCTTCGTGCACGTGCTGCACCGGCCCAGCCTCGCGGTGAAGGAGGCCTTCCGCGTCATCTATTACGACGGCGAGGCCGCGTTCGGGCTGATGCGCCTGTACGGCCTCACGCGCGATCCGCGCTGGCTCGCGATGGTCGAGAAGGCCTTCGACCACTTCATCGCCGCCGAGCACTGGCGCGCGCACGACCACTGGCTCGGCTACTGCGTCAACGAGCTCACGCGCCACCGGCCCGCGCTGCGCTACTACGAGTTCGGGCTGCGCAACGTGGCCGACTACCTCGACTTCGTGCGCGAGCGCATCACCACCTTCCCGACCCTGCTCGAGCTGATGATGGCCGCGCGCGAGATGGTGCTGCGCATCGAGGCCGATCCCGAGCTGCGCCACCTGCTCGAGGGCCTGGACCGCGACAAGTTCGAGCGCGCGCTCGAGCACCGCGCGCGCTACCTCGCGAACGGCCATTTCTGGCCCGAGCTCGCGATGTTCTTCCGCCATCCCGACCGCATCGCGGGCTCGTTCTTCATCAAGCACCACAGCTTCCGCGTGCGCATCGACGACGTGGAGCACTACCTGTCGGGCTATGTCGCCTACCACCGGCTGCTGAAGGCGCGCGAGGGCGGCGAGGTGCCCGCGCCGTCGTTCGCGCCGCAGGCCGCGGCCGTGCCGGTGCCGGCCGACACGCCCGCGGCGCGCACCGGCACCGTCGCCTTCGGCGGCGACGTGAACCTCGGCCGCCGCCTGCACTACCGGCGCCTCGAGCTCGGCGGCGCGCGCCGCATGCTCAGCGGCATCCCCGCGCTGCGCGAGGCCGACCTGCGCATCGTCAACCTCGAATGCGTGGTCGCCACCACCGGCGAGCAGGGCGTGGAGAAGGGCGAGGCCGGTTCCTACTACTTCCGCGCGCGGCCCGAGATGCTCGACGTGCTGACCACCGCGCGCATCGGCATCGTCGCCACCGCCAACAACCACAGCGGCGACTACGGCCCGGGCGCGCTGATGGAGCAGCAGTGGCACCTGCAGGCCGCGGGCATCGCCTGGGCCGGCACCGGCCGCGACCTCGAGGCCGCGCTGCGCCCGGCCTTCGCGATGGCCGGCGGCGTGCGCGTCGCGCTGTTCTCGCTCGACGCCACCCAGCCCCAGTTCGCGGCCGGCCCCGACCGGCCCGGCGCCGCCTACCTGCCGCTCGACGAGCCCGCGGCCTGGACCGCGCTGCTCGCGCCGCGCATCGAGAAGGCGCGCGAGTCGGCCGACGTGGTGCTGGTGGCGGTGCACTGGGGCGACAACCTCGAGACCGAGCCGTCCGAGGCCGAGATCGCGGCCGGCCATGCGATCGTCGATGCCGGCGCCGATGCGGTGCTCGGCACCTCGGCGCACGTGCTGCAGGGCATCGAGGTCTACCGCGGCCGGCCGATCGTGCACGACGCGGGCGACCTGCTGTTCGAGGCGGTGCGCGACGATTTCGTCGACGCGGGCGTGTTCACGCTCGCGCTGAGCCCGCGCGGCGTCGAGCAGTTGAGCTTCACGCCGATCGGCGTGGGCTTCGGCCGCTCGCGCCAGTATGCGAACGAGCGCGCGCGCGGCGCGGCCACGCGTTTCGCGCGCCAGTGCGAGGCGCTCGGCACCCGCATGGCGGTGCTGCCCGAGGGCCGCTGCACCCTGGCGCTGGCACCGCCCGAGCGCGCCTCGCGGCTCGCCGCCGACGTCCCCGCGCTGCCCGAGCCGGCGTTCGCGCGCGTCGCGCCGCTGCTCGCGCCGCGGCCCGAATGGCTGGTCGACGTGCTGCCGCCCGATTCGCGCCACATCGCGCCGATCCGCTTCGGCCCGCTCGAGCTGCTCGGCATCCGCTGCGCGCCGACGCAGATCTCGGGCCGCCGCATGCTGTGGGTCGAGTCGTTCTGGCGCGCGGTCGAACCGGTGGCCGACGACCTGCGCGTGCAGTTCCGCGCCATGCCGATGCGCAGCACCCACATGCCGCCCTGGGGCGAGAGCATGGACCACGACCCCTGCGACTGGATGTGGCCCACCAGCCGCTGGCAGCCGGGGCGCATCCACCGCGACCGCTACGGACTGCGGCCGCCCGCGAGCAGCCTGCTGCGCAGCGACGTGCTGCAGATCGAGGTGCGGGTGGTCGGCAGCGCCCGGCCCGCGCGCCTGGGCGAGGAAACCGAGGAGACCGTGCCCGCGCCCGAATGGCCGGCGCAGCGCCTGCCCGTGTGGTGCGGGCTGCGCGCTTCGCAGGTGGCGCTGCCGCTGCCCGAGCGGCCCGCGCCCGTGCTGTTCGCGCTGCGCCCCGGCGCCTCGGCCACGCCCGAGCCGGTGTGGACCGCCGAGGCGCTGCAGCGCATCACGCGCGGCCAGTGGCTGGTCGAGCCGCCGCCCGATTGGCTCGCGCGCTCGGTGGTGCGCGGCCCGAAGCACATGGAGCTGCTGCCGGCGCCCGCGCTGTTCGTCGCCTCCGACTACCAGACCCTGGCCGCGCACGAGCGCTACAGCCGGCCGCGCAGCACGGTCAACTGGGACCGCCACCTGCTGCTGCCCGGCCTGCAGGACCAGCTCGCGGGCGCGATCGTGCAGCACCCGGTCGAGGGCCTGGCTCCGGACTTCCCGCTGCTGCAGGTCGAGGACCCGATCCGCGCCATGCTGCGCCTGGGTGCCGCCGCGCGCGAGCGCTACCGCGGCCTGCTGGTCGGCGTGACCGGCACCGTGGGCAAGTCCTCCACCATCGCGATCCTGCGCGACCTGCTGCCCGCGCAGGCGCGCGTGCACACCACCATCGACAACTACAACTCGCGCGTCGGCGTGCCGGCGATGCTGGCCAGCCTCGGGCCCGACGTCGACGTCTGCATCCTCGAGATGGCGCAGAGCTCGCTGTGGATGGACCGCGGCCCGATCTCGCTGATGGCGCGCCCGCACGTGGCGATCGTCACCGAGATCGGCCTGTCGCAGACCCGGCAGGCCGTGAGCGTGGAGCAGACGGCCGAGTACAAGTCGCGCATCTTCCTCGGCCTGGAGCCCGGCGGCGTGGCCATCGTGCCCGACCACATCCCCTGCCTGCTGCAGACGGTGCAGGCCGCCGCGCGCACCGCGGGCGCGGTGTGGGTGGTGGGGCGCGGGCCGCAGGCCGACGTGCGCGTGCTCGCCATCGAGCCCGAGGGCCATGGCTGCCGCGTGCACATCGCGCTGCGCGGTCGCACCCATTCCTACCTGTTCCCGGTCGCGAGCGAGGGGCTGGTGCGCAACTCCACGCTCTCGTTCGCGGCGCTGGTCGCGATGGGCTTCGATCCCGAGGCCGCCTGCGCGCGCATGCCTGGCGTGCGGCTGCCGGCCTCGGTGATGCACGTGCAGGCGCTGCGCACCGAAGGCGGCGTGCAGGCCACGCTGATCGACGACAGCTGGAACGCCGAGGTGATGTCGATGCGCAATGCGATGGCGTTCGTGCGCGATTACGGCCGCGCGGGCGGTGGCGGCAATGGCGCCGCGCCGGTGGCGCGCCGCATCGCCATGCTGGGCCGCATCGTCAACCTCGACCATGCGGCCGAGGCCATGCACCGCAGCCTCGCGGCGCCGCTGCTGGACTCGGGCATCGAGCACGTGGTGACGCACGGCCAGGAGATGCGCTGGCTGCGCGAGGAGATGCCGGCCTCGATGCTGGGCCCGCACTTCGAGAGCGCGGCCGAGGCCGCCGGCTACCTCGGCGCCTTCCTGCGCGACGGCGACCTGCTGCTGGTGAAGGGCGACCGCGACCGCTCCGACTTCGGCGACATCCCCGAGCTGCTGCAGAAGCTATGAACCTGCGCTCGACCTCCGTGCTGCTGTGCGCGCTCGCCGTGGCGCTGGTGCAGGCGGCCTGCGCGCAGCGCGCCGAGATCCGCCCGCCCGCGATCCGCGCCATCGGCGACGAGGTGCTGCACTGGAACCAGCCCGCGGTGCGCGAGAACTGCCCCGAGGGCCGCTTCGGCTTCCTCTGGGTGCAGCCGGTCGAGGGACCGGCCTGCATCCGCTATTTCGCGAGCAGCGACATCGAGGGCGCGCGCGTCGCCATCGTGCAGTTCTCGGGCGACCGCGACGCCGTGATGGACCAGCCGCCCGCGCGCATCTCGGGCAACACCGAGGCGCTGCGCACCACCGACGCGCAGCGCAACCGCGACCGCGCCGGCGTGCCCTGGATCTTCGTCGCGCGGCCCGGCACCTACGGCTCCTCGGGCAACCACCGCCAGCGCCGCCAGCCGGTGGAGTTCCATGCGCTCGATGCCGCGCTCGACGCGCTGATGCAGCGCCACCGCATCCAGCGCCTGGTCATCCTCGGCCACAGCGGTGGCGCCACCGCGGGTGCCGCGCTGCTCACGCTGGGCCGCACACGCGTGGCCTGCGCGGTGCTGACCTCGGGCGCCTACGGCCTGCTCGAGCGCGCGCGCCTGCTCGGGCGTTCGCGCGACGGCCGCACCGATACCACCGGCAGCACGCGCTTCTACGACCCGCTCGACCATGTCGACGGCGTGGTGCCCGATCCGGCGCGCCGCATCGTGCTGATCGGCAACCGCGAGGACGAGAACACGCCCTTCGCGCTGCAGGAGCGTTTCGCCGAGGCGCTGCAGCGCGCCGGCCATCGCGTGGAGATCCGCACCGCGGCCGCGGAACCGCCCGACTTCCACGACCTCAAGGACCGCGCGGGGCCGAACGCCGCCGCGGCCTGCGCGCGCGAAGCCATGTACCCGGAGCCGCGCGGCACCGAGCGCTGAAGGGCAGCCGGGGCGGCCGGCCCGCGTACATTCACGCCCATCGAACGCAAGGCGAAGGCATGTCCATGAGCGAACCGAGGATCTCCCAGCGCAGCTACGGCCGCATGCCCGACGGCCGGCCCGTCATCGAGTACACGCTCGACAACGGCCTCGGCCTGCGGCTGCAGGCGATCAACCTCGGCGGCATCGTCACCGCGCTGCTGGTGCCCGACCGCCAGGGCCGCGCCGCCAACGTGGTGCTGGGCCTGCCCGACCTCGCGGCCTACCTCGGGCCGCATCCGCACTTCGGCACCATCGTCGGGCGCTTCGCCAACCGCATCGCCGCCGGGCGCTTCGAACTCGACGGCCAGGCGCACCAGCTCGCGCTCAACGACGGGCCGAACTCTCTGCACGGCGGAACGCAGGGCTTCGGGAAGCGCTTCTGGAGCATCTACGCGCTGCCGGGCGAGCCCGGGCGCATCGGCATCGAGCTGCGCCATGTCAGCGCGCATGGCGACGAGGGCTATCCGGGCGAGCTGCGGCTCGCGGTGCGCTACGAACTGAGCACCACGGCCAACACCTGGCGCATCGGCTACCGCGCCGAGACCGACCGGCCGACCGTGCTGAACCTGAGCCACCACGACTACTTCAACCTCGCGGGCCAGGGCAGCGTGATGGCGCACCGGCTCACGCTGCCGGCCAGCCGCTACTGCCCGGTCGATGCCACGCTGATCCCCACCGGGCTGGCCGAGGTGGAGGGCACGCCCTTCGATTTCCGGCAGCCGCTGGCCATCGGCGATCGCATCCGCGACGGCCATGCGCAGATGCTGATCGCGCGCGGCTACGACCACAACTGGGTGCTCGACCGCGCGCAGGAGCGCGACGGCCTCGCGCTGGCCGCGCGGCTGGCGCACGAGGCCTCGGGCCGCACGATGGAGGTGCACACCACCGAGCCCGGCGTGCAATTCTATTCGGGCAACTTCCTCGACGGCAGCCTGCTGGGCAGCGGCGGCGCGGCGATCCGCCAGGGCGACGGCCTGTGCCTGGAGACGCAGCACTTTCCCGATTCGCCGAACCGGCCGGAATTTCCCTCCACGGTGCTGCGGCCCGGCGAGGTGTTCCGCAGCGTCACCGAGCACCGCTTCGGCATCGCCTGAAGCCCGGCGCCGGGCTCAGGCCGCCGACAGGCGGTCGTCGGGCACCGTGCCGAAATCCGTCAGCGCGAAATCCTCGGGCACGTGCACGGCCTGCGCATCGCGCCGCAGCAGGCCGCGCTGCTCCATGGCGCGCATGGTCTTGTTGACCACCTCGCGCGACAGCCCCGAGTACGAGGCGATCATCGATTGCGAGATGCGCTTGTCGAAGCCGCCCGCGTGCACCGGCGCCAGCTGCGTGAGCTGGTGCAGCACGTGGCCCACCAGCGCGCCCGAGGACAGCGTGGAGACGCGCCGCAGCCGTCCGCGCAGCAGGGCCAGCCGCTTCGCCACCAGGCCCAGCAGGCGCAGCGCGATCTCGGGCCGGCGCGCGCACAGCTCGCGCAGCGCGGCCACCGACACCAGGTGCACCGACGAGGGCAGCGCCGCGACCAGCGCCTGCGTCGAGCGGTAGCGGTCCTCCGGCAGCCCGAGGTCGAGGAAGAAATCGTCGGCGCGGATGAACTCGCTCGTGAAGTCGGCGCCCGGCGTGCGGCCGCGCGCCACCACGCGCAGCAGCCCGCTCGCCACGCAGTAGACGCGGTCGGTGTCTTCGCCGGCCTCGAGCACGGTCTCGTTGCGCCGGAAGTAGCGCAGCTCGCTGTGGCGGGTCAGCCATTCCCGTTCCGCCATCGGAAGGCCGGCCGTGAGGGGATGCAGGTACATGGCCGCGATGATTGGCGCGCGCGGCCGCCGCGTCTTCTCATTGCGCGCAGGCGCCCCGCGGCGAAATGATCAGGGGCCGTCGGCCAGCGCCCGCGCGTCGCGCGGCGTCATGGCATAGGCGGCGCGGAAGGCGCGGTAGAAGGTCGCGAGGCTGTCGAAGCCGCAGAGGTAGGCGATGTCGGTGATCGAGCGGCCCGGCGCCGCGCCCAGCAGCCGCGAGGCATCGGCGAGCCGCAGCGCCGTGAGCGTGCGCGCGAACGAACGGCCGGTGGGCTCGAACAGCACGTGCACCTGGCGCAGCGAGATGCCCAGCTCGCGCGCGACGCTCGAGGGCGAGAGCTCGGGCAGCCGCAGGTCGCGCTGCAGGATCTCGCGCGCCGCGTGCAGCAGGCCCGAGCGCAGCGCGGCGCGGCTCTCGGGCAGGCCCGGCGCGAGGCGGCCGCGCGCCAGCAGCGTCAGCCGCACGGCATGCACCACCTCGGCCCCGGCGTTCGCGAGTTCGCCCGGCCGCGTGGTCAGCGCGCGGAACAGCGCCATCAGCGGCCGCGCGAAGGCGGCCGTGCGCGTGAGCGGCGCCGCGAACAGGTCGTCGGCGCGCGCGCCCAGCAGCATGCCGGGCGCGAGCGGTATGCGCAGCGAGCGGAAATCGAAGCCATCGCCGCGCATCGGCGTGGCCTCGAACGGCAGGTCGGCATGGTGGACCACGAGGTCGCCCTCGCGCACCAGCCGGCCTTCGTCGCGGCCGC
Source organism: Variovorax sp. GW821-FHT09B05 (assembly GCF_059418265.1). Taxonomy (NCBI): domain Bacteria; kingdom Pseudomonadati; phylum Pseudomonadota; class Betaproteobacteria; order Burkholderiales; family Comamonadaceae; genus Variovorax; species Variovorax sp. GW821-FHT09B05. The sequence continues at coordinate 45,946 of NZ_JBWKPN010000029.1, forward strand.
TGCTGACCCAGCCCGGGCCGCGCACCTGCAGGCCGATGCACAGGCTCTGGCCCGCGACGCGCGCGATGTCGGCTCGCGTGCGGCTCACGCGGTAGGAGGAGGCGCGCAGCTCGGAGACGCTGGCGCAGGCGTTCGCGTCGCCGACCGGCGTGGAGAGGAAGTGCCCTTCGAAGGCCGTGCGCCGCTCGCGCGGCAGCTCGATCGTGACGCCGAACAGGTGCCGGCCGCGCACCTCGCACCAGTGGTCGAAGCGGTCCTGCGGGCGGAGGTCGTCGGTCGTGAAGTGCAGCATGGCCGTCGGAGCGAAGCGGGGGATTGTCCGGCGACTCGGCGGCGCCGGCATCGCAATCCCCCGTGCCCGTGGGGCCAGCAGGGTCGGGTCAGCCTGCGAACAGGCTCGCCGGTACACCCGGGCCGTCGATGCGCACCGCGAACAGGCCGCCGGCCAGCGGTTCCGACGCGAGCTGCGCTTCGGTGCGGCCGTTGCGCGCGGTCGAGATGTAGAGCGTGCGCAGGTCGGGCCCGCCGAAGGCGCAGTCGGTGACATTGCCCGCGGGCAGCGCGATGCGCGCGAGTTCCCGCGCGCTCACCGGGTCGTGGCAGCTCACGCAGGCGCCGTCCCAGTGCGCGATCCACAGCCGGCCGGCCGCGTCGGTGGTCATGCCGTCGGGCAGGCCGTCGGTGGCGGGGAAGCGGTGCCAGAGGCGGCGGTTCGCCACCGTGCCGGCCTCCATGTCGAAGTCGTAGGCGTAGAGGTGGTTGAGCACCGTGTTGTTGAGGTACAGGGTGTGGCCATCGGCCGACCAGGTCGGGCCGTTCGTGACCTCGAAGCCGTCGTCGTGCCGGCTGCAGCGGCCATCGCCGTCGTAGCGGTAGAGCGCGCCGGTGGGTGCCTGGCAGTCGAAGTCCATGCTGCCGCCCCAGAAGCGGCCGCGCGCGTCGCACTTGCCGTCGTTGAAGCGGTTGCCCGCGCGCTCGGGCTCGGGCTGGTGCAGGTAGGCGGGCGCGGCGGTCTCGCCCTCGGGCGCCGTCGCGGGATCGAAGAAGGCGAAGCCGCGGCGCAGCGTGATCACCAGGCCCGGGGCGGCGGCGCGCTCGGCGATGGCCGTGATCTCCTCGGCGAAGCGCCAGGTCCGGCGCTCGCCGCTCGCGGGGTGGAAGCGGAACAGCCGTGGCGTGAGGATGTCGATCCAGTAGATCGCCTGCTCGCGCGGCGACCACAGCGTGCCTTCGCCGAGGTTGGCGCCGGCATCCCAGATGCATTCGGGCGTGCCGAGGATCGTCGGCGCGGGGAGGGGGCTTGTCTCTGCGGCGGTCATGGCGCGTGCCTTCTTTCTTGTGTGCCGGATGGCGAGGTCTTCTTGACGCCGCGGATCGTATCAAGGCATATTGATAACGGAAATCAAAAATAACTGTATGCATTGATATGCAATTTGCAATGCATCAAGACCACCCCGTCCGGAGACCTCCTTGACCGCTTCCTCCTCCCTCGCCATCCACCCCAGCCTCTCGGGCCGCACCGTGTTCGTCACGGGCGGCGGCAGCGGCATCGGCGCGGCCATCGTGTCGGCCTTCGCCGCGCAGGGCGCCAGGGTGGCCTTCGTCGACATCGCCGAAGCCGCCAGCGCCGAACTCGCGCAACGCATCGCGCAGGCCGGCCACGCGGCGCCCTGGTGGCGTGCCTGCGACGTGCGCGACATCGGCGCGCTGCAGGCCGCCATCGCCGACGCGGCCACCGAGCTCGGCGACTTCGCCGTGCTGGTCAACAACGTCGCGAGCGACGACCGCCACACGCTCGAGTCGGTCACGCCCGACTACTACGACAACCGCATGGCGATCAACGAGCGCCCCGCGCTGTTCGCGATCCAGTCGGTGGTGCCGGGCATGAAGCGCCTGGGCGCGGGCTCGATCGTCAACCTCGGCTCCACCGGCTGGCAGACCAAGGGTTCGGGCTATCCCTGCTACGCGATCGCCAAGTCCTCGGTCAACGGCCTCACGCGCGGGCTCGCGGTGGAGCTGGGCCGCGACCGCATCCGCATCAACACCGTCTCGCCCGGCTGGGTGATGACCGAGCGCCAGGTCGCGCTGTGGCTCGACGCCGAGGGCGAGCAGGCCCTGAAGCGCAACCAGTGCCTGCCCGACAAGCTGATGCCCGAGGACATCGCGCGCATGGTGCTGTTCCTGGCTTCGGACGATGCGCGGATGTGCACGGCGCAGGAGTTCACCGTTGACGCCGGCTGGACCTGAAGCCGGGCCGGCGGCCCGTCAGTCGATCTCGAGCTTGCGCCCGTAGACGCTCAGGCTCGCCGTCTTCAGCGCCTTCATCATCACCTTGGCCGCCGGCGACAGCAGCCGGTCGGTGCGCGTGATGATGCCGAAGGCGTCCATGTGGCAGGGCATGTCCAGCGGCAGCAGCGACACGATGCCGTGCGAGGCGTAGTAGCGCGCCACGTCGGTCGCCAGCACCGCCACCATGTCGCTCTGCTGCAGCATGCGCGTGATGAACAGCAGCGCCGAGCTCTCGATGGTGTTGATCGGCGGCTGCAGCCCCTCCTCCTGGAACATCAGCTCGAAGCGGTGCCGCAGCACGCTGCCGGCCGGCGGCACGATCCAGCCTTCGCCGACCACGTCGCGCAGCGTGAGGCCGCTCACGCCCAGCAGCGGATGGCCGGGACGCACCAGCGCGCACACCGGCTCCTCGGTCAGCGCCTCGTAGCGCAGCTGCGACTTGTCGTGCTCGGCGAACAGCCGCGCCACCAGGATGTCGAGCTTGCCCTGCTCGAGCCGCTCGATCAGCACCGGGCTGGTCTCGATCTCGAGCGAGATCCGCAGGTGGGGCTGCTCGCGCTTGACCATCGCCACCGCGGGCGGCAGCAGCGTGAGGCCCGGCGCGGTGATCGCGCCCACGCTCACCTGGCCGAAGCGGCCGGCCTTGAGCGCGGTGAGCTCGTCATGCGCCTGGTTCAGGCTCGCGAGCGCCACCCGCGCGTGGCGGATCATGGTCTCGCCGTACCAGGTGGGCCGCATGCCGCGCGGCAGCCGTTCGAACAGCGGCACCTCGAGCACGTCCTCCAGGTCCTTGAGCAGCTTGGAGGCTGCCGGCTGCGTCATGTTGAGCACCTGCGCGGCGCGGTGGATGTTGCCTTCCTCGGCCAGCGCCACCAGCAGCAGCAGCTGGCGCGTCTTGAGCCGCGCGCGGATAAACCAATGGGTGTAGTTCGTCATGAAGGGTGAGAACCTCGGTTCGCCCGGGTTTTCCAGAATGTCTCGATCGATATTCATTTTGTCGAAAAAATGATTGGATCGATATCCGTTTCATTCCTAGACTGCCGCCCACCCCCTACAACAACAGAGACAAGGTCGGCGCCACGGTGTTCCACGGCGAGATCCATCAGAACGTGCGGCAGTACATCAACGGCCGCTGGGAAACCAGCGCGACCACCGGTGTGAGCACCAATCCCTCGGACACCAGCGAAGTGGTGGCCGAGTACGCACGGGCCGACCGCCGCCAGACCGACGCGGCGATCCGCGCCGCCTCCGACGCCTTCCCCCACTGGAGCCACAGCACGCCGCAGCGCCGTGCCGACGTGCTCGACCGCATCGGCGCCGAGCTGCTGGCGCGCAAGGACGAGCTGGGCCTGCTGCTGGCGCGTGAGGAGGGCAAGGTGCTGCCCGAGGCCGTGGCCGAGGTGGCGCGCGCGGGGCAGGTGTTCAAGTTCTTCGCGGGCGAGGCCTTCCGTGGCGGCGCGGGCGCCGGCGGCGGCGAGAGCCTCGCCTCGGCGCGCGCGGGGGTGCAGGTCGACGTCACGCGCGAGCCGCTCGGCGTGGTCGGCCTGATCGCGCCCTGGAACACGCCCTTCGCGGTGCCGGCCTGGAAGATCGCGCCCGCGCTCGCGCACGGCAACAGCGTGGTGTTCAAGCCGGCCGAGCGGGTGCCGGCCTGCGGCTGGGCGCTGGCCGAGATCATCAGCCGCGCCGCGCTGCCCGCGGGCGTGTTCAACCTCGTGATGGGCAGCGGCCGCGAGGTCGGCCAGGCGCTGGTCGACAGCCCGCACGTCGACGCGCTGAGCTTCACCGGCTCGGCCGCCGTCGGCGAGCGCGTGCTGCGCGGCGCCACCGCGCGCCGGGCCCGGGTGCAGCTCGAGATGGGCGGCAAGAACGCGCTGGTGGTGCTGGCCGATGCCGACCTCGAGCGCGCGGTCGACTGCGCGGTGCAGGGGGCCTACTTCTCGGCCGGCCAGCGCTGCACGGCCTCGAGCCGGCTGATCGTCGAGGCCGCGGTGCACGACGCCTTCGTGGCGCGGCTGCGCGAGCGGCTCAAGGCGCTGCGCGTGGGCCATGCGCTCGAGCGCGGCGTGGAGATCGGCCCGGTGGCCGACGCCGAACGGCTCGCGGGGCATCTCGCCTGGGTCGACATCGCGCGCGCCGAGGGCGCCGAGCACGTCTGGGGCGGCGAAGCGCTGGAGCGCGCCACCACCGGCCACTACATGAGCCCGGCGCTGTTCCTGGCCGAGCCCGGCCACCGCATCGCGCGCGAGGAGATCTTCGGCCCGCTGGCCTGCGTGCTGCGCGCCACCGACTACGAGCATGCGCTCGCGCTGTGCAACGACACGCCCTTCGGCCTGTGCGCCGGCATCTGCACCAACTCGCTGAAGCACGCGATGCATTTCAGGCGCCATGCCGAGGTCGGCATGACCATGGTCAACCTGCCGACCGCGGGCGTGGACTTCCACGTGCCCTTCGGCGGCCGCAAGGGCTCGGGCTACGGCCCGCGCGAGCAGGGACGCCATGCCGCCGAGTTCTACACGCAGGTCAAGACCGGCTACATGCTGGCCTGACCCGCACCCAGGTCCCCCGGTTTCCGACCAGCAGCCCCCATCCACAACAGGAGACGACCCATGACCATGAACCGCCGCACCCTCAACGCCGCGCTCGCCGCCGCCGCCCTCGGCGGTCTGCTGCCGGCTTCCGTCCTCGCGCAGAAGAAGCTCGTGCTGGGCTTCGCGCAGGTCGGCGCCGAGAGCGAATGGCGCACCGCCAACACCGAGTCGATCAAGGCCTCGGCCAAGGAGGCCGGCATCGAGCTCAAGTTCTCCGACGCGCAGCAGAAGCAGGAGAACCAGATCAAGGCGATCCGCTCGTACATCGCGCAGAAGGTCGACGTGATCGCCTTCTCGCCCGTGGTCGAGTCGGGCTGGGACACGGTGCTGCGCGAGGCCAAGGCCGCCAAGATCCCGGTGGTGCTGACCGACCGCTCCGTCAACAGCAAGGACGACACGCTCTACGTGACCTTCATGGGCTCGGACTTCGTCGAGGAGGGCCGCAAGGCCGGCCGCTGGCTGGTCGAGAAGATGAAGGACCAGAAGGGCGAGGTCAACATCGTCGAGCTGCAGGGCACGGTGGGCTCGGCGCCGGCCATCGACCGCAAGAAGGGCTTCGAGGAAATCATCAAGGCCGACCCGAAGTTCAAGATCGTGCGCTCGCAGACCGGCGACTTCACGCGCGCCAAGGGCAAGGAGGTGATGGAAGCCTTCCTCAAGGCCGAGGGCAAGAAGATCAACGTGCTCTACGCGCACAACGACGACATGGCGATCGGTGCCATCCAGGCCATCGAGGAGGCCGGCCTCAAGCCCGCGAAGGACATCGTGATCATCTCCATCGACGGCGTGAAGGGCGCCTTCGAGGCCATGATCGCCGGCAAGCTCAACGTCTCGGTCGAGTGCAGCCCGCTGCTGGGCCCGCAGCTGATGCAGGCGGTGAAGGACATCAAGGCCGGCAAGACGCTGCCCAAGCGCATCGTGACCGAGGAGGGCATCTTCCCGATGGAAGTGGCCGCCAAGGAATTCCCGAGCCGCAAGTACTGAGGACGACCATGAAGCGCAACTTCCTCAAGGCCGCCGTGGCGGGCCTCGCGCTCGCCGCCGCCGGCATCGCGCCGCTGGCCCGGGCGCAGGACAAGGGCCTGATCGCGATCTCGATGCCCACCAAGTCCTCGGCGCGCTGGATCGCCGACGGCGCCAACATGGTCAAGTACTTCAAGGAGAAGGGCTACAAGACCGATCTGCAATATGCGGACGACGACATCCCGAACCAGCTCGCCCAAGTGGAGAACATGGTGACCAAGGGATCGAAGGTGCTGGTGATCGCGGCCATCGACGGCACCACGCTGTCCGACGTGCTGCAAAAGGCGGCTGACAAGGGCGTGAAGGTGATCGCCTACGACCGGCTCATCAAGGGCTCGAAGAACGTCGACTACTACGCCACCTTCGACAACTTCCAGGTCGGCGTGCTGCAGGCGCAGTCGATCGAGAAGGCGCTCGACCTCAAGGCCGGCAAGGGACCGTTCAACATCGAGCTGTTCGGCGGCTCGCCCGACGACAACAACGCCTTCTTCTTCTACAACGGTGCGATGTCGGTGCTCGAGCCTTACATCAAGAGCGGCAAGCTGGTGGTGCGCAGCAAGCAGATGGGCATGGACAAGGTCGGCACCCTGCGCTGGGACGGCGCGGTGGCGCAGGCGCGCATGGACAACCTGCTGTCGGCCTTCTACACCAAGGAGCGCCTCGACGCGGTGCTCTCGCCCTACGACGGGCTGTCGATCGGCATCCTGTCCTCGCTCAAGGGCGTGGGCTACGGCTCGGGCTCGCAGGCCATGCCGGTGGTGTCGGGCCAGGACGCCGAGATCCCCTCGGTGAAGTCGATCCTGCGCAAGGAGCAGAGCTCGACCGTGTTCAAGGACACGCGCGAACTCGCCAAGGTCACGGTGGCGATGGTCGACGCCATGCTCTCGGGCAAGACGCCCGAGGTCAACGACACCAAGACCTACAACAACGGCGTCAAGGTCGTGCCCTCGTACCTGCTCAAGCCGGTCAGCGTCGACGGCAGCAACTGGAAGCAGGTGCTGGTCGACAGCGGCTACTACAAGGAAAGCCAGGTCAAGTGAACGAGCGCGACGCCCCCGGCGGCGGCACGATCCTCGAGATGCGCGGGATCACCAAGACCTTCCCGGGCGTGAAGGCGCTGAGCAACGTCAACCTCGCGGTGCGCGCGGGCGAGATCCACGCGGTGGTGGGCGAGAACGGCGCCGGCAAGTCCACGCTGATGAAGGTGCTCAGCGGCGTCTACCCCTGCGACTCGTACGACGGCGAGATCCTGTTCGAGGGCGAGCCGCGCCGCTTCAGGGGCATCGCCGACAGCGAGAAGCTCGGCATCATCATCATCCACCAGGAGCTCGCGCTGGTGCCGCTGCTGTCGATCGCCGAGAACATCTTCCTCGGCAACGAGATCGCGCGCGGCGGCGTGATCGACTGGTTCGCGGCCTATGCGAGGACGCGCGAGCTGCTCGCCAAGGTGGGCCTGAAGGAGGCCCCGACCACGCTGGTGACCGACCTCGGCGTGGGCAAGCAGCAGCTGGTGGAAATCGCCAAGGCGCTCGCGAAGGAGGTGCGCCTGCTGATCCTCGACGAGCCCACCGCGAGCCTCAACGAGACCGACAGCGACGCGCTGCTGCGCCTGCTGCTCGAACTCAAGCGCCAGGGCATCGCCTCGATCCTGATCTCGCACAAGCTCAACGAGATCGCCAAGGTGGCCGATGCGATCACCGTGCTGCGCGACGGCGCCACGGTCGAGACCATGGACTGCCGCGCCCAGGCCATCAGCGAGGACCGCATCGTGCGCGGCATGGTGGGGCGCGACATGGCGCACCGCTATCCGCCGCGCGAGCCGAGGATCGGCGAGACGGTGTTCGAGCTGCGCGACTGGCGCGTGCACCACGCGCAGCATGCCGACCGCGAGCAGATCCACGGCGTGAGCCTGCGCGTGCGCCAGGGCGAGATCGTCGGCATCGCGGGCCTGATGGGCGCGGGCCGCACCGAGCTCGCGATGAGCGTGTTCGGCCGCTCCTACGGCCAGCGCATCAGCGGCGAGGTGCTGATGCACGGCAAGACGGTGGACGTGAGCACGGTGCGCAAGGCCATCGACCACGGCATCGCCTACGTGACCGAGGACCGCAAGGGCCTGGGCCTGGTGCTCGAGGAGGAGATCCGCAAGAACGTGAGCCTCGCGAACCTCGACGCCGTGGCCGACGGCCTGGTGATCGACCCGGGCCGCGAGTTCCAGGTGGCGAACGAGTACCGCAAGGCGCTCAACATTCGCTGCGCGGGCATCGAGCAACCGGTGGTCAACCTCTCGGGCGGCAACCAGCAGAAGGTGGTGCTGAGCAAGTGGCTGTTCACGCAGCCCGAGCTGCTGATCCTCGACGAGCCCACGCGCGGCATCGACGTGGGCGCCAAGTACGAGATCTACACCATCATCGACCGGCTCGCGCGCGAGGGCAAAGGCATTCTCATGATCTCTTCCGAACTGCCGGAGCTGCTCGGCATGTGCGACCGCATCCACGTGATGAACGAGGGGCGCTTCGTCGCCGAATTCACGGCCGCCGAGGCCACGCAGGAACGCATCATGCACGCCATCGTGCGCGCGGGGAGCACGGTCCATGTCGCAGCCTGAAGCGCAGGCGGCGACCGCCGCCGTGGCCGCCGAGCCCAGGGGCCTGCACGCGGGCTTCCTCAAGAACAACCTGCGTGAGTACGGCATGCTGATCTCGCTGGTCGCGATCATGGTGCTGTTCCAGGTGCTGACCGACGGCACCCTGCTGCGGCCGCTGAACCTCACGAACCTGCTGCTGCAGAACAGCTACGTGGTGATCATGGCGCTGGGCATGCTGCTGGTGATCGTGGCCGGCCACATCGACCTGTCGGTGGGCTCGGTCTGCGGCTTCATTGGCGCGCTGGCGGCGGTGCTGATGGTGGAGTACGAATGGCATTTCGTGCCGACCGCGATCGTGAGCATCCTCGCGGGTGCGCTCATCGGCGCGGCGCAGGGCTGGTTCGTGGCCTTCCGCAAGATCCCCTCGTTCATCGTCACGCTCGCGGGCATGCTGGTGTTCAAGGGGCTCACGCTGGCGCTGCTCGCGGGCCAGTCGGTGGGGCCGTTTCCCGAGGCCTTCCAGCGCCTGAGTTCGGGCTTCATCCCCGACCCGCTCGGCGGCACGGCGCTGCGCACCACCTCGCTGGTCGTCGGCGCGCTGGCCGCCGCGGCGCTGGTGTTCTTCAAGCTGCGCGGCCGCGCGAAGCTCGCGGCGCACGGCATGGCGCAGGAGCCCTATGCCTTCTTCCTCGTGAAGAACTTGTTCTTCGCGGCCATCATCCTGTTCTTCAGCTACCTGCTGGCCACCTACAAGGGCCTGCCCAATGTGCTGATCGTGATGGCGGTGCTGATCGTGGCCTACGACTTCGTCACCAACCGCACCACCATCGGCCGGCGCATCTATGCGCTGGGCGGCAACGAGAAGGCGGCGCGGCTGTCGGGCGTGAAGACGCAGCGCCTGGCCTTCCTGACCTTCGTGAACATGGGCGCGCTGGCCGCGCTCGCGGGCCTGGTGTTCGCGGCCCGGCTCAACACGGCCACGCCCAAGGCCGGCCTGGGCTTCGAGCTCGATGTGATCGCGGCCTGCTTCATCGGCGGTGCCTCGGCCTCGGGCGGCGTGGGCAAGGTGATGGGTGCCGTCATCGGTGCCTTCATCATGGGCGTGATGAACAACGGCATGTCGATCCTCGGCATCGGCATCGACTACCAGCAGGTGATCAAGGGGCTGGTGCTGCTGGCGGCGGTGTTCATCGACGTCTACAACAAGAACAAGTAGCGCCATGACCGACTCCGCGACCTCCGCGCCCCTGCCCGTGCTCGCGCTGCGCGGCATCCGCAAGCAGTTCGGCGGCATCGCCGTGCTCGACGACGTGCAGCTGAAGCTGTACCCAGGCGAGGTGCATGCGCTGATGGGGCAGAACGGCGCGGGCAAGTCGACCCTGATCAAGGTGCTGACGGGCGTGCTGCCCTCGAGCGGCGGCGAGATGTTCCTCGACGGGCAGGCGATCCATCCGGCGTCGCCGCTCGATGCGCAGAAGCTCGGCATCAGCACGGTCTACCAGGAAGTGAACCTGTGCCCGAATCTCTCGGTGGCCGAGAACGTGTTCGCGGGTCGTTATCCGCGCCGCGGCGCGCTGCAGGGCTTTCGCATCGACTGGCGCGCGGTGAACCGCCGCGCGGAAGAACTGCTCGCGCGCATCGGGCTCGAGATCGACGTGACGCGGCTGCTGTCGAGCTATTCGGTGGCGGTGCAGCAGATGGTGGCGATCGCGCGCGCGCTCGGCGTGTCGTCGAAGGTGCTGATCCTCGACGAGCCGACTTCGAGCCTGGACGACGACGAGGTCGAGAAGCTGTTCGAGGTGCTGCGGCGGCTGCGCGCGGAGGGCATGGCGATCGTCTTCGTGACGCACTTCCTCAACCAGATGTACGCGGTGTCCGATCGCATCACGGTGCTGCGCAACGGCCACTGGGTGGGCGAATGGAAGGCGGCGGACCTGGGACCGCAGGCGCTGATCGCGGCGATGCTCGGGCGCGAGCTGGCGGCGCAGTCGGCGCGGCCCGCGGCGTTGCCGGCCTTCGACGAGACGGCCCCCGCGCTGCTGCAGATCGAGGGACTGGCACAGGCCGGCCAACTGCAACCGACCGACCTGCGCGTGCGTGCGGGCGAGGTGGTCGGCATCGCGGGCCTGTTGGGCGCGGGCCGCACGGAACTGGCGCGGCTGCTGTTCGGGCTCGAGACGCCCGACCGCGGGGTGTTGAAGATCGAGGGCCGCACGCTGAGCTTCTCGAACCCGGCCGATGCGATCCGCGAGGGCCTGGCGCTGTGCCCCGAGGAACGCAAGACCGACGGCATCGTGGCCGAGCTGTCGGTGCGCGAGAACATCGCGCTCGCGTTGCAGGCACGGCTGGGCACGCGCAAGTTCCTCTCGCATGCCGAACAGACGGCGATGGCCGAGCGCTTCGTGGCCTCGCTGGGCATCAAGACGGCGAGTGTCGAGACTCCCATCGGTCTGCTGTCGGGCGGCAACCAGCAGAAGGCGATGATCGCGCGCTGGCTCGCGACCGAGCCGCGCATCCTGATCCTCGACGAGCCCACGCGCGGCATCGACGTGGCGGCCAAGCAGGAAATCATGGAAGAGATCCTGCGGCTCGCGCGTGCGGGGATGGCGGTGATCTTCATTTCCTCCGAGATGAGCGAGGTGGTGCGGGTCGCGCATCGCATCGTTGTGCTGCGTGACCGGAAGAAGGTGGGGGAGTTGCCGGGCGGGGCTACGGAGGACGAGGTGTACGACATGATTGCTGCGGCATGACGCGCTTGTCTTTCGTTGTTCGTTCGGGGCGGGCTCACGCCGACGGGGTACTCCCCTCCGCGAATGTCCCCCGGCCTTCGGCCTCCTCCTTTATTTCGC
>NZ_JBWKPN010000030.1:0-55017 GCF_059418265.1 Variovorax sp. GW821-FHT09B05
GCGAAATAAAGGAGGAGCCGAAGGCGGGGGACATTCGCGGAGGGAAGTACCCGCTGTCCTGTGCACGCGCCCCGACCGTCCCCTCTGCACCCCGAGCAACCCAAGCAACGAGAGCCACTAAAAAAATGGACAGCTACGCACTCCTGCTCGGCTCCACCCTGAGCGCCGGCACCGTCCTCGCCATCGCCGCGCTCGGCCTCCTCATCAACGAGAAGGCCGGCATCGTCAACCTCGGCGCCGAGGGCATGATGCTGTGCGCCGCCATCGCCGGTTTCGCGACCGTGGTGACCACCCACAACCCCTGGCTCGGCCTGCTCGCCGGCATGGCCGCCGGGGCCCTGCTGGCCGCCTTCTTCGGCGTGCTCGTCATCTGGCTCAACACCAACCAGTACGCCACCGGCCTCGCGCTGAGCCTGTTCGGTGTCGGCTTCTCGGCCTTCGCGGGCATCAACTTCGTGCAGGCCAAGCTGCCCGAGAGCGCCAGCTATGCGATCCCCGTGCTGGCCGACATTCCGCTGCTCGGCCCCGCGCTGTTCCGCCATCACCCGATGGTCTACGTCGCCGTGCTGCTGACGGTAGGCCTGATCTGGTTTCTCTACCGCACGCGCGCCGGCCTCGTGCTGCGCTCGGTCGGCGAGTCGCCCGAATCGGCGCATGCGCTGGGCTATCCGGTGCGGCGCATCCGCCTCTTGGCCGTGATCGCGGGCGGGGCGCTGTGCGGCCTCTCGGGCGCGTACCTCTCGACCGTCTACACCCCGCTGTGGGTCGAGGGCATGGTCGCGGGCCGCGGCTGGATCGCACTGGCGCTCACCACCTTCGCCACCTGGCGGCCGATGCGCGTGCTGCTGGGCGCCTACCTGTTCGGCGGCGTCTCGATGCTGGGCTTCCACCTGCAGAGCAGCGGCGTCGACGTGCCCTCGCAGTTCCTCAGCATGTTGCAGTACATCGCGCCCATCGTGGTGCTGGCCCTGATCTCGCGCAACCCCGCATTCATTCGCGTCAACATGCCGGCTTCGATCGGGAAACCGTTCTACCCCGGCTCATAATCGCGGTTTTCGTTTTTCCGCCAACCCGTCCTTTTTGAGGATTTCCGACAATGAATGATCTGAACAAGCGCTCCCTGCTCAAGCTCGCCGCCCTCACGGCGGTCGCTTCGGCAGCCTTGATCGGCTGCGGCAAGAAAGAAGAAGCGGCAGCACCGGCCGCCGCGCCCGCACCGGCTCCGGCACCCGCCGCCGCCGCGCCGGCCCCGGCAGCGCCGCTCAACATCGCATTCGCATACATCGGACCCGTGGGCGACGGCGGCTGGACCTTCGCGCACGACAACGGCCGCAAGGCGCTCGAGAAGGAATTCGGCGACAAGATCAAGACCACCTTCGTGGAAAGCGTGCCCGAGGGCGCCGACGCCGAGCGCGTGTTCCGCGACATGGTCGGCCAGGGCAACAAGCTGATCTTCGGCACCACCTTCGGCTACATGGAGCCCATGCTCAAGGTGGCCAACGACAGCAAGGACGTCAAGTTCGAGCATGCCACCGGCTACAAGACCGCCGAGAACATGCGCACCTACGACAGCCGCACCTACGAAGGCGCGTACATGGCCGGCATCATCGCGGGCGCCATGACCAAGTCGAACACGCTCGGCGTCGTCGGCTCGGTGCCGATCCCCGAGGTGCTGCGCAACATCAACAGCTTCACGCTCGGCGCCCAGTCGGTCAACCCGAAGATCACGACCAAGGTCGTGTGGGTCAACGAGTGGTTCAGCCCGCCGAAGGAAACCGAGGCCGCCACCGCCCTGATCAACGGTGGCGCCGACATCCTGTTCCAGAACACCGACTCGCCGGCCGTGCTCAAGACCGCGCAGGAAAAGGGCAAGCGCGCCTTCGGCTGGGACTCCGACATGACCGCCTACGGTCCCAAGGCCCACCTGGGCTCGGCCACCATCAACTGGGCGCCGTACTACATCAAGGCCACGCAGGACGCGCTCGACGGCAAGTGGGCCACCGGCCAGGCCTGGTGGGGCGTCAAGGAAGGCGCCATCGACCTCGTGTCGATCGCCGAGGACGTGCCGGCCGAGGCCAAGGCCAAGGTCGACGAGGTCAAGAAGGGCCTGAAGGACGGCAGCTTCTCGATCTGGAAGGGCCCGATCCTCGGCCAGGACGGCAAGGAAGTGGTCGCCAAGGACGCGGTCGCCGACGACAAGTTCCTGACCGGCATCAACTTCTACGTCAAGGGCGTCGAAGGCAAGGTGCCGGGCGGCGACAAGAAGTAAACAAGCAGGCTGCTTCGCGTCGCGATGCAGGCAAGGCCGCCTTCGAGGCGGCCTTTTTTCATGGAGGATCCGTTCGATGCTGCGCAGTCTTCGCCCCTTCGTTGCCGCCGTCCTCGCGGCGCTGGTCTCGCTGCCCGCCGCCGCGGCCGGCGAGACGCCGCCGCGTTTCTCGAAGGACGAGCAGCCGCTGCGCCAGGCCGTCGAGGATGCCGCGATGTGCTTCCACTTCGCCGGTGAATTCGGCGGTGACGGCTCGGCGCGCGACCGCGAGGTGAAGCGGGAGATGGCCAAGGTCTGCAAGGACGAGAGCCAGCAGCGCGTGATGCAGGCCTACCGCAAGAACCCGCGCGACCGGCGGCTCTATCCCGCGGTGCTGATGCTCGACGGGATGGTGAAGGGGCCGGCGCTGACCGAGGCCGAGAAGGCGCGGCTGTGCGCGGTGGCGAAGACGGAGCTCGTGTGTCCCTGAGCCCGTTCGCGCAGCACGGCTTCTCGGTGCGCCTCGAATGGGGCTTGGCGGCCATCGAGCGGCTCGGGCCCGACGCGGACTGCATCGTCGTCGTCGACGTCATGTCCTTCTCCACCTGCGTCAGCATCGCCGTGGACCGGGGCGCCATCGTCCATCCCTACCCCTGGAAGGACGAGAGCGCGCAGCGCTACGCCGAGGCGCGCGGCGCCGAGGTGGCCAGCGGCAGGCAGCGCTTCGCGCGGGGCTGGTCGCTGTCGCCGCAGTCGATGCTGGCGGCGCATCAAGGCCTGCGCCTCGTGCTGCCGTCGCCCAACGGGTCCGCCTGTGCCTACCGTGCGAAGGCCCTGGGCAAGGCCGTCTACTGCGCCGGCTTGCGCAACCTGCGCGCGACCGCGGCCGCCTGCGCGCCGCATGCGCGCGTGCTCGTGGTGCCCTGCGGCGAACGCTGGCCCGGCGACGCGGGCTTGCGCCCCGGCCTCGAGGACCACGTCGCGGCCGGCGGCATCGTCTCGGCGCTCGGGCGCGCGGACGCCTCCCCCGAGGCGCGCGCCGCCGCGCTGGCCTACGAAGGGCTCGGTGCGCAACGGGCGCGGGTGCTGGCCGAATGCGGCTCGGCCGTGGAACTGCGCGAACGCGGCTTCGCCGAAGACGTCGCGCTGTGCCTGCAGGAGGACGCGAGCCGCATCGCCTGCCGGCTCGAGGGCGATCGCTTCGTCGCCGAGCCGCAGCCGCAGGGCTGAGCGGCCGCGCCTGCGTCCTGGGCCTACAGCCGCGTCCCGGCCGCCCGGGGATACTCGGCACAGGGTCGGCGTCGCGAGCGCCGGCCGTTCCCTGCCGCCTCCCTGGGTTCACCGATGCGCAACTCGATCGACTTCACATCCTGGCAAGGCCTGCTCTCGACCCTGCTCGGCCTGGTGCTCGTGTCGCTGGTCGCGGTCGGCATCCGCATCGTCGTGATGCTGAGCGTGCAGCAGCGGCGCGAGCGGCAGAACCGGCAGATCAACGAGCGGCTCAAGACCCTGATCGCGGCCTACAAGGTGCTCGGCGGTTCGTTCACCGGCGAGCTCGCGGTCGACCCCAGCCATCTGCGCGAACTGCGCACGCGCGGCCTGCAGGCCGAGGCCGAAGGCGGCGCCGATGCCGGCCTGCCCGCCTCGGACCGGCGCCGTCGCATCCGCGATGCGGTCGAGACCGCGCTGTCCGACGTGATCCTGCTCGGCACCGAGGAGCAGGTGCGGCTGGCCGCGAAGGCCGCGGCAGACATGGTCGCGGGCCGCAGCGTGGAGACGGCCGAGTTGGTGGTCTCGCTGCGCACCTTCATCCGCGCGGTGCTCGACCTCGATCCGGTGCCGCCGACGCTCGGCATCCCGAAGCAGGGGCCGCTGCGGCTCAAGGGCACGGCCACGCGCGGCGAGCGCACGGGCGGTGGCGGCGGCAATGCCGGCGGTGGTGCCGGTGGCAAGGGCGGAGGCGGCGGTGGCATGGGCGCCGGCATGGGCGCGGGCCTCGGAGCCGGCGTGGGCCTGCACCATGGCGCGGCCGAGGCCGAAGCGCTGCCCGCGTCGCTCGGCCTGCCGCGCGAGACCGATCCCTGAGACACGCCGCCATCGAACAGACACCTCCCACGTCCACAGTCATTCCCATGCTCGAACGCAGCGCAGCCCACTTCCCCCAGTTCTCCCGCCTCGCACCCGACTTCGATCTCGAGGACGTGCAGCCGCCAGCCACCGACGCCGAGATCGCGGCACTCGAGCAATCGCTGGGCGTGCCGCTGCCGGAGTCCTACAAGCAACTGCTGCGCTGCAGCCGCGGCTTCATGCTGATGGGCGGTGTCGTGCAGTTCGGCGACCAGCATCCGTTCTTCCACGAGTTCGAACCGCTCGATCGGCTCGGCGAGGCGCAGCGCGCCGTGGTCAAGCGCCGCGGCGGCAGCTGGCCGCCACCGTCGAACGGCATGCTGTGCTTCGCGGAGTTCTTCATGGAGGCGGACGGCGACCAGGTGCTGTTCGACGTGAGCCGGGGGCTGGTCGATGGCGAGTACCCGGTCGTCTACTACGCGCATGCCGCGTCGCCGGCCTCGGTGCGCGTGCTCGCGCGCTCGTTCGCCGAGTTCATGGAAGCCTTCCTGCGCTACGAGGAATTCGCCGACGAAGACGAGGAATGAGCGAGGATCCATCGATTCGCGCACCGCGCCGACGCCCATGACCCACGATTCCCTCGATGCCCCTTCGCTCGCGCTCGTCGATGCCTGCAGCCAGGCCTCGCTCGCGCTGCTCGAAGCCAACCTCACGCCGCACGGCATCCTGGCCGCGAGCCGCACCGAGGCCGCGGTGGCGCGGCGCTACACGCGCATCTTCGGGCGCGACGCGGCGATCTGCGTGATGGCGATGTGCGGCAGCGGCGTGCCGGCGCTCGAGCAGGGTGCGGTCGCGAGCCTTGACGCGCTCGCGGCGCAGCAGGCGGCCAACGGGCAGATCCCGAAGTACGTCGACCCCGAGGGGCAGGACGCCGACTTCTGGTATCTGGGCTGCATCGACGCCACGCTCTGGTGGCTGATCGCGGTGGACCACGTGCGCCGCCACGGCCAGGTGGGCGCGACGCACTGGGCCGATGGCGTGCAGCGCGCGATCGGCTGGCTGCTGGCGCAGGAGCACCAGCACTTCCGGCTGCTGCAGCAGAACGAGGCCAGCGACTGGGCCGACATCATGCCGCGCTCGGGCTACGTGCTCTACACCAACGCGCTGTGGTTCGACGTCAAGCGCCGCTTCGCGATCGCGCAGGCCGACGAGACCCGGCACCACTTCAACCACCTGTTCAATCCGTTCCAGCGCGACCTGCCCGAATACCACCGCGCGCGGCTGCTGCAGCACTACGCACGCCGTGGCCGGCGCGATCCGGGGCTGTACCTGAGCTTCGTCAACCTCGCGGTGGTGGGCGACGAGGGCGACGTGTTCGGCAACGTGCTGGCGATCCAGGCCGGGCTGGCCGACGAGGCGATGGCGCACCGCATCGTCAACACCATCGAGGGCGCGCGCGCGAGCGATCCCTACCCGGTGCGCGTGGTGCTGCATCCGCTGTCGCCGCAGCACGAGCTGTGGCGCGCCTACATGGGCCGGCACCGGCAGAACCTGGTGCACCAGTACCACAACGGCGGCATCTGGCCCTTCGTGGGCGGCTTCTGGGCCATGGCGCTCGCCAGGCTGGGGCTCGCGGCCGAGGGCTGGGCCGAACTCGCGAAGCTGGCGCGGGCCAACGAACTCGACGGCTGGCGCTTCACCGAGTGGTTCCATGGCCGCACGCTGGCGCCGATGGGCATGGCGGGCCAGAGCTGGAATGCCGCCACCTTCCTGCTGGCGCGGCGCGCGCTCGAGGGCGACGCCACGGCCTGGTGAGCGCGCGCTCGAGGGCGGCCGGTTCCCGGTTGCGGCATACTCGCCACCCCCCGCAATCTCCAATCTGCCTCTCGCACAAGACCCCCGCATGGACAAGGAAGTCGACCCCAAAGTACTCGCCGTCATCGATGAGATGCGCCTCTCCGGCCCCCGGCTCACGCCGGTCGACATCGTCGCCAAGATGGGGGTGTTCGACGCGCGCGAGAAGGCCTCGGACCACGCCTGGCTCGCCACCGGCGACAACGTGATCGCCACCATCTGGGGCGAGTACGTGAACCTCGGCGAGGGCGGGCGCTGGTTCTGCCTCGAGTCGCTCGACGTGCAGTTCCGCCCCGGCGGCGGCCCGCGCTCCGCGTTCCAGTCGCAGCGCGCCGCCGACCGCCTCGCGCTGCTCAAGCGCACCTTCGACGCCGGCCAGAATTTCCGCGCCGTGGTGCAGACCAACCGCATCGCCATCGGCGAGATCGAGACCAACCGCAGCGCCAAGGTCTCGACGCGCGTGCGCGACGACGCCGAATGGCATGTCGCGAGCTGGGAGCCCGAGCGCAAGTTCGCGGTGCTGGTGCGCGGCCCGCGCGACTGGGCGCCCGACGAGGCCGCGATCCAGGCCGCCCGCGCCAAGGGCAACGTGCCCGACGAGGCCGTGGCCGGTGCCGACGGCGCCTCGAAGCTGGGCTCGGCCGAGGCCGTGCAGGAGGCCGCCATGGACTACGTGATGCGCCACTTCAAGGGCTACGGCTACAACGCCGAGGACGTGCGCAGCCAGAAGACCGGCTACGACATCGTGGTGTCGAACTCGAAGGGCGCGACCCTGCTCAAGGTCACGGTCAAGGGCACGGCCTCGGGCTTCCCGACCTTCCGCCTCACGCGCGAGGAGCAGCTGAGCTCGGTCGGCGAGCCGCTGTGGCGCCTGCTGGTGGTGTCCGACGTGGCGACCCCCACGGCCGCGCACAAGATCTACAAGCCCACCGAGATGACGCAGGCGCCGGGCTTCGAGCCGCTCTGATCCGTCAGGCCTGAGGTGGCTGCGCGGCCTGCAGCTGCGCCGCCATCTTCTGGTGGATCAGGTTCACGGCCTTGAGCGGGCGCAGCATCACCTTGAACTCGGTGATCTTGCCCGCGTCGTTCCAGCGGATCATGTCGACACCGTTGACCACGATGCCGTCGAGCTCCACCTCGAACTCGAGCACCGCGTCGCGCTCGGCCTTCACTTCGCGCACGTAGCGGAAGCTCGGGTTGAAGAAGACCTCGAAGGCCGCGGCCAGGTAGCGGCGCGTGATCTCCTTGCCGACCTGCGGCTTGTGCACCACCGGCGAATGGAAGACGGCGCTCTCGTCGAGCAGCACGTCGAGCCCCGCCGCGTCGCGCGTCTTCACGAGCTGGTGCCAGGTGGAAAGGGTGTCGATCGACATGGGGTGTGTCCGATGCTGTGGGTGGATGGAGCACGCCATGGTATCGGCTGGCGGCCCTGGGCGTGCTATTCGTCGATGGTCGAAAGCGCCTTGAGCACGGCCACGCCCCTGAAGGCCCGCCAGAGCCCGAAGGGCACCAGCAGCGCGCTGGCCAGCCGATGCAGCGGCGGCGCCAGGGACAGCGCGCCCCAGACCCCGAGCGCGGCGATGAGCAGGCCACCGACGATGTTCACCACGCCGCCACTGAGCCACTGCCACTGGAGCAGCCGCGCCGTCAGCGACAGCATGCGGTCGGCCACCTTCAGTCCGAGCCTGTCGGCCAGCACATAGAGCCCGAGCAGCAGCAACGGCGCCACGGCGATGCCGATCAGGAGATACGCCGCGATGCCGATCAGGGTGTGCATGCGGCCCAGCTTATCAAGCGGGGCGCCGGCTCAGGAGAAGCGATCGAGCAGGCTGTACCAGGCCACGCCCGCCGCGATGTAGAAGCGCTGCAGTCCATGCAGCGGGATCGGCTGGAGCGGCGTCACCGGGTACGGGAAATCCGCCCCGGGCTGCAGCAGCCGCGCCGCCACGTGTCGGCCCATGCTGGTGGCCAGCGCGATGCCGCGCCCGTTGTAGCCCAGCGCGATCGTGAGGCCCGGCGCGGGCGTGTGCACATGCGGCATGAAGTCGCGCGTGACGGCGATGCGGCCGGCCCAGCGGTACTCGTATTCGAGCGGCCCGAGCTGCGGGAACAGCAGTTCGAGCGAGCGCTCGAGGTGCGCGAAATCGGCCGGCCCCGCCGGGTCGGCGAAGTGGCCGCGACCGCCCATCAGCAGCCGGCCCTGCGCGTCCTTGCGGAAGTACAGCAACAGGCGCTGCGAGGTCGAGGCGGTCTCGCCGCCCGGCAGGATGGCGTGTGCCGCCGCGCCCTGCAGCGGCGCGGTCGCGACGATGAAGCTGTTGGCCGCGAGCACCGTGCGCGAGAGGCCGGGCCACAGGCCGCCGGTGTAGCCGTTGGTCGCGATCAGCACCTGGTCGGCGACCACGCTCGCGCCGCTCGACGTGCCCGCATGCCACTGCGACCCGCGGCGCTCGAGCGCCGTGACCGCGCTGCCGCCGTGCACCGATGCGCCCGCGGCCTGCGCGGCGCGCACCAGGCCGCGCGTGTAGGCCAGCGGCTGGATGCCGCCCGCGCGGCCGTCGAGCCAGCCGCCCGCGAAGGCCTCGGTGCCCAGGCGCGCCGCCACGTCGGCGCGGTCGAGCATCTGCGTGGCGACGCCGCGCCGCGCCCATTGCTCGGCGCGCGCATGCATGGCGGCGATGTGCTTGGGCGAATAGGCCACCTGCAGCCAGCCCTTGCGCACCGGCTGGCAGTCGATGCCGTGGCGCTCGATCAGCTCGAACACCAGGTCGGCCGAGCGCGAGACCGCGTCGATCAGCGGTTCGGCGCGCGCGGCGCCGTAGAGCCGCACCAGCTCGTCGGGATCGTGCTTGAGCGTGGGATTGACCTGGCCGCCGTTGCGCCCCGAGGCGCCCCAGCCCGGCTCGTGCGCCTCGAGCACGCAGACCTTGGTGCCGGCCTCGGCCAGGTGCAGCGCGGCCGACAGGCCCGTGAAGCCGGCGCCCACGATCAGCACGTCGGCGCGCTGCGAACCCGCCAGTGGCGGCGTCGGCGGTGCCGCTGGCGCGGTGGCGGCCCACAGCGAAGGAGGCAGTGTCGATGTCGCGATTCTCACGCGCGCACCTCCGCCGACGGATGCAGCACGCGCCGCAGGAAGTCCTGCGTGCGCGCCTGGCGCGGCGCGCCCAGCACCTGCGCGGCCGGGCCTTCCTCGACGATGCTGCCGCTGTGCAGGAAGCACACGCGGTCGGCCACCTCGCGCGCGAAGCCCATCTCGTGCGTGACCACGATCATGGTCATGCCCTCGTCGGCCAGCGCGCGCATCACGCCGAGCACGTCGCCCACGAGCTCGGGGTCGAGCGCCGAGGTGGGTTCGTCGAACAGCATGGCCTCGGGCTTCATCGCGAGCGCGCGCGCGATCGCCACGCGCTGCTGCTGGCCGCCCGAGAGCTGCGCCGGCCAGGCCTGCGCCTTCTCGGCCAGCCCGACCTTGGCGAGCAGCGCGAGCGCCTCCTCGCGCGCCTGCGCGGGGTTCTGGCGCAGCACGTGCACCGGGCCCTCCATCACGTTCTCGATCACGGTGCGGTGCGGGAACAGGTTGAAGCGCTGGAACACCATGCCCATGCGGCTGCGCAGCCGGTGGATGGCGGGCGCGTTGCGGTCCACGCGCTCGCCGAAGGCGCGCACCTCGCCGCCCTCGTACGACTCGAGGCCGTTGATGCAGCGCAGCACCGTCGACTTGCCCGAACCCGAGGGGCCGATCAGGCACACCACCTCGCCCTTGTCCACGCGCAGGCTCACGCCCTGCAGCACGCGGTGCGCGCCGAAGCGCTTCTCGAGGCCTTCGACGTGGATCATGGCTTCCTCCTTCCGGCGCCGAAGCGCGCCTCGAGCTGGCGCAGGCCCCAGACCAGCGGCAGGCTCATCAGCAGGTAGAGCAGCGCGACCAGCGTGTAGACCGTCATGTTCTGGAAGGTGGAGGAGGCGATCAGCTGGCCCGCGCGCGTCATCTCGGCCACCGTGATGGTCGAGACCAGCGAGGAGTCCTTGAGCATCATCACCAGCGTGTTGCCGTAGGGCGGCAGCGCGATGCGGAAGGCCTGCGGCAGGATCACGCGCCGCATGATCAGCGCCGAGCGCATGCCCATGGCCTGCGCGGCCTCGCGCTGGCCCGGGTCGACGGCCTCGATGCCGGCGCGGAAGTTCTCGGCCTGGTAGGCCGAGTAGGCGATGCCCAGGCCGATCACGCCGGCCTGGAAGGCCGTGAGCTGCACGCCGAACTCGGGCAGCACGAAGTAGATGTAGAACAGCTGCACGATGATCGGCAGCCCGCGGATCACGTTGACGATCACCGCGCCGGTCCACGAGACGGCGCGCACCGGCGACAGCTTCATCAGCGCCAGCGCGAGGCCGAGCACGCTGCTCAGCAGGAACGACAGCACGGTGACCTGCACCGTGACCACCGCGCCCTGCAGCAGGATCGGCAGGAAGTCCTGCGCGTGTTGGAGGAACGAGGAGGTCATGGCTCAGCGCGCGCTCAGATGCCCCATTTCTGGACGATCTTCGCCAGCGTGCCGTCGGCCTTGATCGCGGCGATGGCCTTGTTCAGCCGCGCCAGCGTCTCGGTGTCGCCCTTGCGCACCACCAGGCAGACGTCGCCCACGTTCACGGGCTTGTAGCTGTCGACCAGCTTCACGCCCGGGAAGGTGTTCTGCCGGATCTGGTAGGCCATGATGGGCTGGTCGCCGAGGCCGGCCTTGATGCGGCCGAGCGAGAGGTCGCGCGTCATGTCGGCCACCGAGTCGTAGCTGCGCACCTCCTTGAAGATGCCCTTCTTGGTGAGCATGTCGAGGAACACGGTGCCGACCTGCGCGCCCATCACTTCGCCCTTGAGCTCGTCGAGCGTGGCGTAGGCGCGGGTGTCGTCGGCCTTGACGATCAGGCCCTCGCCGTACGAATAGACCGGGTCGCTGAAGTCGACCACCTCCTGGCGCGCGGGCGTCTTGAGCATGGCGGCCGAGACGATGTCGATCTTGCGCGCCGTGAGCGAGGGGATCAGCGCCGAGAACACGGTCTGCTGCACGTTGACCGTGAAGCCGCCGGCCTTGCCGACCGCGGTGACGGTGTCGACCATCATTCCCTGGATGCTGTTGCTCTTCACGTCGAGGAAGGTGAAGGGCACGCCGGTGGCGGTGGCGCCCACGTTGAAGCTGGCCGGGGCCGCGCCCTGGGCCGCCGCGAGCGAGGCGGCGCCGGCGATGCAGAGGCCGAGCGCGAGGCGGCGCAGCGGGCGGAGGTGGCGAACGATGCGATTCATGGAAGCACTCCTCAGGACAAGAGAGAGAAAGGAAGGAAGCGAAGGAAGCGGGGTCGACGCAACATGCATGCCAATAATCGATTCGATCGACTCTTTAATCAATAAATGAAAACCACTAGTCGAATTGATCGTATCGATATTCGATATTTCGACGAGCCCTAGCTATACTTCGACGCCATGGACCCCACGACCGCCCCCACCGGAACCGCCGACGACGCGGCGCCCGAGGACAGCCAGAGCCTTCTCTTCAACCAGTCGCTCGAGAAGGGCTTGGCCGTGCTGCGCGCCTTCAGCGCGCGGCGGCGCACCATGACGCTGGCCGACGTGGCCGCGGCCACCGACATCACCAAGAGCTCGGCCCAGCGCATGGTCTTCACGCTCGAGAAGCTCGGCTACCTGCGCAAACATCCGAAGACGCGGCGCTACCAGCTCACGCCGCGCGTGATGGAGATCGGCTTCAACTACCTCGCGGCCAATGCGCTGATCGACGTGGCGAATCCCTACCTGTCGGAGCTCACCAAGGTGACGACCGAGACCTCCTGCCTCACCGAGCCCGACGGGCTGGACATGGTCTACGTGGCGCGCTTCGTGAGCGCGCAGTTCGTGCCGGTGCACATGCCGATCGGCAGCCGCATCCCGATGTACTGCACCGCCTCGGGCCGCGCCTTCCTGAGCGCGCTGCCCGAGGACGAGGCGCGCGCGCTGATCGAGGCCTCGGACCGGGTGGCCCACACCACCCACACGCTGACCGAGGTCGAGGCGATCCTGGCCACCTTGCGGCAGGCACGGCTGCAGGGCTTCGCGACCAATGCCGAGGAGCTGTTCCTCGGCGACATGACCATCGCCGCGCCGGTGCTCGGCAGCCAGGGCCGGCCCGTGGCCTCGGTGCACGTGGTCGCGCCCACCAGCCGCTGGACGCTGGAGGAGGCGGTGCGCAAGCTGGCGCCCACCTTGCTCTTGTGCGCGCGCTCGCTCACGAGCTCGGCGCGCAGCCTCGATTGAGGCCATACGGTTTCGCGCATTGCGCGGCCGCGGGCAGCCTTTATGCTCGCGCGAACGCAATGCCCCACGGCGCCCCCCATGCGCCAGACCCCACCATGACCGATTTCCGCCCCGCCGCCGACCACCTGCGCTTCGACGCCATTCCCGCCGAGCGCCTGCCCGAGCTGCTGCGCGCCATGCCCAAGGCCGAGCTGCACATGCACATCGAGGGCTCGCTCGAGCCCGAGCTGATCTTCGCGCTCGCGCAGCGCAACGGCGTGGCCATTCCCTACGCCAGCGTCGAGGAGCTGCGCCAAGCCTACGCCTTCACCAACCTGCAGAGCTTCCTCGACATCTACTACGCAGGCGCGAGCGTGCTGCTCAAGGAGCAGGACTTCTTCGACATGGCCTGGGCCTACCTCGAGCGCGCCGCGGCCGACCACGTGGTCCACACCGAGATGTTCTTCGACCCGCAGACCCACACCGCGCGCGGCGTGGCGATGCAGACCGTGGTCGATGGCCTGTATCGCGCCTGCGTCGAGGCGAAGGACAAGCTGGGCGTGAGCGCCTCGCTGATCCTGTGCTTCCTGCGCCACCTGAGCGAGGAAGAAGCCTTCGAGACCCTGGAGCAGGCGCTGCCCCATCGCGACAAGTTCATCGGCGTGGGGCTCGACTCGAGCGAGGTCGGCCATCCGCCCGAGAAGTTCGCGCGCGTGTTCGCGCGCTGCCGCGAACTGGGCCTGCACCTCGTGGCCCATGCGGGCGAGGAAGGCCCGCCCGAATACGTGTGGAGCGCACTCGACGTGCTCAAGGTGGAGCGCGTCGACCACGGCGTGCAGAGCGCGAAGGACCCGGCGCTGATGCAGCGGTTGGCGCAGGACCGCATCCCGCTGACCGTGTGCCCGCTGTCGAACCTCAAGCTGTGCGTGTTCCCCGACCTCGCGCAGCACAACCTCGGCACCCTGCTCGACGCGGGCCTGGTCGCCACGGTGAACTCCGACGATCCGGCCTACTTCGGCGGCTACATGAACCAGAACTTCACGCAGACCTTCGAGGCCACTGGCCTGAGCGCGCGCCACGCCTGGCAGCTCGCGGCCAACAGCTTCGAGGGCAGCTTCATCGACGAGGCCGCCAAGCGCGCCTACGTGGAGCGGCTCAACGCCGTCTTCGCCGACTTCGGCGCCTGACAGGCACCGGCCGAGGTCGAAGGCGCGCGCGGCGCCAGCAGCGGCACCGCGACCAGCGCGCAGCCGGCCGCCGCCAGCCACACCAGCGGCCAGCCCTGCGCCGCCATCAGGTGCGGGATCGAGAACGGCGTGACGAAGCAGACCAGGAACACGCTGGTGTTCGCCATGCCCAGCGCCGTGCCGGCGCGCGCGGCGCCGGCCAGCGTGGCGAGCTCGGTGTAGGCCACGCCGTGCCAGGCCGAGACACAGATGCCGCTCACGCCCAGCAGCACCACCAGCGCGATGCGCAGCGCCTGCGACTCGGCGGCCAACTGCGTGCCGGTGCAGAACACCAGCACCGCGAGCAGCGCGAACAGCCCCACGCTGAGGCTGGCGCAGGCGCGCAGGTAGGCCGGCCGGTTGCCGTGCCGGTCGGTCCAGCGCCCGCTCCACACGCGCATCGCCATCGCGCCGGCCTGCAGCGTGACCATGGCGGCGGTGATGGTCGCCAGGCCCGCATGGCCGAAGTCGTGCAGGAACACCGTGCCGAAGGACAGCACCGCGAACTGCGGCGCGCAGAGGATGCCGATGCCCGCGACGATGCGCCACACGCGCGCATCGCGCAGCGGGCCGGTGCCTGAAGCGGCCGGCGCGGCCGAGGGCCGTGCGGCGCGTTCCGGCGGCGGCTCGTGCACCCAGGCCCAGGCCATCCCCGCGCTGAGCGCGCACAGCAGCGCGAGCACGCCGTAGAGCGCCGCGAAGCCGAGGTGCAGCGCCAGCCAGGGCAGCACCAGCGCGCCGATGCCGCCGCCCAGCGGCACGGCGGTCTGGCGGATGCTCATCGCGAGGCCGCGCTCGCCGGCGGCGAACCAGGTCATCACCGCGCGGCCGCTGGCGCCGTTGACGCTGCCGCCGAGCAGCCCGACCAGCAGCAGCCCGCCGCCGAGCAGCCCCAGGCCCGGGACGTGGCCGGCCACGGGCGCGGCCCACAGCGCCATCGCCGCCAGCGCGAGCGCGGTGGCGCCCAGGCCCAGCAGCAGCACCGGGCGGTCGCCCCAGCGGTCGGTCAGCAGGCCCCAGGGCAGCTCGCTGACCGCGATGCCCAGGCCCATGAGACCGAGCACCAGGCCGAGCGTGGCGTTGTCGAGCTGGTAGCCCGAGCGCATCAGCACGGCGGTCATCGGGATGCCGCTGAAGGCGACCGAGAAGGCGGCGTTGGCCGCGACACCCGCGCTCAGCACTTTCCAGCGGTGGCGCGGCGGGAGCGGGGTGGGGGAAGGGGCGGAATGGGTCATAGGTGACGCAGTCTCCGCGCTTGCGAAGGTTTTGAAAATCAGAAAATAATCGTAGCATCGTTCGAAAAAACAGGATGGTTGCCATGTCCCAGGTGATGTTCGATCTCGACGTGCTGCGCAGCTTCTCGACCGGCGTGGCGCTCGGCAGCTATGCGCGCGCGGCCGACCGGCTCGGCCGCTCGACCTCGGCGGTCAGCGCCCAGCTCAAGAAGCTCGAGTCGCAGGCCGGCACGGTGCTGTTCCGCAAGGCCGGCCGCGGGCTGGAGCTGACCGACGCGGGCGAGACCCTGCTGGCCTACGCGCACCGGCTGCTGGCGCTCAACGAGGAGGCGGGCGCCGCGATGCGCGGCGTCGACCTCGAGGGCTGGGTGCGGCTCGGGCTGCAGGAGGATTTCGGCGAGACGCTGCTGCCCGCGGTGCTGGGCCGCTTCGCGCGCGCCCATCCCAAGGTGCGCATCGAGGCCTGCGTGGCGCGCAGCGGCGACCTGCGCGAGCGGCTCGAGCTCGGCAAGCTCGACCTCGCGCTGGCCTGGGACGCGGGCGAGCAGCCGATCTCCGCCCATGCGCAGCGCGTGGCGCGGCTGCCGCTGCAGTGGATCGGCCCGGTCGATCCGGCGATGTGCGATGCCCCCTGGTGGAAGGAGCGCGAACGCGGCGCCGGGGCCGCGCGCAAGACGCAGGAGCCGCTGCCGCTGGTGCTGCTCGACGCGCCCTGTCCGCTGCGCGCCATCGTCACCGACGCGCTCGACCGCGCGGGCGTGCCCTGGCGCCATGCCTTCGCGAGCAGCAGCCTGGCCGCGCTGTGGGCCGCGAGCTCGGCCGGCCTCGGCCTCTCGGTGCGCACGCCCTTCGGCTTGCCGCGCCAGGTGCGGGCCATCGACCGCACGCTGCTCGGCCTGCCCGCGCTGCCGCAGATGTCGCTGTCGCTCTACCGCGCGCAGGCGCAGGCGGAAGCGCCGGCCGCGCGGCTGGGCACCTTGCTGCTGGAGGCAGTGCGCGAGCATGTGCAGGGCGAGGGGAGCGTGCTGCACTGAGCCCGGGGCCGGGCCGACCGTTCTTCGGCGCAGTGAGGGCAATGCCTCATACCGCCTGCGCTTGGATCGCCCCAGAATGGGGCGCAGAAGACAAGAGACAAGACGAGACAAGCCAGTCCATGGCCACCCCGAAGAACTTCCTGCACCTGTGGGACGACAGGTTCCTCTACATCACGCCGGCGATCCAGTCGGGCCTGACCGCGCGCTCCTCGGCCACGGTGCTGGCCTCGGTGAGCGGGCATCCGTTCATGCTCGAGGCGGCCGACGGCACTCGCACGTATTGCACCGCCGCCGTGGTGGCGCCGCACGTGGCGCGCCGGCTCGCGGTCGAGGGCTGCGGGCTGCTGTCGCTCAACATCGATCCGGCCTCGGTCGCCTACCGCATGCTCTCGCGC
The DNA here is from genome assembly GCF_059418265.1 of Variovorax sp. GW821-FHT09B05. Lineage (NCBI taxonomy): Bacteria > Pseudomonadati > Pseudomonadota > Betaproteobacteria > Burkholderiales > Comamonadaceae > Variovorax > Variovorax sp. GW821-FHT09B05. The sequence continues at coordinate 16,337 of NZ_JBWKPN010000030.1, forward strand.
CAGCTCGGCGGGCACGGCATCCAGGTGCTCGATGCGCGCCGCTTCGGCCGCCTGCGCGAGGGCTTCGAGCCCGCGCAGGCCGGCGCGCTCGACGATGCCGCGCTGCAGGCACTGAGCCGCGGCCTGGTGGAGACCATCACCGGCAGCCCCGAGCGCCGCATGCCCAACGATCCGCGCATCGAGCGCGTGCTCGACGCGATCCGCCACCGCGCGGGCGCGGTGTCGCTGCGCGAGCTGTCGGCCGTGGCCTGCCTCTCGCCCGACCGGCTCACCCACCTGTTCGCGCAGCAGGTGGGCGTGTCGATCAAGCGCTATGCGCTGTGGACCAAGGTGCGGCGCACGGTCCAGCAGTTCACCGGCCAGCGCCCGCTGACCGACGTCGCGCTGACCAGCGGCTTCACCGACGCGGCCCACATGAGCCGCACCTTCAAGAGCTACTTCGGCCTCGCGCCCTCGTTCCTCGCGGGCAAGGTCGAGGTCAAGGCCGACGAGCAGGCCTCGCAGGCCTGGGGCCACGGCGCGGCCCCGATGCATTCCTGAGCGCCTGCTGAAGCGGCGCGCGCGGTCGCAATACAGCGGCTTCGTTCAAGCCAGCCCCTCGTGCGCTGCCTAAGCTGGCGAGGCTCCATCAAGAGAGCATGACCGAGCATTCACAGGAGACATCCGACATGAGACAAGACAATCCGCGCGGCCGGAGGCGGCCGCTCGCCCTCGCATTCACGGCCACTGCGATGGCCGCGGCAGCCACGCTGCTGGTCGCCTGCGGCGGCGGTGGAGGAGGCGGCAGCGGCTTCTTCCCGATCGGACCGATCAACCCGCCGCCGGCCGAGAACGCCACCTACAAGGCCGATATCCGCCGCACCGCCATGGGCGTGCCGCACATCAAGGCCGACAACTGGGCCGGCGCGGGCTACGGCTACGGCTATGCGCAGGCGCAGGACGACCTGTGCACCATGGCCAACTCCTTCCTCACCTACCGCGGCGAGCGCTCGCGCTACTTCGGCGCCGACGCGCAGATCCCGTTCAGCAGCACCATCGGCCGGCCGAAGAACATCGACTCCGACTTCTTCCACAAGCACGTGATCTCGGACGACGTGGTGGCGGCGATGCTCAAGCAGCAGCCGGACACGCTGCTGAAGCTGGTCGAGGGTTTCGCCGCGGGCTACAACCGCTATGTGCGCGAGATCAAGGCAGGCGGCAGCGCGGGTGCGAACGCGGCCTGCCGCAACGAGCCCTGGGTGCAGAGCGTGACGCGGGAGGACATCTTCCGGCGCATGTACTCGGCCAACCTCGCGGCCGGCCTCAGCAACTTCCTGCCGGCGATCGCGAACGCCACCGCGCCGGCCGCGGCGAAGATGGCGAAGGCCGGCGGGCGCGGCAGCGCCAGCGGCGGCATCACGCAACTGGCCGCGGCGGACCTGCGCCGACCCGACTTCCAGGTCGGCGGCCACGAGGGCGTGGGCAGCAACATGATCGGCTTCGGCACCAGCGCCACCGGCGATGCGAGCCCGCTGCTGTTCGGCAACCCGCACTGGTACTGGCGCGGCCCGGACCGCTTCTACCAGGCGCAGCTCACCATCCCGGGCCAGCTCAACATCAGCGGCACCTCGTTCCTCGGCATCCCGGTGATCCTGATCGGCTTCAACGACAACATCGCCTGGAGCCACACGGTGTCGACCGCGAACCGCTTCGGCCTCTACCAGCTCACGCTCGCCTCGGGCGACCCGACCAGCTACATGCGCGACGGCGCGGCGGTGAAGATGCGCGCCGCGAGCATCACGGTGCAGGTGAAGCAGTCGGGCGGCGGCGTGGTGCCGGTGACGCGCACGCTGTACAAGTCGGAGTACGGCCCGATCGCGAACCTGGCGAGCATGAACGCGGCGCTGGGCTGGAGCCAGACCAGCGCCTTCGCGATCCGCGACGTCAACGCCGACAACTTCCGCCTGTTCCGCAACTGGCAGCGCTGGAACCAGGCCAAGTCGCTCGACGAGTTCATCGCGATCCAGAAGGAGGAGGTCGCGATCCCGTGGGTCAACACCGTGGCCGTGGGCCGCGGCGCCGCGAAGGCCTGGTATGCCGACATCGGCGCCATCCCCAACGTGTCGGCCGAGCAGACGGCGCAGTGCACCACGCCGGTGGGCCTGGCGCTCGCGGACGCGCTGCCGGGCGTGCCCGTGTTCGATGGTTCGCGCAGCGCCTGCGACTGGCAAAGCGATGCCGATTCGCCGCAGAAGGGCATCATCGGCGCCGCGCGCCTGCCCAGCCTGCAGCGCGACGACTACGTGGCCAACATGAACGACAGCTACTGGCTCGCCAACCCGAAGGCGCCGATGACGGGCTACCCGCCCATCATGGGCCCGGCCGGCACGCAGGAGGTGAGCTTCCGCACCCGCATGGGCAACCTGCTGGCGCAAGGGCGCATCGACGGCAGCGACAGCTACGGCGCCAAGGGCGCGACCGCCGACACGGTCAAGCGCATGGTGCTCAACAGCCGCGCGCTGACGGCCGAGCTGTTCAAGGACCAGGCGCTGGCGATGGTGTGCGCGAAGGCGACCATCAACGTCGCGGCCGACCCGCTGGACAACGCGGCCATCGGGCGCGACATCGACGTGAGCGGCGCCTGCGCCACGCTGCGCGCCTGGAACAACGCCGGCACCCGCGATGCGCGCGGCGCCCACGTGTGGGACGAGTTCTGGGATCGCGCCGAGCGCCTGCCCGCGGCCTCGCTCTACGCCGTGCCCTTCGACCCGGCCGACCCGATCCACACGCCGCGCGACCTCAAGCCCGGTGCCGCCGCCGCGCTGTCGACGGCTTTCGGCGCCGCCGTCGCGAAGGTGCAGGCCAGCGGCTTCGCGGTCGACGCGACGCGCGGCGAGGTGCTGTTCGCCACCCGCGGCGGCCAGAAGATCCCGCTGTACGGCGGCTGCGGCGGTCCGGGCTACTTCACGATCTCGTGCTCGGACAACCCGCTCGACAAGGGCGGCTACAGCATGGACAACGACCCGAACGGCAACAGCTACATGCAGATCGTGCGTTTCCCGGCCGGCGGCGTGGAAGCCCATACCTTCCTGACCTTCTCGCTGTCGGACGACCCGGCCTCGGCGCACAACGCCGACTACACCCGCGCCTACAGCGCCGGGCAGTGGCTCAAGGTGCCGTTCTCCGAAGCCGAGATCCAGGGCGATGCCGCGCTGAAGACCAGTTCGATCAGCGAATGAGGCGCGGAACGCCGTTCGTCGGAACAGCCAAGAAAGGTTGAACTTCGGCGAACGGGCCCGCTCCCATCCTTCACTGCGTTGCCGAGGTGCGGGCCCCAAAGCCCCGCCTCGGTTTTTTTATGGGCGCGCGATCGGTATCCGCTCAGCGCCGCTTGGCGGCCCAGTTCCACGCCGCGCCGGCCGCCATCAGCACGCAGGTGCCGAGGAACACCGCGCGCATGCCGATGTGGCCGCCCACGAAGCCGCCGAGCAGCGGCCCCGCGACCTGGCCGGTGTACTGCGCCGAGGTCGAATAGCCGAGCATGTTGCCGGCCACGCGCTCGGGCACGTTGTGGCGGATCACGCTCGCGATGCATGGCAGCAGCCCGCCGAGCGACAGTCCCATCAGGAAGCGCAGCACGACGAGCTGCCAGCCCGAGGTCACGAAGGCCTGCGGGATCAGCAGCAGCGCCGACACCGCGAGGCAGCCCACGATCACGTTCCAGTGGCCCACGCGGTCGGCCAGCTTGCCCAGCCGCGAGGCCGACAGGATGCTGCCGAGCGCGGCGGCCGACATCACGAAGCCGGCCATCATGGTCACGCGCGCCGGGTCCTCGACCAGCGTCGCCACGTAGACCGTGATGATCGGCTCGATCGACATGTTGGCGAGCATCAGCAGCATGCCGGTGAACAGCATCGCGACCAGCGGTCCCTTGTCGGGCACGGCGGCCCAGCCGGCGCCGGCATCGCCACCCCTGGCCGCGGCGGCGCGCGGTTTCTTCTCCTCGCGGATCAGGAAGGCCGTGGCGAGGAAGGCCACGAAGATGATCGCGCCGGCCGCGAAGAAGGTGGCGCGGATGCCGATCAGCGGCGGCAGCGCGCCGCCGACCAGCGGCCCCACGAGGTTGCCGGCCATGATCGCCGAGGACATCGTGCCCAGCGCCCAGCCGGTGCGGTCCTTGGGCGTCTGCGTGGCGACCAGCACCATCGAGCCCGAGGCATAGCCGCCGAGCAGGCCCGCGAGCAGCCGCAGCCCGACCAATTGCCAGACGTTGCCGGCCACGCCGATCAGCGCCATCGCCACCGCCATGCCGAGGCTGGCGCGGATCAGCATCGGCTTGCGCCCGTAGCGGTCGGCCAGCCAGCCCCACAGCGGCGCCACCAGCGCCGCGCTGAGGAAGGTCGCGCCATAGGCCGCGCCCGACCACTGCACGATCGCCGCATGGTCCTTCACGCCGAGCTGCTCCACGTACAGCGGCAGGAAGGGCAGCAGCAGCGTCATCGCCACGATGGTGGTGAAGGAACCGAACATGCAGACGACCAGGTTGCGTCGCCAGTGGGTGGAATGCGTGAACGCGGCGGTGGAGGAGGGCTGTGCGTCGGTCGTCATGGGGTGGCGGAATTGTCCCGCCGCCCGCGCGCCCTGGCGCCTGCCGATTGGCGGCGGCAGCCATCGCGGCTGTGCACGGGTGGCGGCGCGGCCGCGCGGCTTTCGCTCTAATGGACGTCCGGCCACAGACACCCAGGAGAACACCGCATGAAACCCCAGCCCATCGAGTACGCGAACGCCCCGGACGAGGTCCGCGCCGTGTTCGACGACATCAAGGCCACGCGCAACGTGCCCGACGTCAACAACTTCTGGAAGTACCTCGCGAACGACCCCGCCACCCTGCGGCGCACCTGGTCCAGCCTCAAGGAGGTGATGGCGCCCGGCGCGCTCGACCCGGTGGTCAAGGAGATGGTCTACCTGGCCGTGAGCGTCAGCAACGGCTGCAACTACTGCATCGCGAGCCACCATGCGGGTGCCGAGAAGGCCGGCATGACGCCTGCGATGTTCGCCGAGCTGATGGCCGTGGTCGGCATGGCCAACGAGACCAACCGGCTGGTCAACGGCTACCGGGTGCCGGTCGACCCGGCCTTCGACAAGTAAAATGCCCGCCCCTGCACCGGGCGTCCCGGCCGGTGCGGGGATTTCTTTTTACCGGGGCCATGTAGAGGAACACCATGTACAAAAACCTCGCGGGCCGCGCCTTGGTGGCGTGGCTGACCGCCTGTTTTCTGTTGTCCGCCCACTCCCGGGCCCACTCCCAACCCCAACCCGCGCCGCCGCTGAAGATCGGCTTCGTCTACGTCACGCCGCTGACCGAGGCCGGCTGGGTGCGCCAGCACGACGAGGGCCGCAAGGCCGTGGAAGCGGCCCTCGGCGCCCGCGTCAAGACCACCTATGTCGAGAACGTGGCCGAGGGCGCCGATGCCGAGCGCGTGATCCGCGACCTCGCGCAGCAGGGCCACCGGCTGATCTTCACGCCGAGCTTCGGCTACATGGAGCCGACGCTCAAGGTGGCGCGCGACTTCCCCGAGGTGAAGTTCGAGTCGATCACCGGCTACAAGACCGCGCCCAACGTGGCGACCGCCAACGCGCGCTACTACGAGGGCCGCTACCTGGCCGGCGTGGCGGCCGGGCGCATGACGAAGAGCAACGTCGCGGGCTACGTGGCCGGCTTCCCGATCCCCGAGGTGCTGCAGGGCATCAACGCCTTCACGCTCGGCATGCGCTCGGTGAATCCGAAGGCCACCGTGCGCGTGGTCTGGCTCAACGAGTGGTTCGATCCGCCGAAGGAGCGCGACGCGGCCATGACCCTGTTCAACCAGTCGGTGGACGTGATCGCCTTCCACACCGGCTCGACCGCGGTGATGGCGGCCGCGCAGGAGCGCGGCAAGCTGGCGATCGCCTACCACTCGGACATGCGCAAGATCGCGCCGGACGCCCAGGTGGTCGCGGTCACGCACCAGTGGGGCGGCTACTACACGCAGCGCGCCCGCGCGGTGCTCGACGGCAGCTGGAAGAGCACCAACCTCTGGGGCGGCGTGAAGGAAGGAATGATCCGGGTCGGCGATTTCGGCACCAAGGTGCCCCAGGCGGTGCAGCAGGAGGTGCTGGCGCGCCAGCAGGACATCGCGGCCGGCCGGCTGCAGCCGTTCCGCGCCGTGGCGGCCGAGGTGCGCGACAACGAGGGCCACACCGTGATCGCCAAGGGCAGCCAGCTGTCCGACGAGCAGATCCTGCGGATGAACTGGCTGGCCGAGGGCGTGCAGGGGCGGATCGCGCGCTGAGCGGAACGCCCGTCGACGGGTTCGGGAACCGAATCCAGTTTTTCGTGTCGAATCGCTCTATGCCGGTTTTCGGGAAGGCTTCAGTGCTTTTCCGGTGCCAAAAAGGCAGATCTTTCGCCGACAATGGCGGGATCTGCCGGTAGTCGGTCCGTGAGGCCCGATACTCCGGCGTCGAGTTTCTGGAAGAACGTATAACAACAAAGGAAGCTTCGCCACGGGGCCGCAATGGCCTCACGTCTACAAGAAGCACGAAGGAGAGATGAGATGCGTCTCACCACCAAGGGCCGCTTTGCGGTCACCGCCATGATCGACCTGGCCCTGCACCAGACCACCGGTCCGGTCACGCTGGCTGCCATCAGCCTGCGGCAGAAGATTTCGATGTCCTATCTGGAGCAGATGTTCAGCAAGCTGCGCCGGCACGAACTGGTCGCCTCCACGCGCGGCCCGGGCGGCGGCTACTCGCTGGGCCGCAAGGCTGCCCGCATCACGGTGGCCGACATCGTGTTCGCGGTCGACGCCGCCGAAGCGGCGCCGTCCTCGGCCTCCGCGAGCGAGGAAGAAGGCGTGCGCTGCACCGCGCACGAGCTCTGGGCATCGCTCAACAGCCGCATGGTGGAGTTCCTCGATTCGGTCACGCTGCAGCACCTGATGGACGAGCAGCTCGCGCGCAACGCGACCCAGGCCAAGGCGCCGGCGGTGGTCCGCCACGCGACTTCGCGCCAGGCCGCGCCCAGCGTGGCCCGCCCGACGAACGTGCCGAACTCGGTGTTCGCGCTGGGCAAGATGCTCGCGAAGCCCTGAGCTTCCGAGGTCTTGAGCGTCTGAATTTCCCGCCGGGCCGCGACGGTCCGGCGTTGCCGTTTCCGGCCCTGCCCTCGGGATAACCCGCAGGCCGCGCGCCATATAGCGCTCATACGCGCATGGAAATTGCGGCGGCGCGAGGCTGCATTACGCTCGGCCTCCACGATGAAAAAAGCCTACCGCGCCTCCCTGCTGCGCTTCGACGCCGCCGGTCTCCCCCAGTTCGACGAAGACGGCCTGCTGGTCGTCGGCCCCGATGCCGCCGGCCGCCAGCGCGTGCTCGATGCGGGCAGCCATGCCGCCGTGGCGCCGCGCCATCCCGAGGTCCACACCACGCACCTGCCGGGGCGCATCCTCGCGCCGGGCTTCGTGGACATGCACATCCATTTCCCGCAGACCGACATCATCGGTTCGCCCTCGCCGGGCCTGCTGCCCTGGCTCGAGAACTACACCTTCCCGGCCGAGAGCCGCTTCGCCGATCCGGCCCATTCGAAGGAAGTGGCCGGCTTCTTCCTCGACGAGCTGCTGCGCAACGGCGTCACCACCTCGCTGACCTTCGCGACCTCGCACGTGGCCTCGGTCGATGCCTTCTTCGAGGACGCCCGGCGCCGCGGCCTGCGCATGATCACCGGCAAGGTGCTGCAGGACCGCAACTCGCCCGACGGCGTGCGCGACCGGACCGAGCAGAGCCTGATCGATTCCGAGGCGCTGATCCGCAAGTGGCACGGCGTCGACCGGCTCGGCTACGCGATCACGCCGCGCTTCGCGCCCGCGAGCACCGACGCGCAGATGCGCGGCGCCGGCGAGCTGGCCGCGAAGTACGCCGACACCTGGATCCAGTCGCACGTGGCCGAGAACCGCGACGAGGTGGCCTGGGTGCGCGAGCTGTATCCGCAGGCGCGTTCCTACCTCGACGTCTATGCCGGCTTCGGCCTGATGCGCGAGCGCGCCGTCTACGCGCACTGCATCTACCTCGACGACACCGACCGCGCGCTGCTGCGCGAGACGAAGACCGCCGCGGCCGTGAGCCCGACCAGCAACCTGTTCCTGGGCAGCGGCTTCTTCGACTTCGGCAAGGCCGACCACGTGGGCCATCCCTATGGCCTGGCCAGCGACGTGGGCGGCGGCACCAGCTTCAGCCCCTTCCACACCATGATGGCCGCCTACTACGTGGGCCGCGAGGGCCAGACCAAGGCCGGCCTGAGCATCGCGCCCTCGGAGCTCTGGTGGCGCCACACCGGCGGCGCGGCGCGCGCGCTGGGGCTCGATGGCGTGGTCGGCAACCTGCAGCCGGGCTGCGAGGCCGACTTCCTGGTGCTGAACCCCAAGGCCACGCCGCTGCTGGAACGCAAGACCGCGCGGGCGAACGGCCTCGAGGAGCTGCTGTTCGCGCTGATCGTGCTGGGCGACGACCGGCTGGTCGAGCGCACGGTGATCTCGCAGGCCGGGTAGGCGGGGCAGCGCGGCGCGGCGCGGCCGCCGTGCCACAATTCGCGCCCGTTCCCCCGCAGCAGCGACCGCATATGAGCATCAAGAGCGACAAATGGATCCGGCGCATGGCCGAGCAGCACGGCATGATCGAGCCCTTCGAGCCCGGCCAGGTGCGCGAGTCCGACGGCCACAAGATCATCAGCTACGGCACCTCGAGCTACGGCTACGACATCCGCTGCGCGCCCGAATTCAAGGTCTTCACCAACATCCACAGCACGGTGGTCGACCCGAAGAACTTCGACGAGAAGAGCTTCGTCGACATGCACGGCGACTACTGCATCATCCCGCCCAACAGCTTCGCGCTGGCGCGCACCGTCGAGTACTTCCGCATCCCGCGCAACGTGCTGACCATCTGCCTGGGCAAGAGTACCTATGCGCGCTGCGGCATCATCGTCAACGTCACGCCCTTCGAGCCCGAATGGGAAGGCTACGTGACGCTGGAGTTCAGCAACACCACGCCGCTGCCGGCCAAGATCTACGCGGGCGAGGGCTGCGCCCAGGTGCTGTTCTTCGAGAGCGACGAGGTCTGCGAGACCAGCTACAAGGACCGCGGCGGCAAGTACCAGGGCCAGCGCGGCGTGACGCTGCCCAAGACCTGATCGCGTTGTCGAGCGCGTCTCCCTCGAGCGCGCGCGGCCTGCGCTGACGCCCGGTTACCCCGGCGCCTCCCGGGGCCGCTACCATCCGGCGATCACCGGCCAAAACCCCAGCAAGAGGCCGGCAAGGAGCATGCGATGAGATGGGAAGGCAACGAGCAATCCGACAACGTGGAAGACCGCCGCGGCGAGGGCGGTGGCGGTGGTGGCGGCGGCTTCATCGGCGGCCGCGGGATCGGCATCGGCACCATCGCCGTCGCGCTGATCGCGGGCTGGGTCTTCGGCATCAATCCGCTCACCGTGCTGAGCCTGCTCAGCGGTGGCGGTGGCCCGGCACCGGTGCAGCAGCAGCAACAGGGCCCGGCGCCCAAGCCGCCGGCCAACGACCGCGAGGCCGCTTTCGTCAGCACCGTGCTGCGCAACACCGAGGTGGTCTGGAGCGACATCTTCCAGAAGAACGGCGGCACCTACCATGCGCCGCGCCTCGTGCTGTTCCGCGGCGCCACGCCCACGGCCTGCGGCACCGGCGAATCGGCCATGGGGCCGTTCTACTGCCCGGGCGACAAGAAAGTCTACATCGACCTCGGCTTCTACGACACGCTCAAGAACCAGCTCGGCGCGCCGGGCGAGTTCGCGCAGGCCTACGTGATCGCGCACGAGGTCGGCCACCACGTGCAGGACGAGCTCGGCATCACGGCCAAGGTCGACGGCATGCGCCGCCGCCTGAGCCAGAGCCAGAACAACGCGATGAGCGTGCGTGTCGAGCTGCAGGCCGACTGCTTCGCGGGCATCTGGGCGCATCACTCGCAGGAGTCGAAGAAGTGGCTCGACCCGGGCGACATCGAGGCCGCGATGAATGCCGCGCAGAAGATCGGCGACGACGCCTTGCAGCGCTCCGCGGGGCGCGCGGTGGTGCCCGACAGCTTCACCCACGGCACCAGCGCGCAGCGCCAGCGCTGGTTCGGAACCGGCTACCAAACGGGCAGCGTTCAGGCCTGCGACACCTTCAACGCGCGCAACCTCTGACGGTTGCACACGATTGCCTGACAGCGTGGCGTCTTGGACCGCGCGCCAGTGCTCCGTTGTTTGCTATTGAATAAATAGCAATGCCGCGAAAGCGGGCGTTGTCATCGCGCGGTCACTGCCGTTTTTTGCGGCAGTGCGACAATAGCGGGCTCAATGACAAGTTCCTTCTCCAACTTATCGCTGGCGGCTCCGCTGGCGCGTGCCGTGGCCGAAATGGGCTACGAGACCATGACGCCGATCCAGGAGCAGGCCATTCCGGTCGTGCTTTCGGGCCAGGACGTGATGGGCGCAGCGCAGACCGGCACCGGCAAGACCGCGGCGTTCTCGCTGCCCCTGCTGCAGCGCATGCTCAAGCACGAGAACGCCTCCACCTCGCCCGCGCGGCATCCGGTGCGGGCCCTCGTGCTGCTGCCCACGCGCGAACTCGCCGACCAGGTGGCGCAGCAGATCAAGCTCTATGCCAAGTACACCAACCTGCGCAGCACGGTGGTGTTCGGCGGCATCGACATGAAGCCGCAGACGCTGGAGTTGAAGAAGGGCGTCGAGGTGCTGGTGGCCACGCCGGGCCGGCTGCTCGATCACATCGAGGCCAAGAACGCGGTGCTCAACCAGGTCGAGTACGTGGTGCTCGACGAGGCCGACCGCATGCTCGACATCGGCTTCCTGCCCGACCTGCAGCGCATCCTCAGCTACCTGCCCAAGCAGCGCACCACGCTGCTGTTCTCGGCCACCTTCTCGCCCGAGATCAAGCGCCTGGCCGGCAGCTACCTGCAGAACCCGGTGACCATCGAGGTGGCGCGTCCCAACGAGACCGCCTCCACCGTCGAGCAGCACTTCTACAGCGTGTCCGACGACGACAAGCGCCGCGCGCTCAAGCAGATCGTGCGCCAGCGCGGCATCACCCAGGCCTTCGTGTTCGTCAACAGCAAGCTGGGCTGCGCGCGGCTCGCGCGCACGCTCGAGCGCGACGGCCTGCGCACCTCGGCGCTGCATGGCGACAAGAGCCAGGACGAACGCCTGAAGGCGCTCGCCGCCTTCAAGGCCGGCGAGGTCGACCTGCTGGTGTGCACCGACGTCGCGGCCCGCGGCCTCGACATCAAGGACGTGCCCGCGGTCTTCAACTTCGACATCCCGTTCAATGCCGAGGACTACGTGCACCGCATCGGCCGCACCGGCCGTGCCGGCGCCTCGGGCCTGGCCGTAAGCTTCGCGAGCGGCGGCAACGACGCGCGCCTGGTGGCCGACATCGAGAAGCTGATCAAGAAGAAGATCGAGCTCGAGCCGGTCGAGTTCGAGGAAGACCGCCCGCGCGGCCGCATCAACGACGGCCGCCGCCACTGGCGCGAAGAGGGCGAGGCCGGCGACGCGCGCGACGTGCTCGACCAGCCGCGCGAACGCGGCTACGGCAGCGATGCGCGGCGCGGCGGCGGACGTCCGCACCGCGCGCCCTCGGCGCCGCGCGATCCCTTCTTCGACCAGCCCTACGAGGCCGGCAACAGCGAGGCCGCACCGGCCTGGGAAGCCGCTGCCAAGGCGCCCGCGCGCACCGGCGTGTCGAGCAACATCAAGAGCAAGCGCAAGATCGCGGCGCTGTTCAAGACGCCCGAGCCGAGCTGATCGGTTCGCCGATCGCCCAGCAACGAGGCCGCGCATGTCGCGGCCTTTTTCATGGACGCCCGTTCAGTGCGTGCGCCCGCCGGCGGGGCGCCGCTCGCCGCGCGCGGCCGCGAGCTCTTCCACCGCCAGCCCCAGCGCGCGGATGCCGGCCGAGATCTGCGCCGCCGGGATCGACGACAGCCGCAGCCGGAAGAAGGGGCATGGATAGGGCGGCTTCGCGAAGAACACGTCGCCGGCCTCGATCAGCACGCCGTGGCTGCGCGCCATCAGCGACAGCTCGCCCGCGTCGACCCAGGCCGGCGCGCGCACCCACAGCGACGCGCCGCCCTGCGGCAGCCTGAACTCGAAATCGGGCAGGTGGTCGCGCAGCGCCTGCGCCGCCAGCGCGAGCCGTTCCTGCATCGCGTGGTTCACGCGCCGCGCATGCGACTCGTGGTGGCCCAGCGAGAGGAACAGCGCATAGGCATGCTGCAGGAAGGCGCTCGGATGCCGCACCATCGCATGGCGGATGGCGCGCAGCTCCTTGATCAGCGCGCGCGGCGCCACGATGAAGCCCAGCCGCAGCGCGGGCGACAGGCTCTTCGACACCGAGCCCACGTAGATCACGCGCCCGGTCTTGTCCAGGCTCTTGAGCGCCGGCATCGGCGTGCCCTCGTAGAGGTTCTCGGCCTCGTAGTCGTCCTCGATGATCACGAAGTCCTGCAGCTCGGCCTTGCGCAGCAGCCACTGGCGGCGCTCCAGGCTCAGCGTGGCGGTGGTCGGGCTCTGGTGCGAGGGCGTGACGAACAGGTAGTCGGCCGCGGGCAGCGCATCGACCACCAGTCCGTCTTCATCCACCGCCACCTCCACCCACTTGGGCTGGCGCAGCGAGAAGCTGTTGCGCGCATGCGGATGGCCGGGCTCCTCGAGGCCCACGCGCGTGTGGGTGTCGAACAGCGTGTCGGCCAGCAGGTAGTAGGCATGCTGCGCGCCGAGCGTGACGATGATCTCCTCCTTGAGCGCGAACACGCCGCGCTTGGGCAGCAGGCGCGTGCGGATCTGCTCGATCAGGTCGGGCACGTCGTCGGTCTCGAAGTCGGGCGTCCAGTGCTGCAGCTGCGAGCGCGCCAGACTGCGCGCGCAGCACTCGCGGAAGTCCTCGGTCGGAAACAGCAGCGGGTCGTGCTGGCCGTAGACGAAGGGATAGGGATAGTCGCGCCAGCGCTCGGGCTTGGACAGCGTCGGCTGGTCCACCAGCGAGCGCAGCACGCGCGCCGACCAGTCGGGCGGCTGGCCCGACTGCCCGCTGCGTCCCACCAGCGGTTCGGCCGGCGCCGCCGCGGGCGGGCGCGCATTGCGCGCCACGAACACGCCGCTGCGCGGACGCGCCTCGAGAAAGCCTTCGTCGATCAGCTGCAGGTAAGCCGAGGTCACGGTGTTGCGGCTCAGGCCCAGCAGCACCGCGAGCTCGCGCGAGGAGGGCAGCGACGCGCCCGCGCTCAGGTGGTCCTCGAGGATGGCCTGCACCACCGCGGCGCGCAGCCGCGCTTGCAGCGGCAGCGCGGGCTGGTCGGGCAGCGCGAAGAGCTGTGCCCACTGGGTGGCTCGGGGATGGCTCGCCATGGTCGCCGCAGTTTAGGGCAGGGCTTGCGCTGGCGCGCAGGGCGGTGCGCTCTGGCTCGGTCGAATCCCCGCATCTGGCCCTATCGCGCACCCCGCCCGCTGCCTACCCTCGGCTCCATTCATTCCCCAAAGACTTTCATCCGAGCGCCATGTCCTCTTCCTTCCCGCCCGTCACCACCGACACCCTCGCCGCCTTCAGCGCGGCCTGGAACCGCCACGACATCGATGCGCTGATGAGCTTCATGAGCGACGACTGCGTGTTCCAGACCGCCGCCGGCCCCGATGCCTGCGGCACCCGCCACACGGGCACCGAGGCCGTGCGCAAGGCCTTCGCGGCGGCCTGGCAGGCCGTGCCCGACGCGCAGTGGATCGACGGCGTGCACTTCGTGCACGGCGACTTCGGCACCTCGCAGTGGACCTTCACCGGCACCGCCGCCGACGGCAGCCGCATCGAGACCGACGGCATCGACGTCTTCACCTTCAAGGACGGGAAGATCCAGCTCAAGAACGTGTTCCGCAAGGCACGGCCGAACCTGCCCGCGGCGAAGTAGACAAGGCCATGACGACCGGTACCGCCACGCACTTCGCATCCGCCGAGGCCGTGCCCGCCACGCCCTCGCGGCCCTACGACCCGCGCTACGACCCGCTGCTCGCGCCCGACCCCGGCGCCGGCCGCGCCTATGCGCCCACCTGGTGGGTCGCGAGCGCGGGCACGCCGCCCGAGGACGACGGCCCGCTGGTGCAGGACATCGACGTCGACGTGGCGATCGTGGGCTCGGGCGCCACCGGCATGTCGACCGCACTCTACCTCGCGCAGGAGCACGGCATCCGCGCCACCGTGCTCGAGGCCAACCAGGCCGCCTGGGGCTGCTCGAGCCGCAGCGGCGGCCAGGGCCAGAACGCCAGCGGCCGCCTCAAGCGCTCGCAGTGGATCGCGCGCTGGGGCCTCGATACCGCGAAGAAGCTCGACGCCGAGATCCGCGCGGGCTTCGAGAACTTCAAGGCGCTCACGAAGCAGATCGACTGCGATGCCTTCGACGGCGGCCATCTCTACCTCGCGCACCGCCGCGAGAAGCTGCCGGTGCTCGCCGCCGAGGCCGCGCTGATGCGCGACACCTTCGGCTATGCCACGCGCATGATGAGCGCCGAGGAAGTGCGCAGCGACTACTGCGACGAGCGCGAGACCGTGGGCGCGATGTTCGAGGCCGAGGGCGTGGGCATCCATCCGCTGAAGTTCACCTTCGGGCTGCTGCGGCGCGCGCGCGCGCTCGGCGTGAAGGTCCACACCTCGAGCCCAGTGCAGGGCTGGCAGACCATCGACGGCGTGCACCACCTGCGCACGCCCGGCGGCACGGTGCGCGCGCGCCGCGTGGCGGTGTGCACCGGCGGCTACACGGGCCAGGCGCTGAGCCCGCTGCTGAAGAACCGCGTGATGCCGATCCTCTCGAACTCGGTGGTCACGCGCGAGCTCACCGAGGCCGAGCTCAAGGCCACCAACTTCCGCTCGAAGACCTTCCTCACCGACACGCGCACGCTGCGCTTCTACTACCGGCTGCTCGAGGGCAACCGGCTGCAGATCGGCAGCCGCAGCTCGGTCAGCGGCGCCGATGCCGAGGCACCGGTGCACCTCAAGCTGCTCACCGACGCGATCGCGCGCAAGTTCCCGCCGCTCGCCAACATCCGCATCGACCACTCGTGGTGGGGCTGGGTCGACATGAGCCACGACATGATGCCGCGCATCACGCAGCCCGATGCGTCGAAGAAGATCTGGTACGCGGTGGGCTATGGCGGCAACGGCGTCTCGTTCTCGACCTGGGCCGGCAAGCGCCTGGCCGAGCGCATCGCGGGCCGCGATGCGGGCCGCGAGGTGTTCGAGCTGCCGATCTACGACTCGCCGCTGCCCTTCCCCAACGTGATGGGCCTGGTCGAGTCGCAGGCCTTCGCGCCGTTCCGCCGCATGGGCCAGCGCATGCTCTACAAGTGGTACTGGCTCAAGGACGAGAAGTAGCGCGCGCCGGCACCATCGCGCTCCCGCATCCGGTGCGCCTTCCCGCAAACGGCGCATCGCACGCCGCACAACGGGGCAAACCCGCAGCGTCTGGCCCTGCGGATCGGTGCCACGTGGCTCTTCGTGGCACCTGCTCGGGGGCCTATCGTCGATCTCGTCGGCGCCGCACCGCGCGCCGCTTCTTCTTCGAGTAGCCATCCAGAGGTCCCGCATGCCGTTTCCGCTCTCCCGCTTCACGCGCCGTGTCACCCTGTTGTCGGCGGCCTCGCTGGCCGCGCTCGCGCTGTGCTCCCTGCCCGCCGCGGCGCAAGAACCCAAGCGTGGCGGCACGCTGGTGATCGGCAGCACGCAGACGCCGCGCCACCTCAACGGCGCCGTGCAGTCGGGCATCGCCACCGCGCTGCCCTCGGCGCAGATCTTCGCGAGCCCGCTGCGCTTCGACGACAAGTGGAACCCGCAGCCCTACCTGGCCGAATCGTGGAAGCTCGCCGACGACGCGAAGTCGCTCACGCTCAACCTGCGCAAGAACGCCGTGTTCCACGACGGCAAGCCCATCACCTCGGCCGACGTCGCGTTCTCGATCATGGCCATCAAGGCCAACCATCCCTTCACCACCATGCTGGGCCCGGTCGAGAAGGTCGACACGCCCGATCCCTACACCGCCATCATCCGCATGAGCGCGCCGCATCCGGCGATCGTGCTCGCGATGTCGCCCGCGCTGTGCCCGATCCTGCCCAAGCACATCTACGGCGACGGCACCGACCTCAAGAACCATCCGCGCAACAGCACCGACGTGGTCGGCTCGGGCCCGTTCCGCGTCACCGAGTTCAAGCCCTCGCAGCGCATCGTGATGGAGCGCTTCGACAAGTTCTTCCTGCCCAACAAGCCGTATCTCGACAAGGTCATCGTGAGCATCACGCCCGACATGGCGAGCCTGGTGCTCGGCGTGGAGCGCGGCGACATCCAGATGCTGCCCTTCGCGACCCTGCCCACCGACCTCAAGCGCTTCGCCAACGACCCGCGCGTGTCGCTCACGCCCAAGGGCTACGACGGCATCGGCCCGCTCAACTGGCTGGCCTTCAACACCGCGAAGAAGCCGCTGTCCGACCTGCAGGTGCGCAAGGCCATCGCGCACTCGATCGACAAGAACTTCATCACCAAGGCGCTGATGGGCGGCTTCGCCACCGTGTCCGACGGCCCGCTGGTGGCCAGCAGCCCGTTCGCGGTCAACGACCTGGTGCGCTATCCGCTCGACCTCAAGAAGGCCGGCGAGATGCTCGATGCCGCGGGCTACAAGGCCGGCGCCAACGGCGAGCGCTTCAAGCTCACCATCGACTACCTGCCCGGCGGCGACGACCAGCAGAAGAACGTGGCCGAGTACGTGCGCGGCCAGCTCAAGAAGGTCGGCATCACGGTCGAGGTGCGCGCCTCGGCCGACTTCCCGGCCTGGGCCAAGCGCCTGGCCACGCACGACTTCGACATGTCGATGGACGCGGTCTTCAACTGGGGCGATCCGATCATCGGCGTGCACCGCACCTACCTGTCGACCAACATCAAGCCCATCGTCTGGACCAACACCCAGTCCTATGCCAACCCGAAGGTCGACGAGCTGCTCAACACCGCCGGCGGCCTGACCGACCCGACGCAGCGCAAGGCCTACTACGCCACCTTCCAGAAGATCGTGACCGACGAGCTGCCGATCGAGTTCATCAACCAGGTGCCCTACCACACGATCACCAGCAAGAAGGTCGGCAATGTGCCGACCACCATCTGGGGGCCGCTGTCGCCGCTCGACGAGGTCTACATCAAGTAAGGCGGGGGCGCACATGGGCATGCTTCGCTACGCCGCCTCGCGCCTGCTGCAGGGCCTCGCCCTGGTGCTCGCGGTGGTGGTGCTGAACTTCGTGCTGGTGCACGCGGCACCGGGCGATCCGGTCGAGACCATCGCGGGCGCCAGCGGCGGCATGTCACCCGAGCTCATGGCCGAGCTGCGCACGCAGTACGGTCTCGACCGGCCGCTGCCGGTGCAGCTCGGCGTCTACCTCGGCAAGGTGCTGCGCGGCGACCTCGGCTATTCCTACTTCTTCAACCTGCCGGTCACGCAGATGATCGCCGAGCGCGTGCCCCCCACCTTGCTGCTGGTGCTGAGTTCGGTGCTGCTGGCCTTCGTGGTCGGCACGGCGCTCGGCGTGCTGTCCTCGCGCCGGCCCAACGGGCTGCTGTCGCAGTTCATCACCGTGCTGTCGCTGGTGGGCTTCGCGGCGCCGGTGTTCTGGATCGGCATCATGCTGGTGATCCTGCTGGCCTCGGTGTTCCCGATCCTGCCGGTGGCCGGCATGCGCTCCATCGATTCCACCGGCGGCGGCCTGGCCGACGTGCTCGACGTCGCGCACCACCTGGTGCTGCCCACGATCACGCTGAGCCTGGTCTACCTCGCGCAGTACAGCCGGCTCGCGCGTTCGTCGATGCTCGACGTGCTCGGCTCCGACTTCATCCGCACCGCGCGCGCCAAGGGCCTGGCCGAGCGCGTGGTGCTCTACAAGCATGCGCTGCGCAACGCGTTGCTGCCGGTGGTGACGGTGCTGGGGCTGCAGTTCGGCAACGTGCTCGCGGGCGCGATCCTGGTCGAGACCGTCTTCAACTGGCCGGGGCTCGGCCGCCTGGCCTTCGACTCGGTGCTGCGGCGCGACTACCCGACCATCCTCGGCGTGCTGCTGTTCTCCTCCATCGTGGTGGTGGTGATGAACCAGCTCACGGACCTCTGCTACCGCCTGATCGATCCGCGCATCAAGACCGCGTGACGCCTCCCCCGATGAATGCGACCTCCACGATGACCCTCGACCCAGACCCGGCACCGGCCGCGAAGCCGGCGGCGCCCGCGCGCACGAGCGCCACCGCCGGCCCGCGCGCCGAACACCCCGGCATCGAGGCCGCACGCATGTTCCTGCGCAACCCCGCGGCCATCGCCGGCATGGTGCTGCTCCTGATCGTGCTCGCGGTCGCGATCGCCGGCCCCTGGCTCTATCCGGCCGATCCCTTCGAGATCAAGGCCGCGCCGCTCACGCCGCCGTTCAGCGAGGAGGCCTGGCTCGGCAGCGACTACCTCGGGCGCGACGTGCTCACCGCGCTGATCTACGGCGGCCGCGCCACCCTGCTGGTGGGCGCGGTGGCGGCGCTGCTGTCGGTGCTGATCGGCATCACGCTCGGCGCCTTCGCCGGCTACTACGGCGGCAAGGTCGACGCGGTGCTGATGAAGATCACCGAGTTCTTCCAGGTGCTGCCCGCGCTGCTGTTCGCGATGGTGGTGGTGACGCTGTTCTCGCCCACGCTGGTGACGGTCACGCTGGCCATCGGCGTCGTGAGCTGGACCGGCACCGCGCGGCTCACGCGCGCCGAGTTCCTCAAGTACCGCGGGCTGGAGTTCGTGCGCGCCGAGCGCGCCATCGGCGCGCGCGACGCCCGCATCATCTGGAAGGTGATCCTGCCCAATGCGCTGCCGCCGCTGGTGGTCTCGGCCACGCTGGCGATCGGCGCCGCGATTCTCTTCGAGGCCGGGCTGTCCTTCCTCGGCCTGGGCGACCCGAACCAGATGAGCTGGGGCCTGATGATCGGCTCGAGCCGCCAGTACGTGCTGTCGTGCTGGTGGGCCGTGGCGTTCCCGGGCGCCGCGATCTTCGTCACCGTGCTCGCGGTCAGCCTGATCGGCGACGGCCTCAACGATGCCCTCAACCCCAAGCTGAGGGAGCGCTGAGATGAGCGAGCCACTGCTGCGCGTGCAGGACCTGCACGTCGAATTCCGGACCCGGCGCGGCCAGGCGCTGGTGCTCAACGGCGTGGACTTCGAGCTGCGCGCCGGCGAGACGCTGTGCGTGGTCGGCGAATCGGGCTGCGGCAAGAGCATGACCGCGCTCGCGCTGCTGCGGCTCATTCCCTCGCCGCCGGGGCGCATCCGCGACGGCCGCGTACTGTTCCAGGGCGAGGACCTGGTGCGCGCCACCGACGCGCGCATGCGCGAGGTGCGCGGTAACCGCATCTCGATGATCTTCCAGGAACCGATGACCTCGCTGAACCCGGTGTTCAGCGTGGGCGACCAGATCGGCGAATCGCTGCGGCTGCATGCGGGCCTCGATGCGCGGGCCGCGCGCGAACGCGCCATCGAGATGCTGCGCCAGGTCGGCATCCCGGCGCCCGAGCGGCGCGTGGACGAGTACCCGCACCAGCTCTCTGGCGGCATGCGCCAGCGCGTGATGATCGCGATGGCGCTGGCCTGCCGGCCCGACATCCTGATCGCCGACGAGCCCACCACCGCGCTCGACGTGACGGTGCAGGCGCAGATCTTCGACCTGCTGCGCGAACTGCAGCGCGAGAAGGGCACGGCGATCCTGCTGATCACGCACGACATGGGCGCGGTCGCCGAGATGGCCGACCGCGTGATGGTGATGTACGCGGGCCGCGTGATCGAGCAGGGCAGCGCCGACCAGGTGCTGTCCGCGCCCGGCCATCCCTACACGCGCGGCCTGATCGACTGCCTGCCCGAGCTCGGTAGCAGCGCGGCCTTCGACGACGACACGCGCGAGGACCTGGCCGAGATCCCCGGCGTCGTGCCTTCGATCTGGGAACTGGGCAGCGGATGCGCCTTCCGCGAGCGCTGCCGGCATGCCATGCCGCGCTGCGCGCACGAGGTGCCGCCGATGTTCGCGCTGGCCGGCGAGGGCGATGGCGGCAGCTCGCACGGCGCGGCCTGCTGGCTGCATGCCGAGGCGCTGGCGGAGGAGGCGGCATGAGCCTGATCGAACCGGCCGACACGCTGCTCGCGGTCGACGACCTGCAGGTGCACTTCCCGCGTGCCAGGGCCGGCTGGGGCCGCAAGCCCGAGGTGGTGAAGGCGGTGGACGGCGTGTCCTTCGAGATCCGGCGCGGCCGCACGCTCGCGGTGGTCGGCGAATCGGGCTCGGGCAAGACCACCACCGCGCTCGCGGTGATGCGGCTGTCGCCGCTGACCGGTGGCCGCATCCGTCTCGGCGACACCGACCTGGGCGCGCTCGAGGGCGAGGCGCTGCGCCGTTCGCGCACGCGCATGCAGATCATCTTCCAGGACCCGTTTTCCTCGCTCAACCCGCGCGAGCGCGCCGGCGCCGCGGTGCGCGCGCCGCTCGACCTGATGCAGGTGGGAACGCCCGAGCAACGCACGCGCCGCGTGGCCGAGCTGTTCGAGGCCGTGGGCCTGCGGCCCGAGCAGCAGCAGCTGTTTCCGCACCAGTTCTCGGGCGGTCAGCGCCAGCGCATCAACATCGCGCGCGCGCTCGCCACCAATCCCGAGCTCGTGGTCTGCGACGAGCCGGTGTCGGCACTCGACATCGCGATCCGCGCCCAGATCCTCAACCTGCTCGCGCGGCTGCAGCGCGAGCTGGGCCTGACCTACCTGTTCATCTCGCACGACATGGCGGTGGTCGAGCACATCTGCGACGACATCGCCGTGATGTACCTGGGCCAGATCGTGGAGCGCGCGCCGCGGCGCGCCTTCTTCGCGCAGCCGCTGCATCCCTACAGCGTGGCGCTGATGTCGGCCGTGCCCACCGTGGGCGGCGGCCGGCGCCGCGCCGCCGGCCGCATCAAGCTCACGGGCGATCCGCCGAGCCCGATCGATCCGCCGCACGGCTGCCGCTTCGCCGGCCGCTGCCCGGTGGCCGAGCCGGCCTGCGCGGCCGAGCCGCCGCCGCTGCGCGAGGTGGTGCCCGGCCACTGGGTGCGCTGCCGCCGCGTCGGGCTGGCCGACGGCCTGCCGTTGCCGCCCCTGCGCCTGCAGGCCGATTGAATCCGCGCGAACATCGCGTCGCGCCCCGTCCATCCTCCTTCCCGAATCCATGACCGCCACCACCGTCTACAGCGCCCGCAAGATCCTCACGATGAACCCGATGCAGCCCGAGGCCACGCATGTCGCGGTGCGCGACGGGCGCGTGCTCGCGGTCGGCTCGCTCGACGAGATGCGCGCCTGGGGCGACTTCGCGCTCGACGAGCGCTTCGCGTCCAAGGTGCTGATGCCGGGGCTGGTCGAGGGCCACTGCCACCTCAAGGAAGGCAGCATGTGGGACTGGGCATACCTCGGCTGGTTCGACCGGCGCGATCCGCAGGGCAAGGTCTGGAGCGGCCTGCGCTCGATGGAGGCCGTGGTCGCGCGGCTGGCCGAGATCGCCGCGCGCATGCAGGCCGAGGGCCGGCCCGAGTCCGAGCCGCTGGTGGCCTGGGGCTTCGATCCGATCTACTTCGGCGGCGAGCGCATGACGGTGGAACACGTCGACCGCGCGAGCGCCACGCGGCCGATCGTCATCGGCCATGCCAACGGCCACCTGATGAACGTCAACAGCGCGATGCTGCGCATCGCCGACATCACGCGCGACAACGAGGTCGAGGGCGTGGTCAAGTTCGCCGCCGGGCCGGCCGCGGGCGAACCCACGGGCGAGCTGCAGGAACCGGCCGCGATGTTCCTGGTGCTGCGCAAGATCGGCAATGCGGGCCTGCTGGCGCCGATGACCGAGGCCGGCGTGCGCTCCTTCGCGCGGCTGGCCTGCATGCAGGGCGTGACCACCGCCACCGACCTGGTCAACAAGCTCACCGAGGAGGACTGCGGCGTGCTCGAGCGCGCCACCGGCGCCGAGGATTTCGCGGTGCGCATCCTGCCCGCGTTCCAAGCCTTCCACGGCACGCACGGCGCGGCGCAGGGCGCGGAGCATGTACAGGCGCTGATGCCACGCAACACCGACCGGCTGCGTTACGGCCTCGTGAAGATGATGCTCGACGGCTCGATCCAGGGCTTCTCGGCGCGGCTGCGCTGGCCCGGCCATTTCAACGGCGCGCCCAACGGCATCTGGGTGACCGCGCCCGCGCAGTACGAGGCCGATTTCGAGACCTACCACCGCGCCGGCCTCACCATCCACACCCACACCAACGGCGACGAGGCCAGCGAGGTCGCGATCGATGCCATCGGCCGCGTGCTCGCGCGCGCGCCGCGCCCCGACCACCGCCACACGCTGCAGCATGGCCAGATGATCGACGCGCCGCTGTTCCGCCGCATGGCCGCGCTGGGCCTGTGCGCCAACCTCTTCGCCAACCACATCTGGTACTGGGGCGACCAGCACTACGAGATGACCATGGGCCCCGACCGCGCCAACCGGCTCGATGCCTGCGGCAGCGCGCTCGCCGCGGGCGTGCCGCTGGCGATCCATTCCGATGCGCCGGTCACGCCGCTGGGCCCGCTGTTCACCGCCTGGTGCGCGGTCAACCGCGTCACGCCCAAGGGCCGCGTGCTCGGCGCGGCCGAGCGCATCACGGTCGAGCAGGCATTGCGCGCCATCACGCTGGGCGCGGCCTGGACCCTCAAGCTCGATGGCGAGATCGGCAGCATCGAATGCGGCAAGCGCGCCGACTTCTGCGTGCTCGAGGAGGATCCGCTGGCCATCGACCCGATGCGGCTCAAGGACCTGCGCGTCTGGGGCACGGTGCTGTCGGGCCGCGTGTTCGAGGCATGAGGGCGCGATGACCGCGATGACCGCGATGACGGCGCGGCGCCTGCCGCTCACGGTCGTCGGCGGCTTTCTCGGCGCCGGCAAGACCACGCTGCTCAACCGCTGGCTGGCCGAGGCCGAGGGCCTGCGCATGGCGGTGCTGGTCAACGACTTCGGCGCGCTCAACATCGACGCCGGCCTGATCGCCGCGCGCCATGGCGACACCGTCGCGCTCACCAACGGCTGCGTCTGCTGCCAGATCGGCGATGACCTCGGCCGCGCGCTGCAGGGCACGATCGACGCCGAGCCGCCGTTCGACGCCGTGGTGATCGAGGCCAGCGGCGTGTCCGATCCCTGGCGCATCGCGCAGATCGGCATGGCCGCGCCCGAGCTGAGCCTGCAGGCCGTGCTGGTGCTGGTCGATGCGAGCGTGGTCGCCGCGCAGTCGCGCGACCCGCTGCTGGCCGACACGCTGGTGCGGCAGGCGAAGTCGGCCGACCTCGTGGTGCTCAACAAGACCGACATCGCGGACGACACGGTGCTGGCCGCCGCCACGGCCTGGCTCGACGCGACCGTGCCGGGCACGCCGCGGGTCGCGACCACGCAGTCGGACCTGCCGCTCGCGCTGGCCTCGGGGCTGCAGGGCCAGGCCAGGCCGCACGCGCATTGCGATGTGCCGGGCTGCGGCCACGATCACGACCATGCGCACCATGCCGACCATGGCGCGCAGTTCGCGACCTGGAGCGCGCGGCCCGCGGCCGTGTTCGCGCCCGAGGCCTTGCGCGCCTGGATGCGCGCGATGCCGCCCGGCGTGCTGCGGCTCAAGGGCCTGCTGAAGATCGAGGCCGAGGGCGGCGGCGAGGCCTGGTCCGAGCTCCAGTACGCGGGCCGCCACGGCATGCTGCGGCGGGCCGCCGCGCCGCTCGATGCCGAAGGCGCCGCGGTGGTCGCGATCGGCCTGCGCGGCCAGTTGCCGATGCAGGCGCTCGAGGCCTTCTTCGGGGCCACGGCCGCTTCGGCGAATCCTTAGCCGCGTCGCGTCGGTTCGTGTTGCAATGCGGGCTTTTCGCCCGACGCGCACCCGCGCCATTGCACACGCCATGAACCCGACCCTCGTGATCCGCCCGCCCACGCGCGACGACTACGCCGACTGGAAGCCGCTGTGGGACGGCTACAACGCCTTCTACGAGCGCGAGGGCCCGACCGCCTTGCCTGATGCGATCACGCAGGCCACCTGGCAGCGCTTCTTCGACGCCTACGAGCCCGTGCATGCGCTCGTGGCCGAGCACGAGGGCCGACTGGTCGGCCTCACGCACTACCTGTTCCACCGCAGCACCACGCGCATCGAGCCGACCTGCTATCTGCAGGACCTGTTCACGCTGACCTCGCTGCGCGGGCAGGGCGTGGGTCGTCGGCTGATCGAGGGCGTGTACGAACGCGCTTCTCAGGCCGGCGTGAAGCGCGTCTACTGGCAAACCCACGAGACCAACCTCGCGGGGCAGCGGCTCTACGACAAGGTCGCGGACCGCACGGGCTTCATCATCTTCGCGAAGAACGTCTGACGCTTCACTGTTCGTGGCTCCACCGGTCCCAGGCCCGCATCGCCTCGGCCCGGTAGGCATTGATCTGCGACGGAAAGTGCACGAAGCGGCTGTCGCGGGTCGCGTAGATCGGCGCCGGCGCGAGCGAGATCGCGTCGACCACGTGCTCGGCGCTCTCGAGCCCGAACCGGCGCATGCCCGCGAGCACGCTGGCCTGGTCGCCACCGCCCGCGTAGACGTTGGACTTGTCGGGCACGGCCTCGATCGCCGCGCAGACATGGTCGACGAACTGCCGCATGCGCGGTCCGGGCCTGAAGCCCATCAGCCCCGAGTTCGCGGGCCAGGCACTGTGGTCCATGCCGATCACGAAGTCGCGCGCGCCGAGCACCTCTTCCACGCCCAGGCGCTGGTTGATCGCGAGGATGTCGGCGTCGATCCAGAACAGCTGCTCGTGCTGCGCCAGATGCTCGCGCACCAGGTGCATCTTGGCCCAGTTGGCCTGCACGCCCGCCGGCACGAAGGCCGGCAGCTCGCGATAGAGGTGATGGCCATAGCCGTGGCGCTCGCAGTAGCGTGCGAGGTTGTCTTCGTGGATGCGGCCGTAGCCCGCCACCTTGGCGTCGTAGAACGAGACGAAGGCGATCGTCGCCTGCGGGTTCAGGTGCAGCTCGCCTCCCCGTGCCTCCTGCGCGGCCTGCTCCCACTGCGCCGGCAGGTCGAGCGGCCGTTCCTCCTCGAAGGCGCGCGCCTGCTCGAGCAGCACGCTGACGTAGCGGAAGTCGTAGCCATAGGTCGGCAGCCACACGCCATGCTGGCGTTCCCAGCGCGGCGCCGCGTGCGCGACCAGCGGCACCACCTTCGGCAACTGGTCGATGGCGACGCGGCCGCCGCCGTCCCAGACGGCCTGGATGCTGCTGTAGAAGCCGTTGGCCAGGCGGTTCTCGAGCGGATGCACGGCAAAGGCCTCGCCCAGGTGTTCGCCGGAGGATTTGCCCAGCGTGTCCGGGTCGCCCGCCACGCTCACCGACAGATGGAACACCAGCAGCCGCAGCCGCTCGCGGACCTCGGTGGTGTTGCGCAGGATCATCCCGCTCGATGTGGGCAGGCTGGCGCCGGGCTCCTGCGACACGACCACGAAGTCATGGCCCTGTGCCACGTCCTCGAGCTTCTGCCGGCCGTAGACGACCGAGAACTCGTCGAGCACCAGCAGCAGCCCGCCGTCGGCCAGCGTGAGCAAGGCGCCGTAGATCGCGTGGTACTTGTAGAGCTCGGCCTGCCGGTCGCCGAACACGTGCAGGCTGTCCCTGGCCTCGTGCGCGTAGCCCCAGCGCGCCGCATAGGCCGCGTGGTTCTCGAGCAGGCCGTCGATCGGCCGGTGGGCGAAGACGGAGAGGATCGTGGTGAGGAAGGGCATGCGGGGGCGGCGAGTGGGGCGTGCCCCATTGTCGTCCCCGTGCCTCGACGCGGATCGCTAGCGCGACGGATGCTCGCAGGCCGTGGCCCGAACGCAGTCGCCGGTCGTGCAGGTCGCGGCCGGTGCCTCGTCGCTGCCCGCATCGACCGATGCCGCGAAGGCCGCCACCGCGACCGCCGCGAGCAGCATGCGCCAGGCCTGCAGCAGGCCCAGCGCGCCGTGCCGCGCGAGCAGTCCGCGCGCGAACTCAGGAACGCTGCGCATCGCAGGCCTCCTTGCCCATGGGCGCGTTGCGCGCGCGGTTGAGCAGGTGCAGCTGGTGCATGCCGACCTCGCTGCCCTGGCGCGCCGCCTCGCGCGCCCAGTGGCGGGCCTCGCAGCGGTCGGCGGGCACGCCGTTGCCGTACAGCAGCGGCCCGGCCAGCAGCACCACGCCGAGCATCTCCTGCGCCTCGCGGTGGCCCGAGGCGCCGGCCTCGCGCAGCAGCGACATCATCGAACGGTAGTCGCGCGCGGACTGGGCCTCGAGCGCGAGCTGGAAGCGCTGATCGGGCGTGACCGCCACGGCCGCGTCGCGCGCCGAGGCGCCGCCGGCCGCGGCGAACGCGGCCGCGAGGAGCATCGCGCGCAGGGCGCGGTGGTGGAATGGCGGGGAGAGGTGCATCGCGGGCTCCTTCGTGGCGTTCGGTGGCCACGATCTTCCCGCGCGCGTGCCGGCGCGTCGAACTGGAATTTCCGCAGCCGGCCTATGGCGCAGGCTGAGGGCGCTAGCTTAGAACTGGTTCTGGATGTTCTTGTAGCCTTGCACCAGCGCGTTGTTGGTGCGCACCACGTCTTCCGAGAACTCGCTCGCATCCACCGAGACGGTCGGCCGTCCGTCCAGGGGGGTCTCGGGGCCGATGCGCTCGGTGGAGCGCACGTAGAAGTTCGGCGGCAGCTCGCAGCCGTCGACCACCGCGTTGTAGCGCACCACGCTGCCGTCGCCGACGACGCAGTTGAACAGCACGCTGTTGAAGCCGATGAACACGCCGCGGCCCACCCGGCACGGCCCGTGGACGATGGCGCGGTGCGCGATCGAGGTGCGCTCGCCGATCGTGACCGGCGCACCCGACTTGGAATGGATCACCACGCCGTCCTGGATGTTCGAGTGCGCGCCGATGACGATCGGGGCTATGTGGCCGTTCGCGTCGGTCTCGTCGGCGCGGATCACGGCATAGGGACCGATGAACACGTTCTCCTCCACCACGACCAGGCCGCAGAGGATCGCGGTCGGGTCGACGAAGGCGCTCGGGTGGATCTGCGGCAGGTCGCCGCGCGGGTTCTTGCGGATCATGGGGAGTCTCGTCGCTGGTCGATGAACTGGAGTCGACCCGATAATGCCACAGGGATGCGTTAGCGGCGGCCGGCGCTCAGGGCGCCTCACCCGCCTTTGCGTTCGCCCTGGCCTGCGCCTTCAGCGCCCGCGCCGCGGTGCGCTTGCCGCGCGCGCGGATGTTCAGCGCCTCGACCGCGAGCGAGAAGGCCATCGCCGCGTAGATGTAGCCCTTGGGCACGTGCTTGTCGAAGGCCTCGGCCGTGAGCACCATGCCCACCATCACGAGGAAGGCCAGTGCCAGCACCTTGACCGAGGGATGCTTGTCGACGAAGTCGCCGATCGGCTTGGCGGCCACCAGCATCACGCCGACCGAGGCGATCACCGCGGCCATCATCACGGCGATCTGGTCGACCATGCCGACGGCGGTGATGACCGAGTCGAGCGAGAACACGATGTCGATGATGCCGATCTGGCCGATCACGCTCCAGAACGCGGCCTTGCGCGCGCCGCCGTCCTCGTCGGCATCGGGGCCGTGCTCCTCGCCGGCCTCGACCTCGAGGAAGATCTCGTGCGAGGCCTTGTAGAGCAGGAACAGGCCGCCCAGCAGCAGCACGATGTCGCGCCCGCTGATGCCCTGGCCGAAGACGTGGAACAGGTCGGCCGTGAGGCCCATCACCCAGCTCAGCGAGAGCAGCAGCAGCAGCCGCGAGATCATCGCGAAGCCCAGCCCGAGGCGCCGCGCCTTGTCGCGCTGCTCGGGCGGCAGCCGGCCGACCAGGATCGAGATGAAGATGATGTTGTCGATGCCCAGGACGATCTCGAGGGCGGTCAGCATCGCGAAGGCGATCCAGACATTCGGATCCAGGAGGAATTCCACGGTGTGCTCCCGGCAATGCGGTCACGGCGCATGCCGCTCGCCAGTGTGCAGCAGCGCGGCCGGTTCGCCAACAGGAAACGAAGGATCAGTTCGCGAGCGCCTGCAGCTTCGCCCAGTCGCCGGGCCGCGCGCCGAGCTGCTCGGGCGTGGAACGCCGCGCGATGCGCTCGAGGAAGGGCTGCCGGTTGACCTGCGACACCGTCATGCCCTTGCCGCGCAGGAACTGCTCGTCTTCCAGTTCACCCGCGATCACGCCCACGTTGGTCCATTTGGCGCCGTCGACCAGCACCTTCTCGACCATCGCCTGCTGCGGCGCCGAGAGCTTGGCCCAGGCGGCCTTGCCGATCACGATGCCCAGCGTGTCGTAGACATGGGCCGTGAGCTGCACGTACTTCTGCACCTCGTAGAGCTTCTTGGCCTTCACCGTGCTCAGCGGATATTCCTGCGCCTCGACCTCGTTTTTCTTCAGCGCGTCATAGAGGCCGACGTAGGGCAGGGTCACGGGCTTGGCATCGAGCGCGGTGGCGAACAGCTGGTAGGCCGAGGCATCGGGCACGTGCAGCCGCAGGTCGCGGAAGTCCTCGGGCCGCGCGAGCGGCCGGTTCGAGGTGACCTGGCGCGCGCCGTAGTAGACCGAGGCCACGAGGTGGTTGCCGCTGCGCTCGTCGTAGCCCTTCATGAGCTGGCCCAGCAGCGGGCTCGCGAGGTACTTGCGCACGTGGTCGAGGTCCTTGAAGGCGAAGGGGTAGCTCCCCAGGCGCAGCGGCGCATAGCCCTCGGCCAGCGTGGCGGCCGTGACATAGGCGATCTGCACCGAGTCGTTGGCCAGCATCAGCGGGTAGTCGCCCTCCTGCCCGAGCTTCGAGGCGGGCACCACCTCGATCCTGATCTTTCCCTCGGACTGCTCGGCGATCTTGCGCGCCGCGAGTTCGGCCTGCTGGTGGAAGATGCTCGAGGCCTCGTAGACATGGCCCCACTTGAGCTGTAGCACCTGCGCATGGGCGGGCGCCACGCCCGCGCCGAGCGCGGCGCAAGCGAGTGCCAACAGCCAGCCACGGGCGCGCTGCCGCGGCGTCGGAATCGTCATGGTGTCTCCCAGCGGTGCGGGGCATCGGCCCGGTGCCGCATGGTAGGCATCGCGCGCGCGGGCGCGATAGGGATTTGTCCGGCCTCGTGCGCGCGCCGCCGTGGCCGAGGGGCTAGCTCGCGTATTCCGCGACGTCCTGGCGCGTGGGCCCGTGGGAACCCCATTGCACGCGCAGGCCGCTCGCGGCCTCCACGCGTTCGAGCCAGTCGCGCGTGTTCGCGACGCCGGCCTCCGAGTAGATCGGCCGCACGCGTTCGAGCAGGCGCGTCAGGCGCTGCTGATGGTCGAGGTCCGCCTCGGGCCCCAGGGCCAGCTGCGCGACGGTCTCGCCATCCGTATCGCGATAGCCCTCGCACCAGCGCAGGCCCGCATGCCCGATCGCATCGAGATGGCTCGCGACCAGGCCGTCGAGCGGTCCAGCCGCGGCGATCGCATAGCGCAGCAGCACGGCATCGGGATGCCCGCGGCGGAACGCGCCCTGCCAACCGGCGTCGGCGTTGTGCGGCTCGGGCAGCCGCGCGGCGAGCGCGGGATCGTGCGTGGGCAGCGGCCCGGCGCCATGGCGCGTGAGGTAGCTGCGCAGCACGCCCAGGTGCCGCACGGGCGGTGTGCCCAGGCCGGCGTCGCGCAGCACGGCCTCGACCGCGGCGGTCGAGACCGTGCTCCAGCTCGTGTGCGGATGGAAGCCGCGCCATTCGTCGAGCAGCACGCCCTGCGCGCCCTCGAACACCACGGCACCGGGCCGTGCCAGTTGCTCGGCGATGGCTTCGACGCTTGTGGGCGGCGCGGCGCGCAGGCAGGGTTCGATGGCCGCGAGCCAGCGCTGCGACAGGCCGACATCGGCCAGCAGCGCTTGTTCGCGCTGCCAATCGGGATCGGACCGCGGCGCGAATTCGCGCAGCAATGCGAGGCGCAGCGCCTCGAGCTTCTCGAACGCGAGCGCCGGCCGCAGCAGGTCGCCATAGCGCAGCGCGAGATCGGGCGCGGCCAGCGCCTGGCGCACGGTCTCGCCCACGCCCACGCCGCAGCTGCCATGGGCCGCGTCGCCGCGCATCCACTCGCGCAGCCGGCCCGCGGCCTGGTGGAAGGGCGTGGTCACGCGGCAGCGCGCATCGATGCGCAGGCGCGCGAGCGCGTCGGGCACGCCCTTGTCGCGCAGCACGGCGGCCTCGACGAGCAGTGCCGTGGGATGCACCACCACCGCGCTCGCGAGCAGCGTGGCGACGCCGGGCTCGAAGCTGCCGGCGCCGAACTGAGCGAAGGTGTGATGGCGCCCGTCGGCCCGCACCACGTTGTGGCCGGCCTGCGCGCCGCCGTTGAAGCGCACCACAGTGTGGGCGCGCAGCGCGGCGCAGAAGTGATCGGTATAGAGGCCCTTGCCGCAGTCGCCGAAGCCCAGGCCCAGCAGCGAGAGATAGCGCGTGGCGCCGGTGCTCACGACGCGCGCGGCGGGGTCAGCCGAACAGGCGCTTCCACCACGACGAGCGCGGTGCCGACGCGGCGGCGCTCGGCGGCGCATGGCGCGGCTTGTTCGGATCGAGCAGCGCCGCATAGCCGTCGAGCGCACGCAGCACGCCGTTGATGCGCGCCTTGTCGACGCTGCCGGTCGCGGCCATCACGCGGCCGAGCTCGTCGAGGCTGGGCACGGCCTTCTCGGTCAGCGCGACGATGCCCGCGGCCACCGCGCAGGCGTCGTCGGGCGAGTCCATGCAGATCACGTGGTCGCCGAGCAGCTCGCGCCAGCGCGGCTCGCAGCGGCGGCGGCGCTGCGCGTCGGGAATCAGGAAGAACAGGTGGCAGGTCTCGGCCGCGGCCGCGATGGCTTCCTCGATCGGGATGTCCTCGTCGAGCTTCTCGCCGACCAGGCCCTCGATCTGGTGGCGCGAGACGGCCGGGTAGGGCAGCTCGTCGCCGGTCACGAACAGGTAGCCGCGCTTCTTGCGCTTGACCCAGCAGTCCATGTCGGTGTGCTGCGCGATCACGTAGAAGGCCAGCTCGTAGCTCTCCTCGCCGGTGCCGCCGCCGCCGCCCTCGAGGTAGCTCCAGGTGAGCCACTGGTCCATCAGGTTGGCGGTCGATTCGAACTGGCCCACCTGCAGCGGCGCGCGGTCGGAGGTGGCGTCGCCGATCGCCATGAACATCAGCTGCGGATCGGCCACGCCGCAGTCGGTCAGCAGCTTCATGAAGGTCGGCAGCTCGCGGCGCGCCAGCGTCTGCGGGATGTCGCCCATGGAGCCCGTGACGTCGAGCGCGAACACGATGCCCAGCGAGTTCGGATGGTCGGCGTTGTCGCGCGCCTCGCGCACCTTGAGGCCGCGCGGGTCCATCAGCGGATGGGTGGCGGTCTGGGTGAAGACCTCGGCGCCCGACTTGGCGGCGCGGTCCGCGACCAGGGCCGCGTGCGCGGCGTGCGAATAGTTTCCGTAACCCATGGATGTTCCCCGTCGTGAAGAGAGAAGAAGAAAAAGCCGTCAGCCGCCGTGCGGCGCGGGATCGAAAGCAATGAACCGGGGCGCGCCGAAGGCCTCGCGCGAGGCCGCCGACAGCGCCTGCTCGATGCCGCGCGCGCCGAGGCGGCGGCATTCGCCGGGGTCCTCGCTGCAGCGGCGCAGCAGCGCGGCCAGCGGCGCGGGCGTGGCGGTGCCGGTGCCCGGTTCGCCGAGTCCCTCGTGGCCATGCAGCACGGCACGCACCGCCCAGGCGCTCTGCGCGAGGTCGTCCGCGGCCCGTGCCAGGTCGTGCCGCGCGCGTGACCAGCCGATCAGCAGCACGCCATGGTCGCGCGGATGCACCAGCGCATGGGCGGGCGAGAGGTCGCCATGCGTCCAGCCCGCGTCGTGCACGAAGGCCAGCACCTCGAGCATGCGGCGCCAGAGCCAGACCGCGTGGCGCGCATCGATGCCCTGCGGGTTGGCGCGCTGCACGTCGAGCAGGCTGCCCCAGTAGCCGGTCGGATGGCGCAGCACCAGCGCCTGGCGGCCGCCTTCCGATCCGCCTTCCGATCCATCCTCGGCGCCGGTCGCGCCCAGGCCCACGGGCTGCGGCAGCCGGCGCGTGAAATAGGCGGCGCCCGGCATGGAGAGCGACTGCAGGGCCTGCAGCGCGGCATGCTCGCGCGCCAGCGCCTCGGCGCCGTTGCTGTCGCGCGCGAGCTTGAAGGTCACGCGCTCGGGCAGGGCGCCGAGCCGTTCGGCCAGCAGCACCTCGCTGTGCTCGCCGGTGGCCAGCGGCGCCAGCACGCAGTAGCGCGCGCCGCGCCAGCGCAGCACGCGCGCACCGTCGGCACCCCGTGCATTGGCGCGTTGCAACGCGGCGCGGAAGCTCTCGCGCTCCACCGTTTCCTCGCCGCGCGAGATGGTCGCGCCGCAGTAGCTGCAATTGACGGTGCGCCAGCGCGCGGCGCGCGGCAGCGGCGCCGAGCACTGGGGGCAACTGAGCGCGAGCAGCGACAGCATCGGCGCGCCCTCGCGGCCTCAGTCGTCGCTGCCGTTCGGCAGCGAGGGATCGCGCGAGGCGCGCACGCGGTCGATGCGCCGGCCCTCGAGCGCGGTCACCTCGAAGCACCAGCCGGCGCAATCGATGTGCTCGCCCACCGACGGCAGGTGGCCCGACACCGACATCAGCAGGCCGGCCACCGTGTTGTAGCGGCCGCGCTCCTCGTCGGGCAGCTCGCGGATGCCCAGGCGGGCACGCAGCTCCGACACCGGCATCAGGCCGTCGAGCTCCCAGGTGCCGTCGGGCTGCTCGTGGGCCCAGGCGTCGGTCTGCATGCCGGGCTGCAGTTCGCCGGTGATGGCCTCGAGCAGGTCGCGCGGGGTCATCAGGCCCTGCACCACGCCGTACTCGTCGACCACGAACACCAGCCGGCCGGCGCGCGCGCGGAACTGCTCGAGCAGCTCCATGCCGGTCAGCGTCTCGGGCACGAAGACCGCGGCCGTGGCTTCCTGGCCCAGCGCGCCCACATGGGCCGGGCCCAGGCGCAGCAGGTGCGCCACGCTGATCACGCCGACCACGTCGTCGAGCGAGTTGCGGCACACCGGATACCAGGAATGCACCAGGTTGAGCGCGCCCGCGGCCGCCACCTTTTGCAGTGCCTCGGCCACGCTGAACGAGGCCTCGAGCCATTCGATGTCGGCGCGCGGGATCATCAGCGAGGACAGGCGCCGGTCGTCGAGGTGGAACACGTTGCGCACCATCTGGTGCTCGTGCTGCTCGATCACGCCGGCGTCCACGCCTTCCTCGAGGCTGGCCGAGATTTCTTCCTCGGTCACCGAGCGGGCCGCGTTGGCGTCGATGCGCAGCAGCTTCAGCATGGTGGCGGTGGCGCCCGCGAGCAGCCAGACGAAGGGCTTGGCGGCCTTGGCCAGGCCGTGCATCGGGCGCGAGACCCAGCGCGCCACCGGCTCGGGGTAGAGCTGGCCGATGCGCTTGGGCACCAGCTCGCCGAAGATGATCGTGAAGAAGGTGATGCAGGTGACGACCACCGCGGTCGAGACCACGCTGGCGGTGCCCGCGCCCATGCCCGCGTTCTCCATCCATACCGCCAGCGGCGCCGCGAAGGCGGCCTCGCCCACGATGCCGCTCAGCATGCCGATCGAGGTGATGCCGATCTGCACCGTCGAGAGGAACTGGGTCGGCGACTCCATCAGCTTGAGCGCCGCGGCGGCGCCCGTATCCCCGGTTTCGACCAATGCCGCGAGGCGTGCGCGGCGGCTGGTGGAAAGGGCCATTTCGGACATTGCGAACAACGCGTTGAGCGTGGTCAGCAAGGCCAGCAGGAAGACATCCATGTACGGGGGGAGAGAATGAGGAGATGGCACTTTACTTGATTGGCGACATCCAGGGCTGCGACAGCGCCCTCGGCCGGCTCCTCGACGAGCTCGCTTTTTCCCCCAGCCGCGACACCGTGGTGCTGCTCGGCGACCTGGTCAACCGCGGTCCCGAATCGGCCCAGGTGCTGCGGCGCGCGCAGCGCCTGGGCGGCGCGGCGCTCAGCGTGCTGGGCAATCACGACCTGCATCTGCTGGGCGTGGCGCACGGCGTGCGCAAGTCCGGCCGCAAGGACACGGTGGCCGAGCTGCTGGCCGCGCCCGACCGCGAGGCGATGCTCGACTGGCTGCGCCACCAGCACATGGCGCTGCACCGGCGCATCGGTTCGGGCGAGGCCGCGCGCGACCTGCTGATGGTGCACGCGGGTGTGTTGCCGCAATGGAGCGTGGTCGACGTGCGCGCCCATGCGGGCGAGCTCGAGGCGGTGCTGCGCGGCCCCAACCTCGGCGCCTTCCTCGCCACCATGTACGGCAACCAGCCCGATCGCTGGAGCGACACGCTCGAAGGCAGCGACCGGCTGCGCGTGATCGTCAATGCGCTCACGCGGCTGCGGCTGTGCACCGCCGACGGCACGATGGAGTTCGAAACCACCGACGGCGCGGCCGACGCGCCCGCGGGCTACATGCCCTGGTTCGACGTGCCGGGCCGGCGCACGGCCGAAGCCACGGTCGCTTTCGGCCACTGGTCCACGCTGGGCTGGGTGTCGCGGCCCGACCTGCTGTCGACCGACACCGGCTGCGTCTGGGGCGGCTGCCTCAGCGCGGTGCGCATCGGCGCCACGCTCGACGAGCGCGAGCGCATCCAGGTGAAGTGCGAGCAGGCGCAGAAGCCCGGCAAGGGAGGCTGAGAGCCCCCGTTCGTTCAGAGCGGGTGCGTCATCAGGCTGTAGATGGTGCGCACGCCGCTCACGTAGTTGCCCAGCCGCAGGTTCTCGTTGGCCGCATGCTGGTTGTTGTCGGCATTCACCAGCGGGATGATCGCGAACGGCACCTGCAGCACCTTGACGATCTCCGCGGTCGGCACCGTGCCGCCCATCATGCGGATGCGCACCGGCGCCGGCGTGGCGCCGAAGCTGTCGGTCAGCGACTTGTAGGCCCAGCGCCCGATCGCCGAATCGATCGGCGCGCCGGCCGCGTCGGCGCCCTCGCTCTGGTAGCTGAAGGTCGCGAGCTTGTCGTAGCGCGTGCGGTCCTCGTCGCTGGGCGCGCCCTTCACGAGGTGGTAGCCCTGCCTGAGGATGTGCTTCTCGATCTGCGCGCCCAGGTAGGCGGCGTCGGAATCGGGCGTGGTGCGCAGGTCGAGCTCGGCCACCGCGCGGTCGGGCACGATGTTCGCGACCTTGTCGCCGACCGCGGCCGAGGCCATGCCGCGCACGTTGAGCGAGGGGTACTGCATCGCCTCCTGGTAGTTGGCGCCCACCTTGTCGGTGCGCGCGATGCCCAGGCGGCGGCGCAGCGCGGTCTCGTCGTCGGGCACCGCCGCCATCACCTGGCGGTCGGCCGCGCTGATGCGCACCCGGTCGTAGTAGCCGGCCACGGTCACGCGGCCCTGCTCGTTCTTCATCGAGGCCAGCAGGCTCGCGAGCCGCTGCGCCGGGTTGGGCGCGTAGTTGCCGTAGTGGCCGCTGTGCAGCGGCACCTTGGCGCCATAGACCGTGAGCCGGGCCTCGGCCGCGCCGCGGTTGCCGAACACCAGCGTGGGCCGGTTGGTGGCGTGCATCGGGCCGTCGTGGATCACGATGGCGTCGCAGGCCAGCAGCTCGCGGTGCGCCTGCATCACCTTGGCGATCGAGGGCGAGCCCTTCTCCTCCTCGCTGTCGAGGATCACCTTGACGTTGACCGCGGGCGTGCCGCCGGCCGCCTTGAGCGCGTCGATCGCGGCCAGCATCATCATGATCGGGCCCTTGTCGTCGGCCGAGGCGCGGCCGAACACGCGCCACTCGGGATCGACCGGGCCGTCGAACAGCGGCGCGGCATCGATCTCCTCCCAGCCGCCGTCGGCCGCGCGGCGCTTGAGCACCGGCGTCCACGGGCTCTTCTGCGCCCACTGCGCGGGAATCACCGGCTGGCCGTCGAGGTGCATGTAGAACAGCACGGTCTTGCGCGCCGGGTCGCGCCCCGGCAGCTCGGCATAGAGCATCGGCTTGCCGTCGTTGTCGAGCTGGCGCGTCGCGAAGCCGCGCTTCTCGAAGGCCTTGGCGAGCCAGTCCACGTTCTTGCGGATGTCCTCGGGAACGATCGCGTCGTTGGGCAGCGAGAGCAGCTCGAAGTACTCGCGGTAGCTGGCCTGCGCGTGGCGTTCGGCCTCGGCCTGCGGCAGGTCGGCCGCCTGGGCCGGGCCGGTGCCGGCGACCAGGGCGGCGGCCAGCAGGGCGAGCAGGGTCCGTGGGCGGGGCGCGGGGCGGTGGAGAAGCGGGAGGTGCATGCGCGGATCGTTCGGTGGGATGAGGGAAGGGGCTGGCCGGGGCGGCCACCGTGCAGCTTAGGCAGCCCGCCGCTTTTGAACAATTGCCGTTTTTTGGCGATATCTTTGCGTTTTCCTCAAAGCGAAAGCCAGCCATGACCGCCCACCGCCTGCAGGACACCGCCCTGCGCTACTTCCTCGAGGTGGCCCGCAGCGGCTCGCTCACGGTGGCGGCGGAGCGGCTCAGCGTCAGCCCCTCGGCCATCAGCCGCCAGGTGGCGATGCTCGAGGACCTGCTCGGCGTGCCGCTGTTCGAGCGCCATCCGCGCGGCATGGTCGCGAGTCCCGCGGGCGAGCTGCTGGCCGCGCATGCGCTGCACGGCGCGCTCGAGGCCGAGCGCGTGGTGTCCGACATCCGCGGGCTGCAGGGCCTGAAGCGCGGCCGGGTGCGCCTCGCCTGTTCCTCGGGCTTCGCCAACGAGTTCCTGCCGCGCGCCATCGCGGACTTTCGCGCCGAACACCCGGGCATCCAGTTCCAGCTGCGCGCTGCGCGGCCGGCCGAGGTGACGGAGGCGGTGCTGCTCGGCGAGGCCGACATCGGCCTGACCTACAGCCGCGCCGCGGTCGACGGCATCCGCGTCGAGCGGCGCCAGCCGGCCTCGGTGTTCGCCGTGATGCGGCCCGACCATCCGCTCGCGAAGCTGCGCACCGTGACCCTGGCGCAGATGCATCCGTACCCGATCGCGCTCTCGGGCGCCGACAACACGGTGCGCCAGCTGTTCGACGTGGGCTGCAGCCAGCGCGGGTTGGTGTTCGAGCCGGTGCTGACCAGCAACCGCTTCGAGTCGCTGGCCAGCTTCGTGCTGCATGGCGGCGGCCTCACGATCGCGGGCGAGATCACGGTGCGCGACCGCGTGCGGCGCGGCGAGCTGCACGCGGCGGAGATCCGCGAGCGCGGCATGCGCGGCCGCGCGGTCGAGTTGCAGACCCTGGCGGGCCGCACCCTGCCCGAGGTGGTGAAGACCTTCCTGGCCTTCCTCGGCGAGCAACTGCCCGCGCCCGCCGCCGCCTGACGCGCTTCAGGCCGCGGCCGCGCGCAGCTGTTCCAGCGACTGCCGCTGCTTGCCGTCGGCATCGAAGTTGGCGGGCGCGAGCCACTGCTCGAAGCCCGCGCGCAGCGCCGGCCATTCGCTGTCGATGACCGAGAACCAGGCCGTGTCGCGCGTGCGGCCCTTGTAGACCAGCGGCTGGCGGAACACGCCCTCGAACTGGAAGCCCAGGCGCTGCGCCGCCTTCTTCGAGGGCGCGTTGAAGTTGTCGCACTTCCATTCGTAGCGCCGGTAGCCGAGCTCGTCGAAGGCCAGCTGCATCAGCAGGTACTGGGCCTCGGTCGACAGCGGCGTGCGCTTGAGCAGCGGCGAGAAGGTCACGTGGCCGACCTCCATCACGCCATGGTTGGGCTCGATGCGCATCAGCGCGAGGCTGCCCACGGCGCGGCCCGTGGCCTTGTCGATCACCGCGAAGTGCATCGGGTCCACGCTCTGCGCGATCAGCTCCACGTAGGCGCGCGCGCTCGCGGCGTCGGGCGCGCGCTCCACCGCGAGGTAGGTCCAGTCGCGGCCGTCGGGTGCCAGCGCATGGGCGGCATGCAGGTCGGCCGCGTGGCGCTCGGCCGACAAGGGTTCGAGCCGGCACAGGCGGCCTTCGATCGGCGTGCGCGGCGGCTTCGGGCGCGGCGACCAGCCGGGCAGGGCGGCGCCGATGGTCTGGCCGAACTGGTTGGTGCGCGGCGTGAGCGGGGGGTGGGAGGCGGGCATGGGGGACTCTCTTTCGATGACGACAGGCGCTACAGTACGCCCGTCGTGGCGCCACGAAAAGCGCCACGCCATGCGAATTTCATGGTGCCACGAGAACGCCCGATGACCGATGCCGCCGACCCCTCCGCCACCCTGTCCGACCCCGTGCGCCGCGCGCTGCTCGACGCGCCGCTCGCACGCGAGCGCGAGGCCGGCTCGATGCAGCGCCAGCTCCACGAGCGCCTGAAGCGCGCCATCCTCGACGGCCGGCTCGCGCCCGGCACGCGGCTGCCCGGTTCGCGCGCGCTGGCCGAGGCGCTCGCGGTGTCGCGCAACACCGTCACGGCCACCTACGAGCATCTCGCGGCCGAGGGCTACCTGCGGCCCGACCGCCAGGGCACGCGCGTGATGGAGCTGGCCGCGCCCGCGCCGCCGCGGCGCGGCCCGCGCACGCCGGCCGTGCC
>NZ_JBWKPN010000031.1:0-36727 GCF_059418265.1 Variovorax sp. GW821-FHT09B05
CGCGGCGGCGGCGCGGCCACGGGCGCGCGCGCGGCGGCCGGGGCGCGCTGCGCGACCGGTTCGGGTTCGGGCGCGGCGTCGTAACGGGTGTCGTGGCCGGTGTCCGGCGGCGGCATGTCGATCGGTTCGGCCTCGTCCTCCACCACCGGCGCGGGCGCCACGGCCACGGGGGCCTCGACTGCCTCGGGCACCGGCCACCAGACCTTCACGCCCATCTCGTCGAGCATCGCGCGCTGGCGCGCATCGAGCCGCAGGGTCTGCACGGCGGCGTTCATCGCAAGGCTCCCCAGGCACTGCCGGTTTCGTTGAGGCGCATGCTCATGACGATCGCATCCTCGCGGCCGCCCTCGGCGCCCGGGTAGTAGCCCTTGCGCACGCCGACCGTGCGATAGCCCTGGCGCAGGTAGATGTCGAGCGCGCGCCGGTTGCTCTGGCGCACCTCGAGCCACAGCCACTGGGCGCCCTGGGCGCGCGACCAGCCGGTCAGCGCCTCGAGCATCAGCGGCGCCCAGCCCTGGCGCTGGAAGGCCGGCGCCACGGTGATGTTGAGCAGGTGCACCTCGTCGACGCCCTTCATGGCCACGAAGTAGCCGATCAGCATCTCGCCGAGGCTGGTGACCGGCGAGAGGCGCGCCGCCTCGATGCCGGTGCCGGCGACCGGCGCCAGCAGGCACTGGCAGTGGTAGCCGACGGCGATCGAGTCGGTGAAGTTGGCGCGCGTCCAGGGATGGCTGTAGGCCGTCTGCTCGACGGCGCAGACGGCGTCGAGCCGCTCGATGGTGAGCGGCTCGAGGCGGGCTTCCACGGGTTGCGGGAGGGCGCTCATGCGGTCGCGGGCGGTGTGTTGTGGTGGGCGGCGGCCGCCTTGATGGCGGCACGCTCCTCGGTGGTTTGCGCCACTTTATCGCGAACGTAGAGCGGCCAGGCCTGCGCCGCGGGCACGGTGCGGCCTGCCGCCAACAGCGCGGGGGCCAGGCGCAGCAGGGCGGCGGCCGTGGGCAGCACGGCGTGGCGCGCGGCCGCGGCCGGCAGCCGCTCGCCGTAGGCGGCGAAGGCATTGCCGGCCAGCGCCCAGCCGGCGGGCACCGCGAGCGATTCGGGCGCCATCAGCAGCGGACCCTCGCCACCGGCGGCGGGCTCGCCGAGCGGGCCATGGGCCTCGAAGTCGTAGCGCGCGGCGTAGATCTCCTCCATGCGCGCATCGAGCAGCGCCACCGTGCGCTGCGCGCCGAAGGCATGGCGCGCCTCCTCGGCCACGGCCAGCAGGGTGTCGACCGGCAGCAGCGGCACGCCCGAGCCGAGCGCCAGGCCCTGCGCCACCGCGCAGGCGGTGCGCAGCCCGGTGAACGAGCCCGGGCCGCGGCCGAAGGCGATGGCATCGAGCTGCGCCAGCGCGAGGCCGGCCTCGGCCAGCAGCTGCTGGATCAGCGGGATCAGCGTGGCCGAGGACTGGGCGCCGCCCGCGCCCTCGTGCGTCCACACGCGCTCGCCGCGGCGCACCGCGATCGACAGCTGCTCGGTGCTGGTGTCGAAGGCCAACACATCAGACATCGCGACGCCCTCCCGCCACGGCGGCCACGGCCGGCACCAGGCCGGCAGCGCGCGCGGGCGCCGGCTTCTGCACGCCGAACAGGATGCCGGCGGTCACCAGCAGCAGGCCGGCGATCAGGTTCCAGTAGAGCGGCTCGTCGAGCCACAGCACCGCGCCCAGCGCCGACAGGCCGGGCACCAGCGCCGTGATCATGGTGGTGCGCACCGGGCCGAAGTGCTGGACCATCTTCGTGAAGGTGATGCCCGACACCACGACCGAGCCGATGCCCTGGAACAGCATCTGGAACGCCAGCTCGCCCCAGGGCGCGCTGCCGATGCGGCTCGCGACCCAGCCGCCGGCCACCAGCAGGCTGTAGACCGGCACGTAGCTCAGCAGCGCGAACACGGTGATGGCGATGGTGGCGCGCACGGCGTCGAGGCCGTGGCGGCGCACCACGATGCTGTAGCAGGCCCAGCAGAAGGCCGCGCTCATGAACAGCAGGTCGCCCTTCCAGACCTCGCCGCCCTCGAAGGCATGCAGCAGGCTGCGCCCGCCCACCAGCAGGTCGCCCGCGACGATCAGCGCCAGCCCGAGCGCGCGCGCCGGCGTGATGCGGTCGCGCAGCACCAGCGCGGCCAGCAGGGTGGTCCACAGCGGCAGGCTGCCGGGCAGCAGCACCGAGGCATGGCTGGCCGGCGCGAAGAAGAAGCCGCAGTAGGCGCACACGGCATAGGCGACGCCGCCGAACACACCGGCCATGGCCGTGACGCGCAGCGACAGCGGCGACAGGCCGAAGAAGGAGGCGGCCGCCTGCGCGCCGCCGGTGCGGGCGCGCAGCACCAGCCACGCACCCCAGGGCACCAGCACCAGGCTGGCGCCGCAGATGCGCGCGAAGGCGATGTCGAACGGGGACAGCGAGCGGCCGGCCGAGGCGCGCGCGATGACGATGAAGGCGGTCCACACCAGCACGGTGATCACGGCCGCGCCGATGCCGACGGTGCGGGGGGAGAGGCGGGCAGGGGGAGACATCGGGGGCGCGGCGGGCATCCCCGGGATTATCGAGGGGCCCCGCGGACCCCGCCCGGCAGGGGCGAATCGCGGACCACGGTTCGGTCAGCCGGCCTCGGCGTCGCTGCGCACGATCGCCAGCCCGGCCCGGCGCAGCGGCGCCAGCGCCTTCTCGGGCGCCTCGGGCGACACCAGCAGCCGCGCGGCCGCGCGCACCGGGTTCACGACCCAGGCCGAGGCCGCGCCCAGCTTCTCGGACGAGGCCAGCACCACGGTCTCGGCGGCCGCCGCCATCAGCGCGCGCTTGATCTCGGCCTCCTCGCTGTCGCCGGTGGTCAGGCCGGCCTCGGCATGCACGCCGGTGACGCCCAGGAAGAAGAGGTCGGCATGCACGCGCGAGATGGCGTCCATGGCGGCCGCGCCCACCGTCACCATCGAATGCCGGAACAGCCGCCCGCCGATCAGCAGCAGCTCGAGCCGGTCATGGCCGGCCAGTTCGGCCGCCACCAGCGGGCTGTGGGTGACGACGGTGGCGCGCAGGTCCAGCGGCAGGTGGCGCGCGAGCTGCACGGCGGTGGTGCCGCCATCGACGAACACCACCTGGCCCGGGCGCACCATGCGCGCCGCGGCGCGGCCGATCGCCACCTTCTCCCCGGGCGCGATGCGCTGGCGGCCCGCGAGGTCGGCCTCGGCCGGCGCCAGCGGCAGCGCGCCGCCGTGCACGCGCTGCAGCCGGCCCTCGGCCGCGAGCTCGCGCAGGTCGCGCCGGATCGTGTCTTCCGACAGGCCCAGCGCTTCGCTGAGCGGCTTGGCGACCACCTGGCCGTCGCGCGCCAGGACCGAGAGGATGTGTTGCTTGCGCTGCCGGGTGAGCATGGGCCGATGGTAGCGGCGGCTTCACGCGATTGCACGAATTTTCTTGTTATTGCACGAATTCGCACCTATGCTCGTCGCCATGACCCTGCAAGACCGCGTCCGGGTGCACGAAGTCACCCTCCTGTCCGACAACTGGTACACGCTGAAGACCACAGCCTTCGACTGGCGCCGCAACGACGGCAGCTGGCAGCGCATGCACCGCGAGACCTACGACCGCGGCAATGGCGCCACCCTGCTGGCCTACAACCGCGCGCGGCGCACGGTGCTGCTGACGCGGCAGTTCCGCTACCCGGCCTTCGTCAACGGCTGGGACGACCTGCTGATCGAGGCCGCCGCCGGCCTGCTCGACAACGCGGCGCCCGAGGAACGCATCCGCGCCGAGGTCGAGGAGGAACTCGGCTACCGGCTGGGCGCGGTGCACAAGGTCTTCGAATGCTTCATGAGCCCGGGCTCGGTGACCGAGAAGCTGCACTTCTTCGTCGCCGAGTACGAGCCCTCGATGCGCGTGGGCGCGGGCGGCGGGCTGCCCGAGGAGGGCGAGGACATCGAGGTGCTCGAGTTCGGCATCGACGAGGCGCTGGCCATGGTGGCCGACGGCCGCATCGCGGACGCGAAGACGATCCTGCTGCTGTACCACGCGCGGCTGCATCTTTTCGCGCCGGGATAATGGGCCGCATGCCCGCTGTCACCGTCGCACGCCTCCCCCTCCCCCGCCCTTCCCGTCCTTCCCGCGCGCTTTGCGCCCTCGCGCTGTGCCTGGCCGCCGGCGCCCACGCCCAGCAGCCGCTGCCGGCCGAGGTCGATGCCGCGCTGGCCCGCGCCAAGCTGCCGCGCGACGCAGTGACCATGCTGGTCGCCGATGCCGACGGCGCGCGAGCGCCACGGCTGGCCTGGCGCACCCAGGTGCCGGTGAATCCCGCCTCGATCATGAAGCTGGTGACCACCTACGCCGCGCTCGACCTGCTGGGCGCGGCCTACACCTGGAACACGCCGGTCTACGTCGAGGGCAGCATCGCCAACGGCGTGCTCAACGGCAACCTCTACATCAAGGGCCAGGGCGATCCCAAGCTGGTGATCGAGCGCATGTGGCTGCTGCTGCGCCATGTGCAGGGCCTGGGCATCACGAGCGTCAGCGGCGACATCGTGATCGACCGCAGCGCCTTCGAGAACACGGTCGAGAACGACCCGGCCGCCTTCGACGGCGAGCCGCTGCGGCCCTACAACGCCTCGCCCGACGCGCTGCTGCTGAACTTCAAGTCGGTCAACATGACTTTCGTGCCCGATCGCGGCGGCCAGTTCGCGCGCGTGAGCTACGAGCCGCCGCTCGCGGCCGTGGCGATGCCGCCGACGGTGCCGCTTTCGCCCGGCGAATGCGGCGACTGGCGCACGGCGCTGCGCGCCGACTACGGCGATCCGAACCGCATCCGCTTCAACGGCGGCTTTCCCGCCGCCTGCGGCGAGAAGAGCTGGGCCGTGGCCTATGCCGATCCGCGCAGCTACGCGCTGCGCGCCATCGGCGGCCTGTGGGCCGAGATGGGCGGGCGCGTGGGCGGCCAGATGCGCGAGGGCCGCGTGCCCGCGGGGCTCAAGCCGGCGTTCGAGTTCGCCTCGCCGCCGCTGCCCGAGGTGATCCGCGACATCAACAAGTACAGCAACAACGTGATGGCGCAGCAGGTGTTCCTGACCCTCGGCCTCACGCAGAAGAACCGCGGCACCTTCGAGGCCTCGCGCGGCGCGCTGGTCCAGTGGTGGCGCGAGCGCATCGGCACCGGCGAGGCGCCGCCGGTGTTCGAGAACGGCTCGGGCCTGTCGCGCGACGAGCGCATCAGCGCGGCCGCGCTCGGCAAGATGCTGCAGGTGGCCTGGCGCTCGCCGGTGATGCCCGAGCTCGTGGGCTCGCTGCCCGCGCTCGGCGTGGACGGCACCCTGCGCAAGCGCACGCTGCGCTCGGGCGGCGCCGCGCACCTGAAGACCGGCACGCTGCGCGATGCCTCGGGCATCGCCGGCTACGTGCATGGCGCGAGCGGCCGGCGCTACGTGCTGGTGGCGATCGCCAACGCCGAGAACGCGGGCGCGGCGCGCGCGGCCTTCGACGCGCTGGTCGACTGGACCGCGCAGGACAACTGAAGGCCAAAGGTCGAAGCGCGCGGTCTGTACTGAAAACGTTGTGTAGGCCGCCACCGCTTGCGCGCCGCAGCGGCGCTGACAGAATCGAACGCCCGTTCGCCCGCCGAGCCGGGCCACGGTGCGCATCGCGCACCCCATCGATCCAGGAGACAAAGACGTGCAAAGACCCGTGCCGCCCGCAAGGCCATCCGCTTCTTCCCGCAACCTGCTCGCCGTCGCCCTTGCGGGCGCGGCGCTGCTGCTCTCGGCCTGCGGAGGCGGCGGCGGTGGTGGCGGCATCGGCATTTTTCCGCCGACCACGCCGCCGCCCGAGGACACCGGCCGCGGCTCGGTGGTGACCAACCCGCCCGAGCGCGTGCTGAGCCTGTCGGCCGGCGACTTCCGCGCGCTGCTGCAGCTCGACGACAAGGGCAAGGCACTGCTGCAGGTGTCGGGCCAGCCCAAGTGCGGCATCGACACGCGCTACCTCGAATACCGCACCGTCGGCGGCAAGGGCGAGGCCACCAACGCCACGGCCGCCATCATGGTGCCGCGCGGCGGCGACGCGGCCTGCAGCGGCCCGCGCCCG
Source organism: Variovorax sp. GW821-FHT09B05 (assembly GCF_059418265.1). Classification (NCBI taxonomy): domain Bacteria; kingdom Pseudomonadati; phylum Pseudomonadota; class Betaproteobacteria; order Burkholderiales; family Comamonadaceae; genus Variovorax; species Variovorax sp. GW821-FHT09B05. Next base: position 6,111 of record NZ_JBWKPN010000031.1, read on the forward strand.
ATCGTGCTGTACGCCCACGGCACCAATGCCGCGCGCGACTACAACATCGCCAAGTGGGCCGACCTGAACCAGCCCGCCGCCGGCGAAGGCGTGGTGGTCGCGGCCATGCTGGCGGCGCAGGGCTTCATCGTGGTGGCGCCCAACTACGCGGGCTACGACAAGTCGACGCTGCCCTACCACCCCTACCTCAACGGCGACCAGCAGGGCAAGGACATGGTCGATGCGCTGACCGCGGCGCGCAAGACCTTCGCCAACATCGACGCCGCGGATGCGGGCTCGCTGTTCGTCACCGGCTATTCGCAGGGCGGCTACGTGGCGCTGGCCGCGCACCGCGAGCTGCAGGCCACGGGCAAGACGGTGACGGCCTCGGCGCCGCTGTCGGCGCCCTCGGCCATCAGCCTGCTGGTGGACTACAACTTCAAGGGCTGGCCGGCGCTCGGCAGCACGCTGTTCGTGCCGCTGCTGTCGACCAGCTGGCAGCAGCAGTTCGGCGACGTCTACGGCAGCACCAGCGACATCTACGAGGCGCAGTACGCAACCGGCATCGACACCCTGCTGCCGAGCCTCACGCCCACCAGCACGCTGATCGCGCAGGGCAAGCTGCCGCAGCTCGCGCTGTACCCGGCCGGCGCCACGCCCGGTCCGGTCGATCCCGCGCTGTCGATCTTCTACGGCGCCGGCAACCTGGTGCGCCAGAGCTACCTGACGCGCGCCTCCAACGACATCGACGGCAGCCGCTGCCCGGGCAACGCGCTGCCGGCCACGGCGAACTCGCTGAACTCCGCCACGCCGCTCGACTGCGCGCCCACGCTGGGCTTCCGCAAGGCCGCGCGCGCCAACGACCTGCGCAACTGGGTGCCGGCCAAGCCGGTGCTGATGTGCGGCGGCGCGCAGGACCCGACCGTCAACTTCCTGAGCACGCGCGCCACCGCCGGCTACTTCCGCGCCAAGGGCATGCCGGCGCAGCAGCTGACCGTGGTCGACCTCGAGGACAGCGCGACCACCGACGCCTACTCGGCCGCGCGCGCCGGCTTCGCGCAGGCCAAGGACGTGCTCAAGCAGGGCACCGAGGGCAGCGATGCCGACAAGGACCGCGCCGTGATGCTGGCCTACCACGGCACGCTGGCACCGCCGTTCTGCCTGGCGGCGGCACGCGGCTTCTTCCAGGGCGTGCTGGCGGCGGGGGGCTGAGGCCCGTCGAGGCTTCCACCCAAGAAAAAGGCCCGGTACTGCCGGGCCTTTTTTCATGGTGCGCGAATCTCAGGCCGCGGCGGCCCGCTGCAGGCGGTCGCGCACGCCCTCCCATTCGGGCGTGTCGGGCGGCGTCTCGACCCAGATCAGCTTGACGCCCTGGGCGTCGAACTCGCGCAGCACCGCGAACAGCTGCTGCGCGCTGGCGGCCGCGTCGTCGGGCATGCGCCGCTGCACGACGCGCTGCGAACGGCTGCGTACCGTGCTGCGGGTCCAGATCGCGATGTGGGCGGCATTGGCGCCGAGCACGTCGAGGCCGGTCTGGATCGCCTTGGCGTCCATCAGCCGCACCTTGGCGTCGGGCGCGTAGTGCGCCTCGAGCGTGCCCGAGGCGCGCGGGTCGGGCATGGCCATGAGTTCGCGGTCGCGCAGGCGTTCGCCGCAGGCGGCCTCGATCTGCGCGCGCGTGATCAGCCCCGGGCGCAGCAGCACCGGCGCGCCGCGGCTGCAGTCGACGATGGTCGACTCGATGCCGACCTCGCAGGCGCCGCCGTCGATCACCGGCACGGTGTCGCCGAATTCGCCGAACACGTGCTGCGCGGTGGTCGGGCTCACGCGGCCGAAGCGGTTGGCGCTCGGGCCCGCGAGGCCGGGCACGCCCTGCTCGGCGCAGGCCTCGAGCAGCGCCTGCGCCACCGGGTGCGAGGGGCAGCGCAGGCCGATGGTGTCCTGCCCGCCCGCGGCGGCGGCGCCCACGCCGGGCTGGCGCGTGACGATCAGGGTCAGCGGGCCGGGCCAGAAGGCCTGCACCAGCTTCTGCGCGAACGGCGGCAGCGGCTGGGCGAAGCGCGACAGCGCCTCGGTGCCCTTGGTGCCGGCGGCCACGTGCACGATCAGCGGATGGTCGGCCGGCCGGCCCTTGGCCTGGAAGATGCCGGCCACGGCCGCGTCGTTGCTGGCGTCGGCGCCGAGGCCGTAGACGGTCTCGGTGGGAAAGGCCACCAGCCCGCCGGCGCGCAGGATGCGCGCCGCCTCGGCGATGGCTGCGGGCGATTGGCCGTCGAGGATCATGCGGCCTTCATGCCACCGGCGGCAGGCCGAGCAGCAGCGCGACCTGCGAGGCGATGGCGCGCACCTGGCCGGCGTCGGCGCCGGTGAAGGTCAGGTGGCCCATCTTGCGGCCGCGGCGCGGTTCGATCTTGCCGTACAGGTGCAGGTGAGCGCCGGGCAGCGCGAGCACCTCGCTCCAGCGCGGCGACACCGGCGTGTCGTCGCCGGCCGAGAACCACAGGTCGCCCAGCAGGTTCAGCATGACGGCCGGGCTGTGCTGACGCGGCATGGCCAGCGGCAGGCCGGCCAGGGTGCGCACCTGCAGCTCGAACTGCGACACGTCGCAGGCTTCCATGGTGTAGTGGCCGCTGTTGTGCGGGCGCGGCGCCATCTCGTTGACCACCAGCGAGCCGTCGGCCAGCACGAAGAACTCGACGCACAGCACGCCGACGTAGCCGAGGCCGTTGGCGATGTTCTTCGCCCCGGTGATCGCGGCCTGGGCCACGGTCTTGGGCATGTTCTGCGGATGCACCTCGGTCACGGCCAGGATGCCGTCGCGGTGCAGGTTGCGCTGGGGCGGGAAGTGCACCACCTGGCCGTCGCGGCCGCGCGCCACGATCACCGAGCATTCGAAGTCCAGCGGCAGCAGCTGCTCGAGCACGCAGGGCACGCAGCCCGTGGCCTGCCAGGCATCGACCAGCTCGGCGCGCGTGCGCACGCGCTGCTGGCCCTTGCCGTCGTAGCCCAGGCGCGCGGTCTTCAGGATGCCGGGCAGGAGCCGGTCTTCCACCGCCGCGAGCTGGGCCGCGGTCTCGATCGCCGCGTAGGGCGCGCAGGCCACGCCGCAGCGGCCGAAATGGGCCTTCTCGGCGATCCGGTCCTGCGCGATCGCGATCGCCGGGGCGGCGGGCGCCACCGGCCGCGCCACCGCGAGGTGCTCGAGCGAGGGCGCGGGCACGTTCTCGAACTCGGTGGTCACGGCGTCGGCCAGGCCGGCCAGCCGCGCGAGGCCGTCGACGTCGCCGTAGTCGGTGTGGATGTGGTGGTGGCTGACCCGGCCGGCCGGGCTGTCGGCATCGGGGTCGAGCACCGCGGTGAAGTAGCCCATGCGCTGGGCGGCATGCACGAACATGCGGCCGAGCTGGCCGCCGCCGAGCACGCCGAGCGTGGCGCCCGGAAGGATCGGCAGGTCGCCGTTGTTGCTGCTCACAGGGCACCTCCGCCTTGCGGCGAGAAAGGAGAAACCGGGGCCGGTTCCACGGGCGGCAGCACCATCGCCTCGGCCGCGGCGGTCTGGGCCGCGCGGAAGGCATCGAGCTTCGCGCGCAGGCCGGGGTCGTTGACCGCCAGCATCGAGACCGCGAACAGCGCCGCGTTGGCCGCGCCGGCATTGCCGATGGCGAAGGTGGCGACCGGCACGCCCTTGGGCATCTGCACGATGCTGTAGAGGGAATCGACGCCCTGCAGGTGCCGGCTGGCGACCGGCACGCCGAGCACCGGCACCGTGGTCTTGGAGGCCAGCATGCCCGGCAGGTGGGCCGCGCCCCCCGCTCCGGCGATGATCGCCGCGAGGCCGCGCCCGGCGGCGCTTTCGGCGTACGCGAAGAGCGTATCGGGCATGCGGTGGGCGGAGACCACCTTCGCTTCGTGACGGATGCCGAATTGCTGGAGAATCTCGACCGCGTTGCGCATCGTCTCCCAATCGGAGTTGGAGCCCATCACCACACCGACCTGAATGGTTTCGTTCATGGTTTCAATTTTACGTTTCACCCCCAGTTGTTCCCGATGATCGACATCACTCTCGAAAATTTCCAGGACGAGCTGATCGAAGCCTCCCTCGCCCGGCCGGTGCTGCTGGACATCTGGGCCGAATGGTGCGGCCCCTGCAAACAGCTCGGGCCGGTGCTCGAAAAGCTCGAGGTGGAGTACGCCGGGCGCTTCACGCTGGCCAAGCTCGACGCCGACAAGGTGCCGCAGATCTCCTCGCAGCTGTCCGAGATGTTCGGCGTGCGCAGCATCCCGTTCTGCGTGATGTTCAAGGACGGCCAGCCGGTCGACGGCTTCGTCGGCGCCATCCCCGCCGAGAAGATCCGCGAGTTCCTCGACAAGCACGTGCCGGGCGCCGACGAGGCCGAGGCCGCCGCCGAGGAAGAAGCGGCGCAGGAAGCGCTGGCCGAGGGCGACACCGAGGGGGCGCTCGAGAAGCTCCAGCACGCGGTGGCCACCGACCCGGCCAACGACGATGCCCGCTTCGACTACGTGAAGCTGCTGCTGCAGCTCGGCCGCGCCGACGATGCCAAGGTGGCGTTCGCGCCCGTGATCGCCAAGGCCGCGGCGGTGCGCCGCTTCGAGGCGCTGCAACGCTGGATGGACGCCATCGATTTCGCCACCCCGCCCACGGGTGCGGCACCGGCCGTGGCCGAGCTCGACACGAAGATCGCCGCCAACAAGCGCGACTTCCAGGCCCGCTTCGACCGCGCCCGCCTGCTGGTCGCGGAGCAGCAGTGGACCGCCGCGATGGACGAGCTGCTCGAGATCCTGATGCGCGACAAGGCCTGGAGCGAGGAGCTCGCGCGCAAGACCTACGTGGCGATCCTCGAGCTGATCGAGCCGCCCAAGGTGAAGGTGGCCGACGGCCAGATCCCGCCCGACGATCCGACCGTGGCGACCTACCGCCGCCGGCTCAGCAGCGTGGTGCTGAGCTGAGGAGATTTCTGAAAAAGCGCAGCCAAATGCGCAATTTCATCAAAAAGCGACTTACGAGTCGCTTTTTTATTTGCTGCTTCAAGGCCACATAGCTACTATCAATACTCTTTTTTCCTGAAAAGATCGCTTCAATGATCCATTTGATCCAGGAACTCGAACAGGCGCGCAAGGCCGCCGGCCTGAGCCAGGAGGCGCTGGCCACGCGCGCGGGCCTGTCGCGCATGACGGTGCAGCGCATCGAGAGCGGCCAGATCGACCCGCGGCTGTCGACCCTGCTCGAGATGGCGCGCGTGCTGGGGCTCGACCTGATGCCGGTGCCCGCGGCGCTGCGCCCCACGCTCGAGGACTTCGTGCGCGCGGGCGGCCGGCTGCTCGGCCAGCCGGCCGGCATCGAGGCACCGCCGTCGATCGCGCAGAGCCTGGAGACTGGGCGCGGTCCGCGCTGAGCGCCACGCCACCGTGAGCGACGCCGCCTTCACCACCAGCATCCGCTACCTGCGGATGTACCTGCACGCCCCGGGCGGCGATGCCTCGCGGCGGCGCGCCATCGGCTGGCTCTCGCAGTACGGCGACATCCTGCGCGTCTCCTTCGACCCCGGCTATGTCGACGACCCGGCGCGCCCCACGCTGTCGCTGGCCTACCGCGGCGCCGACGAGGCCGCCACGCGCGCCATCCTGGGCTCGGCGCGCGATGCGCGGGTGTCGCGCGGCGATGGCCACTGGCCCGGCTATTTCCAGAACCTGCTGCCCGAGGGCCACAACCGCGAGCGCCTCGCGCAGCAGCGCGGCTGCCGCGCCGACGACGAGTTCGAGCTGCTGGCCGCCGCCGGGCACGACCTGATGGGCGCGATCGAGGTCGAGCCGGTGCCCCGGGCCGAGGGCATTCCCGACCCGGTGCGGCACTGGCACACCGCGCTCGGGCTCGACGTGCTCGAGCCCGGCTTCGTCGAGATGCCGGTGGAGGACGCCGCCGCCATCCCCGGCGTGGTGACCAAGTTCTCGGCCGTGCAGGACGGCCGGCGCTACGTGGTGCGGCGCCACGGCGCGGCCGGCTCCTTCATCCTCAAGCTGCCGACCACGCGCCATCCGGACCTGGTCGCCAACGAGATCGCCGGCTACCGCCTGTGCGGCGCGCTCGGCCTGGACTGCGCCGAGGCCAGCGTGATCGGCCGCGCCGACGCCGACCTGCCCGAGCAGCTGCCGTTCGAGCAGATCCTCGCGGTGCGCCGCTTCGACCGCACGCCCGACGGCGGGCGCATCCACATGGAGGAGTTCGCGCAGGTGCTGCAGTACGAGCCGCGCCAGAAGTACGGCCGCGGCCTCGCGATCGACGGTCCCGCGATGCTGCGCGTGCTCGACCGGCTGTCGCCGAACCCGGTGGCCGACGTGCGCGAGTGCGTGCGGCGCATCGTCGCCTTCATCCTGCTGGGCAACAGCGACGCGCACCTGAAGAACTGGGCGCTGCGCTACCCCGACGGCGTGGCGCCGGTGCTCGCGCCGCTCTACGACCCGGTCTGCGTGGCCGCCTTCTTCGAGCAGGTGCCCGGCGGCGACTACGCGGTCAACCGCGCCATCGACGCCAAGCTGCGCGCCTTCGGCTGGCCCGCGCTCGAGGCGCTGCTGCGCGACGCCGGGCTGCTGCGTCCCGCGCGGCTGCTGGCGATCGCGCGCGACACGGTGCGCCAAGCGCGCGCCGAGTGGCCGGCGCTGCTGGCCGACGACGCCACCCCGCCGGCCGTGCGGCGCTGCGTGCAGGCGCGGCTCGACGGCGGCGTGGCGCTCGCGGTCGACCTGCCACGCTGAGCGCGCGGGGCCCAAACACCCACTGGCCCCCGGCGTTGGCGAGCCACGCCGGCTCGCATACGATGACGCCGATTTCACCTTGTTGCAGATTCGTCAAAAGGACAGACTGGCCATGCGCTCCTCCGCCCGCCCTGCCGCCCTGCGCGTGCTTCCCGCCCTCGCCGCCACCGCGCTCGCGGCACTGCTGACCGCCTGCGGCAGCGGCATCAACCTCGACGAGCCGATCGAAGGCCCGGTGTGGCGCCTGGCGCAGCTGGGCGAGGAGGCGATCGCGCCAAGCAGCGACGCGCAGCTGCAGTTCGACCGCGCCAACGCCCGCATCACCGGTTCGGGCGGCTGCAACCGCATCACGGGCTCGTACACGCGCACCGGCAGCGCACTGCGCATCGGCCAGATCGCTGCCACCCGCATGGCCTGCGCCGACCCGGTGCGCGGCGCGACCGAGGCGCAGTTCCTCGCGGTGCTGCAGGGCACGACCAGCTACCGGCTGGCGCCCGGACGGCTGACCTTGCTCGACGCGGGCGGGCGCACGGTGGCGACGCTGAGTTCGGGTCGCTGAAAAGAAAAAGGGCCGGAGAACCGGCCCTTTGATACGAAACCCCAGCCCGCTCAGGCCGTCAGCCGCTCCAGCGCCTCGCGGTACTTGGCGGCGGTCTTCTCGATCACCTCGGCCGGCAGGCGCGGCGCCGGCGGCGTCTTGTCCCAGGGCTTGCCGTTGATCTTGGTGGCCTCGAGCCAGTCGCGCACGAACTGCTTGTCGTAGCTCGGCGGGTTGGTGCCGGCGGCCAGCGCGGCCTCGTAGCCCTCGACCGGCCAGTAGCGCGAGCTGTCGGGCGTGAGCACCTCGTCCATCAGCACCAGCGTGCCGGCTTCGTCGAGGCCGAACTCGAACTTGGTGTCGGCAATGATCATGCCCTTGGTCAGCGCGATCTGGGCCGCGGTCTCGTAGATCGCGATGCTGGTCTCGCGGATCTGCTGCGCGAGCTTGGGACCGACGATCTCGACCACGCGGTCGTAGCTGATGTTCTCGTCGTGCTCGCCGGCAGCGGCCTTGGCGGCCGGCGTGAAGATCGGGCGCGGCAGCTTGCTCGCGTTGGTCAGGCCCTCGGGCAGCGGCACGCCGCAGACCGCGCGCGATTCCTGGTATTCCTTCCAGCCGCTGCCGGCCAGGTAGCCGCGCACCACGGCCTCGACCGGGATCGGCTTCAGGCGCTTGACCAGCATCGAGCGGCCCGTGATCTGGGCGACTTCCTCGGGCTTGACCACGCTCTCGGGCGCGTCGCCGGTCAGGTGGTTGGGGCAGAGCTGGCCGAGCCGGTCGAACCACCACAGCGCCATCTGCGTGAGGATCTCGCCCTTGCCGGGGATCGGCTCGCCCATGATCACGTCGAAGGCGCTGAGCCGGTCGCTCGCGACCATCAGGATGCGGTCCTCGCCGACCGCGTAGTTGTCGCGCACCTTCCCGCGCGCAAGCAGGGGCAGGCTCTGGATGGAGGAGGTGTGGACGGTGGTCATGGGCAGGGACAACGAACGGTGAAAAACGGGGGACGGTGAAGCGGATTGTGCGCGCAGAAAAAAGCCACCGCGAGCGGTGGCCGGGTATTCACGGCAAGCGGCTCAGACCACTTCTTGCGCGAGCTCGCCCTTGGTGTACTTGGCGGCGACGACCTGCAGCGATTCGCCCTTGATCTTGGGCGCCTGGCCTTCGCAGCCGAACTCGATGTAGCGCTGCTTGCAGATCTGCTTGGCGGCTTCGCGCGCGGGCTTGAGCCACTCGCGGGCATCGAACTTCTCGGGGTTCTCGGCCAGGAACTTGCGCACCGCGCCGGTCATCGCGAGGCGGATGTCGGTGTCGATGTTGATCTTGCGCACGCCGTACTTGATGGCTTCCTGGATTTCCTCGACCGGCACGCCGTAGGTTTCCTTCATGTTGCCGCCGTACTGGCGAATGATCTCGAGCAGGTCCTGCGGCACCGACGACGAACCGTGCATCACCAGGTGGGTGTTGGGCAGGCGGGCGTGGATTTCCTTCACGCGCGAGATCGACAGGATGTCGCCGGTGGGCTTGCGGGTGAACTTGTAGGCGCCGTGGCTGGTGCCGATCGCGATGGCCAGCGCGTCGAGCTGCGTGGCCTTGACGAACTGGGCGGCTTCCTCGGGGTCGGTCAGCAGGGCCGAATGGTCGAGCACGCCCTCGGCGCCGATGCCGTCTTCCTCGCCGGCCATGCCGGTCTCGAGCGAGCCCAGGCAGCCCAGTTCGCCCTCGACGGTGACGCCGACCTTGTGGGCCAGTTGCACCACCTTGCGCGTCACGTCGACGTTGTAGTCGAACGAAGCCGGCGTCTTGCCGTCTTCGTGCAGCGAGCCGTCCATCATCACGGAAGAGAAGCCGAGGTCGATGGCGCCCTGGCAGATGGCCGGGCTCTGGCCGTGGTCCTGGTGCATCACCAGCGGAATCTGCGGATAGGCCTCGATGGCGGCCTGGATCAGGTGCTTGATGAAGGCTTCGCCGGCGTACTTGCGGGCGCCCGCGCTGGCCTGGAGGATCACGGGCGCGCCGACTTCCTTGGCGGCTTCCATCACGGCCTGGACCTGTTCGAGGTTGTTGACGTTGAAGGCCGGAATGCCGTAGCCGTTGGCGGCTGCATGGTCCAGCAGTTCGCGCATCGAGACGAGTGCCATGGGGAAATACCTCGCGGGAAATAGGGTGAGAAGACGGGGAGAAGACGAGAGAAAACTGCCGCGATTCTACCGAGGGCCCTTGTGGGACGGGACTGACGGCAACCCGAGGAAATCGACCACGGGCGGCAGCACCGGTCCGCCCAGCCACTGGATGGGCTTGCCGAATGCGCCCATCAGCGTGACGTGGCTCAGGTTGTCGAACACGCGAACCTCGACCGGCACGCCCGCGGCGCGCAGCGCGGCGGCCATCGGCAGGGTGTTGCGCTCGGGGTAGACCAGGTTGTCCTTGGCCGCGGCCATCAGCAGCGTGCGCGGCGCGCCCGGCGTGACGTGGGCGAGCGGCTGCGAATCGGTCGGCGTGCGCGGCCAGTCGAAGGCGACGCGGGTCTGCGGATCGCCGATGGGCAGGAAGTCGTAGGGCCCGGCCAACCCGATCCAGCCCGCGAGCTGGCGCGGACTGGCGCCGAGCTCGCCGAGCCAGCGGCCGTCGAGCGCGACCATGGCCGCGTTGTAGCCGCCCGAGCTGTGGCCCATCACGTAGACCTGCTTCGGGTCGGCGCCGAGCTGGGCCGCGTTGTCGAGCGCCCATTTCACCGCCAGCGCGCTGTCGCGCACGAACACCGGATAGGTATGGCGCGGCGAGAGGCCGTAGTCGGGCACCACCACCACCGCGCCGCGCGCGGCCAGCGCCTCGCCGAGGAAGCGGTAGCTCGCGCGGTCGCCGGTGCTCCAGGTGCCGCCGAAGAAGAACACCACCAGCGGCCGCCGGCCGCGCGCGGGCGCGGTGTCGGGCAATGGCTGGTAGACGTCGAGCTGCTGGCGCGGCGCGGGTCCGTAGGCGATGTCGCCCTGGAACTGGTAGGTGTCGGTGGGCACCAGGCCGTTGAGCAGCTTGATCGGCGAGCAGGCCGCGAGCGCGGTGGCCGCGGCGACGCCCAGGGCGGTGGACAGGGCACGGCGGCGCCGGCGAAGCGACGCAAGGACGGGAAAGGTCATCGAAGGGGTACGCGCGGGAAGGGGCGCCGGTTTCGCGGCGCGACGAAGCGCCGATTGCAGCGCATGGCGCGCGCGCCGCGTGTCAGAGAGGCAGCTGTGTGGTCGACAGCACCTGCTTGAGCACCACGAAGGTCCGGATCTGCCGCACGCCCGGCAGGTAGAGCAGCTGCTCGGCATGCAGCCGGTTGAAGCTGTCGTTGTCGCGCGTGCGCACGAGCATGAAGTAGTCGAACTCGCCCGTGACCACATGGCACTCGAGGCAGCCCGAGACCTTCTGCGCGGCCTTCTCGAAGTCGGCGAAGGAGTCGGGCGTGGAGCGGTCGAGCACCACGCCGATCATCACCAGCATGCCCATGTCGAGCGCCTGCGCATCGAGCAGCGCGACCACGCCCTTGATCAGTCCCGAGGCCTTGAGCCGCTCGACGCGGCGCAGGCAGGCCGGCGCGCTGAGGCTGACCTTGGCGGCCAGCGCGACGTTGGACATCGAGGCGTCGCGCTGCAGCGCGCGCAGGATCGCGCGATCGGTGCGGTCGAGCGCGGCGGCCGCCGAAACGGCGGGCGTGGGGGCCTGCTGCGGCTTGGCGGAACGCGCAGGCGAGGAACGCAATTTTGTTGTGCTCATGGCGGCTTTGGCGCATTAAATAGCTTCGATCCCCGCATCTTGATTTCTTTTGGTTTGCGATGCCACCGAATTTTGCAACCCTGTTGCTCGGCCTTCTTCCTACCATCGGCTTCATCGCCCTTCCCCTGTGCTTCACCCTGGAGTCTTGCCGATGAACCTGAAGAAATTCCCCCGCCACGTGCTGACCTTCGGCCCGACGCCGATCCATCCGCTCCAGCGCCTGAGCGCCCACCTCGGCGGCAAGGTCGAGCTCTATGCGAAGCGCGAGGACTGCAACAGCGGCCTCGCCTTCGGCGGCAACAAGACGCGCAAGCTCGAGTACCTGATCCCCGAGGCGCTCGAGGGCGGCTACGACACGCTGGTGTCGATCGGCGGCATCCAGTCGAACCAGACCCGGCAGGTGGCCGCGGTGGCCGCGCACCTGGGCCTGAAGTGCGTGCTGGTGCAGGAGAACTGGGTCAACTACTCCGACGCGGTGTACGACCGCGTGGGCAACATCGAGATGTCGCGCATCCTCGGCGCCGACGTGCGGCTCGACGCGGCCGGCTTCGACATCGGCATCCGCCAGAGCTGGGAGGACGCGATGGACAGCGTGCGCCAGGCCGGCGGCAAGCCGTTCCCGATTCCCGCGGGCTGCTCCGAGCATCCGCTGGGCGGGCTGGGCTTCGTGGGCTTCGCCGAGGAAGTGCGCCAGCAGGAGGCCGAGCTCGGCTTCAAGTTCGACTACATCGTGGTCTGCTCGGTCACGGGCAGCACGCAGGCCGGCATGGTGGCGGGCTTCGCGGCCGACGGCCGGGCCGACCGCGTGATCGGCATCGACGCCTCGGCCAAGCCGCAGCAGACCTTCGAGCAGATCCTGCGCATCGCGCGCAACACGGCCGAGCTGATCGAGCTGGGCCGCAACATCACCGAGAAGGACGTGGTGCTCGACCGCCGCTTCGGCGGCCCCGAGTACGGCCTGCCGAACGAGGGCACGCTGGAGGCGATCCGCCTGAGCGCGCGCTTCGAGGGCATGCTGACCGACCCGGTGTACGAGGGCAAGTCGATGCACGGGATGATCGAGAAGGTGCGCCTGGGCGAATTCCCGGCCGGCTCGAAGGTGCTCTATGCGCACCTGGGCGGCGTGCCGGCGCTCAACGCCTACAGCTTCCTGTTCCGCAACGGCTGACCGGACGCCGGCGCCAGGAAGAAAGGCCGGCATGCGCCGGCCTTTGTCTTTCAGAGCGCGCGGATCAGCTCGCGCGGCAGATCTTCAGCATGTTGGTGCCGCCCGGCGCGCCCATCGGCTCGCCGCAGGTGATCGCGTAGACGTCGCCGCTCTGCACGATGCCGCGCTTCTTCAGATGCGCCTCGGCCTGCTCGAGCGCGGTGTCGCGGTCGCTCTCCGAATCCATCAGCAGCGGGCGCACGTTGCGGTAGAGCGCCATCTTGCGCTGCGTGGCCAGGCGCGAGGTCAGTGCGTACATCGGGATGTGGGCGCGGTGGCGGCTCATCCACAGCGGGGTCGAGCCCGACTCGGTCAGCGCGACGATGGCCTTGGCGCCCAGGTGGTGCGCGGTGAACAGCGCGCCCATGGCGATCGACTGGTCGATGCGCGCATAGGACTGGCCGCTGAAGTCGGCGTCGAGCTGCTTGTCTTCGGCGGCCTCGGCGGCCTCGCAGATGCGGCTCATCTCCTGCACGGTCTCGAGCGGGTAGCGGCCCGAGGCGGTCTCGGCCGAGAGCATCACGGCATCGGTGCCGTCGAGCACCGCGTTCGCCACGTCGCTGACCTCGGCGCGCGTGGGCACGGGGTTGGTGATCATCGACTCCATCATCTGGGTCGCGGTGATCGCCACCTTGTCCATCTCGCGCGCCATGCGGATCATCCTCTTCTGCAGTGCCGGCACCGCGGCATTGCCGACCTCGACCGCGAGGTCGCCGCGCGCGACCATGATGCCGTCGCTGGCGCGCAGGATTTCCTCGAGCCGGGGGATCGCCTCGGCGCGCTCGATCTTCGCGATCAGCCCGGGCTTGTGGCCGTATTCGGCGGCCGCCACGTTGCACAGCTGGCGCGCCATTTCCATGTCGGTCGCGTTCTTCGGGAAGCTCACGGCCACGTAGTCGGCCTGGAAGCTCATCGCGGTCTTGATGTCCTCCATGTCCTTGGCCGTGAGCGCCGGCGCCGTGAGGCCGCCGCCCTGCTTGTTGATGCCCTTGTTGTTCGAGAGCTCGCCGCCGAGCTTGACGGTGGTGTGCACCGCCTCGCCGCGCACGGCGTCGACCACCAGCACGATCAGGCCGTCGTTGAGCAGCAGCCGGTCGCCGGCGCGCACGTCGCGCGGCAGGTCCTTGTAGTCGAGGCCCACGGCATCGATGTCGCCGGGCTCGGTGCGCGAGGCGTCGAGCACGAACTTCGCGCCCGGCTCGAGCCAGATCTTGCCCTGCGCGAACTTGCCCACGCGGATCTTCGGGCCCTGCAGGTCGGCCATGATCGCGACCTCGCGGCCGGCCTTGCGCGCCGCCTCGCGGACCATGGTGGCGCGGTCGATGTGGTCCTGCGCCGTCCCGTGGCTGAAGTTGAGCCGGACCACGCTCACCTTGTGGATGATCATCTGCTCGAGCAGCTCGGGCGTGCTCGACGCGGGGCCGAGCGTGGCGACGATCTTGGTGGCGTGGCGGGGAAGGCGGTCGGTGCTCATGGATCTATCTCCGTTTTTGTATCCGCTACTGTATACAATTTATGTGTCGCGTGGAAGACACCACGCGGATCGATGGAATCCGCGCGATCCTTCCGCGCTCTCAGCCCGCGGCGCGCTTGGCCAGGATCTCGAAGGCCGGCAGGGTCTTGCCCTCCAGCACCTCGAGGAAGGCGCCGCCGCCGGTCGAGATGTAGCCCACGTCCTTCTCGATGCCGTACTTGGCGATCGCCGCGAGGGTGTCGCCGCCGCCGGCGATCGAGAACGCGCTGCTCTCGGCGATCGCCTGGGCGATGGCCTTGGTGCCGCCCGCGAAGGCGTCGAACTCGAACACGCCCACCGGGCCGTTCCAGACGATGGTGCCGGCCTCGCGCAGTTGCGCGGCCAGTTGCGCGGCCGTCTTCGGGCCGATGTCGAGGATCAGGTCGTCGTCGGCCACCTCGCTGGCCGCCTTGACGGTGGCGGGCGCGTCGGCCGCGAAGGTCTTGGCCGTGACCACGTCGACCGGGATCGGCACGTCGGCGCCGCGCGCACGCATCGATTCGATCACCGACTTCGCCTGGTCGACCAGGTCGGGCTCGGCCAGCGACTTGCCGATCTTCAGGCCGGCCGCGAGCAGGAAGGTGTTGGCGATGCCGCCGCCGACGATCAGCTGGTCGACGTTGGCCGACAGGCTCTGCAGGATCGTGAGCTTGGTGCTGACCTTGGAGCCCGCGACGATCGCCACCAGCGGGCGCTTGGGCTGGGCCAGCGCCTTGGTGATGGCGTCGATCTCGGCCGCCAGCAGCGGGCCGGCGCTCGCCACCTTGGCGAACTGCGCGATGCCGTAGGTGGTGGCCTCGGCGCGGTGCGCGGTGCCGAAGGCGTCGTTGACGTAGATGTCGGTCAGCGCAGCGAGCTTGCGCGCGAGCGCCTCGTCGTTCTTCTTCTCGCCCTTGTTGAGGCGGCAGTTCTCGAGCAGCACGACCTGGCCCGGCTTCACGTCGACGCCGTCGACCCAGTTCGCGACCAGCGGCACCTCGCGGCCCAGCAGCTCGCCCAGGCGCTGGGCGACCGGCGCCAGCGAATCCTCGGGCTTGAACTCGCCCTCGGTCGGGCGGCCCAGGTGCGAGGTGACCATCACCGCGGCGCCGGCGTCGAGGGCCAGCTGGATGCAGGGCACCGAGGCGCGGATGCGGGTGTCCTCGGTGATGTGGCCGGCATCGTCCTGCGGCACGTTGAGGTCGGCACGGATGAAGACGCGCTGGCCGGCGGCTTTGCCCTGGGCACAGAGGTCGGTGAATCGAAGAACGTTCATGGTCTGGATGGGATGGATACGGGTCGCCCCGCATTGTAGGTAGGGCCTCACTGCGCGACTGTGCGTCTCGTGACGCCGGCCGATGCTTTTCAGGCGTCGCTTCGCTCGCTCGCGAAGCGCTCCAGAATCTGCACGAAGCTGGCCGCCGCGGGCGACAGCGAACGCCGCGCCGCGCCGTAGACGCAGACCTCGCGGTGGAAGTCGGGCGCCTCCAGCCGCACCATGCGCAGCCCGTGCGCCTGTACCAGCGGCGCCGAATAGGTCGGGCACACGGTCAGCCCGAGCCCCGAGGCCACCATGCCGAGCGCGGTCGTCATGTACGACACCTCCTGGGTGCCGGGGCGCTGCATCCAGGCGCGCTCGGCGCTCGCGAGCTCGGGCAGCACGCGCTGGCGGAAGTCGCGCGTGGGCGCGATGAAGGTGTAGGGCGCGAGCTCGGCCCAGCGCACCTTGCGCCGCCCCTCGAAGGCATGGCCGGGCGGGCAGATCAGCCAGTGGCGGTCGCGCAGCAGCGTGCGGCGCTCGATCAGCGCCGGGTCGACCTCGAGGTCCTGCCCCACGGCCAGCTCGACCTCGCCCGCGAGGATGCCGTCGAGCAGGTGCTCGGGCAGGGTGTCGGCCAGCCGCACCTCCACGTCGGGGTATTGCGCGCGGTACACGGCGATCACGCGCGGCATCAGCGTGCAGGCCATGAGCTGCGGCGCGGCCAGCCGCAGCAGGCCCTTCTTCTTGTCGCGCAGCTCGGTCACGCCGGCCACCGCGCCCGCGAGGTCGCCGAGCAGCCGGTGCACCGAGGGCAGGAACTCGCGCCCGGCCTCCGACAGCAGCACGCGCCGCGTGTGGCGGTCGAGCAGCTGCACGCCCATCTCGCGCTCGAGCTCGCGCACCAGCACGCTGAGCGCCGACTGCGTCAGGTGCAGCTGCTGGGCCGCGGCGGTGAAGCTGCCGGTCTCGGCGACGGCGGCGAAGGCGCGCAACTGGCGCAAGGTCAGATTCATATGACTATTTCATCAATCGATGAATTAATTTCGATTGCATCATAGGTCCAGCCATCGCCCAATACCGGCTCGGACGGCCCCGATGGCCGTCCCGGAGACAAGCCCGATGCCGACCCCATCCGCCGCGCCCCCGATCCGGGGCCTGCACCATTTCGCCTGGCGCTGCCGCGACAGCGAGGAAACCCGCCGCTTCTACGAGGACCTGCTCGGCCTGCCGCTGGTGCACGTGATCAAGAGCGACCACGTGCCGAGCACCGGCGAGTACTGCCCCTACGTCCACATCTTCTTCCGGATGCGCGACGGCTCCTTCATCGCCTTCTTCGACCTCGGCGACGACGTCGCCGCGCTGCCCTCGCCCAACACGCCCTCGTGGGTCAACCACATCGCGCTGCGCGTGGACGGCGTGCCCGACCTGCTGGCCGCCAAGGCCCGGCTCGAGGCCGCGGGCGTCGAGGTGCTGGGCATCACCGACCACCACATCATCGAGTCGATCTACTTCTTCGACCCCAACGGCATCCGCGTGGAGCTGACCACGCCGACCGTGCCGCAGGCCGAGATGGACGCGCACGCGCTGCGCGCCCATGCCGACCTCGACGCCTGGACCGCGCGCAAGGCGCAGCTGCTGGCAGCGAAAGGCACGGCCGATGCCTGAACTGCAACTCGCCGTCATCGACGTCAAGCCGGGCGCGGCGCTCGAGAGCCAGTCGGGCCTGCAGATGCTGCGCCCGCGCATCTACGGCGCCTACCGCGCGCCCGCGGGTCCGAAGCGCATCGCGGCGATCGTGATGCATCCCACCAGCAACTTCATGGGCCACTACCTGATCGCGCCGCTGGCCGAGCGCGGCATCTGCTGCATGGGGCTCAATTCGCGCTACGTCGGCAACGACACGGTGCTGCTGATGGAGCGCGCGATCCAGGACCTGGGCGCCGGCGTGCAGTACCTGCGCGCGGCCGGCTACGAGAAGGTGTTCCTGGTCGGCAACTCGGGCGGCGCCGCGCTCGCGGCCTTCTACCAGGCGCAGGCCGAGCGGCTCACGGCCACGCACTTCGCCGACGGCGACCCCACCCACCTGCACCCCGGCGACCTGCCGCCGGTCGACGGCATCGCGCTGTGCGCCGCGCACCTGGGCCGCACGCGGCTGATGCGCGACTGGATCGATCCCTCGGTCACCGACGAGCATGACCCGCTGTCGGTGGACCCCGAACTCGACATGTACGACGCGCGCCACCGCGTGCCCTACGACGCCGACTTCCTCGCGCGCTTCTCCGCCGCGCAGCAGGCGCGGCTCGCGCGCATCGAGCAGTGGTGCCTCGATCGGCTCGCGCTGCTGCGCGGCACCGAGGGCGCGCCGCGCGACCAGACCTTCATCGTCTACCGCACCCATGCCGATCCGCGCTGCGTCGACCTCTCGCTCGATCCCAACGACCGCCTGCCCGGCAGCGTCTGGGGCGATGCGCGCCAGGTCAACTACTCGGCCAACGCGATGGGCCGCACCACCTCGCTCACGGCCTTCCTGTCGCAGTGGTCCTCGCGCTCGCAGGCCGACGGTCCCACCAACCTCGCGCGCACCACGGTGCCCAAGCTGCTGCTGACCTACACCGGCGACCAGTCGACCTTCCCGAGCACGCGCGATGCCTGGCTGGCCGCGGGCGGCGCGCGCATCCGCAACGTCGACATCGTCGGCGGCAACCACTACCTCGCGGGCCAGCCGGCGCTGGTGCCGCAGGCCGCCGACGCGATCGCCGAGTTCGCGCATTCGCTCTAGTCACGCAGGCAAGCCATGGAAGAACAATTCGCTTTCGCGCCCGCCTACGAACTGCCGAGCTGGCCCTTCGTGCCGCCGCCCGAGCTGGCCAGCGGCCAGGTGGTGCGCCACCCGCTCGTGATCGTCGGCGCCGGCCCCTCGGGCCTCACGCTGGCCTGCGACCTCGCGCAGCGCGGCGTGCGCGCCGTGCTGCTCGACGAGGACGACACCGTCGGCGTGCGCGGCGCCTCCTCGCGCGGCATCTGCTATGCGCAGAAGAGCCTGGAGATCTTCGAGCGCCTGGGCATCTTCGAGCGCATCGCGGCCAAGGGCATCACCTGGTCCTTCGGGCGCACCTTCTCGGGCGAAGAGGAGGTCTACAACTTCAACCTGCAGACGGCCAGCGTCTCGCGGCAGCCGCCCTTCATCAACCTGCAGCAGTTCTACATCGAGTGGTTCCTGGTCGAGCGCATCCTCGAGCTCGGCCTGACCGACGTGCGCTGGAAGAGCCGCGTGACGCGCGTCGAACCGATCGCCGACGGCGTGCGCCTCGAGGTCGAGACGCCCGCGGGCCGCTACACGATCGAGGCCGACCGGCTGATCGACGCCACCGGCGCCAACAGCGCGATCCGCACCGGCCTCGGCATCGAGGCCCATGCCTCGCGCAGCACCGACCGCTGGTGCATCAGCGACGTGCGCTTTCGCAAGCCGCTGCCGACCGAGCGCTGGACCTGGGTCGACGCGCCCTTCAACGAGGGCCGCGGCGTCTGGCAGCACCTGATGGCCGACGGCGTCTGGCGCATCGACTACCAGATGCCCGAGGACTGCGACACCGCCTACATCAGCCGGCCCGAGGTGGCGGGCGCGCGGCTGCGCGAGCAGCTCGGGCCGGGCGTGGAGTTCGAGTTCGTCTGGATCGGCCCCTACGGCTACCGCGACCACCTGCTCGAGCGCTTCCGCCATGGCCGCGTGTTCTTCATCGGCGATGCCGCGCACGTGGTGAGTCCCTTTGGCGCGCGCGGCGGCAACAGCGGCATCCAGGACGCGGCCAACCTCGGCTGGAAGCTCGCGCTGGTGGCACAGGGCCAGGCCAGCGACGCGCTGCTCGACAGCTACGACGCCGAGCGCCAGCCGGCCGCGCGCGAGAACCTGCAGGTCACGAGCCGCTCGGCGCGTTTCCTCGCGCCGCGCTCGCCGGCCGAGCACACGCTGCGCCGCGCCGTGGTCGCACTGGCCGCGCGCTTTCCGTTCGCGCGCGCCCTGGTGAACACCGGGCGCATGTCGGTCGCCAACGACTACCCCACCGCGCCGCAGCTGCCCGCGGGCGGCCGCACGGTGCAGAACCTGCCGCTGCGCCGGGCCGACGGCCGCGAGACCACGCTGATGCAGCTGCTGGCCGAGGACACGCGCTGCATCGGCCTGTGGTTCGCGCCGACGGCGGATGCGGCGCGGGCCGCGCTCGATGCGACGGCGGGACTGCCGCTGCGCCTGCTCGCGGTCGGTGGCACCGACCACGGCCTGCCCGCGCTGCAGCCCGACGACCGGCTCGCGGCCCATGTCGGCGCGGGCGAGCCCGGCAGCTTCGTGCTGGTGCGCCCCGATGCCTACCGCGCCCGCGTGCTCGCGCAGGCCACGCCGGAGGCCATCGCCGACGCCGTCCGCACCGCCCTCGCCCTTGCCCTCGATCCCGCGCCATGAACACCGAACTCCGCATCCCCGATCCCGACGGCTTCTATGCCGCGCTGCTGGCCGCGCACGAAGGACGCAGCGAAGCGCAGAGCGCCGACCTCAACGCCCGCCTCGTGCTGCTGCTGGCCAACCAGTGCGCCGACCAGGCGGTGCTGCTGGACTGCATCCGCGCGGCCGCCGAAGAAGAACACTCCACGAGCCCCCACCCCGCATGACCGCCAACGTTTCCTTCGCCTCCGCCTCCGACACCCGCGAGCAGAAGCCGCAGCTGCGCGAGCTCGCGCCCGGTGCCTTCGGCTACATCAGCGACTTCGATCCCAACTGCGGCTTCGTGGTCGGCGACGAGCAGGTGGTGCTGATCGACACCCGCCCCACGCCGCGCATGGCGCGCGACTTCCTCGCGGCCATCCGCACGGTGACCGACAAGCCGATCCGGACCATCGTGCTGACCCACTATCACGCGGTGCGCGTGATGGGCGCGAGCGCCTTCGACGAAGTCGAGCAGATCGTCGCGAGCGCGGGCACGCTCGACTGGATCCGCACGCGCGGCCAGGCCGACTTCGATTCGGAAGTGGGCCGCTTCCCGCGCCTGTTCGCGGGCCTCGAGGAGATCCCGGGCCTGACCTGGCCGACGCTGAGTTTCCAGAACGAGATGAGCCTGTGGCTCGGCCCGCGCCCGGGCACCGGCCGCGAGCTGCGGCTGATGGCGCTGGGCCGCGGCCATTCGAGCGGCGACACCGTCGCCTGGCTGCCCGATTGCGGCCTGCTGTTCTCGGGCGACGTGGTCGAGAACCACTGCGGCGTGTACGCGGGCGACGCCTACATCGGCGACTGGGCCGGCACGCTCGACGCGGTGCGCGCGCTGCGCCCGCGCGTGCTGGTGCCGGGCCGCGGCGCGGTGCTGCAGGACGAGGCCGCCTGCGCCGAGGCGATCGACCTGACCAAGGCCTTCCTCTCGACCCTGCTCGACAGCGTGCGCGCCGGCATCGCCGCGGGCGAGGCGCTCAAGGGCTGCTTCGCGCGCGCCGAGGCTGCGATGAAGCCGCGCTTCGGCCAGTGGCCGGTGTTCCAGCACGTGCTGCCCTTCGACGTCTCGCGCGCCTACGACGAGCTGCGCGGCATCGAGCACCCGGTGGTGTGGACCGCCGAGCGCGACCGCGAACTCTGGCAGACGCTGCACGCGTAAGCCGCCGCGCGCGGCGCGCGATCTTCCCGCGACGAGGAAGGCGCGCGCCGCCGCACCGATTTCCCTGAAGAAAACCACCCCGGAGACAAACCGATGAAGCGCTTCCTGCCCCTGATCGCCCCCGTGCTCGCCGCCTTCGCGCTGGCCGGCGCCAGCCTCGCGTCGGCCCAGAGCGGGCCCTATCCGAACCAGCCGATCAAGTGGCTGGTGCCCTATGCCGCGGGCGGCGGCACCGACAACATCGCGCGCCAGCTCGCCGACGCGATGCAGCCCTCGCTGGGCCAGCCGGTGGTGATCGACAACCGCCCCGGTGCCTCGACCAACATCGCGGTCGGCCTGCTGATGCAGTCGAAGCCCGACGGCTACACGATCATGCAGGCCGAGAACGCGGCGCTGCTGTTCAACGAGCACATGTTCGCCAAGCTGCCCTACAAGCCCGCGAGCGACTTCACCTACATCGGCGCCATCGGCCGCATTCCGCTGGCGCTGGTGGTGCGGCCCGACTTCCAGGCCAAGACCCTCAAGGACTTCGTCGCCTACGTGAAGGCCAACGGCGACAAGACCAACTACGCCTCGCCCGGCATCGGCACGCCGCACCACATGGCGATGGAGCTGTTCAAGCAGAAGGCCGGCCTGTCGATCACGCACGTGGCCTACAAGGGCGGCGCGCCGGCGCTGCAGGACATCATGGGCGGCCAGGTGCCGATGATGATGCTCGACCTCACGGCCGCGCTGCCCTACCTCAAGACCGGCAAGCTGCGCGCGCTGGCGATCGCGCTGCCGCAGCGCGCCAAGGGCCTGCCCGAGGTGCCGACCTTCGCCGAGCTCGGCTATCCGGAGGTCAACGCCTTCGCTTTCCATGGCCTGATCGGCCCGGCCGGCATGCCGCCCGAGGTGGTGAACCGGCTCAACGCCGAGTTGCACAAGGCGCTGCAGACGCCGCGCATCCAGCAGGTGTTCAGCGAGTTCGGCTTCGAGGCGCTGCCCGGTACGCCGAAGGAGTTCCAGGAGATGGCGCGTTCTCAGAGCGCGTACTGGGGCCAGGTCATCAAGACCTCGGGCGTGCAGCTCGACTGAGCACCCTTTTCATCCGACCGCTTCCGCTTTCACTCATGTCCAACGAACCATCCCCCGCTTCGACCGCGCGCGAGCGCGTCGGCTTCATCGGCCTCGGCGTCATGGGCGCGCCCATGGCCGGCCACCTCGCGCGCGCCGGCCACGCGGTCTCGGCCTACGACCTCGCGCCCGGCGCGGCGCAGCGGCTCGCCGAATCGCAGCCCGGCATCACGGCGCGCGCCAGCCTGCGCGAGGTGGCGGCGCACAGCGACGTCATCGTGACCATGCTGCCCAACGGCCGCGTGGTGCGCGAGGTGGTGTTCGCCGACGACGGCCTGCTCGCGGGCTGGGCGCGCGGCGGCCTGCTGCTCGACACCTCCTCGGCCGAACCGTGGATCACGCGCGAGACCGCGGCGCGGCTGGCCGAAGGCGGCATCGCGATGGTCGACGCGCCGGTTTCTGGCGCGGCCTGGGGCGCGCAGGCGGCCGAGCTGGTGTTCATGGTCGGCGGCGCGCCGGACGACGTGGCGCGCGCGCGCCCGCTGCTCGACGCGATGGGCCGCGCGGTGTTCCACGTGGGCGCGCTCGGCGCCGGCCACACCATGAAGTGCCTCAACAACCTGATCACCGCCGTCACGCTCACGGCCACGGCCGAGGGGCTGGCGATCGGCACCCGCGCCGGGCTCGATCCGGCCGTGATGACCGACGTGCTCAACGAGGCCACGGGCGGCTCGTGGATCACGCGCACGCACATCCACCAGCGCGTGATCAGCCGCAGCTTCGACGATCCGTTCAAGCTCGAGCTGATGCTCAAGGACATGGGCATCGCGGTCGACCTGGCGCGCGAGCTCGGCATGCCGGCGCCGATCAGCGAGGAGGGCCGCCGGCTGTGGCAGCGGGCCGATGCGGCGCGCGGACCCGGCGTGAGCGTGAGCGAGCTGGTGCGCTGGGTCGAGACCGAGGCCGGCACCGAGATCCGCTCGGCTACCAGCCCCAGATGAGGTGCAGCGGCAGGTACACCGCCATGCCGGCCAGCATGGTGCCGAGCACGCCGCGGCGCCAGTAGTAGTAGGCCGCGCCGACCACGGTCGCGTAGATGCGCGCGTCGTGCAGCGAGGTGATCAGGTGGCCCTGCGTCATCACGATCTCGGGCGCGATCACGCCGGCCAGCGCGGCGGCCGGCGCGTAGTGCAGCGCGCGGTGCGCCCACTCGGGCAGGCCCCAGGGCCGGTCGAGGATGAAGAAGAAACAGCGCGTGAGCACGGTGACGCCGGCCAGGCCGACGATCACGGCGAGCGTCCAGAAGTCGGTCTCGCCCTTCACTTGTCGTCCTCCGCCTCGGGGTCGAGGCCGAACTGCTTCTCGAGCCAGAAGCACAGCAGCACGGCCACGCCGATGGCGACCACGATGTTGAGCTTGAGCGGCAGCGCATAGGCCGCCACCGCCGTGGCGCCCGCGATCAGCGCCGCGAGGATGCGCAGCCGCGTCGTGGCCATCGAGCAGACGATCGCCACCAGGCTCAGCACGCCCGCGAAGCCCAGGCCCCAGCTCTGCGGGATCAGGTTGGCCAGCGCGATGCCCAGGAGGCTCATGCCCATCCAGGCGCACCAGGTCACGGCGTAGTTGCCCGTGAGGTAGGCCTCCTGCGCGAGCCGTTCCTCGTCGGTGACCGGCGGCGCCGGGTACTGCTTCGTGAACAGCGCATAGCTCATGTCGGCCGTGAGGTAGCCGTGCAGCATGCGGCGCCAGCGCGGCATGTGCATCAGGTAGGGCCGCAGGTGCAGGCTGAAGACCACGAAACGCAGGTTGACGCAGAAGCCGGTCGCCAAGATCACCCAGGCCGGCGCGCCCGCGAACAGCAGCGGAATGGCCGCGAGCTGCGAGCTGCCCGCGTAGACCAGCAGGGTCATCGCCACGGCCTCGAGCACGCTCATGTTCGACTTGACCATGGCCACGCCGGTCATCAGGCCCCAGGCGCCGATGCCCAGCGCCACGGGGGTCATGTCGCGCACGCCCACGCGGAACTGCGGGCGGCGCCGGATGGCGGCCGACAGGAACATCAGGCGCTCACCCGAACACCTGGCCGGTCTTCAGGTCGAAGCCGCGCAGGAAATCGGCGACGCCCAGGCGCTTGCCGCCCGGCCGCTGGAGCTCGGTGACGGTCACGACCGCATCGGCGGCCGCCACCGCGATGCCGTCGCCGGTCACCGCGAGGATGGTGCCGGGCGCGTCCGACACCGTGCCGGCCACGGCATGCGCGGCCCAGAGCTTGATGGTCTCGTTCTCGAGCGGGCTGTTGGCGCCGGGGAAGGGATCGAAGGCGCGGATGCGGCGCACGATCTCGGCGGCGGGCCGCTGCCAGTCGATCAGCGCTTCCTGCTTCTCGACCTTGTTGGCGTAGGTCACGCCCTCGGCCGGCTGCGGCGTGCGCACCAGCCGGCCCTCGGCGGCGCCGGCCAGCGCCTCGACGATCATGCGGCCGCCGAGCGCGGCCAGCCGGTCGTGCAGGCGGGCGGTGTTGTCCTCGCCGATCTCGAGCGCCTCGACCGACAGCATGTCGCCGGTGTCGAGGCCGGCGTCCATCTGCATGATCGTGATGCCGGTGCGCGCGTCGCCGGCCTCGATGGCGCGGTGGATCGGCGCGGCGCCGCGCCAGCGCGGCAACAGGCTGGCGTGGATGTTGAGGCAGCCCAGGCGCGGCAGGTCGAGCACCCACTGCGGCAGGATCAGGCCGTAGGCCGCGACCACCATCACGTCGGCACCGGCCGCCAGCAGGGCCTCGCGCGCGGCGGCGGCCTCGTCGGGGTACTTGCCGTCCAGCCGCAGGCTGCGCGGCTGCGCCACGGGCCAGCCCTTGGCCAGCGCGCACTGCTTGACCGGCGAGGCCTGCAGCTTCATGCCGCGGCCGGCCGGGCGGTCGGGCTGGGTCAGCACCAGCGCCACGTCGTGGCCGGCGGCCGCGATGGCCTCCAGCGCGACGCGCGCGAACTCGGGCGTGCCCGCGAAAACGACGCGCAACGGGCTCACCGGCGCAGCCGATCGAAGTCGAGGTCGTCGCCCGTGTGGTAGCGCCGCACCACGCCGGCGGGGTCGATGTAGATGTGGAGCAGGCGGCGCTCGTTCACCGACTTGTAGCGCCAGGTCCAGACATTGCCGTCGAAGGAGGTCACGCGGCGGATCTCATAGGGGCGGCCGTAGAAGGCCATGACGTCGTTCTGGCGCCACTTGTCGACCTGGATGTCGTGGTCGAAGCGGCGCTCGTCGAGCACCTGGGTCACCGAGACCACCTTGCCGGCGGCATCGAGGTCGATGTCGGTGACCTCGAAGCCGGCCGGCGTGCGCGAGTACTGCAGCCGCTCGCCGCCGCCATTCAGCGGATAGCGGCCCGTGGGCTCGCCCAGGCGCTGCAGGGTTTCGGCGGCCGAGGTGCCGGGGACGATGCGGGTGGGTTCGCTGGCGCAACCGACGAGCACCAGCAGGACGGCGGCGCAAAGAAGGGGCAGGCGGGTCAAGGCACCAACGGCCATCGGTCAGGCCCTGCCTTCGCGCACGTCCTCGCGCTGCTGCTTGAGCAGCTTGTTCTTGATGCGGTTGCGCTTGAGCGGCGACAGGTATTCGACGAAGACCTTGCCCAGCAGGTGATCGAGCTCGTGCTGGATGCACACGGCCAGCAGGCCGTCGGCCTCGATGCTGCGCAGCTCGCCGTCGAGGTCGAGCGCCTGCACCTTGACCGCGGTCGAACGCTCGACGCCGTCGTAGATGCCGGGCACCGAGAGGCAGCCTTCCTCGTTGATGACCTTCTCGTCGCTGGCCCAGGTGATCTCGGGGTTGATCAGCACCAGCGGCTGGTCGCGCTCCTCGGAGACGTCGATGACCACGATCCGTTCGTGCACGTTGACCTGGGTCGCGGCCAGACCGATGCCATTGGCGTCGTACATGGTCTCGAGCATGTCGGCGACCAGGGTCTTGATGCGCGCGTCCACGCCCTGCACGGGCTTGGCCACCGTGTGCAGGCGCTTGTCCGGGTAACTCAGAATGATTCGTTTGGCCATGAAATCGGGGGGAAGTTGTGGCTATTTTCGCCAATTCGGCGGCCGCGGGCCGCGCGTTTGCCGGATAAACGTTGCCCTTCCGGGGGCTTGGCGCCAGAATTCGTAGCAAATTGTGAGATTCGTATGCGCCACGATACGTCGTGCGCTCACCCATCCAGACATGAAAAAGCTCCCAACCCCGGCCCGCCGCACGAACCTCTCCGCCTCCCTGGCAGTCCTCGCGGTCGTTGCGGCAGGTGGCGTCGGCACCACGGCGGCCTGGGCGCAGAATTATCCGATCACCGCCCAGCAACGCGCCACGGCCCAGCAGACCGCCCAGGCCGGCGTGCCGCTGAGCGAGCTGGCACCCAACGCGCCCGACGAGTACACGGTCAAGCCCGGCGACACCCTCTGGGCCATCTCGCGCCTGTACCTGCTGCGGCCCTGGCGCTGGCCCGAGCTCTGGGGCATGAACATCAACGAGATCGCGAACCCGCACCGCATCTACCCGGGCCAGGTGCTCTACCTCGACAAGAGCGGCGGCCGCGCCCGCCTCACCACGCGCCGCGGCGCCGGCGGCGAGGGCGGCACCATCAAGCTGACGCCGCGCACCCGTTTCGACTCGCTGTCCGGCATGGCGCTGCCCACGCTCAACCCGAGCCTGATCGAGCCCTTCCTCAGCGAGCCGATCGTGGTCGACGAGAACACGCTGCAGGCCGCGCCGCGCATCGTGGCTGGCAACGACAGCCGCGTGCTGCTGTCGCGCGGCGACCGCGCCTATGCGCGCGGCGAGAAGGATTCGCCGCTGGTCGAGGTGCCGGGCCCGCTGCAGCACTACCGCGTGTTCCGCAACGCCACGCCGCTGAAGGACCCCGGCACCGGCGAGATCCTCGGCTACGAAGCCCAGTACCTGGGCAAGGTCCGGCTGCAGCGCGGCGAATCGACCACGGTCGAGACCAAGGACGACAAGGACTACATCACGGTCGTGCCCGCCACCGTCGACGTGATCGCGGCGCGCGAGGAAATCCGCGCCGGCGACCGCCTGCTGCCCGAGCCGCCGCGCCAGCTGCTGAGCTACGCGCCGCGCGCGCCCTCCACGCAGGTCGAGGGCCGCATCGTGTCGGTCTACGGCAACGCGGTGCAGTTCGCGGCGCAGAACCAGGTGGTGGCCATCAACAAGGGCACGCGCGACGGCATCGACAGCGGCCACGTGCTGGCGATCCTCAAGAACGGCGAGACCATCCTCGACCGCACCGGCGAGAAGAAGGAAACCATCAAGCTGCCGAACGAACGCATCGGCCTGCTGATGGTGTTCCGCCCCTTCGAGAAGGTCTCGTACGCGCTGGTGCTCGAAATCAACGACACCCCGCGCGCCGGCGACTTCATCGTCAACCCCTGACCCACCCGGTTCCCGCGTGGACCGCGCAGAACTCGCGGGCTGGCTGCGGCTGTCGATGACGCCGGGCATCGGCGACGGCGCCGCCCGTCGCCTGCTGGCCGCGTTCGGCCTGCCCGCAGACATATTCGCCCAGACCGAGGCCGCGCTGCAGCAGGTCGTGAGCGAGGCCCAGGCCGCGGCGCTGCGACAGATGCCGCCCAACCTGCAGGCGCTGATCGACCAGACCCAGCTATGGCTGCGCCAGCGCGAGGACGGCGAGGGCGCGGTGATGCGCCGCATCGTCACGCTCGGCGATGCCGGCTATCCGCGCTCGCTGCTCGAGACCGCCGACCCGCCGCTGATGCTGCACGTGCTGGGCGCCGAAGCCTTCGACCTGACCCAGCTCGACCACAGCCTCGCCGTGGTCGGCAGCCGCAACCCGACGCCGCAGGGCGCCTCGAATGCACGCGCCTTCGGGCGCGCGCTCGGCGAGGCCGGCCTGCCCGTGATCTCGGGCCTGGCGCTCGGCGTGGACGGCGCCGCGCACCAGGGCGCGCTCGATGCGGCCGATGCCGCGGGCGCCGGGCCGCGGCTCGCCACGGTGGCGGTGGTCGGCACCGGGCTCGACCGCGTCTATCCGGCGCGGCACCGCGAGCTCGCGCAGCGCATCACGCAGCAAGGCCTGATCGTGAGCGAGTTCCTGCTCGGCACGCCACCGCTCACGCAGAACTTTCCGAAGCGCAACCGGCTGATCGCGGGACTCGCGCGCGGCACGCTGGTGGTCGAGGCGGCGCTCGCCTCGGGCTCGCTGATCACGGCGCGGCTCACCTCCGAGCAGGGCAAGGACGTGTTCGCGATCCCCGGTTCGATCCACTCGCCGCAGTCGCGCGGCTGCCATGCGCTGATCCGCCAGGGCGCGAAGCTGGTCGAGTCGGTGGCCGACATCCTCGAGGAATTGCAGCCGCTCGCGCAGCAGCCATCGCCGGACGCCTTCAGGCCGTGGACCGGCGGCACGGACCACGGAGATCCGTTGCTCGAGGCGCTGGGTTTCGATCCGGTGAGTCTCGATGCACTCGGTGCGCGCACCGGCTGGGGCGCCGCGGCGCTGCAGGCCCGCATGCTCGAGCTCGAACTCGAGGGCCAGGTCGCGCGCCTGCCGGGCGGGCTGTTCCAGCGCATGGGCGCGGCCTGAGCGCACGAACGCGCACCACCCGCCACCGTCGCGCACGGCCTCGCGAGCGGCCATCGGTATTTACGCCGATCCTTGCATTTGCACCACGCGTCGCGCCGCATCCATCGTCGTGGGCTATATTGGGCCCATGTTCGAAGTGCTCGTGTTTGTCTACGAAAACTACTGGCGCAGCGATGCCTGCCCTGAACCCGAACAATTGAGCCGCAAGCTCAGCGCCCACGGCTTCGAGGCCGAGGAGATACGCGATGCCTTGCAATGGCTCGATGGCCTGAGTCTCGCCACGCAAGGCGTGCAGCTCACGCGCAACGACGAGGAGGGCCGCAGCGTCACGGTCGCGTTGCGCAGCAGTGCCGAGGCCACGCGGCCGCAGTCGCCCGATTCGATGCGCGTGTATTCGCAGGCCGAGCAGGAGCACCTGGGCGCCGAATGCCTGGGCTTCATCCAGTTCCTCGAAGGCTCGAACGTGCTGCCCTGCGACATGCGCGAGATCGTCGTCGAACGCGCGATGGCCGCGCCCGGCGCGCCGGTGGCGCTCGACGAGCTCAAGATCATCGTGCTGATGGTGCACTGGAGCACCGGCATCGAGCCCGATGCGCTGGTGCTCGACGAGCTCTGCGAGAACCACGAAGGCCGGCTCGCGCACTGAGCCTTTCGGCGCCTCAGTTCAACAAGCGCTCGGGATTCGCGTCGAGCTTCGCGAGCGCCTCGCGCGTGGCGCGCACCGTCAGCGTCTCTTCCTCGGCCGGCACCAGCAGGCCCGCCTGCAGGTAGGACGCGAGCCGCCCGGCCTGGATCAGGAAGCTGCGCCCGTCGGCCGAGGCGAACAGGTGCAGCTGCTTGCGGTCGCTGCGCCAGACGAACTGGACCTGGCTCACGCGGTCGTTGTGGTCGAGCATGAACCAGGTGCCCACCTGCAGCTCGTTGGCCCAGGCCAGCATGTCCTCGGTCGCGCGCGCTCCCGCCGTGTCGGCCACGACCTCGATGGTGCTGGCGTCCACGCCCAGCAGCAGCTCGATGTTGGTGGCGTCGAGCGGCAGGTCGGCATCGCCGCCGCTGTCGCTCACGAAGTCCTCGAGGTGCGCCAGCCGCTCGGCCATGGCCTCGATCTTGGCCTGCGGGATGGCCTCGGTCTTGAGCATGAAGGCATCGGAGAGCGTCGCGCCGATGGTCTTGATGTAGGCCTCCTGCGGCTCGCCGACGATGCCCAGCAGCGCCATGCCCTGGCGCAGGCGCTGCAGCAGCTGCGGCAGGTCCTGGATCACGCGCGCGCGGTCGGTGCGGCTGGGCTTGGCGCTCGCGGCCCACACCAGTTCCGAAGCCGCGCGCTTGAGCGTCACGGTCTGCTCGTCCTGGCCGCCGTAGCGCAGCGCGGCGATCGCCAGCACCTCGGCCCAGACCTTGAACAGGAACTCGCGGATCTCGTCGCGCACCGGCATGTCGTTGAGCATCTTGCGCAGCTCGATGGTGTACTGGATCGCCATCGTCTCCTTCTGCTCGACCTGCTGCGCCACGCTCATCACGCGCTGCGCGGTGTCGCTCTGCGTGAGGTAGCGGTTGAGGAAGGCGACGAATTCGTCGAACACCAGCTTGAAGACGCGCTGCCCGGTCTCGGGGTACTGCTCGATCACCTGCACCACGCGCTTGATCTCGTTCTCGAGCGCGCTGCCCGAGATCGCGGCCGCGTCGAAGCCCATCACGCACGAACCCATGCGGTCGATCAGCATGCGCGCGGGATGCTGCAGCGTGCCGAAGAACTCGGGCTCGGCGATGGCCACGCGCAGCACCGGCATCTGCAGCCGCGCGAACCACACGCGCGCCGAGAACGGAATGCGCTCCTCGGCCAGGATGGCCTGGAACATCAGCGCGACGATCTCGACCGTGGCCTTGTCGGCGGTGGTCGGCGCGCGCTTCTTGAGTTCGGTGCTGCGGCGGCGCAGGTCGACCGCGCTCTGCTGGATCATCGTGGCCTGCTCGCCCGCGGCTTCCAGGTACTGGGTGGCGGCCGCGCGGTAGGCGGCCTCGGCGTCGGCGATGGCGCCCGCGAAGGTGCGCGAGAAAGGCCGCGGTGCGCCGAAGTCGACGCCGCCGGCGCTGCCGCGGCCGTCGACGCCGATCGACGAGGCCGGCTGCGTGCTGTTGCCGGTGTCGCCGCCGATGCGGCCGGTGACGAAGCGCTTGAGATTCAGCAGCGCGGTCTGGGCGCGCTGGCGCGCCGTGGCCAGCGGCGAACCGCCGGCGGGCGCAGCGCCGCCGCCGCGCTGGAACGTGCCGGGCACGGACGCCGTCGACCCCGCCGCGCCGGCTGGCGCCGCATGGC
>NZ_JBWKPN010000032.1:0-21002 GCF_059418265.1 Variovorax sp. GW821-FHT09B05
CCGGTGCCCGCCGTGCCCCCGGCCCCGGCCGCGCCGGCCCCCGTGGTGCCCGCGCCGCAGTTCGCCGACGACCGCGCGCTGCCGCGCGACCTGCAGGTGCGGCGCGTGCTCGTGATCGAGGACGAGCCGCAGTTCGCCCACATCCTCTACGACCTGGCGCACGAGCTCGGCTACCGCTGCCTGGTCGCGCACGGCGCGGCCGACGGCTTCGCGCTGGCCAGCGAGTTCGTGCCCGACGCGATCCTGCTCGACATGCGGCTGCCCGACAGCACCGGCCTGGACGTGCTGCAGCGCCTGAAGGACTCGCCGCTCACGCGCCACATCCCGATCCACGTGGTCTCGGCCGCCGACAACGCCGAGGCCGCGCTGCACATGGGCGCGATCGGCTATGCGCGCAAGCCCGCCACGCGCGACGAGCTCACGCGCGTGTTCGCGCGGCTGGAGGAGAAGCTCACGCAGAAGGTCAAGACGGTGCTGCTGGTGGAGGACGACGACCTGCAGCGCCGCAGCGTGATCCAGCTGATCGGCGACGACGACATCGAGATCGTCGACGTGGCCTCGGGCGAGGAGGCGCTGGAGCTGCTGCGCAGCCGCATCTTCGACTGCATGATCACCGACCTGAAGCTGCCCGACATGCAGGGCAGCGAGCTGCTCAAGCGCATGGCCTCGGAGGACATCGTCTCGTTCCCGCCCGTGATCGTCTACACCGGGCGCAACCTCACGCGCGAGGAGGAGGCCGAGTTGCACCGCTACTCGCGCTCGATCATCATCAAGGGCGCGCGCTCGCCCGAGCGGCTGCTCGACGAGGTGACCCTGTTCCTGCACAAGGTCGAGGCCGAGCTCTCGAGCGAGCGCCAGGGCATGCTCAAGGCCGCGCGCGGACGCGACCGGATCTTCGAGGGTCGCACGGTGCTGCTGGTGGACGACGACGTGCGCAACATCTTCGCGCTCACGAGTGCGCTCGAGCAGCGCGGCGCGAAGGTCGAGATCGGCCGCAACGGCCGCGAGGCCCTCGAGCAGCTCGACCGCGTGAAGGAGATCGACCTCGTGCTGATGGACGTCATGATGCCGGAGATGGATGGCCTGGAAGCCACGCGCCACCTGCGCGCCGATCCGCGCTTCGCCAAGCTGCCGGTGATCGCCATCACCGCCAAGGCCATGAAGGACGACCGCGAGCAATGCCTGGCCGCGGGCGCCAGCGACTACCTCGCCAAGCCGGTGGACCTCGATCGCCTGTTCTCGCTGCTGCGCGTGTGGATGCCGAAGATGGAGCGCCTGTGACCGGATCGCCGCCGCCCTCGCCGCCCGAACGGCCGTCGACCGGCCGCCCGGTCCTGCCCGCCTCGCCCGCCGTGCCGGGCGCGATCGCCGCGCCACCGCAGCCGCTGAGCGACACCGAGATCGAGCTGCGCCTGCTGATGGAGGCGATCTACCTCAAGTACAGCTACGACTTCCGGGACTACACGCTGGCCTCGCAGAAGCGCCGCGTGCTGCATGCGCTCACGCAGCTCGGATTGCCCTCGATCTCGGCGCTGCAGGACCGGGTGCTGCGCGACGCCGCGCTGTTCGGGCGCCTGCTGCAGTTCCTCACCGTCCCGGTCAGCGAGATGTTCCGCGACCCGGCCTACTTCCTGGGCCTGCGCCGGCACGTGGTGCCGCTGCTGCACACCTATTCGTCGGTCAAGGTCTGGGTGGCGGGCTGCAGCACCGGCGAGGAGGTGTTCTCGCTCGCCATCCTGCTGCGCGAGGAAGGCCTGCTCGAGCGCACGCAGATCTATGCCACCGACATCAACCCGGCCTCGCTCGAGAAGGCGCGCCAGGGCATCTTTCCGCTCGAGGCGATCCGCGGCTACACCGCCAACTACCAGCGCGCGGGCGGGCTGCGCGCGTTCTCCGACTACTACACCGCGGCCTACGACGCCGCGCGCTTCGACCCCTCGCTGTGCGCCGACACCATCTTTGCCGACCACAGCCTGGCCACCGACAGCGTGTTCGCCGAGACCCAGCTCGTGTCCTGCCGCAACGTGCTGATCTATTTCAACCGCGAGCTGCAGGACCGCGCGCTCGGCCTGTTCCACGAGTCGCTGAGCCACCGCGGCTTCCTTGGCCTGGGCGCCAAGGAGAGCATCGACTTCTCGGCCTACGCCGAGCGCTTCGAGCCGCTGGCGCGCCCCGAGCGCATCTACAGGAAGGCCACGTGAGACAGGCGCTGCCCTCCCACCTGCGCCGCCGCGTAGAGGCGGTGGTCATCGGCGCCTCCGCGGGCGGCATCGACGCGCTGCTCGCCCTGCTGATCGGCCTGCCCCTGGTCAGCCGCATCCCCAAGGTGGTGGTGCTGCACCTGCCCGAGGGGCACGACAGCCGGCTGGCCGAAGTGTTCGGCGAGCGCGTCGCGATGCCGGTGCGCGAGGCGGCGGACAAGATGCCGCTGGTTCCCGGCACGCTCTATTTCGCGCCGCCCGGCTACCACCTGTCGATCGAGCGCGATCGCTGTTTCTCGCTGAGCTGCGAGCCGCCCGTGCTGTTCTCGCGCCCCTCGATCGACGTGCTGATGGCCTCCGCGGCCGACGTCTACGGCGCCGGCCTCGCCGGCGTGTTGCTCACCGGTGCCAACGACGATGGCGCCGAGGGCATGGACCGCATTCACCGTGCCGGCGGGCTGACCGCCGTGCAGGACCCCCAAGAAGCCCTGGTTTCCGTCATGCCCAACGCCGCCATTGCGCGCCATTCGCCCGACTTCGTGCTGCCACTGCGCGATCTCCACACCCTGCTGATGCACCTGGAGACCGCTCATGGAAATTGACGTCGAAAGCAAGCTGCTGATCGTCGACGACCTGCCCGAGAACCTGGTGGCGCTCGAGGCGCTGATCCGCGCGCCCGGGCGGCCCGTGTTCCGTGCCCAGTCGGCCGAGGAGGCGCTGACGCTGCTGCTCGAGCACGAGTTCGCGCTCGCCATCGTCGACGTGCAGATGCCCGGCATGAACGGCTTCGAGCTGGCCGAGATGATGCGCGGCACCGAGCGTACGCGGCACATCCCGCTGATCTTCGTGAGCGCCGCCGGGCGCGAGCGCAACTACGCCTTCCAGGGCTACGAGAGTGGTGCCGTCGACTTCCTGCACAAGCCGCTCGATCCGCATGCCGTGATCAGCAAGGTCAATGTGTTCGTCGACCTGCACCGCCACCGCAAGGCGCTGCGCCACGAGATGGAACTGCTGGCCCACGCGCACCGCAAGCAGGAGGAGCTGGTGGTGCAGCTGCAGGTCACGCAGCGCGAGCTCGAGCGCGCGGTGCGCATGCGCGACGACTTCATGTCGATGGTCTCGCACGAGCTGCGCACGCCGCTCAACACCCTCTACCTCGAGGCCCAGTTGCGCCAGCTGCACGTGTCCAAGGGCAACCTCGCGGCCTTCACGGCCGACCGCCTGCCCGCGATGATCGAGCGCGACCAGCGGCAGATCCGCAACATGGTGCGGCTGATCGACGACATGCTCGACGTCACGCGCATGCGCAAGGACGCGCTCTCGATCCAGCCCAAGCCGACCGATCTCGCGCAGCTCGCGCGCGCCGTGGTCGAGAACCTGCGCCAGCAGGCCGAGGCCGCCGGCTCCGAGATCTCGCTGCAGGCGCCGGCCGAGCTGCCGGGCGTGTGGGACGAGTTCCGCATCGAGCAGGTGCTGACCAACCTGCTGACCAATGCGCTGCGCTATGGCGGCGGCCGGCCGGTCTCGATGGCGGTGGAACAGGTGGGCACCGGCGAGGACGGCTTCGCGCGCGTCAGCGTGCGCGACCGCGGCATCGGCATCGCGGCCGAGGACCAGGCGCGCATCTTCGAGCAGTTCGAGCGCACCGAGCACAGCCGCAAGCATGCGGCCGGGCTCGGCCTGGGCCTGTACATCACGCGCCAGATCGTCGACCTGCACGGCGGGCGCATCGGCGTCGAGAGCGCGCCGGGCGAGGGATCGACCTTCAGCGTCGAGCTGCCGCTGGCCGCGCCGCGCGGATCGGCACAACCGTAGGCTTGCTCCTACCCCACGCACGGCGCGGTGCCGGGACAATGTTCCATTCCGGACATTTTCAGAAAACCAAAGGCCGCAAAGGCCACCAAGGACCGACCGCCGTGAACGTGCTGATCGTCGACGACAACGAAGCCGCAGCCGACCTGCTGCAGGAACTGCTGACCCTGCAGGACCACACCGCCCGCTGCACCTACACCGGCCAGCAGGCGCTGGACGCCGCCGCCGCCGAAAGCTTCGATGCCGCGCTGATCGACCTCACCTTGCCGGACATCCCCGGCACCCAGGTCGCGCGCCGGCTGCGCGAGACCGAGGCGCAGGGCGCGCCCAAGCTGCTGATCGCGATCTCGGGCTTCTCGGCCGCCGATGCCGGCGCCGCGGGCGGTCCCGATGGGCGCAAGCTGTTCGACCACCATCTGCAGAAGCCGATCGACATCGGCGTGCTCGAGGACATCCTCGCGGCCGCGGGCTGAGGCCTTTTTCCGCTGCCTTAGCATCGCGGCCATGCGCCGCTTTCTTCCCTCCGCCCTCCTCGCCCTTGCGCTGAGCGCGCTGGCCGCATCGGCCACCGCGCAGTCCCCCGACACCGTCCCCATCGCGCCCGCCGAGCGAGACCGCGTCGTGGCCCGCACCGCCGAACTGGTGCAGGCCCATTACGTGCTGCCCGCGCCGGCCGACGCCATCGCGGCCCACCTGCGCGCGCGGCTGCGCGACGGGGCCTATGCGGGCATCGAGACAGCCGACGCGCTGCGCGCGCAGCTCGAGCAGGACCTGCAGTCGGTGAACCAGGACAAGCACCTGCTCGTGGGCTTCAGCCGCGAGCCGCTGCCGAAGCCGGCCGATCCGAAGGCCGCCGCGGCGTCGCAAGCACAGCTGGCGCGGCAGTACGTGCGCCACAACCACTGCTTCTACAAGGCCGAGCGCATGGCCGGCAACGTCGGCTACATCGACCTGCGCTGTTTCGACAAGCCCGAGGCCTTGGCGAAGACCGCCGCGGCCGTCTTCGATTTCCTCGCCCACACCGATGCCCTGATCGTCGACCTGCGCCAGAACGGCGGCGGCTGGCCCGCGGGCGTGGCCCAGGTCAGCAGCCATCTGCTCGAAGGCAAGGTGCACCTCAACGACGTGCTGCATCGCGAAGGCCACCGCGTGGAGTCGCACTGGACCCGCGCCAGGCTGCGCGGCCCTCGCTACCTGAACCGGCCGGTCTATGTGCTGACCAGCAGCCAGACCTTCTCGGGTGGCGAGGAGTTCGCGTACAACCTGCAGGCGCTGAAGCGCGCCCGCATCGTCGGCGAACGCACCAAGGGCGGCGCCCATCCCTCCAGGAACCATCGGTTGAACGATCACTTCGAGGTCACGATCCCCTTCGCGCGCTCGATCAACCCGATCACGCGCACCAACTGGGAAGGCACGGGCGTCGTGCCCGATCTGCCAGCCGGCGCGGACGAGGCGCTGGGCGTGGCCCACCTGGCGGCGCTCGAGGAGCTGGTCGGCAAGGACAGCGATCCCGCGACCGTGGGCGATGTGAGCGCGGCGATCGAGGCGGCGAAGGCCGCGGTGAAACGCGGAACCACCGGCGCACGGCCATGACCCCTTCCGAGAAACTGCCGGAGCTCTACGTCGCGGCCGACGTCGAGGCGGATGGCCCGATTCCCGGCCCGTACAGCATGATCTCGCTGGGACTGGCCGTGGTGGGCAGGCCCGACCTGAATTTCTACACCGAGCTGAAGCCGATCTCGGAGGACTTCGATCCGCGCGCCCTCGCCGTTTCGGGCCTCGATCGCGACCGGCTGATCGCACAGGCCCCAACGGCCGAAGCAGCGATGCGCGCGGCCGAAACCTGGGTCCATTCGCTGCGGCGCATCGGCCGCCCCGTGTTCCTGGCCGGCCCCGCCGTCTGGGACGGCATGTTCATCCACTGGTACTTCATCCGGTTCCTCGGCAAGAGCCCGTTCGGCAACACGGGCTCGGGCATCGACCTGCGAAGCTACTGGATGGGACTCAAGGGCATCGAGTGGGTCGAGAGCCGCAAGGGCAAGATCAAGTTCGAGCTCGACCTCAAGGACCTGCCGCATACCCACCATGCCGGCGAGGACGCCGCGGAACTGGCGCGCGTCTTCGAGGCGATCCTTCAGAGCAGGGCCAAGCCCGGCGCTTGAACCCGCAGGCGCCTCGCGCCGCTCAACTCGCCGTCAGCACCTTCAACGTCAGCTGCAACACCATCGGCTGCCGCATGTCCCGCGGCGGCGGCTCCGACAGCGGCTGCGCGGTCAGCAACTGGCGCAGGTCGGCATCGGCCTGCGCATTGCCCAGCGAATCGAAGGCCACGCGCTCGGGCCGGCCGTCGGGTGCGACCCACACGCGCACGATCAGCGGCGGCGGCGGCAGGGTGCGGCCCTCTTCCAGCAGGCGCTGCTGCATCCAGGCATGCAGGCGCTGCACGGTCTCGTCGGCCGGGTCGCTGAGGCGGCCCTGGAACTGGTTGCCGGCCAGCTCGGCATAGCTGATCCAGTGCTGCGGCACCGGTGCGCGCGCCGAGGGCGCGGGCTGGGCCTGCACGGGCATGTGCACGGCGGCCAGGCCCAGGCCGGCGAGGCCGAGCGCGCGGAACAGGCTGGCCCAGGGCCGCGGCGCGGCGGCGGAATGACGGTGCAAGGGGAACATGCGTTCTTTCGGGGAAAGTTCTGGAAATCGGTGCCGGCTCAGCCGCACAGCACGCCGACCGACAGCGTGGCGGCGCGCGCGGCCGGCGACTGCTGGGGGCCGAGCTGCGGGGTGTCGCTCTCGCTGTAGGCCACGCCGTTGTCGCGCAGGAAATGCTTGATGCGCGCGGCGGTCTCGGCGCGCACGCGCGTGGAGCCCGCGGCCGCGCCGCTGCCCGACAGGCTGGGCAGCCGGCTCAGCGTGCCGCCGCTGGCGCCGGGCGCGGCCGCGATGCGCTCCACCACCACGCCCAGCAGCAAGCCGCCGGCGTCGAGCACCGCGCTGCCGCTGGCGCCGGGCTTGGCGCCCGACAGCAGCTGCAGGCCCTCGGCGCCCGGCACGGTCAGCGCGTTGCCGAGCACGGCCGAGCGGTCGGCCATGCGTTGCAGCGGACCGTGGGCCTCGGAGAACACCGAGATCGTCGCGGCGGGCAGCACCTCGCTGCGCGGGAAGGTCGCGCCCAGGTAGGGCTTGATGTCGCTGTGCAGCACGGCGATGTCGAGGTCGGCCAGCGGGCTCGTCACGCGCACCGTGGCTTCGGCCACGCGGCCGTCCTTGAGCACGAACAGCGAGCGGCAGCCGGTCACGGCATGGCGCGCGGTCAGCACGTCGCCGGCTTCGTTGAGGAACACGCCGCTGGCGTTGCCTTCGAGCCCGCGCGCGGGCTGTTCATCGGCCGCTTGGGCGGCCGGCCACGCCAGCACGGCAGCGGCCGCGCAGGCGACAGCCGCCATGCGGCGTGCAAAGCGTAGGGAAGTCATCGCCATAGAGACGGATGAGCGGGCCGCCGAATGCGCTTTGTCATGCAAGTTTCACGAAACTCTTCCCGCGCCTAGCGGCCGCGCGCGCCGGCGCCGCCGAGTTCGGCCAGCCGCGCGCGTTCGGCCGGCGTGAGCTTCGCGAGCTGCGCGGCGTCGAGCGCGCCCTGCCCCAGCATCTGGAACGGACTGGCCGGGTCGTAGCGCACGCTGCGCTGCGCGGGTGCCGCCGGCGCGCCCGTGGCACCGCCGGACGGTGCCGGCGCGGGCGCCGGTGCCTCGTC
Source organism: Variovorax sp. GW821-FHT09B05 (assembly GCF_059418265.1). Classification (NCBI taxonomy): domain Bacteria; kingdom Pseudomonadati; phylum Pseudomonadota; class Betaproteobacteria; order Burkholderiales; family Comamonadaceae; genus Variovorax; species Variovorax sp. GW821-FHT09B05. Next base: position 7,762 of record NZ_JBWKPN010000032.1, read on the forward strand.
GCCGAAGCCCAGCACGCGCACGGTGAACACCGAGGGCAAAGCCTGGCGTGCGCTCGCGCGTTCGCGCTGCATCACGTCCTGCGCCGCCATCGTGGCCTGCGCGGCCGCGGCACTCGCATTCGTGAGCGCGCCGACGTTGACCGAGGCCACCACCGGCAACCCGGCCGACTCGCCCTTGACCTGGATGTTGGCCGCGTTGACCACCTGCAGCGCCGCGAGGTTCACGTTGCCCGACACGCGAATCCCAGCCTCGCCCGCGTCGATCGTGCCCAGGGGCGCGATCAGGTCCACGTCGCCCGGCGGCACCTCGGGAATCGGATCGAGCGTCGCGATGCCCGCGCCCGTGCTCGGCACGTTCGGCGACAGCTTCACGTTGCCCAGCGCGTCGTACTCGCGCTTGGGCGGCGTGTAGACCAGCGTGGTCTTCGAACCGCGCCCGGCATTGATGTCGCCCGTGGCCGACCAGCCGAGGATGTCGCCGCCGAAGGTGGTCATGATGCGCGACAGGCCCAGCAGGATGCTGCCCTGGCTGTAGATGTCGATGCTGCCCTCGCCCTGGGTGATGAGGCCCGCGGGACTCACGCTTCCCACGCTCGCCGGGGTCACGCCCTCCACGCCGACGATGGTGCTGCCGCCGGGCGTCAGGGTCTGGATGTCGCCGCCCACCACGGTGCGGATGCCGGCGTTGCCGTTGCTGCCCTGGTAGAGCGTGAGGCCGCTCGCGCGCGCGATCGGCTGCCCGTTCGCGTCGCGTTCGGGGAACAGCGCCGCGATCGCGTTGCGCCCGCGCAGGTAGCTGCCGTAGCGCTTGCTGTCGGGGTCGTTGTACTCGCGCCCGCCGGCCGTGAGCTCGGCATAGAACACCGCGCGCACGAACACGCGCTGCTGCTCGGGCGGCAGCGCCTGGAAATGCGCCAGCGCATCGGCCGGCGACGAAGCGACGTAGCCGAAGCGCTCGCGCAGCCATTGCGCGAGCTCGGCGTCGTAGGTCTTCACCACCTTGCCGGGCTGGTCGGCCAGCGCCGCCGAGGGGTCGATCGCGCGGGCCGGGTCCAGGTACTGCGCCGCGAAGCCCGCGAAGTCGCTCGCGCCCTGCCCGCGCGGGCCGACGCCCAGGCCCGCCTGCACCACGATGTCGGCACCGGGGCGCCGGTCGCCGAGCGCGATGGCGCCCAGGCTGGTCAGGCTGGCGCGGTTGCCCTGGTAGACCTGCCCGCCCGCCGACACCTCGAGCGTGCCGGGGCCGGCGATGCTGAAGTTGGTGTAGAGGATGTCGCCGCCGGCCGCGATCATCGAGATCTCGGCCGGGTCGCTCTGCACGATCAGGCCGCTGCTGTTGACGATGTCGCTGCCGGCCAGGATGCGCAGCGGCTTGGAGGCCAGGTAGGTCGGGATCGGCGCCTCGCCGTTGCCCAGGCTCACGTTCTGCAGGCTGCCGATCTGCACCGCCAGCACGTCGCCGTCGGCCGCATAGATGTGCGAGGCCACGCCGGTGCCGGCCATGCTGGCATCGCTCACGGTGTTGAGCCCGAAGTTGAACAGCGTGCCGCCCGTGCCGATGTGCGCGGGAATGTAGTCGGCGAAGCTGTTCTGGTACATCGCGTCCCACTCGTACTGCTGCAGCTTGCTGGCGTTCCAGTAGTTGGTGGCGGCCAGCGGGTTGCTGGGGACGTCGCGCAGCATGCGCCAGCCCGGGCGCAGCGGCGTGACCATGCTCGACAGCGCCGTGCCCAGCGGCCCGATCGGGTTGTGCCCGAAGGTGACGGAATTGGTCGCGTCGCCGCTCACGAGATCGCGCGCCAGCAGGTCCAGGTGGCCGACCGGCGACGGCATCATCTGGCCGGCACCGGGGCTCTCGGTCGCGTAGTAGATGCTGCCGCCGGCCGCCACCGCGCTCAGCGTGGCCGGCATGATGTTCGTGCTGCTGCTCACGTCCTGGATGTTGGTCACGGGATCCATGTTCGGCATGCCGAAGGGCGAGACGTTGCCGCCCGCGGAGAACAGGTCGAGCGCCGTGCGGTCGGTCCACAGCGTGAACCAGCTGGCGGTCGGGCCGCTGAGGCTGCCGTTGCTGGCCTGCGTCTCGACGCGCTCGCCCGCGCGGCCCGCATCCACCACCGCGCCGATCGCGAGGTCGCCCAGCGTCTCGATGCGCAGCACGCCGTCGCCCGGCGCGAAGTTCACGACGCCGTCGCGCTGCCCGCTGTAGGGCGTGTGCGGGTCGACCGCGCGCGGGTCCTGGCTGTTGGGCGTGGCGAAGTTCTTGAGCACCACGCTGCCCACGTCGGCGGCGGCCATGTGCGTGTCGCCGCGCAGGTTGGCATACAGGCCGGTGCGGATCTGCCCGCCGGCCGAGATGTCGAGATTGCCGCCGCCGGTCTGCGCCAGCACGCCGCCGTCGGCGACGCGGCCGGTGCTGCCCACCGCGACCAGCAGGCCGCGCGTGAAGGAGCCCGTGGTGCCGATGTTGCCGCCCGCGTGCACGCTGGCATTGCCGCCGCCGAGCGTGCCCATGCCGGCGAAACCGCCGAAGCCCAGCCGCGGCTGCGCGAGGGTCGGCCAGCCGTCGATGGCATAGCTGCCGAAGTTCAGGCCCCAGGCCGTGCGCTCGCCGATCTCGGCGCCGCCCTGGCGCCACAGCCACTCGCCGGTCGACAGGGTCTCCGGCTGCAGGTAGCCGAGGATGTCGCCCTGCGCCGAGAGCGTGAAGTCGCCGCCGTTCTCGGTGAACCACATGCGTTGCGCGGGCAGCGTGCGCTCGTAGTCCGCGTTGCCCGCGCCGAGCACGCTGCCGTCGGGCAGCCTGGCGCGTGGCGCGTTGTAGCCCGAGTCGTTGCCGGTGCCGGCCACCGAGGTGCCCGCGGTGTACACGCCGAACAGCGACTCCTGCCGGTAGCTGCCGCCGGCGTAGAGCTCGAGGTCGCCGGTGCCGGTGCGCACCACGCTCGGCGCCTGCACGGTGAACTGCGTGGTCGTGCCGGCCAGGTGCAGGTCGTCGAGCACCAGGTTGCCGCGGCCGGCCAGCTGCGCGGCACCCTGCAGCCGGCGCGTGTCGGCGGCGCCGAGGTCGGCGCCGCTCACCAGCCGGATCGAGGCCGACAGGCTGCCCGCGGCCAGCATCTGCGACGCGGCCCACATGCGGCCGGGCTCGGCGCGCGGGCCGCTGAGCAGGATGTCGGCGCCGCCCGGCGCGACCGCGGTCAGCACCGTGCCGGCCGCGACCGTGATGGTGCCGGCGAGGAAGCCGTTGTAGATGGTGTCGCCCGGTCCATAGGTGCCGTAGTCGTCGCTGATCGAGCCCGACACCACGACCGGGTAGTCGCCCGAGAAGATGCCGGGGAACACGTACCAGAAGTCGCCCCAGGTGGCGTTGAAGGGCACGCTGACCGTGACGTCCTTCGGCGCCGGCTGGTTGGTGAACAGCACCTGCAGGCGGGTCTGCCAGCCGTTGTCGTCGGGCGTGGCCGGCGGCGGCGCGAAGCCGTCGTTGATGCTGCCGTGGATGTTGAGGTCGCCGCCCGCGCGCAAGGCCAGCGACATCGGCTCGCCCGCGCCGTAGCGCGCAGAGGCCAGGTCGCGGTCGGCCTCGGGGCCGTAGCGGTAGCCCGACAGGTCGAGGTCGCCCTTGACCGTGAGGTTGCCCGTGGGCGTGCCGCTGGCAATCTCCACGCCGGGACGCAGATGGAAGGCCTCGCCATAGGCCGTGAGCCCGGCCATGCGCGCGCGCAGGTCGGCGTTGCCGCGCGCGGCGGTGTCGAAGGCGCGGCTGTCGCTGTCGATGCGGTCCAGGTAGTCCTGGTCGACGATCTGGCCGTTGGCGTCGTCGGGATCGGGCCGCGCGTTGGTGTAGCGCGCCACGCCGTTCAGCGCGATCGCCTGCGCGCCCTTGATGTCAAGCGGGCCCGCGGCCGCGATCGCGATGTCGCCGCCGGTGGCGTTGGCCGGCGCATCGGGACCGGTCGCGCTGGGGCCGGTGCTGCCCACGCGCGGCGCGTCGATGTCGAGATGGCCGCGCGCGATGCCGTCGGGCGAGCGCAGGTCCAGGGTCGCGCCTGGCTCGAGGCGCACCGTGCCGCCGGTGCTGCCCAGCGCGATCTTCGCGCGGTTCGACGCATCGATGGGCACGCCGTAGCTGTCGGTGACCAGCGTGGTGGCATGGGTGTCGAGCACCGCGCCGGCCGCCAGCGTGAGGTCGCCGCTGGCATTCAGCCGGATGCTGCCGGGCGTGGCGCCCGAGGCGTCGATGGTGCCGTTGACCGTGAGGCGGCCCGCGTCGGTGGCGATGCTCACCTGCCGCGCACGCACGCCGTCGCCCACGTTCAGGTCGCCCTGCTTCACGACGAAGCTGCGCGCGCCGAAGAAGGCGGCATCGTTGAGGTGCGCATTGAGCGCCGCGAAGTCGGCGTCGGAGATGGCGCGGGTCGTCAGGTCGAACTTGCCGTCGTCGAAGCCGGCGCCGCCGCCCGCGCCGAACAGCGCGCCGGCCAGCGTCACCGTGCCGGCTTTGGCGTCGAGCGTCAGCGACCCAGCGTCCTCGTGCGCGGCCGACACGTCGATGCGCGAGCCCGCGGCCTGCGCGATGCTGCCGCTGGTGCTCGTCAGCGTCGCGGCGCCGCCCCAGCTGTACTTGGTGATGTCGTAGAACTGCACGGCACGGCCCGACAGGTCGATGCGCGCGCCCTCGCCCAGCGCGATGTCGCCATCGGCCAGCAGCTCGAGCACGCCGCTGGGCAGCGCCACCGTGGTGGCCAGCGACACGCGCCGGCCCTGCAGGCTCAGCGAGGCGCCGAGTTCGGCGATGGCGGCGGTGTCTGGTGCGGCCGCGCCCGCGGGGGCCGAGACGTCGATGTCGCCGCCCGCCACATAGCGCATCGCCGAGCCGGCCTGCCCCGTGAGCAGCGGCGTCACGATCGACAGCGAGCCGCCCTGCAGCGTGCCGTCCGCGTCGCGCGAGCGCCCCACCAGCAGCGCGGCCTTGTTGTTGGCCGTGACGCGGTCGCTCGCCTGGATCTTCACCGCGCCGAAGCCCAGCGCCAGGCGCTCGAGCTCGGCCTGGCGCTGCGGCTGGCTCAGCGCGTCGTAGCCGAACTGCACCGTGCGCGCATCGATCACCAGCGTGCCGCTGCCCGTGCCCGGACCGCCGGGCTGCACCGCCACCGGGGCCGCGCCCGCGTACGGCGTGGTGGTGCCGTTGCCCGTGGCGATGCCGTTCCAGACGAAGTCGCGCGTGGCGATGCGTACCGTGTCGCCGTCGCCGCCCAGGCCGTAGAAGGCCGGCGTGTTGAACACCAGCTGCACCGGCGAGTCGCCGGTGTCCAGCGTCAGCGCGCCGTAGAAGTTGAAGGCGCCGCCGGCCGTGAGGCTCAGCCGCTCGAGCGCCGGCACGCCGGTGCTGGCCGAGGGGCGCAGCAGGCGGTCGAGCGTGCCCTGGGTCAGTTGCCAGCCCGGCTGCATGGCACCGGCGGCCTGCGCGGCCGCGAGGCTGGCGGCGGTGCCGATGTTGATCTGGTCCTGCGCCACCGTGAGGTAGCGCGCGCCCAGGTTCACGTCGCCCAGCGCCAGCCCTCCGGGCGCGGCGAAGGCGATGGTGCCTTCGCTGAGCACCGTGGCGCCGTCGCGCACCGTGATCCGGCCCGTGCCGAGCGCGGGCAGGAAATCCAGCCAGCCGTTGCTCACGGCGAACACCGCCGGCGAGTACGGGGCGCTCGACACGCCGGGTGCATTGGCATAGAGGAAGCCCAGGTCGGAATCGACGCCGGGCCGGCCCATGCCGCGCGTGTCTAGCACCGCGCCGCCCTCGACCTCTACCTGGTTGCCGATCAGGAAGATCTGGCCCGCGCGCAAGGTCGCGCCGCTGCGCACGTTCACCAGGCCCGCGCCCAGACCGTTCGAGAAGTACACGCGCGCGCTGTCGCCCGACGAATCCTGGCCGTTGAAGAAGGTGTAGATGCCGCCGATCGCCAGCGTGTCGGCGCGGAAGGCATTGAGCATGTCGGCCGACACCTCGATGGCGCCGGCCTTGGGCTGCGCGGTGCCGCCCACGATGTCGATGGGCTTGTCGCCCAGCAGGTTGACCTGGCCACGCAGGCCGCCCGGGGCGGCGTCCAGCAGCGCCCGGCCCTCGAACTGCAGCGGTGCCACCGCGTCGTTCTGGGCGAAGCTGAAGCGCAGCACCTTGCCGTCGACCGGCAGCAGCGGCCGCACGTTGCCGAACAGCGCCGCCTGCGCCTTCGCGAAGTCGGCGTAGCTGGTCTCGTTGTATTGCGAGAAGCGCCGCACCGTCTGGCCCGGCGTCACCAGCACCTGGCTCGGCAGGCTGTCGCGGATGCCGGTGCCGGCGATGCCCAGCGTGCCGGTGGTGGCCCACGAGCCGCTGCCATCCGCCAGCGCACCGGCGGCGGCCGTGCTGCCCGACAACGCCCCCATGCGCGCCCCCACCTCGACGCGGAAGGCGCCCGGCATCAGCGCATAGCTGGCGGGCAGCAGCGTGTAGGTGCCGGCGGGCAGGCCCGGCACCCCCGCGCCGACCGTGATCTGCCGGCCCACCGCCGGATCGCCGGCGCCCTTGTCGCGCACCACCGGCGCATAGGCCGAGGCGTAGCCGGGCACGATCGCATAGACCGCGCTGCCCTTCGCCGCGGGCGCATAGGCCGCGGGATTGGCATTCGCCAGCGCCGTCGTCAGCACGTCCACCGAGCCGCCGCGGCCGGTGATGAAGCCCGCGCCGCGCAGGTCGCCGCCGCCCGAGAGATCGAGCACCGAGCCCGGCTCGGCCACCACCGAGCCGCCGCCGATCGAGATGCCCTGTGCCAGCACGTAGGAATCGCTCGGCGAATTGGAATTGAGCCGCTGCGTGAAATTGCCGCCGAGGCTGAACAGCGTGCCGTCGGTGCCGCGGTAGGTCAGGCCGTCCTGCGTGCCGCCGTAGGGCATGGTCAGGCCCGCGGCGCTCACCGAGCTCAGGCTGCCGTCGCGCAGCACCAGCTTCATCCAGGGCAGCGCCTCGGGATTGGCGATGACGCTGTTCATCCAGGCCGGGCCGTAGAGCGAGCCGCCGATGTCGTTGAGCCCGATCGTGCCCAGCGGCGCGCGCACCACGCCGCCCTGGTCCAGCGTCGGGCCCATCAGCACCAGCTGGCCGAACACCGAATCGGGCACCGGCGCGGCGCGGCCGTTCGAGCGGATCACCAGGCTGCGCGCCTGGTCCCAGACATTGGAGGAATTCGGCAGGCTCGCCTGGCCCGCGATCACCACGCCGCGCTGCCCGCTCACCGGATAGAGCTGTGCCGCCTCGATCAGCAGGTCGCCGGTGACGATGAAGGCGGCATTGCCGAGCCGGATGTCGCCCTCGCTGCGCAGCGTGACGGCCGCGAAGCCGTCGGCCTCGACGGTGCGGCTGGCGCTCGAGCCGCTCGGCGTCACGGAACCGTCGCCGTAGCCGGCGACGACGCCCGACTGCATGCGGCCGTAGATGTCGATCAGGCCTGCATCGAGCGTCAGCGCGCTGTCGCCGTGCGCCGGGCGGCCCACGGCGCGGCCGCCGATGATGATGCCGGGGCTGAAATAGCCCGAGGCGCCATCCCAGTTGCCGCCATCGAGCCGGATGTAGGGCGCGGCCAGCCGCACCTTCGCATCGGGCGTGGCGTCGGCCACCGTCAGGAAGCCGTTGCGCAGGTTGAGGCTGCGGCCGAGCTGGAGGTCGATGTCGCCGTCGAACAGCAGCAGGTCGTGCGCCGACAGCGTCAGCGCATCGAAGCCGCCCGCGCTCACCCGGTCCGCCGACAGCACCGCCGCGCCGTACTTGAGGCCCGCATCGGCCTGGCCCGGCGCGAGGCCGTCGGCCAGGCCGCCGGGGCGGTAGTGCTGCGTCAGCGTGATGTCGTGCATCGTCTGCACGGCGTCGGAGAGGTTCTCCGCGCCCGCGAGGTAGCGCCGGTTGGCCATCTCCAAGGTCAGCGAGCCGCCGGCCGCGCCGGCGCCGCCCGCGCGCGCGACCAGCGTGCCGTCGATGACCATGCCGACGTACGAATGCAGACCGATGCTGCCGCCGGCACCGGCCAGCGCGAGCGGCCGCGCGGGCACGCCGGCGGCGCCGCCGGCCGAACCATCGACCTCGGCATAGGCGCCCGAGGCGTCGAGCACGGCACCCGGCCGGATCACGAGGAAGGAATCGGACAGGCCGAGCTCGATCGAGCCGCCGTCGGGCGCGACGCCATAGGCGCGGCCCTGCGCATCGCGCGCCACGTAGGCGCGCGCGGCCGCGTCGAGCACCGCGCTGTCGCCGATCCAGACCGAGCGCGTGGTCGAGGCCTGGTAGCTGAACTGCGAAGTCGGCTGCGAGGCGATCGAGATGGCGCCGCCCCAGGCGTCGAGCCGGCCGTCCACCGTCAACTGGCCGCCGTTGCTCCACAGCGTGATGGCCTGGCCCGGATCGACCGCGATGTGCGCGCCCGTGCCCACCGTCAGCGGCGCGAGCAGGCCCGGGCCGCCGATCCTCGAGCCCGCGTCGAACTCGATGCTCGCGCCGCCGCGCTGCGCGAGCCGGGCGTGCTGCGCATCCTCCTGGTAGAGCGGCGGCGTCCACACCGGCAGCGCGGCCGCGAGCCGGCTGCCGCCGGGCAACGCCTGCAAGCCGTCGACGTCGGTGCGCAGCACCGGCATGGCGACCTCGATGCGCGTGCCCGGCGCGATCGCGAGGCCGTCGCTCGCCGTCACCACGTAGTGCGAGAAGCCGGTCTGGAACAGCGTGGGCGACAGCGTGCCCGTGGGCGCCACGGCGACCGACCGCGCCAGCACCGCGCCGGCGGCGAGCGAGCTGCCGGCCGCCAGCGTGAACGGCATGTCGAGCACGCTGCCGGCGTTGTAGCGCACCAGCGTCGGCACGATCGGCAGCCCGTCCGGGAATACGTCGGCGGGAATGGTGACGCCGACCGGCAGGAAGAAGCCCTGGGTCACCGTGGTGCCCGCGGGCACGGTGCTGCCGATGCGATGGAGGACCCCATTCGAATCGAAGAGGTTGAACGGCACCACCCAGTCCGCCTCCAGCACCAGTGGCGCATTGCCCGGGATCCGGATCTCGACCTGCTGGCCCGTCACGGTGTAGCCGGCCGGTCGGCGGGTCAGCGTCACCGTGAGATCGATCGGCGCGATGTCGCCCGCGACCAGCTGGTAGTCCTGCAGCAGCCGCAGGTTGACCGGCGCGGCCTGCCCGGCCGCGAGCAGGCCGTCGGTGTCGAGCGCCTGGCCGCCGATGCCGACGGCGGTGCCCGAGCGCACGTCGAGCGTGCCGCCGCCGTTCACGCCGAAGGCGCGCAGCTCGCCGGCCAGCGTGAGCAGCGCGGTGGGGTCGGTCGCGGTCGAGTTGGCGTCGGTCACGTAGCCGGCCGCCAGCGTCACGTCGCCGCCATGGCCGCCGCGCAGGGCGCCGTTGCGCAGCAGCGCCGCGCCCGAGGACACGTCGATCGCCGCGCCCTGCGCCAGGGTCACGTCGCCGGTGCCGCGGATCGACACGCTGCCGCCGTCCACGTAGGGCAGGCCCGCGTCGTCGCGCGGATCGGCCAGCAGGTTGGTCCACAGGCCGCTCGCGTCGAGCGTGGCGCCCGCGGCCACGGTGGTCAGCGCACGCTGGCCCGCCGCGGGCGCCAGCGCGATGCTGATCGTGGTGCCCTGGCCGGCGACCGAGGGCAGCACGTTGCCCAGCGCGATCTGGCCGCCGCGCGCCACGAGATCGGCGTTGATCTCCACCTGTGGCGCATACAGCGCGATGCTGCCGCCCGGCACCACCGCGAGCGCCGCCTCCACTGTCAGGCTGCGCGTGCCGCCGGCCATCAGTTGCCCGAGCTTCCAGCCGTTGACGCGGTCGCTGTCGACATGCAGCACGTCCTCGAGCGCCTGCGGCAGCGGCCCGTCGGGCGCGATGCCGTCGCCCAGCGCCGGCTGCGCGGTGCCGAACACGACCTGGCCGAAGCTCGGCGTGAAGTTGTGGAACACGCCCTGCGGTCCGTTGGTCTTGTCGGCGTTGAACACGGTCGTGTAGTTGCCGAGGATCAGTTGCGCGGCGAGCGCCGCGGCGTCGTGCGACTGTGCATAGCCGTCGATGCCGCCATCGCGCTGGATCGTCTGGCGCGGGCCGCGGTAGACCGTCGTCGTCAGGTCGCCCTCGAGCACCGCCGCGCCGGTCGAGACGATCAACTGCCCCGCATCGCGCCCCACCGTGTAGCCGTTCTCGAGCCGCTGTTGCGGCCCGATCAGCGGGTTGTAGAAGAAGCCCGTGGTCTTGTCGCCCCAGCGCTTGTGCGCGTCTTCATAACCTTTGTAGAGGCCCGTGTACTGCACATCGGCGGGTGCGCTCGAGACTTCGTAGAGCCGGCCATCGGCCCCCTTGAGCCAGCTCTGTTTGATCATCCCGGTCTGCACGTCCAGCGTGCCGCCCGAGAGGTTGATGTTCGAGCCCGCCTGCGCGACCAGCTCGTTGCCCGCGAACACCACGCTGCCGCCCTGCGCGCCCCACTCGCCCACCGTGTGGCCCTGCAGGCCCAGGTAGCCGCCGACCTCGAGCAGGCCGCCCGGCGTGTACCAGCGCTCCTTGTCGTAGCCGCCCACGCCGGCCGCCACGCGCAACAGCTTGCGCCGGTCGATCCACACATTGCTGTTGTTGAGCAGCGTGGTGTCGCGGTTCAGCGGGGCGTCGCGCTGTTCGTTGCCCTGGATATTGATCTCGACGTTGTTCGAGGACATCGCGACCTGGACGCCGACCGCGCCCGAGACATCGAGCCGCGCGCCATTGGCCACCGTGCTGCGGCCATTGCTCGCGGCCACCGCGATCTGCCCGCCGGTGGCCAACGTGGTCGAGCCGCCCTCGAACACCACGCCACCGCCCGAGACGATCTCGATGCGCGACTGGTCGCGACGGTCATCGAGGCGTGCGAGATTGTCGAAGCCGCCCGAGGCCGCGGTGCGGCGCGCCAGGTCCTGCACGGCCGAATCGGCGATCAATGCATCGCGCTGGCTGTCGAGTGCGGTGCGGCCGTCCTGGTCGTCGAGCAGGATCGCATTGAGACCGCGTGAGGTGACGGTGACGCTGCCGAGCTTGTCGCTCGCCGAGTTCAACAGATGGATCGTGCCGCGCGTGTCGACCGTCGTCGTGGACACGGCCACGCCGTCCTGCACCACCTTGCGGCCCGCGAGCGTGATATCGCCTTCGGGCGCCTGCAGCAGGCCGGTGTTGGTGACCGCGCCCGCCGTGCTGTCGGCATTGAACTGCGGCGCGACCTCGTTGCCGCGCGTGGTCGCGTACTGGTTTCCCGTGGTGCTCTGGCCGGGCCGCACGATGAAGAAATCGCCCGCGGCCATCTGCACCTGGCCGCGTGGCGTGGTGATGGTGCCGGCGTTGCTGACCTCCTTGCCGAGCAGCAGCGCATAGCCACCGCCTTGCGTGACGGTCGTCGGCACCGCGGTGTTGATGCGCGCACCGGCCTGCACCTCGACCTTGCCATTGGCATCCGTGAAGCTCGGCGTGTAGGCCCCGCTTTCCTGCGCGCTGTAGATGCCGCGCGCCTTGAACTGGTCATCGCCGATTCTGGCGGCGGCCGCCACGAGGTTGCGCGTGTCAGTCTGGCTTGAGCCACTGAACACGATGCCGTTGCGGTTCGCGATCAGCACCGTGCCATCGGCCTTGATCTGGCCCTGGATCTGCGAGGGCCGCGCCTGCGGATCGTTGACGCGGTTGAGCACGGCCCAATCGGCCTGCTGCTTGAAATCGACCGTGGTGCGCTTGCCGACGTTGAAGGTCTCCCAGTTGAGGATCGCGCGGTCGCCGGTCTGTTGAATGGTCACCGTGGTGCGGCCATCGGTGCCTTGCGATTGCACCGGTGCCTGGGCATTGAGCCAGCCCGCGGTCAACGAATTGGTGTCGACGCGCAAACCACCATCGGCCAAGCCATCGGGCACCGACGAAGGATCATCCAACGCCGCTTGCCGTGCAGCGGCTTGCGCGGCCTGCTGCGCCGCGATGCTCTGCGCCGCAAGGTTCAGATTGCCGAGCGAACGCTGCAACTGCTCGCGCGCCTGCTGCTGTTGTGCGCTCGGCGTATTGAGCGAGGACACTGGCAAGCCATTCGGCAGCCGGCCCGTCGCAATCGCCTGATCCTGCGCGATGTTCTTCTGCGCCATCCAGGCGGCACTGAACGCGCGTTGCTGCGCATGCGCCGCGCCCGCCGCGCCGACCGCGATGACGACGGCAACGGCATGGGCCAGGGGTGCGAGGCGTCGCGGTCCGGTGCGGCGGCCAGGGCGTGCGGGGAACGCGGGCTTCACCGGGGCAGGATGGAGGGGCGGCATGACAGGAATCTTTCAGTGGCGTTTCGAATGGACAGGAAGCCATGCGATGGCTTTGCCCATAGACGAATGCCGACGTCCAAAGCTGTACACCTCGCCGCGCATCGGCGGCGAAGATTGCCGCCTCAGTGAAGGATCACGATGCCGCCCGGCAAGGCGGTGAGCTCGAGCCGGAACAGCCGCTGGATCTGCGCCAGCGCCTTGTCGAGGTCGTGGATGTGAAAGCGCCCGCTGACGGGCTTGCCCGCGAGCCCGCTGCCCAGCAGCATCACGCGGCCCGGCCGGTAGCGGTTGATCTCGTCGACCACCTGCGCGAGCGCGGTGCGCTGGAAGCGCAGCACGCCCTCGCGCCAGTCCGAACGCTCGCCGCCGCCCTCGATGCTGCGCACCGGCTGCGGCTGGCGGCCCTCGTACACCAGTTCCTGCGCGGCGCGCAGCGCGAGCGACTCGGCGCCGAGCGTCACGCGCACCTGGCCTTCGAGGCAGCGCACGCAGACGCTGCGCGCATCGGTGTGGCGCACCTCGAAGCGCGCGTCGACGGCCTCGATGCGCCCGAGCGCCGCGCTCACGGTGAAGGGCCGGCCGCGCCGCGTGGCGTCGACCGCGACCTCGCCGCCGATCAGCTCGATGCCGGCGGTCTCGCCCTGCGCGGCCTGCAGCGCGATGCTGCTGCGGGTGTTCATCTCGACCGTGAGGTCGGGCGCGAGCGCGAGGCTGCGCTGCTCGCCGGTGCCGGTACGGTAGTCGGCCTGCCAGCTCTCGGGCGCGGGCCACAGGCCCAGCGGCGGATGCATGACGACCACGCCGGCCGCGACCGCCGCGGTGGCGATGCCGGCACCGAGGAAGGCGCGGCGCGGCAGCGTGCGCACGGCCTGCGCCGCCGGCCGCGGCGCGGCGCGCAAGGC
>NZ_JBWKPN010000033.1:0-12824 GCF_059418265.1 Variovorax sp. GW821-FHT09B05
GGCGCGGCCCGCGCACGCCGGCCGTGCCCGCCACCGCGGGGCGGCTCGCGCGCATCCATCCCATGGGGAGCCGCGCCGAACCCGAGCTCGCGCTGCGCCCTGGCGTGCCCGCGCTGTCGCACTTCCCGATCGCGGCCTGGCGCGGCGCGCTCGACCGCGCGCTGCGCGGTGCCGGCCATGCCGCGCTCGGCTATGGCAATCCCTTCGGCGAGCCCGCGCTGCGCGCCGCCATCGCGCAGCACCTGGGCCTGGCGCGCGGCGTGCGCTGCACGGCCGAGCAGGTGGTGATCGCCGAGGGCGCGCAGGAAGCCATCGCGCTGTGCGTGCGCCTGCTCACCGACCCGGGCGACACCGCCTGGGTCGAGGACCCCGGCTACCGCGGCGCCAAGTCCGCGATGCACGCGGGCGACCTGCGCATCGTGCCGATGCCGGTCGATGCCGGCGGCCTGCGCGCAAGCGAGGAGGACTGGCGGCTGCAAACGCCGCGGCTGGTCTATGCCACGCCCTCGCACCAGTACCCCTCGGGCGTGGTGCTCGGCATCGCGCGGCGGCTCGCGCTGATCGCGCAGGCGCGCGCGCACGGCGCCTGGATCATCGAAGACGACTACGACAGCGAGTTCCGCCACACCGGCGACCCCATCGCCGCCATGCAGGGGCTGGTGCCGCAGGCGCCGGTGCTCTACGTGGGCACCTTCAGCAAGACCATGTTCCCCTCGCTGCGGCTGGGCTTCCTGGTGCTGCCCGAGGACCTGCTGGCCACCGTGCGCGCACCGCTCGAGGAGATGCTGCGCGGCGGCCATCGCCACGAGCAGCTCGCGCTGGCCGACTTCATCGAGAGCGGCCAGTTCAGCCGCCACCTGGGCCGCATGCGGCGCCTGTACCGCGAGCGCCAGCAGGCCCTGCGCGCCGCGCTCGAGCGCCACTTCAGGCTGCCGCACACCATCGACGGCGGCCACTGCGGCATGCACCTCACCGTGCGCCTGCCCGCGCGCTTCGACGACCGCCGCATCGCCGCCGAGGCGCGACGCCACCGCATGGCGCCGATGCCGCTGTCGGCCGCCGCGATCCGGCCCGGGCCGGACTGCAACGGGCTGGTGCTGGGCTACGGCAACACCTCGGCCGAGCTGTTCGAGCCGATGGCGAAGCGGCTGGCGCAGCTGGCGCGCGCGGTCGGCCGCTGAAGTCCTCGCGCCTGTCGCGCAGGCGTCAAGGTGGGGCGTTCGCGCCCGCGGCGATAGCAACTCGGTACAAGGCGCGCCCGCCCTGCCTCGATAGCCTCGCCGCACCCACAACGACGACGGAGACAGAGCGCATGAGCATGAAGAAGAAGACATTCCCGCTGCGGCGGTTCGGGATCGCGGGCGCGGTGGCGGCGGTGGCCGCCCTCGCTGCCTGCGGTGGCGGGGACGGCGGCGCGGTCGTCGCTTTCCCGCCGGTGTCGGTGGCACCGCCACCGCCGCCGCCCGCCGCGCCGCCCGCGGCCCACCCGCTCCAGGTCGCCACCACCTACGGCGAGGTCGAGGGCGCCGCGCAGGCGGATGGCGCGGCCTACGCCTGGCTCGGCATTCCCTACGCGCAGCCGCCGGTCGGCGAGCGGCGCTGGAAGCCACCGGTCTCGCCGAACGCCTGGAGCGGCGTGCGCAGCGCCAAGGACTTCGGCCGCTCGTGCGCGCAGGCCGGCAGCTTCTATGCGCCGCCGCTGACCGACGACGGCTTCACGCGCGAGATCGGCACCTCGTTCGGCCAGCTCGTCGGCGCCGAGGACTGCCTCACGCTCAACGTCTGGCGGCCCGCCACGCAGGAGAAGAACCTGCCCGTGGTGGTGTGGGTGCACGGCGGCGCCAACACCGTGGGCTACACCCACAACCCGACCTACGACGGCGTCAACTTCGCGCGCAGCAACAACGCCGTCGTCGTCACCGTCAACTACCGGCTCGGCGTGTTCGGCTGGTTCCGCCATCCGGCGCTCAGGAGCGGCGATGCGCTCACCGACTCGGGCAACTACGGCACGCTCGACCTGGCCAAGGCCCTCGAGTTCGTGCATGCCAATGTCGCGGCCTTCGGCGGCGATCCGCGCAACGTCACGCTGATGGGCCAGTCGGCCGGCGCCTGGAACACCTACGCGATGATCCTGACGCCGCTGAGCAAGGGCAAGGACTGGTTCCAGAAGGCCGTGCCGATGAGCATGGGCGTGAAGATCTCGAGCACCACGCAGGCCGACACCTATGCCAAGGGCGTGGTGCGCAAGCTGCTCGTGATGACCGGCGCGGCCACCGAGGCCACCGTGGACGCCACCATCGCGGGCATGAGCGAGGCGCAGGTCGCGAGCCTGCTGCGCAATGCACCGGCCTCGCAGCTCGCGCTGCTGTCCTCGGGCCAGGCCGACAACATCGGCGACGGCACCGTGCTGCCCGCCGTCGCGCGCACCGCGGTCGAGGCGGGCGAGTACCGCAAGGTGCCGCTGCTCGCGGGCACCACGCGCGACGAGGGCAAGATGTTCCTGCAGTCCTACTACCAGGTCGACGACGCCACGCGCTTCCTGATGATGTACGACTTCGATCCGAACCGGCCCACCGCGCCGGGTTCGGCCACGCTCGCGAGCGTGCTCAAGCCCGGTGCCACGGTCGATGCCTACAACGCGGCCGGCAAGGCGGTCACGGCCGCGAGCTTCGCGGCCAGCATCACCTCGGCGCTCACCCTGTTCCAGGCGCACCAGCCCGAGGTCTACGCCTACCGCTTCGATTGGTCGCAGGGCCCCGAGCCGTGGAACACGCTGTACGGCGCGGGCCATTCCACCGACATCCCGTTCATGTTCGGCAACTTCGGCAAGGGCATGTTCTCGATGAACTACACCGATGCCAACCGGCCGGGCCGCGAAGCGCTGTCGGCCGCGATGATGGGCAGCGTGGGCGCGTTCATGAAGACCGGCAACCCCAACCATGCCGGCCTGGGCGTGGAGTGGGTGCGCTGGACGCCCGCGGGCACGCCGCGGCGCCTGCTGTTCGACGCGACGGCCAGCGAGAAGCGGATCGTGCTGGAGTGAGCGAAGGACTTCAGCCGGCCGCGATGCCGAAGCCGGTGTCGAAGGTGGTCTTCACGTCGAGCGCCTGCTTGATCAGCCCCACCTGCCGATAGAAGTCCGCCGTCCCCTGCTGGTCGGCGACCACCTGCGCATCGATCGGCACCCACTTCTGCTGGCGCCGCTCGAACTGCAGCTTCGCGGCCTCGGGCGGGATGCCGATGATGCGCGCGAGCGTGGCGGAAAAGGCATCGACGTTGCGATAAGACCATTGCTGCGCGCGCACCACGCGTTGCAGGAAGTCCTGCAGCACCGGCCGCTTGGCGGCGATCGCCGCGTCGGTGGCCGCGAGGTAGCTCAGGCCCGGCAGCAGGCCGCGGCCGCTCGCGAGCACGCGTGCATGGCCGCTGGTCTCGGCCAGCGCGGTATAGGGCTCCCAGGTGGCCCAGGCATCGACCGAGCCCTGCGTGAGCGCGAGCTTGGCGTCGGCCGGCGCGAGGAAGCGCAGCTGGATGTCCTCGGGCTTCAGCCCGGCCGCGACGATGGCCTTGAGCGTCACGTAGTGGCCGATGGAGCCGCGGTTGGTGGCCACGCTCTTGCCCTTGAGCTCGGCCGCGCCCTTGAGCGGCGAATCGGGCCGCACCAGCACGGCCGTGCCGTAGGAGTCGGAGCGGTTGGCGCCGATCGCCTTCACGCGCGTGCCGGCCGCGAGCGCGAAGATCAGCGGCGCATCGCCGATCGGGCCCGAATCGACGGCGCCCGCATTCAAGGCCTCGGCCAGCGGCGCGGCGGCCGGGAATTCCGACCACTGGATGTCGTACGAGAGGCCCTCGAGCCCGCCCGCGGCCTCGAGCAGCGCGCGCAGGCCGCCCTTCTGGTCGCCGGCCTTGAGCAGCGGGCGCGCCTGGGCACGGGCCTGCAGCGCGAAGGCGGGCAGGGCGGCGATGGTCGCGGCGGCGCCGCCCTGGGCGATGAAGCGGCGGCGGCTGGCGGATGGCATGCGGTTCGTCATGGCGTGACCGTGCTCAGGCCAGCGGGTCGTACGACACGTGGTCCGCGAAGCGCGCCGGGTCGGTGCTCTTCTTGAGCACGCCCACGTTGCGGAAGTCGGCCGCGTAGAACGCGACCTCGTCGCGCAGGCTGCGGCCCAGCGGATGGTGCGCATGCGTGAGCGTGCCCAGCAGCGCGCGCAGGTCCTCCACCGGCACCTTGGGCGAATACTTGGCGAACAGCCTGGCCGATTCGTTCGGGTTCTCGGCCACGTAGTCCGAGGCCTGCGCGATGGCGCGCACCAGCCCGGCCACGGTGGCCTTGTCCTTGCGCACCAGCTCGCCGCGCGCGCCGACGATGCAGCAGACCTTGTCCTTGTACTCGCCCGTGAGGTTGCTCGCGATCTCGACGAACGCGCCCTTGTTGCGCTTCTCGATCAGGTAGACGTTCGGGTCGCCGTCGGCGATGGCGTGGATCTCGCCCTTCTGCACCGCGAGGTCGAGCAGGTCGGCCGGGTACTGGCGCCAGGTCACGTCGCGCTCGGCGTCGATGCCGTTCTTGGCGAGCAGGATCGAGAAGAAGTTCTTGCCCGGGCTCGTGATGTCCGACACGCCGATGATCTTGCCCTTGAGGCTCGCGAGGCTGGTGGCGCCCGCGGCCTTGGCGCCCACCAGGCGCACGCAGCCGCCGTGCGAGCTGCCGACGATCTTCACGTCGAAGCCCGACTCCAGCGGCTTGAGCCAGCGGTGGATCATGCCCACCGCCGCGTCGGCCTTGGCCGTGGCCAGCGATTCGAGCAGCTGGTCGGTCGAGCCGGTGTAGTTGATGAGCTCGACCTGCAGGCCGTTGCGCTCGAAGTAGCCGCGTTCCTGCGCCACCACCACCGGCGAGAGGCAGAAGGCCGCGGCGTTCCAGGCGAAGGTCAGCTTGCGCGTCGACTGCGAGAAGGCCTGCGAGGCGATCAGGCCGCCCGAGGCGACCACGGCTGCGGCGCCGCCGGCACGCAGGAGGCGGCGGCGGGAGAGGGATGCGTTCATCGGCGGTTCCAGGAGAAAGAAGGAGTCAGTCCAGCAGCTCGGGCTCGGCCTCGACCAGCCCCTGGTAGAGGCTGTCGAAGGAATGGATCGCGCCCTCGGGCCCGCCGATCTGGCCGTGCGTGTGGCGCGCCGTGGCTTCGTCGATCGGTTGCGGCGTGCCGGCGGCCTCGGCCAGCAGCTGCGTGTGGCAGGCGTTGTCGAGCGCGATGTACCACCAGGCCGCGGCCTCCACCGTCGGTCCGGCGGTCAGGATGCCGTGGTTCTTGAGGATCGCGCCCTTCTTGTCGCCGAGTGCCTGCGCGATGCGGTCGCCTTCGCTGGTGTCGACCACCATGCCGGTGAAGTCGTCGAACAGCGCCACGTCGTCGTGGAACACGCAACTGTCCTGCGTCAGCGTGTCGAGCTTGCGGCCCAGGGTCGACCAGGCCTTGCCGTAGGTCGAGTGGGTGTGGGCGGCCGCGACGATCCTCGGGTTGTGCTCATGGATCGCCGCGTGGATCGCGAAGGCCGCCTTGTTGAGCGGCCGGTCGCCGATCACGGTCTCCCCCTTGGCATTGACCAGCAGCAGGTCGGAGACCTTGATGCGCGAGAAGTGGATGCCCAGCGGGTTGACCCAGAAGTGGTCGCTCAGCTCGGGATCGCGCGCGGTGATGTGGCCGGCCAGGCCCTGCGCGAAGCCGAAGCGCGCGAACAGGCGGAAGGCGCCCGCCAGGCGCTCCTGGCGGTGGCGGCGCTCGGCCTGCACGCTGGTGCGCGGCGGGATCGGGTCGAACCAGTACTTCTGCGTCGGCACCGGGTTGAGCTTCAGGGCCGAGGCGTTGCGGTCGATGGAAAGAACGGCGCTCATGGGGATGTCCTTGTCGTGATGCGGTTCAGGCGGCCTTGCGGATCGAGGCCGCGCGCTGCGCCACCAGTTCGCGCGTGCGCGGGATCAGTTCGCGCCCGTAGTCGGCCGCGTCCTCCAGCGGATCGAAGCCGCGGATCAGGAAGGTGGTCACGCCGAGGTCGTAGTAGTCGAGCAGCGCATCGGCGACCTGCTCGGGCGTGCCGACCAGCGCGGTGCTGTTGGAGCGCCCGCCGATCTCCTGCGCGACCGCGGTCCACAGCCGCTTGTCGAGCCGCGTGCCCTGCCCGGCCGCGGCCAGCAGGCGCTTGGCGCCCTCGCTCTGCTGCGGGCCGCCGCGGTTGTAGCCCTGCACCACGCGCAGCCGCCTGGTCTCGGCCAGGATGTGGTCGGCGCGGGCCCAGGCCTGCTCCTCGGTCTCGGCCAGGATCGGGCGGAACGAGACCGAGAAGCGCACGCCGCGGCCATGCTTGGCGGCCTCGGCGCGCACGCGGGTCGTGAGCTCGCGCGCCTGCTCGAGCGACTCGCCCCACAGCGCGTAGACGTCGGCGTACTTGCCGGCCACGGGGATCGCGGCTTCCGAGGCGCCGCCGAAATACACCGGCACGTGCGGGCGTCCGTTGCGCGTCTGCAGCGGCTTGACCTCCGAGAAGGCGTTGAGCGCGCGGTAGTGCGCGCCCTCGTGGTCGAAGGGCTTGTCGGCCTGCCAGACCTTGTGCAGCAGCTCGAGGTATTCGTCGGTGCGCGCATAGCGCTGGTCGTGGTCGAGCCAGTCGCCGTCGCGCTTCTGCTCGTCGTCGGAGCCGCCCGAGATGTAGTGCACCGCGAGCCGTCCGCCGCTGAACTGGTCGAGCGAGGCGAACTGGCGCGCCGCCAGCGTGGGCGCCACGAAGCCCGGGCGGTGCGCGAGCATGAAGTGGATGCGCTCGGTGACCGAGGCCGCGTAGGCCACGGTCAGCGTGGCGTCGGGGCCGGTCGAGTGGTGCGGCACCAGCACGCGGTCGAAGCCGGCCTGCTCGTGCGCCTGGGCGAAAGCGCGCACGTAGTCGCGGTCGATCGCCGGGCCCTGGGCGGCATGGATCTCCGAGACCTTCTGGCCCTGGATCATGCCGATGAATTCGACGCCGCTGTTGTCGTTGCTGTTCTGGCTCATGGTGTGTCCTCTCGGTGGGTGTCTGTCGGAAACGGATGAAGAAGGGATCAGGCCGCGGACGGCTGGCGCAGCACGCCGTCGAAGCCGCGGTCCCACAGCGGTCGCACGTCGGCCGGGCCGTCGAGCACGCCGATGCGCAGGAAGGTGTCGGCCACGTCCTGGTGGCTGCGCACCACCGCGTCGCTGACCGGGCCCAGGCTGTAGTCGCCGCTGCGGCCGTTGAACAGCTCGACGATGTCGCCCACCGGCACCCGGGTCTCGGCCGACTGGGCACGCGCATAGGCGAGGAAGTTGCCGTTGATCCAGGCGAAGGCGCGCTGCAGCCGCTGCAGCAGGTCGGCGATCGCGGCGCGGCGCAGCGGGTCGTCGAGCGTGCGCGGGTTGGCGTAGATCGGGAAGTTGCCCGACAGGTAGCCGACGCCGGTCTTGATGGTGCGCGCGCCGTACTGGATGCGCGCGAGCTGGCCGTTGTAGCCGTAGATGGCCCAGGCATCGAGGTCGCCGCGCGAGAAGGCCGACAGCCCGTCGGCCGGCGTCAGGCTCACGGCCTGGATGTCGTTGAAGCCCAGGCCGGCCTCGGCCAGCTGCTTGGCGAGGTAGTAGTGCGAGGTGGTGGCGCGCACGTAGCCCACGCGCTTGCCCTTGAGGTCGGCGATGCCGCGGATCGGTGCGTCCTTGCGTGCCAGCGTGGCCTGGTTGTTGAGGTCCTCGTGCGTCACCGCCACCAGCTTCACGCTCGACTTCTGCCGCGCCGCGAACACCGGCGGGATCTCGCTGCCCGAGCCCAGGTCGAGCGCGTCGCCGTTGATCGCCTCGATGTGCAGCACGCCGTTGTTGAGTTCGCGCCAGTCGATGCGGTAGGGCGTGTTGCCCTGGCCCGAGGCCTGGATCAGCGGCCGCCACAGGCCCTTGTAGGTGCCCACGCGCAGGGTCACGCCCGCGAGGTCGCGCGCCGGGGCGCTCGGTGCCGCCCGCGCGATGCCGCCGGCGGCGGCCGTCGCGCCGAGCGCGGCCAGGGCGTGCAGCGCCTGGCGGCGGTCCATGGAAAAGAAGGGGCTCATGCGGTCGTCGGCGGGGCGGGGGGAAACGGCGAACGTAACCAGCCGCGCCGCCGATGCGAACGCAGAAAAACGAGTTTGGATATGCGCGATGCGTCGTTTTCGCGCGCACGGCGGCTCGCTAACGTGCCGGGACCATGAGCGCCATCCCCCTGCGCCGGCCCGCGGCCGGCCCGAATTCCCGCGATTCCTCCGGCCTGCCCGACGCCGCGCTGCTGGCCAGCCTCACGGCGCGCTTCGCGAGCACCGCCGCCGACCACGACCGCAGCGGCGCCTTTCCCGCGCAGAACTTCGAGGCGCTGCAATCGCATGGCCTCATCGGGCTGGTCGCGCCGACGGCCTTCGGCGGCGGCGGCGCCACGCTGAATACGGCGCGGCAGGTGATCGCCGCGGTGGCGCGCGGCGAGCCCGCCACGGCGCTGATCCTCACCATGACCTACCTGCAGCACCATGGGCTGGCGCGCGGCGACAGCCGCTGGCCGCCGCACCTGCGCGAGCGCGTGCTGCGCGACGCGGTCGAGCACGGCGCGCTGATCAATGCGCTGCGCGTCGAGCCCGCGCTCGGTTCGCCCGCGCGCGGCGGCCTGCCCGCCACCGTGGCGCGCCGCGACGGCGAGGGCTGGCGCATCGACGGCCACAAGCTCTACACCACCGGCATCGAGGGCCTGGGCTGGCTCGCCGTGTGGGCCCGCACCGACGAGCCGGCGCCGCGCACCGGCGTGTTCCTGGTGCCGCGCCATGCCGGGGGCGTGCGCGTGATCGCGAGCTGGGACCACCTGGGCCTGCGCGCCTCGGGCAGCCACGAGGTGGTGTTCGAGAACGTCGCGATCCCGCTCGACCACGCAGTGGACCTGCGCGCGCCGGCCGACTGGGCACCCGATGCCGGCAGCCAGACCGACATCGACGCCCAGGCCTCGCAGCAGGCCTGGATGGTGGTGCTGCTCGGCAGCCTCTACGACGCGGTCGCGCGTTCGGCCCGCGACTGGCTCGTGGGCTTCCTCAACCAGCGCGCGCCCGGCAGCCTGGGCGCGCCGCTCTCGAGCCTGCCGCGCGTGCAGGAGACCGTGGGCGAGATCGAGGCGCTGCTGCGCACCAACCGCGTGCTGCTCGACGCGGCCAGCGAAGCCGTCGACGGCGGCCGCACGCCGTCGGCGGTCGACAGCGGGCTGCTCAAGCACACCGTCACCGGCAACGCGGTGCGCGCCGTCGAGCTCGCGCTGCAGCTCACGGGCAACCACGGCCTCGCGCGCCAGAACCCGCTCGAGCGCCACTACCGCGACGTGCTGTGCAGCCGCATCCACACGCCGCAGAACGATGCGATCCTGGTCGGCGCGGGCAAGCGCGCGCTGCTGTCGACGGGAGCCGCCGCATGACCGACCTGCTGTTTTCCAGGGCATCGCGCCGCCGCTGGCTCCAGCAGGGCGCGGCGCTCTCCATCGCGGCCACGGCCTCGTTGCGTGGCTGGGCCCAGCCGCAGACTTCGCTGGTGCTCGGCGACCAGGCCGGTGGCCTGCGCTCGCTGTTCGAGGCCTCGAAGGCACTCGAGGGCGCGCCCTTCGCCTACCGCTGGGCCAACTTCCAGGGCGCCGCGCCGCTGTTCGAGGCGCAGCGCAGCGCGGCGGTCGACACCGCGATGGCCGGCGACCTGCCGGTGCTCGCCGCGGCCGTCGGCAGGACGCCGCTGAAGATCGTCGCCACGCGCGTCGGCAAGGCCGACTCGCTCGGCATCGTGGTGCAGCCCGATTCGAAGCTGCGCAGCGTGGCCGACTTGCGCGGCCAGACCGTGGTCGTCTCGTCGGCGCGCGGCAGCATCTCGCAGTACCAGCTCTACGGCGCGCTCGAGGAGGCCGGCGTGCGGCGCGACGAGGTCACGGTGAAGTTCGTGCTGCCGACCGACGCGGCGGCCGCCTTCGCCTCGCGCCAGATCGACGCCTGGGCCATCTTCGATCCCTACTACACGATCGCGCTGCAGCAGGGCGGGCGCATCCTGCGCGACGGCCGCGGCATCAATACCGCGCTGGGCTTCATTACCGCCAGCGAATCCTCATTGGCCGATCCCGCCAGGCGCGCCGCCATCGTGCAGTTCCTCGACCGGCTGGGCCGCGCGGGCGACTGGGCGCTGGCCAATCCCGAGGCCTACGCGCAGGCCTACAGCCAGCTCACGCGGCTGCCGATCGAGTCGGCCCGGCTCATCACCGCGCGCGCCTCGGTGGCCGCGCGGCCGGTGAGCGAGGCCGACATCGTGGCGCTGCAGGCCGTGGCCGACCGCTCCGCGCGCGACGGCATCCTGCCGGTGCGCGTCGACGTGCGCGCGATCTCCGACACCCAGCTCTGGAAGCGCGCGGCGTGAGCGCCGCCGTTCCCGCATCGATCGCGCCGCTGCGCGAGTTCGTGGTCGATTTCGGCCGCCTGCTCGACGGCCGGCCCGACGAGCGCGCCATCCTCGCCGAGGGCGGCGCGCTGCTGCGCCGGCTGGTGGCGCGCGACGACTGGCTGCCCGAGGCCTTCGCGCAGCCCGACCCCGCGCGCTACCAACAGTTCCTGCTGCATGCCGACAGCACCGAGCGCTTCTCGGTCGTGAGCTTCGTCTGGGGACCGGGCCAGGCCACGCCGGTGCACGACCACACCGTGTGGGGCCTGATCGGCATGCTGCGCGGCGCCGAGTACAGCCAGCCCCATGCCTTCGGCGACGACGGCCAGGCGCGGCCGGTGGGTGAAGCGGTGCGGCTCGATCAAGGCGACGTCGAGGCCGTCTCGCCCACCGTCGGCGACCTGCACCGCGTGCACAACGCGCATGCGGACCGCGTGTCGATCAGCATCCATGTCTATGGCGCCAACATCGGCGCGGTGCGGCGGCATACTTACCCGGCCGAGGGCGGGCGCAAGCCCTTCGTCTCGGGCTACACCAACACGCTGCTGCCCAATCTCTGGGACCGGTCCGCCGAACGCCGGGCGGTCCCGCCCGACACCACGCCATGACCGACGCCACGCTCCAAGCCACCTCCGCCTTCCCCGTCCTCTCGTTCGCCGCCGTGCGCGAACGCCTGCTCACGCCCGGCGCCGAGATCGTGCTGCTCGACGTGCGCGAGGAAGACCCTTTCGCCCAGGCCCATCCGCTGTGGGCCGCGAACCTGCCGCTGTCGCGCATCGAGATCGAGGCCTGGCGCCGCATCCCGCGCCGCGACACCTTGATCGTGCTGTTCGGCGAGCACCGCGGCACCGATCTCGCACCGCTGGCCGCGCGGCGGCTCGCGGGCCTCGGCTACACCCGGGTGCACCTGCTCGAGGGCGGCCTCGAGGGCTGGCGCGCGGCCGGCGGCGAGCTGTTCCGCGACGTCAACGTGCCGAGCAAGTCGTTCGGCGAACTGGTCGAGCACGAGCGCCACACGCCCTCGCTCTCGGCCCCCGAGGTGAAGGCGCTGATCGACGAGCGCGCCAACGTGGTCGTGCTCGACGCGCGCCGCTTCGACGAGTACCAGACCATGAGCATCCCCGGCGCCACCAGCGTGCCGGGCGCCGAACTGGTGCTGCGCGTGCGCGAGCTCGCACCCGATCCGGCCACGCGCGTGATCGTCAATTGCGCGGGGCGCACGCGCAGCATCATCGGTACGCAGTCGCTGGTGAATGCCGGCATTCCCAATCCGGTGGCTGCGCTGCGCAACGGAACGATCGGTTGGAAGCTCGCGGGGCAGGTGCTCGACCATGGGGCGGTGCGGCGTGCGCCGGAGGCGGTGAGCGCCGCGCATCGTTCGCAGGCGCGTGCCGATGCGCGGCGCGTGGCGCAGAAGGCCGGGGTGCGGTGGGTGGCGGCCGATGCCGTGGACTCGCTCGAGGAGGCGGGGCGGACGGTCTATCGCTTCGATGTGCGCACGCCCGAGGAATACGCGGCGGGTCATCTTCCCGGCTTTGCGGGAGCGCCCGGTGGGCAGCTCGTGCAAGAGACGGATCACCAGGTGCCGGTGCGGCATGCGCGGATCGTGCTGGCGGATGACGATGGGGTGCGGGCTTCGATGTCCGGCTCCTGGCTGGCGCAGATGGGGTGGGAGGTCTATGTGGTGGAGCCTGTGCCTGCTGCCGATGCGTTGAGCGAACGGGGTGCTCTGGCCGCTGTGTATCCGGAGGTGGCTCGGGCCGTTGGAGAGATCGAGCCGCTGGACTTGGCTCGGTTGCTCGATGGCGATGCCTCGTCGACTGCGGTGATCGATGTGACGGCCAGTGCGAATTACGTGAAGCGGCATGTGCCGGGGGCGTGGTTTGCGATTCGGGCGCAGCTCTTGGACGCGGTTGCTGAAGTCGTTCCTTCGGCTCGGCGCTATGTGTTGACTTGTGGGAGCAGTTTGCTGGCTCGGTATGCGGCTTCGGATCTGCGGGAGTGGCTCGATTCGCGTGGGGAGCTGGATGTGGAGGTGCTCGTGCTGCTTGGGGGGAATGCTGCCTGGTTCTCTGCCGGGCTTCCTTCTGAGTCTGGTGAAGCCCGGTTGGCTACCGAGAGGACGGATCGGTATCGGAGGCCTTATGAAGGGACCTCGGCTTCTGTGGAGGCTATGCAGGGGTATCTGGATTGGGAGTTTGGACTCGTTGAGCAGTTGGGGCGGGATGGGACGCATCTCTTTGTCGTGGCCTGAACCTGTCGGTTGTTTTCTTGCTGAGGCTGTTGGCCGGGTCTCGCCCCGGCGGGCGAGTCACTTTCTTTTGCTTCGCCAAAAGAAAGTAACCAAAGAAA
>NZ_JBWKPN010000034.1:0-12014 GCF_059418265.1 Variovorax sp. GW821-FHT09B05
TTTGCCTACTTTCTTTTGGCGAAGCAAAAGAAAGTAGGTCCGCCGCCGGGCGGAATTCCCGGCTCCTGCCTCAGCAAGAAAAGACCTCCTAAAGAGGCCTCGAAAAAAGAGCCCTCAAGCCCCCAACCAATGCACGCTAAACAACCTCTCCGAATCCACCCAAACCGCCCCCGGCCGAAACCCCGCCTTCACAGCCAAAGCCCGAAACCCATCCACAGTGAACTTATGCGAGTACTCCGTATGAATGGTCTCCCCTTCCTCGAACCCAAACGACTCGCCATTCACTGAAACGCTCTGAGCCCGCCGACTCACCAGATGCATCTCGATCCGCCGCAAAGGCGCATTAAAGAACGCCGCATGCGTGAACCCATCGAGATCGAAGTCCGCATCCAGCTCCGAATTGGCACGCCGCAACAGATTGAGATTGAACGCCGCCGTCACCCCTTGCGCATCGTTGTAGGCCGCATGCAACCGCGCCGGATCCTTCACCAGATCCACCCCGATCAGCATTCCCCCACCACGCAACATCCGAGCCGCCAACTGCAAGAAGGCCAGCGCCTCGTCAGGCTCGAAGTTCCCCAGCGTAGACCCTGGAAAGAACCCCACCCGCCGCCCCGCACCAGGCATCGGCGCCGGCAACACCAATGGCATCGTGTAGTCGGCAGCAATCGGCTGCACGGCCAGCTCCGGATAGTCCGCACGCAACCGCGCCGCAGCCCCCTCGAGATACTCGCCCGAGATATCGATCGGCAAATAACGCTTCGGCGACTCCAGCGCATCGAGCAGCAAGCGGATCTTCGTCAACGACCCCGCCCCGAACTCAACGATCTCCGCATTCGGCCCGATCTGTTTCGCGATCTCTCCCGCGCATTCGCCGAGGATGCGCAGCTCGGTGCGCGTCGGGTAGTACTCGGGCAAATCGCATATCTGATCGAACAGCTGCGAGCCGACCACGTCATAGAAGAACTTCGGCGAGATGCTGCGCGGCGTGCGCGCCAGCCCCGCCTGCATCTCGCGCGCGAACTCGGACAGCGGCGCAGAAGCAGCGGGCGCCACGACGGCAGGACGCTTCTTCGCCGAGAACGGCAGCGAAGAAGAGGAGGAAGAAGCAGTCGAAGCTGCCGCGGGAATGGGAGCGAATGGGCGCATGGTCAGAGATCCTTCGCGAGCCGCAGGCCGGTGAATTGCCAGCGCGCGGCCGGCGGGAAGAAGTTGCGATAGCTGGGGCGCGCATGGCCCTCGGGGGTGGCCACGCTGCCGCCGCGCAGCACGAGCTGGCCCACCATGAATTTGCCGTTGTATTCGGCCGCGACGCCGGGCAGCGGCTTGAAGCCCGGATAGGGGTCGTACGAGGAACGCGTCCATTGCCACACGTGGCCGGTCATCTGCGAGATGCCCGGGTTGCCGAACGCGGCCTCCCACTCGAACTCGGTCGGCAGCCGCGCGCCGGCCCATTCGGCATACGCGGCGGCCTCGTAGAAACTCAGTTGCGATACCGGCGCCTCGGGCTCGATCGGCCGCACGCCATGCAGGCCGAACACATGCCAGCCGCCGGCATTGGCCGACGAGGCACCCAGGCGCGGATCGTCGGGCGCGAGCCAGTAGGCCGGATGGCGCCAGCCCTGCGACTGCACCGCAGCCCAGCCGTCGGACAGCCACAGCTCGGGCCGCTGGTAGCCGCCATCGGCGATGAACTGCGCATAGTCGCCACAGCTCACGAGCCGGTCGGCGATCGCATGCGGCTGCAGCAGCGCGCGATGGCGCGGGGTCTCGTTGTCGAACGAGAAGCCCGCGCCGTCATGGCCGATCTCGACCAGGCCGCCCTCGTGCGACAGCCAGCGCATGGCGGGCGGCACCGCGGCCAGCCGCAGCGCGGGGCCGCCGGCGGGCTTGTAGGCGGGCAGCAGCGGGTTGCACGACAGCGCATGAAGGATGTCGGTGAGCAGCAGCTCCTGGTGCTGCTGCTCGTGGTTCAGGCCCAGCGTGACGATCGGCTCGAGCGTGGCCCAGGCGGCCTCGGCCTCGTCGCTGTCGAGGAAGGCCAGCACGGCCGCGTCGACATGGCGGCGGTAGGCC
This sequence comes from Variovorax sp. GW821-FHT09B05, assembly GCF_059418265.1. Lineage (NCBI taxonomy): Bacteria > Pseudomonadati > Pseudomonadota > Betaproteobacteria > Burkholderiales > Comamonadaceae > Variovorax > Variovorax sp. GW821-FHT09B05. The sequence goes on from NZ_JBWKPN010000034.1 coordinate 2,077, forward strand.
TGCACCTCGTCGAGCGAGGGCCGCGTGAGCAGGCCGCGCTGCGGACGCGGATGGCGCGGGCCCAGCGCCTCGTAATAGGAATTGAAGAGGTAATGGAAACGCGTGTCGAAGGGCTGGTAGCCGCTCGCATGCGGCTGCAGCAGCACGGTCTCGAAGAACCAGGTGGTGTGCGCGAGATGCCATTTGGTCGGGCTCGCGTCGGGCATCGACTGGATGCACTGGTCTTCGGCGGAAAGCGGTGCGGCAAGCGCGAGGCTGGCGGCGCGCACGGAGCGGAACTGCTCTCGCACGGTGCCGGCTGCCGGCGTGATCGGCCGGGAAAGCGTCATGGGTTCTCCAGTCGCGGGTCAACGAAGTTTGTAGCCGATGCTTCCGACGGCGGCGCGTAGGACAAGGACCCGCCCCCTGGCGCAGGCTGTCCCTCCTCGCGCCATCCGACGGCGGGTCGGCCACTTTGGCACAAGATGGCTTCGCGTGCAGGGCGCTGCGTATCATCCGTTCGATGCAAACGACCAACTCCCCAGGCCGCCCCCGCGTCGTCATCGTCGGCTGCGGTTTCGGCGGGCTCGAAGCGGCTCGCAAGCTGCAAGGCGCCGACGTCGACGTGACGGTGATCGACCGCACCAACCACCACCTGTTCCAGCCGCTGCTCTACCAGGTGGCGACCGCCGGGCTGGCGGCGCCGTCGATCGCGGCACCGGTGCGCGGGCTGTTCCGCGGCCAGGCCAACATCACGACCCTGCTCGGCGAGGTCTCGGCCATCGATCCGGCCGCGCGCACGGTGCGCATGGCCGACGGCAACCCGGTGCCCTACGACCACCTGATCGTCGCGGCCGGCGCCACCCACAGCTATTTCGGGCGCGACGAATGGTCGGCCAATGCGCCGGGCCTCAAGACCCTGGCCGATGCCTTCGAGATCCGCCGCCGCGTGCTGCTGTCCTTCGAGACCGCCGAGCTCACGACCGACGCGCAGCGCCGCCGCGCGCTGCTGACCTTCGTGGTGATCGGCGCCGGCCCCACGGGCGTGGAGATGGCGGGCACGCTGGCCGAGATCGCCAAGCACACGCTCGCGGGCGAGTTCCGCCACATCGATCCGGCGAGCGCGCAGGTGCTGCTGGTCGAGGGCGGGCCGCGCGTGCTGCAGGCGATGCCCGAGGGCCTGAGCCAGAAGGCGCTCGAGCAACTCGAGAAGCTCGGCGTCGAGGTGCGGCTCCATGCGCGCGTGACCGCGATCGACGCCACCGGCCTCGAGGTGCAGACCGGCGGCGGCGCCGATGGCGCGCCCGCGCAAAGCTACCGCATCGACAGCAGCTGCGTGGTGTGGGCCGCGGGCGTGGCGGCCTCGCCGCTCGGGCGCATGCTCGGCAGCGCCACGGGCGTCGAATGCGACCGCGCGGGCCGCATCAAGGTCGAGCCCGACCTGAGCCTCGCGGGCCATCCCGAGATCAGCGTGGTCGGCGACCTCGCGGCCGCGATGAGCCATGCGCCCGGCAAGGAACCGCGGCCGGTGCCCGGCGTGTCGCCCGGCGCCAAGCAGGCCGGGCGCGCCGCGGCCGCCAACATCCTGCGCCGCATCGCGGGCCAGCCCACGCAGGCCTTCCGCTACCGCGACTACGGCAACCTCGCGACCATCGGCCGCAACTCGGCCGTGGTCGACCTCGGCACGCCCTTCGGCCCGCTGCGCTTCAGCGGCCGGCTCGCGTGGCTGTTCTGGCTGTTCGCGCACGCGTACTTCCTGATCGGCTTCCGCAACCGCATCGTGGTGATGATGGACTGGGCCGGCGCCTACTGGAGCTTCCAGCGCAACGCGCGCGTGGTGGCCGACGTGAACGGCCGCAGCGAGTCCTGAGCCGCGCCACAGCCGGAGGTCCGCCATGTCGCTGCTGCCCTGGATCGCGCTGCACGCCCTCACCGCGCTGTTCTGGCTCTGGATCCTGCGCTGGGGCGGCGCGCACTGGCTCGAAGGCACCTTCGCCTCGGGCTTCCTCGTGAGCATCTTCGCGCCGCGCTGGAGCGAGGAAGGCCTGCGCATGTGCGCGCTGCTGATGCTGATCGTGTGCGGCATCAGCTTCGTGCTCGGGCTGTTCATGCCCGAGCTGCGCTGCTGGTACGGCGGCGCCTGCTGAGCGCCGCCGTCCGCTCTCGGCTACGGGCGCTCAGGTCCCGACCACGCCGCCGTCGTTCTTCGTGATCGCCACCGTCGCCGAGCGCGGGCGGCCCGCGCCGTCGGGCCATTTCGACACCGCGAGCGGGCGATCGGGATCGCTACGCTCGTTGGCCGGCTCGCCCGGATGCTGGATGTTGATGAACAGCGTGCGCAGGTCGGGCGTGGCCGTGAGGCCGGTGATCTCGCAACCGGCCGGGCCGAGCAGGAAGCGGCGGATCTCGCCTTGCGTCGGATCGCAGGCCAGCATCTGGTTGTTCGGCAGGTTGGTGTAGTCGCCCTTGCCCAGCGTGGAGGTCGAGACGTCGGTCTGGATCCACAGCACGCCGCGCGCATCGACCATCAGGCCATCGGGGCTGCCGAAGGCATCGCCCTTGACGTTGCCCTGCGCTTCCCAGCGCGACTGCTTCGGGTCGCCCGCGAGCACCAGGTGGTTCCACGCGAACTTGGTGCCGTCGAGGTCGCCCTGCTCCTTCCAGCGGATGATCTGGCCCATGGTGTTGTTGGAACGCGGATTGGCCGCATCCATGAACGGCTGGCCGGCACCGCCGCGGTTGCTGTTGTTGGTCAGCGTGCAGTAGACCTCCTTGGTCAGCGGATCGACGGTGGTCCACTCCGGCCGGTCCATCTTGGTCGCGCCCAGCAGGTCGCTGGCCTGGCGCGACTTGATCAGCACGTCGCCCTGGCTCGCGAAGCCCTTGTCGGCCACGAGTCCGTTTTGGCCCTGCACGAGCGGCAGCCATTCGCCGCTGCCGTCGACGTCGAAGCGCGCCACGTAGAGCGTGCCGTGGTCGAGCAGCTCGCGGTTGGCGGCCGCACCGCCGGGCTTCACCGCGTCGCGGCTCACGAACTTGTAGATGTATTCGAAGCGCGAGTCCTCGCCCATGTAGACCACGGCACGGCCGTCGGCGGTCAGCGCGGTGGCCGCGCCCTCGTGCGCGGCGCGGCCCATCGCGGTGCGCTTGCGCGGCGTGGAGGCCGGGTCCTGCGGATCGATCTCCACCACCCATCCGTAGCGGTTGGGTTCGTTCGGGTTCTTCGTCACGTCGAAGCGCGGCTCGTGCTCGTGCCAGCGGTACTTGGCGCCGTTGCCCTTGCGGATGCCCCAGCGCTTCTGGTGCGCGTCGGGCGACTCGGGACCCTCGAAGTAGTCGGCGAAGTTCTCCTCGCAGGTCAGGTAGGTGCCCCAGGGCGTCTGGCCGTTCGAGCAGTTGTTGTAGGTGCCCAGCACCTGCGTGCCGCTCGGATCGGCGGCCGTGCGCAGCATCGGATGGCCGGCGGCCGGGCCGCTCAGCGTCATCGGCGTGAGCGCGGTGACGCGGCGCGCGAAGCGCGAGGGCAGCACCTGCGACCACTTCGCGCCGTCGCGCTGCAGCTCGATCACCGACACGCCGTGCGCGTTCATCGACTTGCGCACCTTTTCGGGCGTCCAGGTCTTCATGCCGTCGACGTGCAGCAGGCCGTCGTCGACGTACTCGTGGTTGAGCACCAGCAGGCCGCGGTTCGAGCCCTCGATCGGGAAGAAGGCCATGCCGTCGTGGTGCATGCCGGCCTGCAGCGCCTGGTCGTCGGCCGAGTTGGAGCCGTCGGTCCTGAAGGCGGGCATGCTGCCGGCCACGCCGGTCGGATCGCCCCAGCGGTAGAGCACCTGCGCGCTGTAGCCCTCGGGCACCACCACCTGGTCGACCGCGGCCATCGCGATCCCCTTGAAGCCGATCGCGCGGCCCAGGCCGGCGACCGCGCCACCGCCGCTGCCGGCGGTCGATGCGCAACCCGCGAGCGAGCCGGCCGCGAGCGGGCCGAACAGCCCCGCCACCGCGGCGGCGAGGCCACCGCGCACGAGCACGCGGCGCGCTGGATCGGACACCTCGTGGATCGTGGGGTTGGCGGAAAGGTTGGAGTCCTCCATCCGGTCGAAATTCTTGGCCATGTCGTTGTTCTCTTCGGTGCGTGGGTTGCAAGAACCCCGAATGCTCTTCGCGCCGCATGAATCTCGCGTGACATGGGCCGTGCCCGGCCTCAAGGCACTCAGAAGGACGAGAAGAAGTTGTCACTCCAGTGAGATTCGCGTCGCTGCCGGCGCCATTCCCAAGGGGGCGTGGGCTTGGTATCCGCCCACAGCCCGGCGCGCTGGGCGCGGGCGCCGTCCTGCAGCCGGAACAGGTCGCCGCCGCGCTTGCTCGCGATGCCGTGGTAGTCGTAGACCCAGGCCCAGCCCTCCGACACCATGCGCCGGCCCGCGTCCTCGCCGTTGCACGACACGTCGGCCACGGTGCGGCCGTAGCGGTCGGTGTCGCGCGCGGTGATCAGCGCCTTCTCGGCATAGCAGAGCCGGCTCAGCGCCTGGCGGCTGCGCTGGCCATAGGGCTGCGCCTTCTCGGGCGCGTCGATGGCGGCGATGCGCACCTTGACCTGTTCGTAGGCACCGCTGCGGCCGCAGCGCGCGGTCAACGTGTCGCCGTCGCTGACGCCGACGACGAGGCAGCTGCGGGAAGCAGCGGCATGGGCCAGCAGGGGGAAGGCAAGAAGGATGGGAAGGAACGCGCGCAGGTGCATGAAGAAGACGGACGGATCGACAACGGATGAGGACGCATCGAGGCTAAGGGATTCGCGTGCCGGGCGCGGTGGGGACACACATTTTTTCCAGCGGCGCGCGGCACCGTGCCGCGCGCTTGACAGGGCGGCGCGGCCTTCTATGATCGAGTTCAATTATCTTGATCCAAGTTCCGAAATATGGAACTCTGAAAAATCCAATCATGAGCAACACCTTCTCGCAGCAAGGCGTCGCCATCGTCGGCGGCACCTCCGGCATCGGCCTCGCGGTGGCGCAGCGTGTCGTCCAGCAGGGCGGCCAGGTCCACGTGGGCGGTCGCTCGCCGCAGCGGCTGGCGGCGGCCCTCGACCAACTCGGCCCCGCGGCCACCGGCGCGACGGTCGACTCGTCCGACGCCGATTCGCTCGCGCGCTTCTTCGCGCCGCTGCCCGCCATCGACCACCTGTTCACGCCCGGCGCGAGCTACAGCGTCGCGCCCTTCGGCAGCGAGGACGTGGCCCAGGTCGAAAGCCCGTTCCGCCAGAAGTTCTGGCCCCAGTACTGGGCCGTGCACCATGCGCTCGCCAAGCTGGCACCCAGCGGCTCGGTGGTGCTGATGTCGGGCGGCGCGGGCGCGCGGCCGCTGCCGGGCGTCGCCAGCTACGCGGCCTGCAACAGCGCGATCGAGGGCCTGGGGCGCGCGCTCGCGATCGACCTGGCGCCGCGGCGCGTCAACACCGTGTCGCCCGGCACCATCGACAGCCCGCTGTGGCGCGGGCGCCCGGCCGCCGCGCGCGAGGCCGCCTATGCGGGCTTCGCCGCGATCAGCACGCTGGGCCGGGTCGGCACCGTCGAGGAAGTGGCCGACGCGGTGGTGTTCCTCATGGGCAACGGCTTCATGAGCGGCACCACGCTGTTCGCCGACGGCGGCTACACGCTGCGCTGAGGAGCCGCGCCATGCCGATCCGCATCCGCGTCGTCACGCCCCATATCGCCCCGGTGCCCGCGAAGCTGCGCGAGATCGAGGATCTCGCCGAGGGCGGCGCGCTGCAGCTGTCGCAGGTCAACATCGCCGACGGCCCGCGCGCGATCGAGAGCCCGGCCGACGAGCACCGCTGCCTGCCCGGCGTGCTCGCGCGCATCGAGCAGGCCGAGGCGCAGGGCCTCGATGCGGTGGTGGTCGACTGTTTCGCCGATCCCGGCGTGGACGCCGCGCGCGAGCGCGTGGCGATGCCCGTCATCGGCCCGGGCGAGGCCAGCCTGCACCTGGCCGCGACGCTGGGCCGGCGGCTCGCGATCGTCACGGTGCTCGAGAGCGTGCGCCCGATGATCGATGCGCTCGCCGAGCGCACCGCGCTGGGCCCGCGGCTGGCGCCGCTGCGCGTGGTCGACACGGCGGTGCGCGAGCTCGACGCCGATCCCGAACGGCTGCTCGCGCGCCTGACCGAGGCGGCGGCGCGGGCCGTGCGCGACGACGGCGCCGACGCGATCGTGCTGGGCTGCACCGGCTTCCTGGGCGTGAGCGATGCGCTCGCGCGGGCCCTGGCGGCCCAGGGCCTCGCGGTGCCCGTGATTCATCCGCTGCGCAGCGCGGTACTGCTGGCCGCGGCGCAGGTCCGGCTGGGGTTGCGGCACCGGGCGGCGCGCCCGGCGCGCTGACTCGGCGCCTCAGGCGTTCTCGGCTTCCTGCAACAGCCGCCACATGACCTTGCCGCTGCCGCTCTTGGGCAGCGCGTCGACGAACTGCACCTGGCGCGGGATCTTGTAGACCGCCATGTTCTCGCGGCACCAGTCGATGATCTGCTGCGCGGTCGTGTCCTTGTGGGTGGCGCGCAGCACCACCACGGCCTTGACCGATTCGCCGCGGTAGGCGTCCTTGGTCGAGATCACGCAGGCTTCCTGGATCGCCGGGTGGCGGAACATCAGCAGCTCGACCTCGGCCGGCCAGACCTTGAAGCCGCTGGCGTTGATCATGCGCTTCAAGCGGTCGGTGATGAAGAAGTAGCCCTCCTCGTCCATGCGGCCCATGTCGCCCGAGCGGAAGAAGCGCTTGCCCTCGAACTCGACGAAGGCCGCGGCCGTGGCCTCGGGCCGCTTCCAGTAGCCCTGGAACACCTCGGGACCGTGGATGATGATCTCGCCCGATTCGCCCGGCGGCAGTTCCTTCAGCGTGTCGGGATCGACCACGCGCGCGTCGGTGCTCATGAACGGGATGCCCAGGCACTGCTGCTTGGGATGCTCGGCCGGGTTCGAGTGCGAGGGCGCGGCCGTCTCGGTGAGGCCGTAGCCTTCCTGGTACTTGAGGCCGAACTGGTCCTGCAGCCGCTGCGCCACCGCCTGCGGCATGGCCGCGCCGCCGCCGCCGATGTAGCTGAGGCTCGAGAGGTCGTAGCTCGCGAAGTGCGGGCTCGCCATCAGGTCGATCACCATGGTCGGGATGTTGGTCCAGCTCGAGACCTTCCAGCGCGAGATCAGGCGCCCGGCCACGTCGCGGTCCCAGCGCGGCATGATGACCAGCGTGGCGGCCGCGAGGATCGCGGTGTGCATCATGCTGACCACGCCGGTGATGTGGAACATCGGCACCACGGCCAGCACCACCACCTCGGAATGGGCGCAGCCCCACAGGACGCCCGACAGGGCGTTGTGCATCAGGCTCGAATGGTGGTGGATGCAGCCCTTGGGCAGGCCGGTGGTGCCGCTGGTGTAGGGCAGCAGCGCCATGTCGTTGGCGCCCACCACGTGCTCGGGCACCGGATGGCTGGTCTCGAGCGCCTCGGTCCAGGCCATGACCTCGCCGCCGGCCAGCGCGGGCAGCGCATGGCGGGTGCCGAGCCAGTCGACCCAGGCGGGCGCGGGCGCGTCGTCGCCGGTCACGCCGGGATCGAAGGCGTCGGTGAACTGGGTCACGATCATCCTCGACAGGCGTTCGCCCTCGGGCAGCGCGTCGCTGGCCTTGGCCAGCTCGCCGGCCAGGTCGCCGGTGGTGATCGCCACCTTGGCATCGGCGTCGGTGATGTAGTGCTTGAGCTCCTCGGCCCGGTTCATCGGGTTGACCGGCACCACCACGGCATTGGCGCGCAGGATCGCGAAATGCGCGATCACCAGCTGCGGGCAGTTCTGCATGTCGAGCAGCACGCGGTCGCCGCGCTTCACGCCCAGCGCATGCAAGGTGCCGGCCAGGCGCTCGACCTGGCTCGCCAGCTCGCGGTAGCTGGTGACGCGGCCGAAGAACACCAGGGCGTTGTTGTCGGGGTAGCGCTCGGCGGCGGTCTTGAGGTTGTGCCAGAGCGACACCGCGGGCACGGTGATCGAATGCGGCAGGCGTTTGGGCCAGAACTTGTGATGCGGGCGTTGTTCCAGGGTCATGGCAGGCGGGCGGAAGGGGAATGGGGAATCCGGGCGGGGCGCGTCCGGCCGGAATGCCGGGCGCGCGAACCGCACGCCAGCCTAAGCCGAGCGCGGCGCGGCTCCCATCGGGGAAGCCCCCGGAGCGTCACCTTGGCGACGCCCTTTTTTCTACGTCGCCGGATCGCGGCCCACCGAAAAGGCCGGGGCGACAGCGCCCGCGACTACAGACGCGGCGCCCGGTTTCGGCGATACCCGGGGCTTCGCATCCCGTTCCCCCATCCACCGACCACCGAAGGAGCATCTCCATGGCAGCAGAAAAGCACGCGAGCGTTCACTGGGAAGGCGCCGGCAAGACCGGCAAGGGCCAGGTCAGCACCGAGACCGGCGCGCTCAAGGACTACCCCTATGGCTTCGCCAGCCGTTTCGAAGACGACCGGCGCGGCACCAACCCCGAGGAGATCGTCGGCGCCGCGCACGCGGCCTGCTTCACGATGGCCTTCGCCTTCGCGCTCGAAAAGGAAGGCCTGGCCGCCACGAAGATCGACACCCGCGCGGCCGTGCGCCTGGCCAAGGACGGCGAGGGTTTCAAGATCGACCGCATCGCGCTCGAGCTCGACGCCGCCGTGCCCAACCTCGACGAGGCGAAGTTCCAGCAGATCGCCGCGGCCGCCAAGGCCGGCTGCCCGCTGTCGAAGGCGCTCGCGAGCGTGCCCGAGATCACGCTGAAGGCGACGCTGGCCGGCTGAGGGCCTTGCCTATGATCGTCTCCTCACCAAGAAGAAGGAGACGGATCATGAACAACACCCTGCGGACCGCGCTCGCGGTCCTGTCGCTGGCCGTGGGCGGCGCCGCCGCGGCGGCCTTCCCCGACAAGCCGATCAAGGTCGTGATCGGCTTTCCGGCCGGCGGCCCGCTCGACCAGCATGCGCGCCTGCTGACCGACAAGCTGCAGGCGGCGCTGGGCCAGCCGCTGATCGTGGACTACAAGCCCGGCGCGGGCGGCTCGGTGGGCGCCGACGCGGTCGCCAAGAGCCCGGCCGACGGCTACACCCTGATGCTCGCGAACACCGGCGTGGCCGTGATCAACGGCGCGCTCTACAGCAAGCTGCCCTACGACACGCAGCGCGATTTCGTGCCGATCGCGCGCACCGCGATGCAGCCGCTGGCGCTGCTGGTCACGCCCAAGCTGCCGGTGCAGAACCTCAAACAGTTCATCGACTACGCGAAGGCGCGGCCGGGCCAGGTCAACTACGGCTCGGCCGGCAACGGCGGCATCAGCCACCTGGTGCCCGAGATGTTCAAGACCGCGACCGGCATCTTCATGGTCCATATCCCCTACCGCGGCAGCGCGCCGGCCTTCACCGACCTGATGGGCGGGCAGGTGCAGTTCATGGCCGAATCGATTCCGCAGGCCGCCAACTACCACAAGCAGGGCAAGGTGCGCGCGCTGGCCGTGACCAGCCGCGAGCGCAATCCCGCGCTGCCCGACATCCCGACCGTGGCCGAATCGGGCGTGAAGGGTTTCGAGGTGGTGGGCTTCTACGGCTTCTTCGCGCCCAAGGACACGCCCAAGGAGGTGGTGGCGAAGCTCAGCGAGGCCTTCAAGCAGGTGCTGACCAGCGCCGAGGTGCGCGAGCGCATGGTGAGCCAGGGCGCCGACCCGGCCTTCCTGGGCAGCGAGGAGTTCGCGCGCTTCCTGGCGACCGAGACGCCGCGCTGGCGCGAGGCGGTGAAGGCTTCGGGCGCGCGGATGGATTGAGCTGGCTGGGGCAACCTGCCACTTCGAAGGGCGGGGGTGGAGGCCTGAGATACGTCAGGGGCGCGTGCACAGGACAGCGGGTACTTCCCTCCGCGAATGTCCCCCGGCCTTCGGCCTCCTCCTTGATTTCGCTG
>NZ_JBWKPN010000035.1:0-3676 GCF_059418265.1 Variovorax sp. GW821-FHT09B05
CTGTGCATAATCGAGGGCTTCGCTGGACGGCTTCAGCGGCGGATGACGGAAGTTGTTCTGCTGGTGGTTGAAGGTGAAGAGGGTGAAAAAAGTTTGACGGTTCTTTAAAAATCGTGTTAGACTACAAGGCTTCGCTGATCGCAGCGAGCAAGACGAAGTAGACGATAAGTTGCTTCGGAGATCGTTAAAAAATTACAGCCGATAAGCGTGGGCGTTTGAAGGTAATTGCGTAAGTTCTTCGGAACAAGTCGCAAGACTTAAAACGCTCATGAGAATAGAAGTGAAGTTCACTTCAATTCCGTTTTTGTGAGTTTTGCTTGATCGCGAGATCAGGCGCAAATCAAGATCGAACTATAGAGTTTGATCCTGGCTCAGATTGAACGCTGGCGGCATGCCTTACACATGCAAGTCGAACGGCAGCGCGGGAGCAATCCTGGCGGCGAGTGGCGAACGGGTGAGTAATACATCGGAACGTGCCCAATCGTGGGGGATAACGCAGCGAAAGCTGTGCTAATACCGCATACGATCTACGGATGAAAGCAGGGGATCGCAAGACCTTGCGCGAATGGAGCGGCCGATGGCAGATTAGGTAGTTGGTGAGGTAAAGGCTCACCAAGCCTTCGATCTGTAGCTGGTCTGAGAGGACGACCAGCCACACTGGGACTGAGACACGGCCCAGACTCCTACGGGAGGCAGCAGTGGGGAATTTTGGACAATGGGCGCAAGCCTGATCCAGCCATGCCGCGTGCAGGATGAAGGCCTTCGGGTTGTAAACTGCTTTTGTACGGAACGAAACGGCCTTTTCTAATAAAGAGGGCTAATGACGGTACCGTAAGAATAAGCACCGGCTAACTACGTGCCAGCAGCCGCGGTAATACGTAGGGTGCAAGCGTTAATCGGAATTACTGGGCGTAAAGCGTGCGCAGGCGGTTATGTAAGACAGTTGTGAAATCCCCGGGCTCAACCTGGGAACTGCATCTGTGACTGCATAGCTAGAGTACGGTAGAGGGGGATGGAATTCCGCGTGTAGCAGTGAAATGCGTAGATATGCGGAGGAACACCGATGGCGAAGGCAATCCCCTGGACCTGTACTGACGCTCATGCACGAAAGCGTGGGGAGCAAACAGGATTAGATACCCTGGTAGTCCACGCCCTAAACGATGTCAACTGGTTGTTGGGAATTCACTTTCTCAGTAACGAAGCTAACGCGTGAAGTTGACCGCCTGGGGAGTACGGCCGCAAGGTTGAAACTCAAAGGAATTGACGGGGACCCGCACAAGCGGTGGATGATGTGGTTTAATTCGATGCAACGCGAAAAACCTTACCCACCTTTGACATGTACGGAATTCGCCAGAGATGGCTTAGTGCTCGAAAGAGAACCGTAACACAGGTGCTGCATGGCTGTCGTCAGCTCGTGTCGTGAGATGTTGGGTTAAGTCCCGCAACGAGCGCAACCCTTGTCATTAGTTGCTACATTTAGTTGGGCACTCTAATGAGACTGCCGGTGACAAACCGGAGGAAGGTGGGGATGACGTCAAGTCCTCATGGCCCTTATAGGTGGGGCTACACACGTCATACAATGGCTGGTACAAAGGGTTGCCAACCCGCGAGGGGGAGCTAATCCCATAAAACCAGTCGTAGTCCGGATCGCAGTCTGCAACTCGACTGCGTGAAGTCGGAATCGCTAGTAATCGTGGATCAGAATGTCACGGTGAATACGTTCCCGGGTCTTGTACACACCGCCCGTCACACCATGGGAGCGGGTTCTGCCAGAAGTAGTTAGCTTAACCGCAAGGAGGGCGATTACCACGGCAGGGTTCGTGACTGGGGTGAAGTCGTAACAAGGTAGCCGTATCGGAAGGTGCGGCTGGATCACCTCCTTTCTGGAAACAAGCAATTTAATTTAAACGCCCACACTTATCGGTTGTTGGAAGAAGTCGGTTGTCTTCGATTTCGAAGATGATTGGCGAATGGGTCTGTAGCTCAGCTGGTTAGAGCACCGTCTTGATAAGGCGGGGGTCGTTGGTTCGAGCCCAACTAGACCCACCAAATCTTCTAATATCTCGTGTGTGAGAGTTTGGGGGATTAGCTCAGCTGGGAGAGCACCTGCTTTGCAAGCAGGGGGTCGTCGGTTCGATCCCGTCATCCTCCACCACAACCAATAATCGGTTCCATCGGAACGTTTCAACACCAAAGCGGCTTCCTGCGAAAGCATGAGGCTTCTTTGTTGTTGATCAGGATCTCTTGATCAATCGGCTGTTCTTTAAAAATTCATAGAGTTGAATCAGCGTTGCTGACGGAAAGAGCTTCATGGCTCACCGTGCCGTCAGCAACTTGAATTTTTGATTGCGTCAATATGAACTTCAATTTCGAGTCAAATCGATTTATGAAGACGGCATAACGCGCCAGGTGAAAGACCTGGCAATTCCTTGATTGACTTTGGTTTCTGTGAAGAAACGTCAAAGTTATAGGGTCAAGTGAATAAGAGCACGTGGTGGATGCCTTGGCGATGATAGGCGACGAAGGACGTGATAGCCTGCGATAAGCTTCGGGGAGCTGGCAAATTAGCTTTGATCCGGAGATTTCCGAATGGGGAAACCCACCGAAAGGTATCGCATAGTGAATACATAGCTATGCGAGGCGAACCGGGTGAACTGAAACATCTCAGTAGCTCGAGGAAAAGACATCAACCGAGATTCCGAAAGTAGTGGCGAGCGAAATCGGAAGAGCCTGCTAGTGATAGCACAAGACTTATCAGAACGGCTTGGAAAGGCCGGCCATAGTGGGTGACAGCCCCGTACGTTAAAAGACTTGTGTGGTACTGAGCTAGCGAAAAGTAGGGCGGGACACGTGTAATCCTGTCTGAATATGGGGGGACCATCCTCCAAGGCTAAATACTCATCATCGACCGATAGTGAACTAGTACCGTGAGGGAAAGGCGAAAAGAACCCCGGGAGGGGAGTGAAATAGATCCTGAAACCGCGTGCTTACAAAAAGTAGGAGCCCGCAAGGGTGACTGCGTACCTTTTGTATAATGGGTCAGCGACTTACATTCAGTGGCAAGGTTAACCGAATAGGGAAGCCGTAGAGAAATCGAGTCCGAATAGGGCGATCAGTCGCTGGGTGTAGACCCGAAACCAAGTGATCTATCCATGGCCAGGATGAAGGTGCCGTAACAGGTACTGGAGGTCCGAACCGACTAGTGTTGCAAAACTAGCGGATGAGCTGTGGATAGGGGTGAAAGGCTAAACAAACTTGGAAATAGCTGGTTCTCTCCGAAAACTATTTAGGTAGTGCCTCAAGTATTACCTTCGGGGGTAGAGCACTGTTTTGGCTAGGGGGTCATGGCGACTTACCAAACCAAGGCAAACTCCGAATACCGAAGAGTACAGCTTGGGAGACAGAGCACCGGGTGCTAACGTCCGGACTCAAGAGGGAAACAACCCAGACCGCCAGCTAAGGTCCCTAAAATTGGCTAAGTGGGAAACGAAGTGGGAAGGCTAAAACAGTCAGGATGTTGGCTTAGAAGCAGCCATCATTTAAAGAAAGCGTAATAGCTCACTGATCGAGTCGTCCTGCGCGGAAGATGTAACGGGGCTAAGCCAGTTACCGAAGCTGCGGATTTGCAATTTATTGCAAGTGGTAGGAGAGCGTTCTGTAAGCCTGTGAAGGTGCG
>NZ_JBWKPN010000035.1:3770-5695 GCF_059418265.1 Variovorax sp. GW821-FHT09B05
GTGCGTTGTAAAGCGTGCTGGAGGTATCAGAAGTGCGAATGCTGACATGAGTAGCGTTAAAGGGGGTGAAAAGCCCCCTCGCCGTAAGCGCAAGGTTTTCTACGCAACGTTCATCGGCGTAGAGTGAGTCGGCCCCTAAGGCGAGGCAGAGATGCGTAGCTGATGGGAAACAGGTCAATATTCCTGTACCGATATACAGTGCGATGTGGGGACGGATCTTAATAGGTCATCCGGGTGTTGGATATCCCGGTTTAGTTGGATGTAGGCGTGCATTAGGCAAATCCGGTGCACATATACCGAGGCCAACGATCGAGCGAGCTTGCTCGCGAAGTGACTGAACGAGGTTCCAGGAAAAGCCACTAAGCTTCAGCTGTATACGACCGTACCGCAAACCGACACTGGTGCGCGAGATGAGTATTCTAAGGCGCTTGAGAGAACTCAGGAGAAGGAACTCGGCAAATTGACACCGTAACTTCGGAAGAAGGTGTGCCCTATTAGTGTGAAGTGAACAACGGAGCATGAATGGGTTGCAAAAAATCGGTGGCTGCGACTGTTTATTAAAAACACAGCACTCTGCAAACACGAAAGTGGACGTATAGGGTGTGACGCCTGCCCGGTGCTGGAAGATTAAATGATGGGGTGCAAGCTCTTGATTGAAGTCCCAGTAAACGGCGGCCGTAACTATAACGGTCCTAAGGTAGCGAAATTCCTTGTCGGGTAAGTTCCGACCTGCACGAATGGCGTAACGATGGCCACACTGTCTCCTCCTGAGACTCAGCGAAGTTGAAATGTTTGTGATGATGCAATCTCCCCGCGGAAAGACGGAAAGACCCCATGAACCTTTACTGTAGCTTTGTATTGGACTTTGAACAGATCTGTGTAGGATAGGTGGGAGGCTTTGAAGCAGGGTCGCTAGATCTTGTGGAGCCAACGTTGAAATACCACCCTGGTGTGTTTGAGGTTCTAACCTAGGTCCATTATCTGGATCGGGGACAGTGCATGGTAGGCAGTTTGACTGGGGCGGTCTCCTCCCAAAGCGTAACGGAGGAGTTCGAAGGTACGCTAGTTACGGTCGGACATCGTGACGATAGTGCAATGGCATAAGCGTGCTTAACTGCGAGACTGACAAGTCGAGCAGATGCGAAAGCAGGACATAGTGATCCGGTGGTTCTGTATGGAAGGGCCATCGCTCAACGGATAAAAGGTACTCTGGGGATAACAGGCTGATACCGCCCAAGAGTTCATATCGACGGCGGTGTTTGGCACCTCGATGTCGGCTCATCTCATCCTGGGGCTGTAGCCGGTCCCAAGGGTATGGCTGTTCGCCATTTAAAGAGGTACGTGAGCTGGGTTTAAAACGTCGTGAGACAGTTTGGTCCCTATCTTCCGTGGGCGCTGCAGATTTGAGGAAGCCTGCTCCTAGTACGAGAGGACCGGAGTGGACACACCTCTGGTGTATCGGTTGTCACGCCAGTGGCATTGCCGAGTAGCTAAGTGTGGAAGAGATAACCGCTGAAAGCATCTAAGCGGGAAACTCGTTTCAAGATGAGATCTGCCGGGGCCTCGAGCCCCCTGAAGAGTCGTTCAAGACCAGGACGTTGATAGGTCAGGTGTGGAAGCGCAGTAATGCGTTAAGCTAACTGATACTAATTGCTCGTGCGGCTTGACCCTATAACTTTGATCAGAAGATCAAGGTGTTATGCCAAGTTGACGCATTCAAAATACATTCAAATAACGCCTAAGCGCGTGCTGATTCAAAACTCTATGAATTCGTTTGGTTGATCATGTGATCAGCCAGACAACCCTTTATGCCTGATGACCATAGCGAGTTGGTCCCACTCCTTCCCATCCCGAACAGGACAGTGAAACGACTCAGCGCCGATGATAGTGCGGGTTCCCGTGTGAAAGTAGGTCATCGTCAGGCT
>NZ_JBWKPN010000036.1:0-661 GCF_059418265.1 Variovorax sp. GW821-FHT09B05
GAAAAATGGCAAAAGGTAAATTCACCCGCACGAAGCCGCACGTGAACGTGGGCACGATCGGTCACGTTGACCATGGCAAGACGACGCTGACGGCTGCGATCGCGACGGTGCTGTCGTCGAAGTTCGGCGGCGAAGCGAAGGCCTACGACCAGATCGACGCTGCGCCCGAAGAAAAGGCCCGCGGCATCACGATCAACACCGCGCACGTCGAGTACGAAACGGCCAACCGCCACTACGCACACGTCGACTGCCCCGGTCACGCCGACTACGTGAAGAACATGATCACCGGCGCCGCCCAGATGGACGGCGCGATCCTGGTGTGCTCGGCCGCCGACGGCCCGATGCCCCAGACGCGTGAGCACATCCTGCTGGCTCGCCAGGTGGGCGTGGGCTACATCATCGTGTTCCTGAACAAGTGCGACATGGTCGACGACAAGGAACTGCTCGAGCTGGTCGAAATGGAAGTTCGCGAACTCCTCGACAAGTACGAATTCCCCGGCGACGACACCCCGATCATCCACGGCTCGGCGAAGCTGGCCCTGGAAGGCGACAAGGGCGAGCTCGGCGAAGGCGCGATCATGAAGCTGGCCGAAGCCCTGGACACGTACATCCCGACGCCCGAGCGCGCCGTGGACGGCACGTTCCTGATGCCCGTGGAAGA